>NZ_JBITFE010000003.1:17670-41297 GCF_044455745.1 Streptomyces sp. NPDC051136 | reverse complement strand
CGGGGGGGTTGCTTTTTTTCTTCTTTTTTTTTTGACCCCCCCCCCCCCCCCCCCCCCCCCCCCCCCCCCCCCCCCCCCCCCCCCCCCCGGCCCCGCACCACCCACCGAACCCAAAGCGCTACACGCACCCCCACCGAACCCGCACAGGCGCCGCAGGCATCGCAGTAACCGAACCCCGCACAGGCGCCGCAGGCATCACGCCCACCCACCTCCACAGCCCGCCGCAGGCGCCGCCACCCGCCCCACCGCCGGAGGCACCCGCATCCGGGTGGGCCTGTGCGCCACACCCGTGCCCCCTATGCGGAATTTGTCTGATTAGCGCGTATCGTCGCCGCATGCCCACGCCCTACGGACCCCGCGGCGGCATGGCGTTCGGTGCTCAGGAGCTGCGTGTGCTCCGGCGAGCCCTCGCCCTCGCCCTGAACCCCAGCCCGGTCTCGGCCCAGGAGGCCCAGGACTGCCTCCACCTCGCAGAGTCGCTCGACGAGGCGATGCGAGAGGGCGCCCGGCTGCGCGCCTTCCTGATGGCCGACCTCGCCCGGTACCGCGCCGCCCTCCCCGGCACCGCCACCGGCTACCTCGCGCTCCTGGACGAGGTGCTGGACGCCGGTCACCGCCCCGCCGAGGACGACCTCGCCGCTCTGGGCGCCCTGCGCGGCAACCCCGCCGCAGCCGCCCTCCTGGCCCGCTGCGGCCCCGCACCGGCCACGGCGCCCACCGCCACCGCCGTCGCGGCCGCGGCCGCGGCCACCGGCACGGTCACGCTCCCCGCCGCGCGCACCCACCTCCACGCCGTCCCCGGCGGCCGACAGGCCGGCAGGGAGCCCGCCCAGAAGCCCGCGCCGAAACCGGCCCCCCACCCCGCCCCGGCCGCCCCCAAGCGCCCCGTCCCCACCCCCGGCGAGGTGTTCCCCCGCCGCAAGCCCGCCCCGCCCGCTCCGCCCACCCCTCCGGCCCCTCCCGCCACGGACTCCCGGCACCACCTCGCGGCCGGCTGAGGGCGCCTGGCTACCCTGGTCCCATGGACTACGTCTCCGCGCTCCTGCCCCCGGCCGTCATGGCCGTCTTCTTCATCGGCGTGATCCGGGTGATCGTGAAGACCCAGGGCGGCGCCAACAAGGCCAAGGAGGACGCGGTCGTCGACGCCGCCCTCGCGCGCGCGGAGGGCGCCCGGCAGGCGTCCCCGCACCCCGAGGTCTGACCGACCCGGATCACCCGGCCCCCGGTCCCACCCACCCCCCTGGTCCCACCCGGACCCACCCGCGTACGGCTCCCCCCGAGCGACTCGGGGGGAGCCGTACGCCTCTTTTGTGCCCGTTTGCCGACGAAGCCGCACGTCCGGCACGCGATCGACCCGATCTCCCACTATCGTTCGAAGCGTGCCTCGCCCATTGGGAGAACTCGAAGACGCGGTCATGACGAGGGTGTGGAAGTGGAACCGCCCCGTGACCGTTCGAGAAGTCCTGGAAGACCTCCAACAGGAACGGTCCATCGCGTACACCACGGTGATGACCGTTTTGGACAATCTCCATCAGAAGGGCTGGGTGCGCCGCGAGTCCGAAGGCCGCGCCTATCGATATGAGGCGGTCTCCACTCGCGCCGCCTACGCCGCCGCCCTCATGAACGACGCCTGGTCCCAGAGCGACAACCCCGCCGCGGCCCTCGTCGCCTTCTTCGGCATGATGAGCGAGGAACAGCGCCGGGCACTCGGTGACGCCATCCGCATCGTGCAGGGACCGGAAACCCCCGCGCCGGGACCGGAAACCCCCGCGCCGGGACCCGGCGCGGTACCGGACGGCGGCGGGCGATAGCGTCCCCACATGCCAATTGCCATCAGCGTCCGCCGGGCCCGCACCAGGGATGTCCCGGACGTACGCCGGCTCCTCGACGCGTACGTCCGTGACCGCATCCTGCTCGACAAAGCGATGGTGACGCTTTACGAGAGCATCCAGGAGTTCTGGGTCGCGGAACGGGACGACAACGCCGAGGTGGTCGGCTGCGGCGCCCTGCACGTGATGTGGGAAGACCTCGCGGAAGTGCGGACTCTCGCCGTGAAGCCCGGCCTGAAGGGCGCGGGCGTCGGGCACCGGTTGCTGGAGAAGTTGCTGGACACGGCACGACAGCTCGGTGTTCGCCGCGTTTTCTGTCTGACCTTCGAAGTGGACTTCTTCGCCAAGCACGGCTTCGTGGAGATCGGGGAGACACCGGTGGACACCGATGTGTACGCCGAGCTGCTGCGTTCCTATGACGAGGGCGTTGCGGAGTTCCTGGGTCTCGAACGAGTGAAACCGAACACCCTGGGCAACAGCCGGATGCTTCTGCATCTGTGATCGCCGCACAACAGTAGGCAACCGCGGTCCTTCGCGACCGTTCGGCAGTCCTTGAGAGTCCCGGGGATCGCTTCGGAGTCCTTCACCGCCGATCGAGGTTTATTCCATCGACGCGCCCTTCATCGGTTCCCTATGTCCGAAACGCGCACGTTTTCGGCCCGGGGGCGGGCTACCGGTCTCCGCCGGGGGTTTGTGTTTTTCCGGCAAAAGCGGTTTGCTTTCCGGCGTACTGCAGTACTGCATATAACAAGGGACGGCGATACGGCGGATGCCGGCGGACCCCCGCCCCTCAAGTTATCGATGAAAGGAAATCCGGTGGCACAGAAGGTTCAGGTCCTTCTTGTCGATGACCTCGACGGCGGCGAGGCAGACGAGACCGTGACGTTCGCACTGGACGGCAAGACCTACGAGATCGACCTCACCACCGCCAACGCGGACAAGCTCCGCGGTCTTCTCGACCCGTACCTGAAGGGTGGCCGTCGCACCGGGGGCCGCGCCTCGGGCGGTCGCGGCAAGGCGCGCGCCGCCGCTTCCGGCGGCAGCCAGGACACCGCGGCGATCCGCGCCTGGGCGAAGGAGAACGGCTGGGACGTCAACGACCGCGGTCGTGTTCCCGCGAAGGTCCGCGAGGCGTACGAGCAGGCCAACGGCTGATCATCCGACCCGCGCCACGGGCCGTGCCCGCGGCGGGACGTCGGCGGTGAGGCGTACGCGGTGGCACTGCGTGGCCAGTGTGTGGACCAGCCGTGCGAGATCGGGGGCGGTCCCGGCGCACCCCAGGGCCGACAGCGCAGGCAGCGAGGACTCGACCTCGCTCCCCGGCTTCGGGGGCCGCAGCCAGACGGCGGCCCCCCGCAGGCCGTCGCGGTCCGGGGGACGCGACGGCAGGTGGGCCGACCCGGCCGATCGGGACGGGCGTTCCTGCGATGCGAGCGAACCGGTCGATCCGACCGGACTCTCGTGCGACCCGACCGAACCGGTCGATCCGACCGAACCGGTCGATCCGACCGAACCGGCCGCTCCCGCCGTACCCTCATGACCCTCATGCGATCCGTAGGGCCGGGTCGATCCGTGCCGACCCTCGTGCGACCCGCAGGGTCGGGACGATCCGCGGGGACCGTCCGGCCCGGGCTCCGGGACGAGCGGGGCCTCCACGAGACCGCCCGCCCCGACCGCCACGAGGTCCAGTGCCGGTGCCAGTGAACCCCACTCCAGCCACTCCAGCAGCCCGGGCAGCTCGTCCGCGCCACCCGCCGCCACGAGCAGCAGCATCCGCCCGCCGCGGAGAGCCACCGGAAACCCCGGCGGCGTCCGCCCGCTCCGTCCGAGCCGCTCCAGCGTCGCGTACCCGGCCGGGGCCGGCACGTCGAGGACGTCGAAGCGGACGCCCGTACGCAGCCGCACCGGCTCTCCGGGGGCCGTCGGCCACCCGAGCCCGCTCTCGTACCACCGCCGGGTCCGCTCCCCGGCCGGACCGCCGACGCCGGTGGGCCGGCGAGGCGACGGCACGACGGGGGCCGCGGGAACGACGGGGACCGGGTGCGGGGCGGGGTGCGGGGCGCCAACCATGCCAAGTGCAACAGTCGGAAGAGCCCCCGGGTTACGCTGAGTGCCGTAAAGAATGCTCAGAGTGTCGGAAAGGGGCGGTAGGAGGGGGCGTGCGGGGGTGCGGGGAGGCGCAAGGTTGTTCGCCCGTAGCGGAGGGAACCGGTGCGCGCGGCATGGAGTGTCGGTCCCCGCGGGTAAGACATCCCTAGTGGGAGGGGGCGACTTGCGGATCGGGCCGTCTCGCGTTCGCCATCGGCGTACTGGCGAGTGGGGTAAGTGCCTGGCCTGCGGGAACATCGTCTCGCACCATCGGGTTGTGGCAGATGTCGGCGTCAGGGGTCAGGAGGCCATCGACGGTGTCGGCAGTTGGAATGAGCGGTCCCCGCTTGCGGGACTAAGCTGCGGAAGGACAGGGAGGGGAAGTTCCCCCCACTGCCTGACCGCTCTGAGGAGCGATTAACGATGTTCGAGAGGTTCACCGACCGCGCGCGGCGGGTTGTCGTCCTGGCTCAGGAAGAAGCCCGGATGCTCAACCACAACTACATCGGCACCGAGCACATCCTCCTGGGCCTGATCCACGAGGGTGAGGGTGTCGCCGCCAAGGCCCTTGAGAGCCTCGGGATTTCGCTCGAGGCGGTCCGCCAGCAGGTGGAGGAGATCATCGGGCAGGGCCAGCAGGCCCCGTCGGGTCACATCCCCTTCACCCCCCGTGCCAAGAAGGTCCTGGAGCTGTCGCTCCGCGAGGCCCTCCAGCTGGGTCACAACTACATCGGCACGGAGCACATCCTGCTCGGCCTGATCCGTGAGGGCGAGGGCGTCGCCGCCCAGGTCCTGGTCAAGCTGGGCGCCGATCTCAACCGGGTGCGGCAGCAGGTCATCCAGCTGCTCTCCGGCTACCAGGGCAAGGAGACCGCCGCCGCCGGCGGTCCTGCGGAGGGCACCCCCTCCACGTCCCTGGTCCTCGACCAGTTCGGCCGGAACCTCACCCAGGCCGCTCGTGAGTCCAAGCTCGACCCGGTCATCGGGCGCGAGAAGGAGATCGAGCGGGTCATGCAGGTGCTGTCCCGCCGTACCAAGAACAACCCGGTGCTGATCGGTGAGCCCGGCGTCGGCAAGACCGCCGTCGTCGAGGGCCTCGCGCAGGCCATCGTCAAGGGCGAGGTGCCCGAGACCCTCAAGGACAAGCACCTCTACACCCTGGACCTCGGCGCGCTGGTCGCCGGCTCCCGCTACCGCGGTGACTTCGAGGAGCGCCTGAAGAAGGTGCTCAAGGAGATCCGCACCCGCGGCGACATCATCCTGTTCATCGACGAGCTGCACACGCTGGTCGGTGCGGGTGCCGCCGAGGGCGCCATCGACGCCGCGAGCATCCTCAAGCCGATGCTGGCCCGCGGTGAGCTGCAGACCATCGGTGCGACCACGCTGGACGAGTACCGCAAGCACCTGGAGAAGGACGCGGCCCTCGAGCGCCGCTTCCAGCCGATCCAGGTCGCGGAGCCGTCGCTGCCGCACACGATCGAGATCCTCAAGGGTCTGCGCGACCGCTACGAGGCCCACCACCGCGTCTCCATCACGGACGAGGCCC
Source organism: Streptomyces sp. NPDC051136 (assembly GCF_044455745.1). NCBI lineage: Bacteria > Bacillati > Actinomycetota > Actinomycetes > Kitasatosporales > Streptomycetaceae > Streptomyces > Streptomyces sp. NPDC051136. The sequence goes on along the minus strand of NZ_JBITFE010000003.1, from coordinate 35,834 downwards.
TCGTCCAGGCGGCGACGCTCGCCGACCGCTACATCTCGGACCGCTTCCTGCCGGACAAGGCGATCGACCTGATCGACGAGGCCGGTTCCCGGATGCGCATCCGCCGGATGACCGCGCCGCCGGACCTGCGCGAGTTCGACGAGAAGATCGCCGGCGTCCGCCGCGACAAGGAGTCCGCGATCGACTCGCAGGACTTCGAGAAGGCCGCCTCCCTGCGCGACAAGGAGAAGCAGCTCCTGGCCGCGAAGGCCAAGCGGGAGAAGGAGTGGAAGGCCGGCGACATGGACGTCGTCGCCGAGGTCGACGGCGAGCTGATCGCCGAGGTCCTCGCCACGGCGACGGGCATCCCGGTCTTCAAGCTCACCGAGGAGGAGTCGTCCCGCCTGCTGCGCATGGAGGACGAGCTCCACAAGCGGGTCATCGGCCAGGTCGACGCCGTCAAGGCGCTGTCCAAGGCGATCCGCCGTACCCGTGCCGGCCTGAAGGACCCGAAGCGTCCCGGTGGCTCGTTCATCTTCGCCGGTCCGTCCGGTGTCGGTAAGACGGAGCTGTCCAAGGCGCTGGCGGAGTTCCTCTTCGGCGACGAGGACGCGCTGATCTCCCTCGACATGTCGGAGTTCAGCGAGAAGCACACGGTCTCGCGCCTCTTCGGTTCGCCCCCCGGCTACGTGGGCTACGAGGAGGGCGGTCAGCTGACGGAGAAGGTCCGCCGCAAGCCGTTCTCGGTCGTCCTCTTCGACGAGGTCGAGAAGGCCCACCCGGACATCTTCAACTCGCTGCTGCAGATCCTGGAGGACGGTCGCCTGACCGACTCCCAGGGCCGGGTCGTGGACTTCAAGAACACGGTCATCATCATGACGACCAACCTCGGCACCCGGGACATCTCCAAGGGCTTCAACCTCGGCTTCGCCGCCGCGGGTGACACGAAGTCCAACTACGAGCGCATGAAGAACAAGGTCCAGGACGAGCTCAAGCAGCACTTCCGGCCCGAGTTCCTCAACCGTGTCGACGACGTGGTCGTCTTCCCGCAGCTCAGCCAGGACGACATCCTGCGGATCGTCGACCTGATGATCCAGAAGGTGGACGAGCGCCTCAAGGACCGGGACATGGGCATCGAGCTCTCCCAGTCCGCCAAGGAGCTGCTGTCCAAGAAGGGCTACGACCCGGTGCTGGGCGCGCGGCCGCTGCGCCGCACGATCCAGCGCGAGGTCGAGGACACGCTGTCGGAGAAGATCCTCTTCGGCGAGCTGCGTCCCGGTCACATCGTGGTGGTGGACACCGAGGGCGAGGGCGACGCAAAGACCTTCACCTTCCGGGGTGAGGAGAAGTCGGCCCTCCCCGACGTCCCGCCGATCGAGCAGGCGGCCGGGGGCGGCGCGGGCCCGAACCTGAGCAAGGAGGCGTAGCCCTCCGGGGTGAGCCTGGAAAGGGGCTCCCGGGACTTCGGTCCCGGGAGCCCCTTTCGTCTGCCCGGGTCAATCGTCGTCGAGCGTGACCTCGGCGTTCGGGAAGAGCGAGCGGAAGTCGGTCACCGGAAACGAGTGCCCCTGCCTGCTCGTGAGGGACACCGTGTGCAGTCCGGGCAGCCGGGAAGCCAGCGCGGCGAGGTGCTCGGTGCCTTCCAGGGCGCCGACGGAGAGCACCTCGACCCTGGGCAGTACGGGCATGCGGCCGATGGAGGCCGGAAGCTCACGGATGATCGACGCGCTGAGATACAGATGGGTGAGCGCGGGCAGGGCGGCGACCTCCCGCCAGTCCTCGCCTGTCAGCTCCATGGCCAGAGGACCGAGGCTGAGGGTGTTCAGCGACGTCCAGTGACTCAGCCCGCGCAGCCCCGTGTTCGCGGCGCTGTGGTGGCCCAGATAGAGGAACTCGATCGGTGCGCCGACCGGCAGGGCCTCGGTGAGATCGGAGCCCGGGAGCTCCTGGGTCAGGGAGAGCACCCGCAGCGAGCTCAATGAGGACAGGCCGGTCAGGTCTGCCGCGGAGTCACCGAGGACGAGCTCCGTCAGAGGAAGCGCCGCCAGGTGCTCCAGCCCCGACGCGTTCGGACACGCGTAGTGCGTCAGTCTGGTCAGCGAGGTGAGGCGCAACAAGGGCGCCATGTCCCTCAGCCGGGTGTTCTCGCTGATGCTGAGGGCGGTCACCTCCGCGGGTGCCGGCAGGGCGGCCACGATGTCCTCGGCTCGCTGTTCACCGAGCACGTGCAATTTCGCCCACGGACGCATGACGGCGACCGCCGCGAGGTGGGACGGGGACTGGCAGTCGAGATAGAGGTCTGTGCGGTCGAGGTGGTCCAGAACCTCGGCCGCGTACTCCGCGGTGTCGAAACGGTGCCAGGTGCCTACCAGCTGCCGGCGGACGCCCAGCGCGGTGTGGTCCCGGAACCGGCGTAGCACGGCCAGTGCGCCGTCCGGTTCGTCCCTGGCGAGGAGGGAGGCGGTGACCGTGACACCGAGCGCTTCGTCGTCCGTCAGCCCCTCCGGACCGGGCAGCAGCTCGAGTGCCAGGGGGCCGGCTGCCGCCAGCTCCCGAGCGGCTTCGTGCGAACGCGGCGGAATGAGTTCGGCCACCTGTTCGCCAATCTCCGTTCGGACCGCCGAATCCAGAGCCGCCACGTGCTCCAGACAGGCCAGTGCCAGCAACGTGAGCCGCGGCGTGTCCCGCGCCAGCAGCGCCCTCAGCATCAGGACGCGTTCACGGGGCCGGGCATGTGCCACGGCCATGCGGATGACGTCTTCCCACCGGGCGTCGTCGCAATGGCTGACGAGGACGTCGATGTGGCCCTCCTCGACTGCGTAGCGGGCTGCCAGGTAGTCCTGGAAAGTGCGGTGGACGAAGTCCAGAATCCCCTCCGCCGGGCGGCGCAGGACGCCGCTGCGCAACAGCAGGGCGCGCAGAACCCCGGGGGCGCCCCCCTGCCCGGAGGCCGGGCCCAGAGTAGGCAGCACCCGCTCCACGATGCCCTCCGCCGTCTCCAGCGTCGTCTCGTTCCGACCGCTCAGCACCAGGGCGTAGGCGATCCTCTGCAGCAGCTCCAGCTGTGCCTCCTCGGCCAGTTCGGGGCCGTCCACCGCGGCCATCCCCCGTTCCCGGTCCCGGCGGGCGAGGAGCATGGCGAGGGCCGCGTCGTACAACTCCTTGCGGCCGGTCGGCAGATAGCCGCGCCGCTCACGGTGCAGGGCGCAGACCAGACCGCACATCAGCGGGTTGGTGACGAGGCGGGAGAGATCACGCTTGGTGCGCAGGGAGTCCAGGAGTCGGTGTTCGTACTCCGGGGCGCCGGCCGCTTCGTGCCAGCGGTGGACGAAGGTGGCGACCTGGGCCCGGCCCATCGGTGCGAGGGAGAGCTCTGCGAAGCCCTCCTGCGCCAGCCAGTCGGCACGTACGGCGGAGGGACGGGAGGTCAGCAGCCAGTGGTTGTCCGGGTAGGCGTGGATGAGGCCGCGCAGCCAGTCACGGGTGGAGTGGCGGTCCGCTTCCGGGATCTCGTCCAGACCGTCGATGAGGACCCGCGCACGGCCCGCCGTCAGGACGCGTTCCGCCCAGCCCTCCGGTGCTGACAGCGGGCAGCCGACGACGCCGAGGAAGGAGGCCGGGGAGGGCAGCGGACCGGTACGGACGAGGGTACGCAGGGGGAGGACGAACGGGACGAGGGTGCCCTCTTTCGCCGCGGTCACCGCCAGCCACTGCACCAGAGTGGTCTTGCCGGACCCCGCGTCGCCACGCAGCAGGACGCGGGACTCGTTCTCCAGCGCTTCGTCGGCGGGCATCTGCCGCGGGCGGGCCGATGCGCTCTCGCCAGGCACGGTGTCCCGATCGGGCTGAGGATCGCCGGTCGCCTCCAGGCTCAGGTAGGCGACCTCCAGCGGCCACCGGTCCGGGGAGTCGCGCAGGTCGATGCCGTAGATCGTGAGGTGGTTGTGGCGTTCGGCCAGGTACCGCAGGTACCGCCGCTCGAAGGCGGTGTCCCGGGCGTCCGGCCGGGGTGACCGGGTGATCAGCTCATCGACCTTGGCGATCAGCTCGGCCTGGCCCCGGGACTGTGCCACCAGGGTGCGCGCGACGAAGGTGGAGCGCCGGGTGAAGAACTCCAGGATGTGCAGGCAGGCCCACTCCGTCACCGTGTCGAGGAAATAGGAGGCGTCGGCGGACAGCCCCCCGGTGGCCGAGGGTGCCCGGTGCCGCAACTGCCTGGCCAGCTCCCGGTGGCCCAGGCGGACGGCCTGGACGTCGTCCATGTCCAGGTCGCCCAGGGCGAGGAGCCGCGCCGTCAGTGCGTCGGTGACGGCCGTCTCCTCGTCGCGGGGGAAGGGCGGCTCGCCGGGGGAGTCCAGGGAGCCCGACACCAGCGTCCCGGCGAGCCCCCGCACCTCCTTCTCGCCCAGCGTGCGCCGCTCGCCCCGGAAGGACACCAGGCGGGCCAGCCGGACCGGCCGGTCGACCAGTCCGGCGCCGGGCCCCTGCGGGACGAACAGCTTCTTCACCAGGGGGGCGACCAGTGCGGACGCCAACTTCCCGCCCAGTACCGCCGGTTCCATGCGCCACCCCCGTGGTCGGTCGTCGTCCACGGGAGCCTATCCGGCGTCAGGACACGTGCGTCAGGACAACTGACCGCCGTAGTCGGGGAGCTTGAAGGTCTTCTCGGCGTGGCCGCCCGACAGGTCGGTGGCGCTGTTGCCGATGTTCGCGATGATCGTGTAGCCGTCCGACTCGATCTCGGCGCGCTGTTCCGTCTTGTACGCGGCGACGTCCTTGAACAGGTCGAGGAAGCCGCGGACGTACAGTCCGGAGGAGTCGTACCCGGCGTGCGCGAGGTTCCACTCGGTGGGCACCTCGATGATGCCCGGGCGGGCGGTCACGAAGAACAGGGCGACGCCGTGCTCCTGGGCGTACCGGGCGGCTTCCAGGACCGGGCGGTTGGCGGGCTGGGGGAAGCTGAAGCCGAAGTCGGTCTCCAGGGAGGTGTTGTCGATGTCGAGGACGATCGCCTGCTTCTCGCCGGGGGCGGCGTCGGCGATCCGGTCCTTCAGGTACGGCAGGGCCGCGTCCATCACGGCCCGGCAGTCCCGCTGCCAGGTGTCGTAGTCGACGTCCGCGGCGGCGGCCGCGGAAGCGGTCACCGCGGCCGGGGCGGACGGCTCGTCGGCGGGAGCGGCGACGGCGGGTGTGACGGTCACCGAGAGGGCTGCCGCGGTGACGGCGGTCGCGGCGAGGGCACGCTTCCACGGGAGCCGGGCCGGTCTGGTCTGTCCGTTCTGTTCGGTCATGGGGGGTTGGGGTCCTCTCATGCCTGCGCGGATGCCTGACGGCACCAAGTTGTCGCGTACATGTTCGCCCGGACAAGTGGCGGGACGGCAACGATTGGGTTACTGGGCAGTAGTCGTACGGCGAGGCGGGGATTCCTGTGAGGCCGACCACGCTCGACGCCCAGGTCAGACCCCTTTCGGGAGAGGTCGGGGGGCGGTCGCGGCAGTAGCCCGGGTCACATCCGCAGGGTGTTCGCGCGGGGTCGCCGGTGATGTGCCGCACAGGCGATTCGGGCGGTACTACGGGGAATAGTGGAGGCCGCGAGAACGGCGAAAACGGACATATACCCGCGATGCGGCGCCCCCTTCACGGGGCTCTGAGCTGGTTTTGTCCTGATTGCGTGCTGTGTCAAGAGCTGGGAAGTATCGCGCTCAAGTACTAGTTGGGGTCGTAGGTCACACCTTTGTGCGCTTTGGGTCGGTCGGGTTACCAAGGTGGAGCCCGCCCGGTGAGCGCCTTGTGCGTCCCGCCGGTGGGCATTCCTCTGCACCCGTCCCCATGAGGTTCGAATGTTTCCGCGTGTCACGTCCCGTTCTCCCCGTACGACCATCCGCACCCGCGCCGCGGTGATGGCCGCAGGCCTCGGAGCCTCGGTCGCACTGGGAGCCGGGGTCGCGGCCGCCACCGGCACCACGGCGGCCTCCAGCACCACCACCGCCGCGAGCGCCGTAGAGGCCCAGGCCGCTGCGCAGGCCAAGGCGGCGAAGGCCGAGAAGGCCGCCGCGAGCGCGAAGAAGACCGTCACCGCCAAGAAGACGGCCGCCAAGAAGAAGGCCCCGACCTGGGTCGACCCGGTCAAGAAGTACGAGCTGAGCGCCAGCTTCGCCCAGAACGGCGGCATGTGGGCGCACAAGCACAGCGGCCAGGACTTCGCCGTGCCGATCGGCACCAACGTCGTCGCGGCCCACGGCGGCACCGTGGTCAAGGCCGGCGGCAACGGCGCCGGCGACGGCCCCGCCTACGGCAACGCGATCGTCGTCAAGCACGGCAACGGCACGTACTCCCAGTACGCGCACCTGTCCAAGATCAACGTGAAGATCGGCCAGGTCGTGAAGACCGGCCAGTCGATCGCCAAGTCCGGCAACACCGGAAACTCCAGCGGTCCGCACCTGCACTTCGAGATCCGCACCACCCCGAACTACGGCTCGGCCGTGGACCCGGTCTCCTTCCTGAAGTCCAAGGGTGTGACCGTCTGACGGTCCGGGCTACGCGCCCTGGGCTCCCCGGTGGGCCTGGGTGATCAGATCGGTGGCGACCTCGAGAACGGCAGCACGCTGTTCCTCGGGGTCGCCTTCGAGGTCCCGGAGCACGAACATCCCGGCGTGCAGCGTGAACAGCGCCGTGATGCAGCGGACCTGGTCGACCAGCTCCGCCTCGGGGTCCATGAGGATGTCGCGCAGACCGAACATCCGGTGCTTGAACAGTTCGCCGATCCGCAGGTCGCGCACCGTCGCCTGGTTCTCCTGCATGAAGCGGAACAGCGGCGCCGCGCCGGCCAGCGCCTCGCTGTAGCGGCGGATGATCTCCTGTTTCGTCGCCAGGGTGTGCGGCTGCTCCCGCCCCCAGTCGATCAGGTCCTCCAGCGGCCGTGAGAGATCCTCGAAGATGCTGACGAGGATCTCTTCCTTGGTCTTGAAGTGGTAGTAGAGCGCGGCCTTGGTGACGTCCAGACGCTCGGCGATCTCGCGCAGCGAGGTCTTCTCGTACCCCTGCTCCGCGAAGAGTTCGAGCGCCACGTCCTGGATGCGCTGGCGGGTGTCCCCGCGGCGTCGCTGCTGCTTGGTGCCGTTCATTGTGCCGCCCATCCTCCTACGCACCTCCTGCCCCGCGCACTTTCCGAAAAACTTACTTGACGCCCGGCTAGTTACGCGCCTACCTTTCCCAGTGTAGGCAACTTGCCGGGCGGCAAGTAAGTGGCAAGTGCACAGCGTAGCTGGGGGAGTAGGAGAAATGGCGGAGAAGACGGAGGCGGCGACCGGAGACGCCGGTGCCGGCAAGCAGCCGAGGAGCGTGCGGGTCGTCCTGCTCGCCCTCATGATCGCGATGATGCTCGCGATGCTCGACAACATGATCATCGGCACCGCGATGCCGACGATCGTGGGCGAACTGGGCGGCCTGGAGCACCTCTCCTGGGTCGTCACGGCCTACACCCTGGCGACCGCGGCCTCCACCCCGCTGTGGGGCAAGCTCGGCGACATGTACGGGCGCAAGGGCTCGTTCATGTCCTCGATCGTGATCTTCCTGATCGGCTCGGCGCTCAGCGGCATGGCCCAGGACATGGGCCAGCTCATCGCCTTCCGCGCCGTCCAGGGCCTGGGCGCCGGCGGTCTGATGGTCGGCGTGATGGCGATCATCGGCGACCTGATACCGCCCCGGGAGCGCGGCAAGTACCAGGGGATGATGGCCGGCGTCATGGCGCTGGCGATGATCGGCGGACCGCTGGTCGGCGGCACCATCACCGATCACTGGGGCTGGCGCTGGTCCTTCTACATCAACCTGCCGCTCGGCGCGGTCGCCCTGGTCGCCGTCAGTGCCGTCCTGCACCTGCCGAAGAAGCGGAGCCAGGCGCGCATCGACTATCTCGGGGCCGCGCTGCTCACCGTCGGCATCACGGCCATCGTCCTCGTCACCACCTGGGGTGGCACGGAGTACGCCTGGACCTCCGCGCGGATCATGGAACTGATCGGCATCGGCGTCGCCGCGCTGATCGGGTTCGTGTTCTGGCAGACCCGGGCCGCGGAGCCGATCGTGCCGCTGCACATCTTCCGCAGCCGCAACTTCACGCTGATGTCCTTCATCGGCTTCATCGTCGGCTTCGTGATGTTCGGCGCCACCCTCTTCCTGCCGCTGTACCAGCAGTCGGTGCAGGGCGCGTCCGCGACCAACTCCGGGCTGCTGCTCCTGCCGATGCTGGGCGCGATGCTCGTGACCTCGATGGTCGCGGGGCGGGTCACCACCAACACCGGCCGTTACAAGATCTTCCCGGTGGCGGGCGGCGCGCTGATGACGGTGGGCCTGTTCCTGCTGTCGACCATGGACACCGAGACCACCCGCTTCACCTCCGGCCTGTACATGGCCGTGGTCGGTCTCGGCATGGGCTGCCTGATGCAGATCACCATGCTGGTGGCGCAGAACAGCGTAGAGATGAAGGACATGGGCGTGGCGTCCTCGTCCACCACCCTCTTCCGCACCCTCGGCTCCTCCTTCGGCGTCGCGATCATGGGCGCCCTGTTCAACCACCGCGTCCAGGACGTCATGGCCGAGCGTGCCCCGGCCGCGGGCGCCAAGGCGACGCAGGAGTCGGCGACGCTGACCGCGGACGCGCTGAACGCGCTGCCGGCGGCGGTCCGCGAGGCCTATCAGCACGCCGTCTCCTCCGGCACCCACGGCGCGTTCCTGCTGGGCTCCGTGGTCGCGGTGCTCGCCCTGGTCGCGGCGGTCTTCGTGAAGGAGGTCCCGCTGAAGGGCGCGGGCCCGAAGGCGGCCGACGCCCCGGCCGACGGCGACGACGCCGCCACGGTGAAGGCGCCGGTGACCGAGGCGGTCTGACCCGCGGCGGTACGCCGCCCGCGCCCTCTCCGCACCCGCCCCCGGGTGGCCTCGGCCGCCCGGGGGCCTCGTCGTACCCGGTGCCGGCGGGACCGGGACAGGAGAGCGCGGACGAGGGCCCGGACGCGAGGCAGGGCGCCGGACGGCCACGAAGACGCTCCTGCTGCCCGTCCCGGTCCGCCTGCGGGACAGGAACTCCTCGAACGCCGCCTTCCGCTCCGGATCCATGCACTGATCCATGCACCCCTGGCGCACGTGGCGGACCGCACACCGGGCCGGGCGCCCGGGCACCCGCTCCGCCTCGTCGTCGATCGGGTAGCTGATTTCTGCCGCGATCCCTGTGCCCCGGCGCCTCGGGCTTCGGCCGCACGGGTACCGCCGTCAGGCTTTGCGAGCCGCTCCCCGGGCCGGCGACGACGTCCCGCCGCTCGTCCGGTCCGGCAGCATCGGGTAGCTCCCGGTGTTGGTCGGTGCGTGTTCCGGCAGCCACAGGACGGCGACCGCGCCCTCGGCCGGTATGTGGTCGGGGGCACCGGCCGGGCGGACGTTGCGGAAGGTGAGCCGGGCGCCCAGGACCCGGGCCTGACCGGCCGCGATGGTCAGACCGAGGCCGTGACCGCGGCCCGCCCGGTCCGTGCTGCCGGTGCGGAACCGGCTCGGGCCCTCGGCGAGCAGGTCCTCGGGGAAGCCGGGGCCGTGGTCCCGGACCCGGATCACCCGGCCCTCGACGCTGACCTGGACGGGCGAGCGGCCGTGCCGGGCGGCGTTGGCGAGCAGGTTGAACAGCACGCGCTCCAGGCGGCGCGGGTCGGTGGTGACCTCCGACTCGTGGATCACCCGCACCTCGACGCTCTGGTCCTTCGCCGCGACCCGCCGGGACACGAAGTGACCCAGCATGATGTCCTGCAGCTCGGCCCGCTCCGAGGCACCGTCGAGCCGGGCCACCTCCAGGACGTCCTCGACGAGCGTGCGCATCGCCTTCGCCCGGTCGAGGACCAGCTCGGTGGGACGGCCCGGCGGCAGCAGCTCGGCGGCCGTGAGCAGGCCGGTCACCGGGGTGCGCAGCTCGTGCGCGATGTCCGCGGTGACCCGGCGCTCCGCCTCGATCCGCTGCTGCAACGCGTCCGCCATCGCGTCCACGGCACGCGCGACGTCGTCCGTCTCGTCCCGCACGACGCCGCCGATGGCGTCCCGCACCCTCACGTCCGCCTCACCGCCCGCGACCCGGTTCGCGGCCGCGGCGGCCTTGCGCAGCCGGCGCGACAGCTGACCGCCGATGAGCACGCCCAGCGCGCTGCCCCCGAGGACCACCGCGATCGAGCCGATCACCAGTGCCTGGTCCAGGTCGCTGAGGATGTCCGCGCTGCGGTCGGTGAAACCGGAGTGCAGCGACATCACGTGCCCGTCCTTGAGCGGCACGGCCGCCCAGATGTCCGTCACGCCGTTCGCCTGCTCGGAGACGTACGTGGCGCGCCGCCCCGCCTCGACCTTGCGGCGCAGCTCCGGCGGCAGCGCGGGGTCGTCGATCTGGGCGTTGGGGAAGTTCTGCCGGCCGGAGAGCTCGTAGTTGCGCTGGGCGATCAGGACCCGGTCGTCGGCGAGGTCACGGGCGTTGTCGAGCATCGACACCCGCGCCGCGTTGTGCACGACCAGGCTCAGGGCGATCGCCACCAGCGCGCCGACCAGCGCGATGGCCGCGCTCAGCTTCCAGCGCAGCCCGGTGCGGATGCCGAGGGCCCGCAGACCGCGCGCACCGGGGCCCTTCGCACCGGCACCTCCCGCACCGTGGCCTCCTGCACCGGCACCGCGGACACCGTGGCCGTCCGCGTCGGCGTCACCCGCGCCCCGGACGCGCGTCCGCCCGCCCGGTCCCGGACGCCCGCCCGGCCACGTGCGCTCACCCCGTCCCGTGCGCCCACCCGGGACCCCGTGGTCGTAAGGGCGCCCCGGTGGTGAGGCGGTCCGGCGTCGGAAGAACCCCCGCATATCCCTGTCCCCGCTCAGGCCTTCAACTTGTAGCCGAAGCCGCGGACCGTCTCGATCCGGTCCTGGCCGATCTTGGTGCGCAGCCGCTGCACGTGCACGTCGACGACCCGGGTGTCCCCGCCCCAGCCGTAGTCCCACACCCGCTCCAGCAGCTTGTCGCGCGAGAGCACGGTGCCCGGCGCGGAGGAGAACTCCAGCAGCAGCCGCATCTCGGTCGGGGTGAGCCCCACCGGCTGCCCGGCCCGGTGCACCTCCATGCCGTCGGTGTCCACCTCCAGGTCGCCGAAGGTGAGCACGCCCCCGCTGTCCGCGCCGCCGGCCGCGTCCGCCCGGTCGCCGCCCCCGGCGTGCCCGAAGCGGCGCAGCACGGCACGGATCCGGGCGACGAGGACGGCGCCGTCGAACGGCTTGGTCACGTAGTCGTCGGCGCCCGCCTCCAGGCCGAGCACCACGTCGATCGAATCCGCCCGCGCCGACAGCATGATCACCGGCACCGTGGACTCGTCCCGGATGCGGCGGCACAGGCTGACGCCGTCGAGGCCGGGCAGCATGACGTCGAGGAGGGCGATGTCCGGGCGGTCGGCCCGGAAGGACTCCAGGCCCGAGAGCCCGTCGGGCATCGCGGTGACCGCGAAGCCGTCCCGCTCCAGGGCGAGCTGGGTGGCCTCGCGGATGACATCGTCGTCCTCGACGAACAGGACGTGGGTCTGGTCTGCCATCCCGGTGCTCTCAGTCCTCAGGGTGTGGTCGGGTCGAAGGGGCCGCCGGCTCACGAACGGCATTCACTCGGTCATCGGTGCGAGCGGCCCGATCGGTTCACGTCGGCCGGCGCGGCACACGGGTCAGCTGTCCGGCTCGGGAGCCGGGGTGGGCCCGTTGCCCGCGGCCTTGCTGTAGTCGTTGCGGGTGCGGTACCGCTCGGTGAACCGGTCCGACGCCCAGCGGTACGTGATCACGTTCTCGCCGGACGGGCTCGACACCGGGTCGCCCTTCTCGTACACCTGCTTGGTCACCACCAGGTCGCCGCGGTCGATCTCCGCGTAGACCGGAGGCTCCTCGGCCTTGAACACGTTCTGATAGGCGCCGTCCTCCTCGCGGTAGACGTAACTGCCCACGCCCACCGCGTCACCGCAGGTCAGCACGTTCACGACGACGTCGTCCGCGGAGCCCGCGGTCAGCTTCCCGTACGACACGTCGACGGGGTACTCGTCGGCGACGCACGGCTTCAGCTCGCGCTTGACCTCCGCGGAGACCTTGGGATCGGCCTTGACGAGCCGTACGGCGTCCACGCGGTCGGGGGCCTTCGACGGGGAGGCCTTCGCCGCGGGCGCGGGGGTCGAGGAGGCGGCTCCGCCCACCGCGTCCGCGTGGGCGGGTCCCTCGTCGCGGGCGCCGGTGCCACCGGTCCCGCAGCCGGACAGGGAAACGCCGAGGGCGACGAACATGGCCACCGCCGCACCCGTCGCCTGCGTGGTTCTCCGGGTCCCCCCGGGTGTCCGACCGTCGGTCAGGCCGCGCAACGCTCCCGCTCCTCACGCTCCAGCGCCCGTGCGTCCAGATCGCGGGCGACCAGCTCCTCGCGGAGCCGGGCGAGCGCCCGGTGCAGCGTGCTCTTGACCGTTCCCGCCGACATGCCGAGGGCGGCGGCGGTCTCCTCCGTTGACATCTGCTCCCAGTGTCGCAGCACCACGACACTGCGCTGCTTCGGGGCGAGCACCTTGAGGACGTCCATCAGGAGGGCGCGGTCCGCGTGCTGCTCGGTGGCGTCGTCCATGGGGGACTCGGGGAGCTGCTCGGTCGGCACCTCCTCCAGCTTCCGCGCCCGCCACCACTCGGTCCGGGTGTTGATCATCACCCGGCGCAGGTAGGCGTCCGCGAGCCGCTTGTCCTCGATGGTCTCCCAGCGCCCGTACGTCCGGGCCAGCGCGGTCTGCAGCAGGTCCTGCGCGTCGACGGGGTCGGGGACCAGGCGCCGGGCACTGCGCAGCAGCGCGTCCTGCCGGGTGCGGACGTACTCCTCGAACTCGAGCACCTCGCCCATGTCAACCGCCTTCCGATCCCCGTCATCCGGCGGTGGTCACCGCCGGCCCACTGCCTGTGGTCCGTAGTCGTGCCGTGCCCCCTGGGCACGCAAACGAAGGTAGGGAAGCGTTGTCACGGCGCTGTGCGATGCAGCCTGCGGCAAACCCTCGGCTGTCCGTCGGTTGTGTAACGGAAGGACGAACCGGGTAAATCGGCGACCCACTTGATGGGGACATCGGGCGATTTGCCCGACCTCGGCGCCGTCACGGAGCACCCGGCAGCCGTCACAGACGCATCTTCGGCCCCTGTGCCCTTCCGCGCCCGTGCGGCGGCCGTACGTCAGCCCAGCGGCAGCCGGTACAGCCCGTCCGCCAGCGGCTCCACCAGGCCGTCGGCCACGAGACCGTCCAGGGCGCGGGCACGCTGGACCGGTTCCTGCCACACCTGGTCGAGGGCCGCCTGGGGCACCGGCCCGGTCGCCTCCCGCAGCACCGCGAGCAGCCGTCCGCGCACCTGCCGGTCGGTGCCCGCGTACGTCTGGCCGCGCCGCGGCGGCCCGTCGTGCGCGGGCTTGCCGGCCAGCCGCCACGCGCACCGGGCCGCGATCGGGCAGCGGTGGCACGACTCGTTCTTCGCCGTGCAGACCAGGGCGCCCAGCTCCATCGAGGCGGCGGCCCAGCGGGCGGCGCTCGCCTCCTCGTCCGGCAGCAGCGCCCGCGCCAGCTTCCGCTCGGCGGCGGTCGTGGCGTTCGGCGGGTACTGCACGCCGGTGACCGCCCGGGCGAAGACCCGGCGGACGTTGGTGTCCAGGACGGCGTGCCGCTGGCCGTAGGCGAAGGAGGCGACCGCGGCCGCCGTGTACTCGCCGATGCCCGGCAGCGCCAGCAGCTGGGCGTGGTCGGCGGGTACGTCACCGCCGTGCCGTTCCGTTATGGCCGCGGCGGCGCCGTGCAGACGCAGCGCGCGGCGCGGGTAGCCGAGCCGGCCCCAGGCGCGCACGGCCTCGCCGGGTGCCTCGGCGGCGAGGTCGGCGGGGCGCGGCCAGCGGGCCAGCCACTGCTCGTACACGGGCAGGACGCGACTGACCGGCGTCTGCTGGAGCATGAACTCGCTGACCATCACTCCCCAGGCGCCGGCCTCGGGGCGCCGCCACGGCAGATCGCGGGCGTGCTCGTCGAACCAGTCGATGACGGGGGCGTGCAGCGGCACACCGGGCGCGGCGGGGTCGGAGGGTCCGCCTGGCGAGGGCTTCGTGGGCGCAGTCATGGCCCTCCGATCCTGCCACGGGAGGACCTCCGCACGGGAACTCCGCCACCCGCTGTCGGTCAGGACACCACCCGGCCTCGGCAGGGAGCCGCCACGCTCTCCGGAATGATGATCCGTAAAAGTTGCGAGCACGAACGGCGGGTGGGACAGGGGAACGCGCCGATCTCTCGTACAGTTTGCGCCGTGGGATCTCTGCGCAATCCGGTCGGGCCGCTTCCCTCCTCCATCTACTGGCGACGGAGGGCCGTACTGCTGTCTCTTTTCGCCCTGTTGGCGCTATTGATCACGTGGATCGTGGTCTCCGGCGGCGGGGGCGGCGGCAAGGGTCACGACGACGGGGCGGACGGCAAGAACCCCGCGCCGTCGATCACTCCGGGCCCCTCGGGTTCCGGCCCGGCGATCAGCCAGGCACCGGGCGGACGCGACGAGTCGGGTGGCGGTGACTCCAACGGTTCGGGTTCCGGTACGAGTTCGGGCGGCGGCGACGGTTCGGGCGCCGGATCGGGCTCCGGCGGCGGCGAGTCCGGCGGCGACGGAGCGGGCGGTGCGGGCAGCGGGGGTGCCGGGGGTTCCGCGGGCGGCGCGGTGACCGGCGTCGGCGCGGGCGACACGCTGCCGGCCGGTGCGTCCCTGCCCGACTGCACGCCGGGCGCCGTCAAGTTGAGCCTGCGCAGCGTCCACAACAGCTACGCGCCCGGACAGACCCCGGCGTTCGAACTGACCGCGCGCAACACCTCGGGCAGCGACTGCAAGGTCGATCTCGGCCCGGAGCACGCGGTGTTCACCATCACCCCGGCCAGTGGTGACGACACCTACTGGGCCTCCGACGACTGCGTCAAGGGCAAGGGCAGCCTGCGGTACCGGGTGGCCGCCGACAGCGGCATCACCTACACCGTGAAGTGGGACCGCAAGCCGAGCGCCCCCGAGTGCGGGACGCCTCCGGCCGGTTCGGCCAAGGCGGGCACCTACCTGGTGGAGGCCAAGGCCGCCGGTTTCGAGAAGGTGCGGACGTCCTTCGTCCTGAAGAGCGACTGAGCCGGGACGGCCGGCTCAGACGTAACGCTCCAGGATCGACGACTCCGCCAGCCGCGAAAGACCCTCGCGCACACTGCGGGCCCGCGCCTCGCCGACGCCGTCCACCGTCTGGAGGTCGTCGACGCTGGCGGCGAGCAGCTTCTGCAGGCCGCCGAAGTGCTCCACCAGCCGGTCGATGATCGCCCCCGGCAGCCGCGGCACCTTGGCGAGCAGCCGGAAACCGCGCGGGGAGACCGCCGAGTCCAGCGTCTCGGGCGATCCGGTGTAGCCCAGGGCCCGCGCCACCGTGGACAGTTCGAGCAGCTCGGCGTGACTGAGCTTGTCCAGCTCGGCGAGCGCCTCGTCGACCGTGCGGGAGCGCTTGGCGGTCGGCTCGGGCACGTAGTCCCGCACGACCAGCTCGCGCTCCGGCTCCACCCCGGCGATCAACTCGTCCAACTGCAGCGCCAGGAGCCGCCCGTCCGTGCCCAGCTCCACCACGTACTCGGCGATCTCGGTGGCGATCCGGCGCACCATCTCGAGCCGCTGCGCGACCGCCGAGACGTCCCGGACGGTCACCAGGTCCTCGATCTCCAGGGCGGACAGCGTGCCCGCGACCTCGTCGAGGCGCAGCTTGTACCGCTCCAGGGTGGCCAGCGCCTGATTGGCCCGCGACAGGATGGCGGCGGAATCCTCCAGCACCCGCCGCTGCCCGTCCACGTACAGCGCGATCAGCCGCATCGACTGGGAGACCGACACCACGGGGAACCCGACCTGCTTGCTGACCCGGTCCGCCGTGCGGTGCCGGGTGCCGGTCTCCTCCGTGGGAATGGTCGGATCCGGAAGGAGCTGCACTCCGGCCCGCAGGATCTTCGACAGGTCCGAGGAGAGCACGATGCCGCCGTCGAGCTTGCACAGCTCACGCAGCCGGGTCGCGGTGAACTCGACGTCCAGCACGAAACCGCCGGTGCACATCTGCTCGACGGTCTTGTCGGAACCCAGCACGATCAGACCGCCGGTGTTGCCACGCAGGACCCGCTCCAGGCCGTCGCGCAGGGACGTGCCGGGCGCCACGGCGCTCAGTGAGGCGCGCATCAGGCCATCGGCACCGGCACTCCCACCGGACTTTCCGGGAGCTGCTGCCCGGTCGTTGGCTGCCACTGCACTCCTCCGGTCGCAGGTTCTTCTGGCGCTCCCGCGTCGCACATTCGGTCGTACGGACGGGCGAGACCAGGGCAAAGTCTACCGGCGGTCCCCCTCCTCCCGTGGGGCCTCTCGCCGACGCGAGCGCGGAAGCACCCGCAGGGCCTCTCCCATGTCCGCGACTTCCAGGACCTTCATACCGTCGGGGACCCTGCCCGGGTCCGCCGGCACCAGGGCGTGCGTGAAGCCCAGCCGGTGCGCCTCGGAGAGCCTGCGCTGCACCCCCGTGACCCGTCTCACCTCTCCGGCGAGACCCACTTCGCCGATCGCGACGAGGTTCTTGGGCAGCGGAGTGTCACTGGCCGCACTCGCCAAAGCCAGCGCGACGGCGAGGTCGGCGGCCGGCTCGGAGAGCTTCACGCCCCCCACCGTCGCACTGTAGATGTCCCTCTTGCCCAGCGCGCTGATGCGCCCCCGCTGCTCGAGCACGGCCAGCATCATCGACACCCGCGAGGTCTCGAGCCCCGAGGTCGTACGCCGCGGCGACGGAATCTGCGAGTCGACGGTCAGCGCCTGCACCTCGGCGACCAGCGGCCGGCGCCCCTCCAGGGTGACGGTCAGACAGGTCCCGGGCACGGGCTCGGCACGCCGGGTGAGGAACAGCCCGCTGGGATCGGCAAGCCCCGTGATCCCTTCGTCGTGCAGCTCGAAACAGCCGACCTCGTCCGTCGTCCCGTACCGGTTCTTGACCCCCCGCACCAGCCTCAGCCGCGCGTGCCGGTCGCCCTCGAAGTGCAGGACGACGTCCACGAGGTGCTCGAGGAGCCGCGGCCCGGCGATGGCCCCGTCCTTGGTGACGTGACCCACGAGGAGGGTGGACATGCCGCGCTCCTTGGAGGCACGGATCAACGCGCCCGCCACCTCGCGCACCTGCGCCATGCCGCCCGGGGCGCCGTCGATCTCGGGCGAGGCGACGGTCTGCACGGAGTCCAGGATCAGCAGCGACGGCTTGACGGCGTCCAGGTGCCCGAGCACCGCCGCGAGGTCGGTCTCGGCGGCGAGATACAGATGGTCGTCGATGGCGTGGATCCGGTCGGCCCGCAGGCGCACCTGGCTCGCCGACTCCTCACCGGTGACGTACAGCGTCCGGTGCTCGTCGCTCGCGGACTTGGCCGCCACGTCCAGGAGCAGCGTGGACTTGCCGACGCCGGGCTCACCGGCGACGAGCACCACGGCTCCGGGCACCAGCCCGCCGCCCAGCACCCGGTCCAGCTCGGGCACCCCGGTGGAGCGGGCGGTGGCCTGCCGCCCGTCGACCTGCCCGATCGGCACGGCCGACGTGGTGACGCGCCCCGGCGTGGTCGTACGCACGGCGGGCGCGCCGTACTCCTCGACCGTGCCCCACGCCTGGCATTCGGGGCAGCGGCCGAGCCACTTGGCCGTCTGCCAGCCGCACTCGGTGCAGCGGTAGGACGGCCGTTCCTTGGCGGACTTCGTACGGGCAGCCATGCACGAACGGTAACCGCCCCCACTGACAACGGACCCCGCGGTCCCGGCGCCGGGCGCCCGGCGCGGGTGTGGTCGACGGCGTGCCCGGCGCCGGGAGCAGGGGTGGGCCACGGTCCGGCGTTGCGCGGTGGCCCGGGGCGGGTGCGGGTGCGAGGGACCCGGCGCTGCCGGGGTGCCGCTGCGCCCACCCGTGCCGCCCCAGCGGCACGACTGCCCGCAGCCGGGCGCGGCGGGGGCCGACTGCCCGCACTCGCGTACGGCGGGGAGGGGACGGGGTGGGGGGTGTCCGCCCGCAGCGGTTGGCGCGTCAACGCCCCGAGCCTCTTCAAGTGACCGATTCCGCGCCGTTCCGAGGACGGACACCC
>NZ_JBITFE010000003.1:0-17661 GCF_044455745.1 Streptomyces sp. NPDC051136 | reverse complement strand
GGGGGGGGGGGCGCGGGCGGGGGCGCCGCGCCGCCCCCCCCGCCCCGCGCCCCCCCCCCCCCCCCCCCCCCCCCCCCCCCCCCCCCCCCCCCCCCCCCCCCCCCCCCCCCCCCCCCCCCCCCCCCCCCCCCCCCCCCGCACCACCCACCGAACCCAAGGCGCTACAGGCACCCCCACCGAACCCGCACAGGCGCCGCAGGCATCGCAGTAACCGAACCCCGCACAGGCGCCGCAGGCACCCCGTGTCCCCGTCCCGAACGGATGATCCGCCCCCGTCCCGGCCACGGTGGAACGACCGGCTGTCCCCTTATGAGGGATCGTTTCACCCGTACGGGTTAAAAGTGCCCAACGCGCCAGTTCGCGCCACCCATAGCCCCCTACGGTCGCCGAGTGATGAGGAGCAGTCCGGAAACCACGACCCGCACGACCGGCGCACACCGGGCGCACCGGGAAGCGCGTGACCGCGCCGCGGCGAGGGCGCTGGCGCAGCCGCCGGCGCAGCGTCCACCCGCGCCCGCGCGGCGGTACGCCGCGTACGACGCGTATCTGGACGGCCTGTTCACGTACTGCCTGTCCGTGCTCTGCGACCACGACGCCGCGACCGCCGCCCTGGGCGACGTGCTCGCGCTCGCCGAGCGCCGGGGCCACCGCGTCCCCGTCGCCGCGGCCGACCGCAGGGCCTGGCTGTACGCGCTGGCCCGCTGGGCCTGCCTGCGCAAGCTGGCCGAGGCCAAGCAGAAACGTCCGAGCAGCCACGCGGCGGGCCGCCCCACCACCCCCACCACCCCCGCGACGCCCGCCGCCACCACCACCTCCGCGCCCACCACCCCCACCGACGACGAGTCCCACCAGCGGCACCGCAGCGAACTCGCCCTCCTCGCCTGGCCGGAGGCCGCCGGCACCACCCCCGAGCAGCGCGAGGCCCTCGAACTCGCCGTCCGCCACCACCTCGCCCCGCACGAGGTCGCCGCCGTCCTCGGCATGGACCTGGCCGCCGCCCGCGAACTGCTCGCCTCCGCCGCCTGCGAGGTGGAACGCACCCGCGCCGCCCTGGCCGTCGTCGAGACCGGCACCTGCGCGAGCGTCGCCCGCCTCACCGGCGACAACCGGTACGTCCTCAGCAGCGCCCTGCGCCGCGAGCTGGTCCGGCATGTGGACGACTGCCCGCGCTGCCGCCGCACCGCCGAGCGCGCGATCCCCGGCCGCTGGCCCGGCACCAGCGTCACCCCCGCCGAGCTGCCCGTCCTGGAAGCCCCCCGCACCGCCCTGCACGCGGCCGGGACCCACGCCCCGCGCCCGCGCGGCACCGCCCCCCGCTTCGACCGGCGCGGCTTCCCGATGGACCCCAAGGACCGGGCGGCCCGCCGGGACCGCCTGCGTTCCCGGGCCGTCACCACCACCGTCGTCGCCACCGTCGTGGCGGCCCCGGTGCTGGCCCTGTGGGCGGCCTACCGGGGCACTCCCGTCGTCGAGGGCGAGGAGGGCCGCTCCGCCAGTGCCAGCGAGGCGCAGGACCCGGGCGGCCTGGACGGCGATCCGGGGAGCGGCGGCTACGAGAACGCCGGCAACGCGAGCACCACCCCCGGCGGAGGCTTCGGCAAGAACGGCGAGGCCGACGTCTCCGTGGAGGTCGTCGGCGTCTCCGGCACGGGCGGGAAGGGCACCGGCCACCTGGGGGTGACCGCGAGCCACCACGGCGACACCACGCTGGTCACCCTGACCGCGACCGGCGACTCCCCGGTGCGCTGGTCGGTCTCCGTCGGCGCCGCCTGGCTCTACCTGAGCCGGTCCTCCGGCACGCTGCGTCCCGGCGAGTCCGTGACGGTCAGGGTGTACGTCGACCACTTGCGCGAGCCGTCCGGCCACTGGAGCGCGCGGGTGGCCGTCTCACCGGCCGGCGCCGTCGTGACCATCGCGGGCCACGGCCCCGCGCCCACCCCGACCCGCCCGGGCCCGCGCCCCAGCACTCCCGGCGACACCACGTCCCCGTCCCACCCGGGCCAGAACCCGGACCCCGACCCCGACCCCGACCCCGATCCGGACCCGTCCACTTCGCAGCCCACCGATCCGGACCCGACGCCCACCGACGACCCGCCACCGACCTCGCCGGACCCGGACCCGACGACCGACGAGCCGTCCCCGACCGGCGGCCCCGACGGCTCGTCACCCCCGCCGGGCGGCGACAGCGGCACCCCGAGCCCATCGGACCCGTAGGGGCCGGCGGACTCACAGAACCCGCGGCCCAGCACCGACGCGAGGCCGAGGCCGGGCCGGGCCGGGCCGGGCCAACCGGAGTCCGGCGCCGGGTCTCAGCGCGCGGGGTCGGCCGGGTGCGGAGCCAGCAGCGGCAGCTGCGAGGCCAGCCGCTCCTCGCACAGCTCGACCAGCCGGTCGTACCCCGCCTTGCCCATCAGCTCGATCAGCTCCGGCCGGTACGAGACGTACACGGGATCGCCCGCCCCGTGTGCCGACGTCGCCGACGTGCACCACCAGTGCAGGTCGTGACCGCCCGGACCCCAGCCGCGCCGGTCGTACTCACCGATCGACACCTGGAGGACGCGCGTGTCGTCGGGGCGGTCGATCCACTCGTACGTCCGCCGCACCGGCAGCTGCCAGCACACGTCCGGCTTGGTCTCCAGCGGCTCCCGGCCCTCCTTGAGCGCGAGGATGTGCAGCGAGCAGCCCATGCCCCCGGAGAAGCCCGGCCGGTTCTGGAAGATGCACGAGCCCTGGAAGGGCCGGGTCTGCCGGGAGCCCTCGTCGTCCTCGGAGACCCAGCCGCCCCGCGTGCCCTCGGCATGGTGCTGCCAGATGTCCGGCGTGAGCCTCGCCACGTGCTCGGCGACCCGCTGCTCGTCGTCCTCGTCGGAGAAGTGCGCGCCCAGCGAGCAGCACCCGTCGTCCGCGCGGCCCGCCTGGATGCCCTGGCAGCCGCTGCCGAAGATGCAGTTCCAGCGGGAGGTCAGCCATGTCAGATCGCACCGGAAGACCTGCTCGTCGTCCGCCGGATCCGGAAACTCCACCCACGCGCGCGCGAAGTCGAGCCCCTGCTCGTCGCTCTTCCGCTCACTCACTACGCGCTTTTTGTCCTTCTTGGCCGACTTTTCGTCCTTCGCCTTTTTCGTCTTTGGCACGGCTCCAGGGTAAGACGCCGAAGCCGCACGACGGGACCGCCGCACTCCCCGGCGGCAGTAGCGTTCCGTACATGAGACTCGGTGTCCTCGACGTGGGTTCGAACACGGTGCATCTGCTGGTGGTGGACGCGCACCCCGGCGCCCGCCCGCTGCCCGCCCACTCGCACAAGGTGGAACTGCGCCTCGCCCAGCTCCTCGACGAGGACGGGGCGATCGGCCCCGACGGCGTCGACCGGCTGGTCGCGGTGGTCCGGGAGGCGCTCCAGGCCGCCGAGGACAAGGGCGTCGAGGACCTCCTGCCGTTCGCCACCTCGGCCGTGCGCGAGGCGAGCAACGCCGACGACGTCCTCGCGCGCGTGCGCGCCGACACCGGCGTCGAGCTGACCGTCCTGAGCGGCGCCGAGGAGGCCCGGCTCACCTTCCTCGCCGCCCGCCGCTGGTTCGGCTGGTCCGCGGGCAGGCTGCTGGTCCTCGACATCGGCGGCGGCTCCCTGGAGATCGCCTACGGCCTCGACGAGGAACCCGACGCCGCCGTGTCGCTGCCGCTGGGCGCGGGCCGACTGACCGCGGCCCGGCTGCCCGGCGACCCGCCCCACCCGGACGACGTCAGGGCGCTGCGCCGCCACGTCCGTACGGAGATCGCCCGTACGGTCGGCGACTTCAGCCGCCTCGGCGCCCCCGACCACGTGGTCGCCACCTCGAAGACCTTCCGGCAGCTGGCCCGCATCGCCGGCGCCGCCCGTTCCGCCGAGGGCCTCTACGTCCAGCGCGAGCTGAAGCGCGCCTCCCTGGAGGCCTGGGTGCCCCGGCTGGCCGCCATGACCGGCGCGGAGCGCGCCGAACTCCCCGGCGTCTCCGAGGGCCGCGCGAACCAGCTCCTGGCGGGCGCCCTGGTGGCCGAGGCCGCGATGGACCTCTTCCGCGTGGAGAACCTGGAGATCTGCCCGTGGGCCCTCAGGGAGGGCGTCATCCTGCGACGCCTCGACCACATGGGCCAGGAATAGACGCCCGCCCCGGGCACGACGAGCTACGGCGCACCCGCCCTATGGCACGCACCACAGCGCCGATCAGCCACCCCGCAGCCCCCCGCCCGCACCCCGTACCCTGACCCCCGTGGCAAAACCAAGGGACGACGTCCGCACCCCGGACACGAAGGTCGCCCTGTCGACTGCGTCCGTGTACCCGGAGTCGACGGCGACGGCCTTCGAGATCGCCGCGCGCCTCGGTTACGACGGCGTCGAGGTGATGGTCTGGACGGATCCGGTCAGCCAGGACATCGAGGCGCTGCGCAGACTCAGCGACTACCACCGCGTGCCGATACTCGCCGTGCACGCACCGTGTCTGCTCATCACCCAGCGCGTCTGGTCCACCGACCCCTGGGTCAAGCTCCAGCGCGCCCGCGCGGCCGCCGAGAAGCTCGGCGCGAGCACCGTCGTCGTGCACCCCCCGTTCCGCTGGCAGCGCCAGTACGCGCGGGACTTCGTCAACGGCATCTGGCGGATGGCGAACGAGACGGACGTCCGCTTCGCCGTCGAGAACATGTACCCCTGGCGCTACCGCGACCGCGAGATGCAGGCGTACGCCCCCGACTGGGACGTGACGAAGGACGACTACCGGCACTTCACCATCGACCTCAGCCACGCCGCCACCTCCCGCACCGACGGCCTCGACCTGCTCGACCGCATGAGCGACCGCCTCGGCCACGTCCACCTGGCCGACGGCAGGGGCTCCGCGAAGGACGAGCACCTCGTCCCCGGCCGCGGCAACCAGCCCTGCGCCGAGGTCCTGGAGCACCTCGCGCACACCGGCTTCGACGGCCACGTCGTCATCGAGGTCAACACCAGGCGCGCGATGTCCAGCGCCGAACGTGAGGCCGATCTCGCCGAGGCGCTCGCCTTCACCCGCACGCACCTGGCGCAGTCGGCGTCCCCGGTGCCGGGCGCCCGCGCGACGAGGACGGACCGCGGGTGAGCGACACCGCCGACGGGACCGTCCGGCGCCGCGGCCGCCCGCCCCGCGCGGAGTCCGGCGACACCCGCGACCGCATCCTCGCCACGGCCCGCGAGGAGTTCTCCGAGCGCGGCTACGAGAAGACCTCCGTGCGCGGCATCGCCAAGGCGGCGAGCGTGGACCCGGCGCTGGTGCACCACTACTTCGGCACCAAGGAGCAGGTCTTCGAGGCGGCCGTCGAGGTCGCCTTCGCGCCGGCCATGGAGGCCCCCGAGGCGATCGCCGACGGCCCGCTGGACGCGGTCGGCGAGCGCCTGACCCGCTTCATCCTCGGCGTCTGGGAGAACCCCGCCACCCGGACACCGCTGCTGGCCATCGTCCGCTCGGCGGTGAACAACGAGACCGCCGCAGCCGTCTTCCGCCGGCTGATCGCCGCCCAGGTGCTGCGCCGCGTCGCCGTCCAGCTGGACCTGCCGGACGCCGAGCTGCGCGTGGAACTGGCGGCGGCACAGCTGGTGGGGTGCGCGATGCTCCGCTACGTGATCCAGGTGGAGCCGCTGGCCTCGGCGGACCCGGAGCAGATCGTCGCCCGCCTGGCACCGGTGGTGCAGGGCCACCTCACCGGCCCCTGAGAAGCCGGCTCACCGGCCCCGAGCGGGCCGGCCGGCGGCGTACGCGAGACGCGCGTCCCGCATTCCGGACGCCCTGTCCCGACCCCTGGATGACCGGCGTACGCTCGACGGCAGTCATAACTCTCCGAAGGAGCGAGCGACGATGCCCGAACTGAGGTCCCGCACAGTCACCCACGGCCGCAACATGGCGGGCGCCCGCGCCCTTATGCGTGCCTCCGGTGTACCCGGCGCGGACATCGGGCGGAAGCCGATCATCGCCGTCGCCAACAGCTTCACGGAGTTCGTGCCGGGCCACACCCACCTCGCCCCGGTCGGCCGGATCGTCAGCGAGGCGGTCGTCGCCGCCGGCGGCATCCCGCGCGAGTTCAACACGATTGCCGTGGACGACGGCATCGCCATGGGCCACGGCGGCATGCTCTACTCCCTGCCCTCCCGCGACCTGATCGCGGACAGCGTGGAGTACATGGTCGAGGCCCACTGCGCCGACGCCCTGATCTGCATCTCCAACTGCGACAAGATCACCCCGGGCATGCTCAACGCCGCGCTGCGCCTGAACATCCCCACGGTCTTCGTCTCCGGCGGCCCGATGGAGTCCGGCCGCGCCACCCTGGTCGACGGCACGGTCCGCACGCTCGACCTGGTCGACGCGATGTCGGAGGCGGTCAACGACAAGATCTCCGACGCGGACATCCTCCGCATCGAGGAGAACGCCTGTCCCACCTGTGGCTCCTGCTCCGGCATGTTCACCGCCAACTCGATGAACTGCCTGACCGAGGCCATCGGCCTGTCCCTGCCGGGCAACGGCTCGGTCCTGGCCACCCACACCGCCCGCAAGGCGCTCTACGAGAACGCCGCGCGCACCGTCCTGGACCTGACCCGCCGCTACTACGAGCAGGACGACGACTCGGTCCTGCCCCGCAACATCGCCACCCCCGCGGCCTTCGGCAACGCCATGGCGCTCGACATCGCGATGGGCGGCTCCACCAACACGATCCTGCACCTGCTGGCCGCCGCCCAGGAGGCGGGCGTCCCCTACGGCCTCACCGAGATGGACGCCCTCTCGCGCCGCGTCCCCTGCCTGGCCAAGGTCGCGCCCAACGTCGCCAAGGACCGCACGTACTACATGGAGGACGTGCACCGCGCCGGCGGCATCCCCGCCCTCCTCGGCGAGCTGCACCGCGGTGGCCTGCTCAACGAGGACGTCCACTCCGTGCACAGCCCGTCCCTGGCCGACTGGCTGAAGACCTGGGACGTGCGCGGCGGCTCTCCCTCCCAGGAGGCCGTCGAGCTGTGGCACGCGGCCCCCGGCTGCGTCCGCTCCGCCGAGGCCTTCTCCCAGTCCGAGCGCTGGGACTCCCTGGACGACGACGCCGAGGGCGGCTGCATCCGCTCCGTCGAACACGCCTACTCCGAGGACGGCGGCCTCGCGGTGCTGCGCGGCAACCTCGCCGTCGACGGCTGCGTCGTCAAGACGGCCGGCGTCGACGAGTCCATCTGGACCTTCGAGGGTCCGGCGGTCGTCTGCGAGTCGCAGGAGGAGGCCGTCCAGAAGATCCTCACCCAGCAGGTCAAGGAGGGTGACGTCGTCGTCATCCGCTACGAGGGCCCCAAGGGCGGCCCCGGCATGCAGGAGATGCTCTACCCGACCTCGTACCTCAAGGGCCGCGGCCTCGGAAAGGCCTGCGCCCTGGTCACCGACGGCCGGTTCTCCGGCGGCACGTCCGGGCTCTCCATCGGCCACGCCTCCCCGGAGGCCGCGGCCGGCGGCACCATCGCCCTGGTCGAGGACGGCGACCGCATCCGCATCGACATCCCGAACCGCTCCATCGAGCTGCTCGTGGACGACGCCGAGCTGACCCGCCGCGAGCAGGCCCTGAACGGCGTGTTCGCGCCCAGGAACCGCGAGCGCAAGGTCTCCGCCGCCCTGAAGGCGTACGCCGCGATGGCCACCAGCGCCGACAAGGGCGCCGTGCGCGACGTCAGCAAGCTGGGCTGACACCCCCGCGAGGGCCCGGGACACCCGCGAGGGCCCCGGGCACCCACGAGGGCCCGGGGCACCCGCGAGGGCCCGGGGCGCCTACCAGGCGCCCGGGTCCCGCCCCGCCACGCCGAACACCGTCCCGTCGGGCGCCCCGGCGTACACGTGCCCGCCCGCCGGCAGCGGCGCCGGCAAGGTCGCGGGCACCGTGTCGGAGTCGGCGCCGAGCCGCGGCCGGGTCTGTCCGAGGAGCTTGCCCTCGCGCGCGTCGACACCCAGGAGCCGCCCGTCGGGCGCGGTGACGTACACGTGCCGCCCGTCGGACACGGGCACCGAGCCCCGGCTCACGCTCGTCTCCAGGCGCCACGCCTGCTTCCCCGCCGCCATGTCGACGGCGACCAGCGAGCCGCCCGCGCCCATGAGGTACACGGTGTCGCCGCGCACACCTGCCTGCGCCTGCTCGACCGGGACGGGCAGCGCCACCCGGCGGGTGGCGCCGGTGGCGGGCGTGTAGCGCACCACGGTCCTCACGTCGCCGTAGGTCGCCTCCTCGGGGGCGAGGAACACGGACCCGTCCGCCGCCGCCAGGAGCCTCAAGGCCCCCGCCAGCTGCGTGTCCCAGCGCACGTCCCCGCTGTCCGGGTCGACCGCGGTGACGTGGGTGCTCCCGTCCGCGCGCCGGCTCGTCGCGTAGGCCGCGGGCCGCTTCTCCCCGGCGAACGAGGTGAAGTACGGCATCGCCTGCCCCGGGATCCGGTGCGTCCACTTGGTCCGCCCCGAGGCACTGTCCACGCCGGTGACCGTCCCGTCCGCAGCGGTGAGCAGCAGCATGTCGCCGACGGTCCGCGACCCGGTGTACGCCGGCATCTCCTCCTGCCACACCTGCTCGCCCGTCGCGGGGTCGAGCGCCTCCAGCGGACGGCCCAGCAGGCCGACCTCGGGCTGCACGAGCCCGCCCGACACGACCGGCGGTTCGCTCCGCACGGCCTCCTCGACGGGATGCCGCCACAGCGTGCTCCCGTCGGCCGGATCGACCGCGAAGACCAGGCCGGGCCGCGCGCACACCAGTCGCCGGGCCGCGTACGAGCACAGCGGCATCCCGCCGCCCTCCCCCGCGGGCACCGCCTCCCACGCCCCGAACCCGCCCGGCGCGCTCTGCGCGGTGGGCGTACCCGCGGGTTCGGCACCGCCGAAGGCCTGCACGGCCACGAGGCTCCCGACCACGGCGAGAGCCACCCCCGCGGCGACGAGCGCCGACCGCTTCCCCAGCCGCCGTACGGCCCGCCCGGACCGGACCGACGGCTCGGCGGGCTCCTGCGGCGCGGGCCGCGCACCGGCTGCCCGGGGGTCCCCGTCCGGTTCCGTCCGGGGCGCCGGTACGAACACCTGCGTGTCGTAGGCCGCCGCCACCGACCGCAGCTCCCGCATCAACTCGTCCGGTGTCGGCCGGTCCTCGGGCTCCTTGGCGAGACAGCGCAGCACCAGCGGCGCGAGCCACTCGGGTACGCCGGTCAGATCGGGCTCGTCGTGCACGACCTGGTAGGCGACGACGTAGGGGCTGTCGGAGTCGAAGGGCCCCCGCCCGGTCGCCGCGTGCACCATCAGGGAGCCGAGGGTGAAGACGTCGGCCGCGGGCCCGACCTCCCGGGGCCGCCGGAACTGCTCGGGTGCCATGAACGGCGGGGTGCCGATCAACTTCCCGGTCTCAGTGCGCAGTTCGCTGTCCTTCGGCCGGGAGATACCGAAGTCGATCACCTTCGGACCGTCCTCGGCGAGCAGTACGTTGCTCGGTTTCAGGTCCCGGTGCACGACGCCGACGCGATGGATGTCGCGCAGCGCCTCGGCGAGCCCCGCCATCAGCCGGCGCAGCTGGGGCTCGTCCATCGGCCCGTTCCGCTTCACGTGCTCCGAGAGCGTCGGGCCTGGGATGTACAGCGTCGCCATCCAGGGCCGCCCTGCATCGGGGTCGGCATCCACGACCGGCGCCGTGAAGGCCCCGCTCACCCGGCGGGCCGCGGCCACCTCCTGCCGGAAACGCCCCCTGAACTCGGGGTCCTTGGCGTACGTCGCGTGGACGACCTTGACCGCGACGCGCATCCCCGAGGTGCTGCGGGCCAGGTGCACGACACCCATGCCGCCCGAGCCGAGACGCGACTCCAGACGGTAGTGACCGGCGTACTCCGGAAGTTCCGCTTCCGCGTCCGCCCCGGCATCGCGCTGCGGCGCCATGGAACCACCCCCGAGCTGTTCGTTCGCGCGAGCGACGCTCGGAGCCTAGTCGATGAGGCGTACGGGACAGAGGCGGCCTGCCGTCCCCTCCTGTGCGAGTCGAGAACTGGTGTTTCAATGCTCGTTCTTGGGGAATCAACGGTGCCCCACGACAGTCGTGGGGTTCGACGGGGGGAGTTTCGGCATGTCCATCGACCAGGTCCAGGACATCGGCGGCGAGGAAGAGGGAGCGGTCGCGGCGGACGGGGGAGTCGTCGCGGTGTCCGCGGCCCTGCGCTCCTACCCGGTCGCCCCGGGCTACCGCCTGAACGTCCGCAGCGGCCCGGGCACCGGCTACTCGCTGGTGCGGGTCCTGTCCGAGGGCGCCAGGATCACCATCAACTGCCAGCGCACGGGGGAGCGGGTCTCGGGCCCCTACGGCACCTCGAACATCTGGGACAACATCGGTAGCGGCCAGTACGTCTCGGACACGTACATCCTGACCGGCAGCGACGGTTACGTGGCCCCTCGCTGCTGAGTCCGCCGCCGACGACCATGTAACAGCGCTGTCCCAGCGACGTATTAGGAGGTTGCCGAGAGGAACGGCGGGCCGGTCCGGACGGGTCTTGGGGGGCACAGACGCCGCTCGCACCGATGGGTACGGGCGGACCGGCACGCCGACCGACTCTGAGGTAGACAACGATGCGCGTTCGCAAGCTGATCCTCGCCGCCATGGCCCTCGCCGCAGGTCTGTCGCTCACGGCCTGCCAGAGCGACGACGGCACGGACCCGAGCGCGGCCCCGTTCGCCGCGTCCTCCGCGTCCTCCTCGAACGGCGGCTCGGAGTCGGCCGGAGGCGGACCGGCCGCTTCGGGCCAGGAGGGCGGGAAGGACACCGCGGGCAAGACCTCCGACGGCACCGGCGGCACGGGCGGCACCGGCGAGGGCGGCAGGACAGCCGCGTGCCGCACCGACGAACTGGAGATCACGGCGACGGACGCCACCGTCGGCGGCGACACCGAGGGCACCGTCGCGGTGGACCTGAAGAACGGCGGCGGCCGGGACTGCACGCTCACCGGCTACGCGGGTGTCGACCTCAAGACGAACGCGGGCTCCCTGTCCGCGAAGCGCACGGGCGCGCAGGCCCCGCAGATCGTCCTCGCGGACGGGGACACGGTGACCTTCGGCATCACCTACCCGGTCAACGACACGGGCGGCTCCGGCGTCCGCGTCACGGGCCTGGTGGTGACCCCGCCGAACGAGACCAAGTCCGTCACCCTCGACTGGCCGGGCGCCGCCACGCTGCCGGTCACCGACGGCTCCGGCACCCCGGTGCGGGTCGGCCCGATGGGCAGCGCGGGCCAGGGCGGCTGACCGCGCCGCACGCGCGAAGGGGCACGCGCCATAATCGACCCGTGAGCGCAGAGAACGGCAAGAACGGCACCCCGGACACCCTCGCGGGCCCCCGCCCGGAACCCCTCCGGTTCTACGGCACGACCTGGGTGCACCACGACAGCGGGTACACGGCCCGCCGGGCCGGCCTCGCCGTCGGCTCGCTCGTCCTGGCGGCCGCCGCCTGCTTCGTGCTCCGCGTCGCCTACCAGGGCCTCCAGATCGCCGACATCGGTGGCTTCGTCACGCTGCTGATGGTCGTGATGTTCGCGGTCTGCAGTGCCCTGGCCTTCCGCCACACCTGGTCCGGCTTCACCACCCGCCCCGACCCGGACCGCCAGGCCTCCCTGCGCGGCCTGCTCGCCATCGGCTTCGTGGGATCCCTCCTCGCCTACTTCCTCCGCACCTTCACCGAGGCCCCGGGCGAGAAGCTGCACCGCGCGGAGTACGAGAAGGCCCGCGAGGAGTACGAGAGGCGCACCACCCGCCGCACGGGCAACCCGTCGAAGAAGCGCCGCGGCAAGTAGCGGCGCACCGACCGCCGGAGAGAACGGGAACCCGGGCTGAAGGGACAGGGGCGGCGGCGGCCGGTCCAAAGTGCGCCGGGCCGAAGGGACAGGGTGGCGGCAGCCGCGCCGAAGCGCGCTGAGCTGAAGGGTCGGGCGGCCGGTCCAAAGTGCGCCGGGGCGAGTGGACAGGGCGGCGGCGCCGGTCCGGAGTGCGCCGGGGCGAAGGGACAGGGCGGGTGGCAGCCGGGCCGTGAGGATCGGGGGGCGGCGGCAGGCAGCCGGCCCGCAGTCCGCCGGGCCGCCAGAGCCGTACCCGGGGGACCCGGACCGCGACCCGGCGCCGCCTTCCGGGTCCGCCGGCCCGCCAGAGCCGTACCGGCGGACCCGGACCGCGACCCGGCGTCGCCTTCCGCGGCCGTGCGAGAAACCCCCTGCTGAGCCCCGGCTCACCCGGCCACCATGGCCGCATGACGACACCACTGACCCCGGACGACCGGGCCACCCCGTCCGCCACCCCCGCGCAGGCCCGCCAGGCCGCCCGCGCCCACTCGTTCAACGCCGCCGCGGCCCAGTACGCCGCCAACCGCCCCTCCTACCCGCCCGCCCTCTTCGACGCGCTGGAGGAGCTGGCCGGCCGCCCCCTCAAGGGGGCCCGCGTCGTGGACGTCGGCGCCGGCACCGGCCTCGCCACCGCCCGCCTGCACGAGCGCGGTGCCGAGGTGATCGCCGTGGAGCCCGGCGCCGGCATGACCTCCGAGTTCCGCCGCGTCCTCCCCGGCGTGCCCGTGATCCGAGGCAACGGCAACGCCCTGCCCCTCGCCGGCCGCACCGCCGATCTCCTCACCTACGCCCAGGCCTGGCACTGGACCGACCCCGCCCTGGCCGTCCCGGAGGCGCTGCGCGTGCTGCGTCCGGGCGGCGCGCTGGCGCTGTGGTGGAACACCGAGGCCCCCGACGTGCAGTGGATCGCGGACGCCGGACGGCGCATCGACCGGCACTTCGCGGGCCAGGACCTCCCCGCCGGGCAACGGGACATCGACGCGCGCTCCGCCGATCCCACCGGCAGCCTCGACTTCGTCCGGCGCACGATCCGCTGGAGCCGTCACGTCCCCCTCGACACCCACCTGGCCAACCTCGGCAGCCACTCGGCCTTCCTGACCGACACCGAGGAACGCGTCGCGGCCTTCTTCGCCGAGGAGCGCGACCACCTGCTGACCGTCTTCCCGGACGGACACGTCGAGGAGACCTACGACGTCCACCTCCTCCTCGGGCGGACCCCGACGGCCTGACCAAGCGACCGACGGACGGCCGTGACGGGCGGCCTGATGGGAGGGACCGCCACGACTGCCCGCAAGGAACGCCCGACACGAACGCCCGACACGACTGCGGACGCGAACGCCCGACACGACCGCTTGACGACGCGGGCACCCCGGAGCACTATTCATCACATGATGAATTACTCGCCGGAGGACCCCTCCCGGCCATCCGAAGGGCGGGGTGAGGACCCCGTCCCGCCCGCCGTCCACGCCGAGGACCTCACCGTCGCCCGCGGCGCCCGCACCGTCCTGCGCGGCCTCGGCTTCACCGTCCCGCGCGGCCGCATCACCGGCCTCCTCGGCCCCTCCGGCTGCGGCAAGTCCACCCTGATGCGGGCGATCGTGGGCACCCAGGCCAAGGTCACCGGCACCCTGGACGTCCTCGGCCGCCCGGCCGGCCACCCGGCCCTGCGCACCCGCATCGGCTACGTCACCCAGGCCCCGTCCGTCTTCGACGACCTGACCGTCCGCCAG
Source organism: Streptomyces sp. NPDC051136 (assembly GCF_044455745.1). Classification (NCBI taxonomy): domain Bacteria; kingdom Bacillati; phylum Actinomycetota; class Actinomycetes; order Kitasatosporales; family Streptomycetaceae; genus Streptomyces; species Streptomyces sp. NPDC051136. Next base: position 4,068 of record NZ_JBITFE010000003.1, on the reverse strand, counting down.
AACCTGGACTACTTCGCCGAGATCCTCGCCCCGGGCCGGGCGGCCGCCGCCCACCGCCGCGAGGACGTCACCCGGGCCGTCGCGGACGTCGACCTCACCGCCCACGCCGACGCCCTGGCCGGCAACCTCTCCGGCGGCCAGCGCAGCCGCGTCTCCCTCGCCGTCGCCCTCCTGGGCGCCCCCGAACTCCTCGTCCTCGACGAACCGACGGTCGGCCTGGACCCCGTGCTCCGCCGCGACCTGTGGGCCCTCTTCCACTCCCTCGCCGCCGACCGCGGTGCCACCCTCCTCGTCTCCTCCCACGTCATGGACGAGGCCGAGCGCTGCGACCGCCTGCTCCTGATGCGCGAGGGCGAGGTCCTCGCCGACGACACCCCCGAAGCCCTGCGCGTCCGTACCGACTCCGAGACGGTCGAGGACGCCTTCCTGCACCTGGTCGACGAAGCCAAGGCGGCGGCGTCCCGTACGAAGGAGACCACCCGATGACGACCGCCAGTGCCCCGACCGCCCCCGAGCCCGCCCTGACCCCGGCCCCCACCCGCGCCCTGAGCCTCTCCCGCACCACGGCCACCGCGGCCCGGGTCCTGCGTCAGCTCAGCCACGACCCGCGCACCATCGCGCTGCTGATGCTGATCCCCTGCGTGATGCTGTTCCTGCTGCGCTACGTCTTCGACGGCAGCCCGCGCACCTTCGACAACATCGGCGCGTCGCTCCTCGGCATCTTCCCGCTGATCACGATGTTCCTGGTCACGTCCATCGCCACCCTGCGCGAACGCACCTCCGGCACCCTCGAACGCCTCCTCGCCATGCCCCTGGGCAAGGGCGACCTCATCGCGGGCTACGCCCTCGCCTTCGGCGCCCTCGCCGTGGTCCAGTCCGCCCTCGCCACCGGCCTGGCCCTCTGGTTCCTGGGCCTGGACGTCACCGGCAGCCCCTGGCTGCTCCTCCTGGTCGCGCTGCTCGACGCCCTCCTGGGCACCGCGCTCGGCCTCTTCGTCTCGGCCTTCGCGGCCTCCGAGTTCCAGGCGGTGCAGTTCATGCCGGCCGTGATCTTCCCCCAGCTCCTCCTGTGCGGCCTCTTCACCCCGCGCGACGACATGCACCCGGCCCTGGAGGCCATCTCCGACGTGCTGCCCATGTCCTACGCGGTCGACGGCATGAACGAGGTGCTGCGCCACACCGACATGACCGCGACCTTCGTCCGCGACGCCCTGATCGTCGCCGGGTGCGCCCTGCTGGTCCTGACCCTGGGTGCGGCCACGTTGAAACGCCGGACGGCGTAACCGCACCTCCGGGCCCACCCGCCCGCACGTCCCATGCTTCACGTCCCGCGGACTGGACGCGACGCCCCGGCCCGCGCGGGCAGTGCGAGGATGACCCCGAACAGCGCGCGCACCCCGGAGGGCACCCGAAGCCATGTCCCAGAAAGTCGCAGTCCTCGGCACCGGCAAGATCGGCGAATCCCTGCTCAGCGGCATGATCGGAGCGGGCTGGGCCCCCGCCGACCTCCTGGTCACCGCCCGCCGCCCGGAACGGGCCGAGGAACTCCGCGCCCGCCACGGAGTCACCCCGGTCACCAACGCCGAGGCCGCCAAGTCCGCCGACACCCTGATCCTCACGGTCAAGCCGCAGGACATGGGCACCCTCCTCGACGAGCTCGCCCCGCACGTACCCGCCGACCGCCTGATCATCAGCGGCGCGGCCGGCATCCCGACCGCCTTCTTCGAGGAGCGCCTCGCCGCCGGCACCCCGGTCGTCCGCGTCATGACGAACACCCCGGCCCTCGTCGACGAGGCCATGTCCGTCATCTCCGCCGGCACCCATGCCACCGCCGCCCACCTCACGCACACCGAGGAGATCTTCGGCGCCGTCGGCAAGACCCTCCGCGTCCCCGAGTCACAGCAGGACGCCTGCACCGCCCTCTCCGGCTCGGGACCGGCGTACTTCTTCTACCTGGTGGAAGCCATGACCGACGCCGGCATCCTCCTCGGCCTGCCCCGCGACAAGGCCCACGACCTGATCGTCCAGTCCGCGATCGGCGCCGCGAAGATGCTCCGCGACAGCGGCGAACACCCGGTCAGGCTCCGCGAGAACGTCACGTCCCCGGCCGGCACCACCATCAACGCCATCCGCGAACTCGAGAACCACGGCGTCCGCGCCGCCCTCATCGCGGCCCTGGAGGCCGCCCGCGACCGCAGCCGCGAACTGGCCTCCGGCACCAAGGACTGAGCACCTACGGGGCCGTGTTCACCGGAGGCAGCAGCCCGATCGCCCGGTAGGCCGCGTCCACGGTCGGCCGCGCCATCGCCCGGGCCTTCTCGGCCCCCTCCCGGAGCACGCCCTCCACGTACCCGGGATCGGCGCACAGCTCCCCGTGCCGCTCACGTACCGGCCGCAGCACCTCGACGACGGCCTCCGCGGTGTCCTTCTTCAACGCGCCGTACGAGTCGTACCCGTCCGCGAGCTCCGCCGGATCCCCGCCCGTGCAGGCGGCGAGGATCTCCAGCAGATTGGCGAGCCCCGCCCGCTCCTCCCGGTCGTACACGACGTCCCGCCCGCTGTCGGTCACGGCCCGCACGATCTTCTTGCGCACCACGTCCGGCTCGTCGAGCAGATAGACGATCCCCGGCCCGACGTCGTCGCTCTTCCCCATCTTCGACGTGGGCTCCTGCAGGTTCATGACCCGGGCCGCCACCGCGGGACCGGTCGCCCGCGGCACCACGAAGGTGTGCCCGTACCGCTGGTTGAACCGCACCGCGAGATCCCGCGCCAGCTCCACATGCTGCGTCTGATCGTTCCCGACCGGCACCTCGTCCGTCCCGTACGCCAGGATGTCCGCCGCCATCAGCACGGGGTACGTGAGCAGGGAGAGCCGCACGCTCCCGCCCCGCCCCCGCTCCCGTGCGGCCTTCTCCCTGTACTGGATCATCCGCCGCATCTCCCCGTCGGTCGCCACGCACTCCAGTACGTACGACAGCCGGGCGTGCTCGTCCACGTGACTCTGCACGAACACGGTGCACAGCTCGGGATCGAGCCCCGACGCCAGCAACAGCGACGCCGCCTGCCGGCTGAGTCTGCGCACCCGCGCCGGATCGTGGTCCACGGTCAGTGCGTGCAGGTCGACGACACAGAACAACGCGTCCGACTCGTGCTGGTCGGCCGTGGCCCACCGGCGCATGGCTCCCAGGTAGTTCCCCAGCGTCAGGTGCCCGGTCGGCTTGACCCCGCTGAAAACCCGCTTCATCTCTCCACCTCCTGGTCAGGGCCACCGCCACCCGCCGGCCGCCCCTCCTCGGGAGGGAGATACGAGAACGGCCGCCGAAGCGGCGGCCGTCGAGTGCATACGTGCGTGCGGCCGCCGTCAGGCGGCCCGCCAGAGCTGGGTACACGTACGCGTCATCACGCGCTCACCGTACGCCCGCGACGCCCGCACCGCACGGGATTTGACACGCCCGTCCCGCACTCCTAGTGTTCTCCGAGTTGTCCGACGTGAGCGCCGACCCCGGTCGGTCCCCGGACAGCGATTCCGCAGGTACCCACCACTCTTCGACGAACAGTCGCGTTGTCGACTTCGCCGTTCTGTCGGTGCAGTATTTGCGGAATGAGGAATCCACGTTCGAAAGAACGCGGCCCCCGATTAGCTCGGGAGCCGGGAGTCCGCTAGAGTCTCACCTCGTTGAAACGGCCCAACAGCCGGGACGACAACCCCCTCTGACGGGGAATCAGAGCCCGAAAGGATCTGATAGAGTCGGAACCGCCGGAAAGGGAAACGCGAAAGCGAGAACCTGGAAAGCACCGAGGAAATCGGATCGGAAAGATCTGATAGAGTCGGAAACGCAAGACCGAAGGGAAGCGCCCGGAGGAAAGCCCGAGAGGGTGAGTACAAAGGAAGCGTCCGTTCCTTGAGAACTCAACAGCGTGCCAAAAGTCAACGCCAGATATGTTGATACCCCGTCTCTCCCATTCGGGAGGACGAGGTTCCTTTGAAGAAACACACAGCGAGGACGCTGTGAACGGTCGGATCATTCCTCCGACTGTTCCGCTCTCGTGGTGTCACCCGATTACGGG
>NZ_JBITFE010000002.1:721288-822808 GCF_044455745.1 Streptomyces sp. NPDC051136 | reverse complement strand
TTCAGCTCACCGTACGACCACTCCACGTCACCGCAGACCACCGCCCGCGCGTCCGGAGCCGACACCACCCGCCGCTCCACCAACTCCACCAGGGATGCGGCCGGCCACGGGGCCCGGGTGTCGTTCACCTCCGTCACCAGCCGCCCGTGCTCACCGGGCAGCAGCACGTCCACGGCGCCCACCGGCACGGCGGGGTCGGTGACGACGGTGCGCAGCACGCGCACGAACCGGTCGGCGAATCCTGCCGCGGTGTCGTGGTCGAAGAGTTCCGTCGCGTACTCGAGCGTGCCGGTGAGGCTCTCCCCCGAGGGGTCGAGACCGAAGGCGAATTCGAGGTCGAACTTGGCGGTGTGCGTGGAGACCGGCTCCATGACGGCGGTCAGCCCCGGCAGGTCGAGGGCGACCAGCGCGGTGTCCTGCCAGGCGAACATCACCTGGAACAGCGGGTGGTAGGCGCTGGACCGCTCGGGGTTGAGGAGTTCCACGAGCCGCTCGAAGGGGGCGTCCTGGTTGTCGTAGGCCGCCAGGGCCTTGCCGCGCACCCGCTCCAGCACCTCGGAGAAGGCCGGGTTGCCCGACAGGTCCGTCCGCAGCACCCAGGTGTTCACGAAGAAGCCCACCAGATCGCCCAGGGCCTCGTCCTCCCGGCCCGCGATGGGCGCCCCGATCGACACGTCCTCGCCACCGCCCAGCCGGCCCAGCAGCACCGACAGGGCGGCCTGGAGCACGATCGGCGCGGAGGCGCCGCGGGACCGGGCGAGGTCCTGGACACCCGCCCAGGTGCCGGGGTCGACGGAGAAGCTCACGACACCGCCCTCGTGGCCGGGCACGGGCGGCCTGGGGCGGTCGGCGGGCAGCTGGATCTGCTGGGGTGCTCCGGCCAGCTCCTTCTGCCAGTAGGCGAGTTGTGCGCTCAGTTCGCTCTCGGGGTCGGACTCCTCGCCCAGCGCTTCGCGCTGCCAGAGGGTGTAGTCGGCGTACTGGACCGGCAGTTCGTCCCAGTCCGGGGCGTCGCCGTCCAGGCGCGCGGTGTACGCGGTCGACAGGTCACGGGCCAGCGGCGCCATCGACTCCCCGTCGAAGGCGATGTGGTGCATGACCAGGACCAGGGCGTGCTCCCGCGTCCCGAGGCGCAGGAGCGTGGCGCGGAAGGGGATCTCGCGGGAGAGGTCGAAGGCATGGCGGGCGGCCTCGGTGACGGCGGCCTCCTCGTCCTCGGGGGCGACCTCGCGCGCCGGCAGGTCCGGCGCCGCCTCGTCGGCCGGGACGACGCGCTGGAACGGCACACCGTCCTCGTCCTCGTCGAACACGGTCCGCAGGCTCTCGTGCCGCTCCACCACGTCCCGCACCGCGGCGGTGAGCGCGTCCACGTCCAGCGCGCCCGAAAGCCGCACGACGACCGGGAGGTTGTAAGTGGCCGAGGGACCCTCGAAACGGTGCAGGAACCACAACCGGCGCTGCGCGAAGGACAACTGGATCATTTCGCCTCTACTTCCTTGGTCATCGTTTCGCGGACGCGGTCGGCCGGCACGGGACAACGGGCCGGCTCATCGGTGGCCCTGCGGATATCGCGGGTTCGGCAATCCGGACAGCGGAAAAGCACGCTGGTTCAGGAATCAGAGAATGTCGTCCGGGTGCGCTCGTCCGGCATTCTCTTCGGACCGCGCACGCCTTGAGAGCTTCCGGTGTTCCCGGCGGTCGGGTCAAGCGCCTTTGGCCCGGGGCATCACCCTCCGTGCCGACGGCGTCCTGTCGACGGGACAGCATGTGCGCCGTCGGCCGGGCACGGGCCCGCCTCGGGCCAGTACGCTGCGTGGACGCGGGGTGGCACCCGGAACGCCGCCGCAATCATCAGGCCGGAGCCCGTCCGGCGCACCTGTTGCGCGAATGCGCCCGCCGCAAGCGGGGCCGTTTCTCGATGCCGGTTCTCGATGCCGGTTCTCGATGCCCCCGCTCTCTGCGCGTTCGGTCGGCGAGCGACGGAAGCTCCGTAATTCCACGCACATTCACATTGCAGTGACGCACGTGTTGACCCAGACCTTGACCCAGACACAGAGGTGCAGGAGATGGCCCGTCAGTCGAATACCACAGCGGTGGCAGCAGCGCACTCGATGCCCGACGCACAAACCGACGAAAGGGGTGCAACCGACCTTCCGCCCGCGGTGGCGGGCGCGCAGAGGGCCGCGCTGAGCAGCGGCATGGACGTTCTGCACCGCACCGACCCGGAACTGGCCGAGATGCTCGACACCGAGGTGCACCAACAGCGGACGACGCTGGCGATGGTGGCCTCGGCGAGCATCGCCGATCCCTCGGTGCTGGCGGCCGGCGGGGCGGCGCTGTCCAACGTGACGGCCGAGGGCTACCCCGGAGCGCGGTACCATCCGGGCGCCGCGCAGTTCGACCGGGTCGAGCGCCTGGCCGTGGCGCGTGCCAAGCACCTCTTCGGCGCCGAGTACGCCAACGTGCAGCCGCACTCGTGCTCGTCCGCCAATCTGGCCGTCCTGGCCGCACTGCTCCCGCCGGGCGGCACGCTGCTCGGCCTCGACCTGGACTCCGGCGGCCACCTCACACACGGTTCGCCGGCGTCGGTGACGGGGCGTCACTACCGCGCGGTGCACTACGGCCTGGACGACAGCGGCCGGATCGACTTCGGCCAGGTGGCGGAACTGACGGCGGAGCACCGGCCCCGCGTGCTGATCGCCGGGGCGAGCGCGTATCCGCGCACACTGGACTTCCCCCGGTTCCGGCAGATCGCCGACTCGGTGGGAGCCTACCTGCTGGCGGACATCTCCCACATCGCCGGCCTGGTCGCTGCGGGTGAGCATCCGAGTCCGGTCAACGTCGCCCACGTGACGACGATGAGCACCTACAAGCAGCTGGGCGGTCCTCGCGGAGGCCTGATCCTCAGCGGACAGGAGCACCGCTCCCCCGGACCCGACGGAGCCACCCCGCTGTACCGGCTCCTCCAGCGGGCGGTCTTCCCGCACACCCAGGGGACGCCGAGCCCGGGGCTGATCGCGGCCAAGGCGCGGGCTCTCGCCCTCGCCTCGGGACTGGACTTCCTGCGCACGGCCCAGCTGATCGTGGACGACGCGCGGCGACTGGCCGCCGAGCTGGAGGAGCTCGGCCACCGGGTGCTGACCGGAGGGACCGACAACCACATGGTCCTCCTCGACGTCCGCCCCCACGGGCTCTCCGGGGTGGTGGCCGAGCGCGCCCTGGAGCGGTGCGGCATCCTGGCCAATCGCAACAGGATCCCCGGTGACACGAAGCCGCCGCTGGTCACCAGCGGTCTGCGGCTGGGCACCAACATCCTCGCGCAGCGCGGTATGGGGCCCGAGGAGATGCGGGAGTGCGCGCGGCTGCTGCACGCGGTGCTGACCGCGACGACGGCCGTGACCGACACCGAGTACCGGCTCGATCCGCGCACGGCCGCCGAGCTGCGTGCCGAGGTCGAGGCCCTGTGCGCCCGCCATCCGCTGCCGGCCGACGCCGGTCCGCTCGCCGCGGCTCCCCTCGCCACGGAGCCGCACGCCACGGAGCCGCACGCCACGCCGGCACGCGCCGCGGAGGCTCTCGCCGCGGGGGCCGAGCAGTGAGCGGGCCGGCGCTTCCCGGGAGCACGACCGCGGCGCTGCCGCCCGTGCTGATGCCCGCGGACCGGCCGCGCCACCCCGCTTACGTGCCCGCCTGTTCGGCCGTGGTGCGCCGCGGACTCGGACTCGCGGCGAAGGAACTGGGCGACGACTGGCCCCGTCTGGTGCTGGCGGGATGGGCCGCCCTGCTGTCCCGTTGCACGGGACTGCCGCGGATCGCCCTGCTCAGGACGGACGACACGGGCCGCGCCGAGGGGACGGGAGTGACCGTCGACCCCGACGCGCCCCTGCGCGCGCAGACCGTCACGGCGGTGGACACGGCGGACGCGGTCACGGCGACGGTGGGCATCCGTTTAGCGGACGCGGCCGGAGCCGCCACCGGCACCCCGGCGGGTGAACTGGAGCTGGTCGTCCGGGCGGAGCAGGACGGCTCGCTGACCGCCGCCCTGCACCACGACCCTCGCCTGTTCGACGAGGCCACCGCCGCGCGCTGGCTCGACCACTTCCGGACGCTGGTCTCGGACGCGGTGGCGCGCCCCGACCGCCCGGTCTCCCGGCTGCGCCTGCTGACCGAGGCGCAGGCGCGGCGCACCCTCGTCGAATGGAACAGGACCGAGGCGGAGCTGCCGCACGACGTCTGCCTGCACGAGGCGTTCGAGGCACACGCGCGGCGGGCGCCGGACGCCGTCGCGCTCGTGCACGGCGGCGAACGGTGGACCTACCGGCGGGTCGACGAGGACGCCAACCGCCTGGCGCACCGGCTGCGTTCGCTCGGCGTGGGCCCGGACGTCCGGGTCGGGCTGTGCCTGGACCGCTCCCCGGGACTGCTGACGGCGCTGCTCGGCGTGCTCAAGGCCGGCGGAGCCTACGTCCCGCTCGACCCGGCCTACCCCGCGGCCCGGATCGAGACCATGGTGGAAGGCACGTCCTGCGCGGTGATGGTCAGCCGCGGCGACCTCGCCGGCAATCTGCCCCGGGCGGGCGCCGACACCCCCCTCGTCCTGCTCGACCGGGACGCCGAGGCACTGGCCGCACTCAGCCCGGCACCCCTCGCCCCCACGGCGGGGCCGGAGAACCTCTGCTACATCATCCACACCTCGGGCTCGACCGGAGTGCCGAAACCCATCGCGCTGCGCCACCGCGGAGTGATGAACAACATCGCGGACCTCAACTCCCGCTTCGGCGTGGGTCCGGGTGACGCGGTGCTCGCGCTGTCCTCACCGAGCTTCGACATGTCCGTGTACGAGTTCCTCGGTCTCACCGCGGCCGGCGGCACGGTCGTCGTCCCGGACCGGGACCGCGTGCAGGACCCCGCGCACTGGGCGGAACTGATCGGGTCGGAGCACGTCACGGTGTGGAACTCGGCCCCGGCCCTGCTCGGGCTGCTCGCCGACCACCTGGAGCAGACCGGTACCGGTCCCCTGCCGTCGCTGCGGCTGGCCCTGCTCGGCGGCGACTGGGTGCCGGTCCCGCTGCCCGACCGGGTCCGGGCCCATGCACCCGGCCTGCGCTTCGTGGTGATGGGCGGCGCCACCGAGGCCTCCATCCACTCCACGCTCTACGAGGTGGAGCGGGTCGATCCGGCGTGGAAGAGCATCCCTTACGGCCGCCCGATGGCCAACCAGCGCACGTACATCCTCGACGAGCACCTCCAGCCGGTGCCTCCGGGGGTGCCGGGCGAGCTGTTCCTCGCGGGCGTCGGGCTCGCCCGCGGCTATCTGGACCAGCCCGAGCGCACCGCGGAGCGGTTCGTCGACTGGTCCTGGGACGACGTCGTGCGGGAACGCCTGTACCGTACGGGCGATCTCGCCCGGTTCGGCGCCGACGGGATGATCGAGCTGCTCGGCCGCACCGACTTCCAGGTGAAGATCAACGGGCTGCGGGTGGAGCTGGGCGAGATCGAGGCGCTGCTGCGCTCGGCACCCGGGGTGCGGCAGACCGCGGTGGCCGCGCGCGACGGACGGCTCGTGGCCTACGTCGTCCCGGACGATCCCGGTACGGCCGGCGAGGACCGGGAGGAGCAACTGCGCGCCCTGGTGGCGGCCCGGCTGCCCGAGTACATGGTGCCGCACGCGATCATGACCCTGGAGGCGCTGCCGCTGACCCCGAACGGCAAGCTCGACCGCAAGGGCCTGCCCGCGCCGCAGCGCACCGGCGCCGTCTACCGGGCGCCCGCGACCGCCGCGGAGAAGGCCCTGGCAGTGATCTTCGCGGAGGTCCTGGGCGCTGACCGGGTGGGGCTGGACGACGACTTCCTCGCTCTGGGCGGCGACAGCATCGGCGCCATCCGGGTGGTCACCCGGGCCGGCGCGCGAGGGCTTGGCCTGACGGCCCGTCACGTACTGGAGCGGCGTACGGTGGCCGCGCTCGCCGAGGTCGCGACGGCGGTCGCCGAGACCGGGACCGCCGGCGGTGCCGCGCCGCGGGAACCGCTGTTCGCCGCCGGCGCCCAGGACGTGGAGGAGTGGCGCCGCGCCCATCCGGGGCTCGCCGGAGTCTGGCCGCTGACTCCGATGCAGTCGGGCATGCTGTTCGACTCGATGCTCCGGGAGACGGGCGAGGACCCCTACCATCTCCAGACGCTGTACCGCCTGTCGGGGCGGATCGACGCCGACGTGCTGCGGTCCGGCGCCCGGGCGCTGCTCGACCGGCACCCGAGTCTGCGGGCCGCGTTCGTGCGGGACTCGGCCGACCACCAGGTGGCGCTCGTGACCGACGGGCTGGAACTGCCGTGGCGCGTCGTGGAGTACGGCGAACTGGACGAGACGGGCCGCGAGGAGGCGCTGCGGCGGTTCCTCGCCGAGGACAGGGCCGAGCGCTTCGACCTTTCCACCCCGCCACTGGTGCGGATGACGCTGCTTCGCTTCGGACCGGGAGCGGCGGTGCTCGTCCTCAGCGCCCACCACGCGCTGTTCGACGGCTGGTCGGAGCAGGTGCTGGCCGGTGATCTGGTGCGGCTGTGCGCCGCGGGCGCCGACGGCACCGCTCTGCCGGCGCCGCGTGGCTTCGAGGACTTCCTGGACTGGCTCTCCCGGCGGGACCAGGAGGCCGCAGCCCGTGCATGGCGGGAGGAACTCGCGGGCGTCGAGGCGCCGACGCTGCTGGCACCCGCCGTCCGGCCGGACGCCCCGGCAGGCGGCACCGGCGAGGCCGTCCTGCCGCTGACGGCGGGCCGGTCGGGGAGCGTGGCGCAGGGAGCCGCCCGTCTGGGCGTGACGGCGAACACGGTGGTGCAGGGCGCGTGGGCCATGGTGCTGTCCGCGCTGACCGGGCGGACGGACGTGGTGTTCGGCGCCACGGTGTCCGGCCGGCCCGGCTCGCTGGCCGGTGTGGAGTCGATGGTCGGCCTGTTCATCAACACCGTTCCGGTGCGCGTGCGGTGCGAGCCCGGACAGCCGGTGGCGCGGCTGCTGACCGAGCTGCACGAGCGGCAGACCTCACTGCTCGACCACCACCACCGCGGGCTCACCGACGTCCACCGGGACGCGGGGCTCGGGGCGCTCTTCGACACGCTGGTGGTCTTCCAGTCGTACCCGGCCGACCGCCCGGGCGCCGAGGCCGTCACCGCTGCCGGGTTCGAGGTCACCGGTGTCGGCTCCGTGGGCGGCGTCAGCTACCCGCTGGCCCTGTTCGTGGAGCCGGACCGGCTGGTGGTGCAGTACCACCCCGACCGGTTCGACCGGCGATTCGCCGAGCTGGTCGCCGACCGCTTCCGCGCCGTCCTCGACCAGGTGCTGACCGAGCCGGACCGTCCCGTGGGGATGGTGGACGTCGCACTGAGCGCCCCCGACGTGCGCGAGCACGTCGCGAACGACGGGCCGCGGCCGGCCTCACCGCCGCCCGGCAGGGACGCCGAAGCGGCCGCCGACGGCCGGGAAGCCGAGGTGAGCCCTCGGGAGGCGGCGATGTGCGAGCTGTTCGCCGAGGTTCTGGGCGTCGAGCGGGTGGGCGTCCACGACCGTTTCTTCGACATCGGCGTCAACTCGCTGATGGCCGGCCGTCTGGTCAGCCGGATGCGCAGGACGCTCGGCCTGACGGTCTCGATCCGGACGGTTTTCGAGCACCCGACCATCGCGCAGTTGGCCCGGCAGGCCGGCACCGGGACCACTCGCTCCCGTCCCGGGCTGCGCCGCATGACCCGCTAGACAGACCACCGGCCCCTGCCCACCGCCCCCGGGGGCCGGGGCCGGGCGACGAGGTGGCCGACGGCGCGATCCGCCGTCGGCCGCCTCGCACGTGATCCGCCACCCTCCCGCCCCGACGCCGGGCCCGGTACGGAGAGGCGGACAACGGCAGCATCGGGAGCCGTCCGCGGGCTTCGCACTCCGGGAAGATCCTGTTTGGCCGTATCTCGCTCCTCGGTCCCCCTGCTCGGGCCGGACCCGCCCGATCACCAGGAAGGGGGTCGGGTCGTGCCGTTGTCCCGCACGGCCCGAGGTGACCGGATTGCAGCGCCGTCACCCGCAGTTTCCGACCCCGTACGGTATGCACTCCCCGGATGGCGCTAATCTGGCACCACGTGGCGTCACCCGCTCCCGGCGGGGCGTCGCCGGCAAGAGGCGCGGGCGCGTGTCCGGCGCGCGCTCCACACGGCTAACGCGAGGTGTCCAACGTGGTGAGGCTGGGTCGGATTCGGATGGGCCGTCCGGCGGTGCACATGCGCGCCCCGGTTGCGCGTGCTCCGGGGATGCAGCTGCGCACACGCCACGCAGCAGGGACCTGTGTCGTTCCGGCCGGCGGCTCAGACTCCGCGGCCGCAGTCCTCCCGGAGGCGGCCCGCGATGCCGACGTTCGACACACCCGCGCCTGTCCGGGTGATGCTCAGCCTGGTGTTCGGAGAGGTGCGGATCATCGCGAGCGAACGCGCCGACACGACGATCGAGGCCTACCCCCGGGAGGCCGGAGACCAGGGGGACGTGCGGACGGCCCGGCAGCTGCGCATCAACTACGCCGACGGCCGGCTGCTGGTCAACGTGCCGGAGACCGACAGCAACGGCGGGGCGGTCGTCGTGGTGATCGCCGTGCCGACCGGATCGAGTCTGCACGGACGGGCCATGGCCGCGGACTTCCACGGTGTGGGTCAGCTGGGTGACTGCCGGCTCTCCACCGGCCTCGGCCACATCCGTCTCGACCGCACGGGCAGCCTGCAACTGACCGCCGCCCTCGGGGACATCACGGTGGACAGCGCCGCCGGCTCCGTCGAGGCCACCGTCGAGCGCGGTGACGTGCGCCTGGGCCACGTGGAGGGCAGGGCCACCGTCAGCTCCACCAGCGAGGGCGACGCCGTCCTGGGCGAGGTGCACGGGGTCGCCCGCCTGCACGCCGAGAGGGGTGACATCAGGATCCGGTGGGCGCACGCCGGGGTGGAGGCCCGGACGTCCCAGGGCGACGTCGACATCGGCAAGGTGGTGCGCGGTTCCGTGGTCGCCGACACCACCTTCGGCAACATCCGTATCGGCGTGGCGGAGACCAGCGGCGCCCGCCTGGTCCTCGACTCCACCGCGGGCACCGTCTACACGTCCCTCTCCCTGCTGGACACCGACGAGTCGGTCGACGAGATGGTGCACGTCCACGCCCGGACCGTCATCGGCGACATCGTGGTGGAACGCGCCGGCTGCGGCGCGGAATGACCGGGCACGGGCGCCTGCGCCCCGCCGGGCCCGGGGCGTACACGCCCCGCCCCGTGGGCTGCCCCTGCCCCCGGTGTCCCATGCGCCGCCACGAGCGAAAGGCCGAGCACCTCCCGGCCTTCGCCGGCGTCGCCGCGGCCGTCGTGGCTGCCGCCGCCCCACCGACCGAAACGACGCCTCGCCTAAGCGCCGGCGGAGCTGCTGTCCCGTCGGCGGGACAGCAGCTCCGCCGACGAATGGCGAGTCACTGACGCCCGAGAAATCGAGAGGGCCTTGAAAGGCCAATCGAGCGCCAGTACGTTGATTCCTTGCCGAGCCCGGGAAATCTCATCGCACCCTCCCAGAATTCTCGGCCCACATCCTCTTCGGCTACCGTCACGGCCCGTAGAAGATTCTTGCAGCAGCCCTGTCACAGCCACGCCAACGGGAGAATTTTCCATGGGTACTTCCGACAACGAGATCTACGACGTGGTTGGCGTCGGGTTCGGTCCGTCCAACCTGTCACTCGCCGTCGCACTGGAAGAACACCGGGCCAGTAACGCCGAAAAGCCACTCAGTGCCGTTTTCTTCGAACGGCAGCCCTCGTTCGGCTGGCACCGCAACATGCTGCTGCCGCAGACGACGATGCAGATTTCCTTCCTGAAGGACCTGGCGACTTTCCGAAATCCGGCGTCCCAGTACAGCTTCGTGTCCTACCTGCATGCCGCAGGACGACTGACGCAGTTCATCAACAACCAGGATTTCTACCCGTCCCGCCATGAATTCCATCAGTACCTCGAGTGGGTCGAGTCGAGTTTCACCCATCAGGTTTCCTACGACTCCGAGGTCGTCGCCGTACGGCTTCCCGAGCACACCGGCGGCGAGGCGGACCACGTCCAGGTGGAGATCCGCCGCACCGGCGGAGGGCAGCCCCGTCTGGTCAACGCACGCAATCTGGTGATCTCCACGGGCCTCGTACCGCGCATGCCGGACGGAGTGCGGCAGGACGAGCGAGTGTGGCACAGCTCGGCGTTCCTGGAGCGGTTCCGCGGCATGAACCCGAACGACCTGAAGAACGTGGCGGTGGTGGGCGCCGGCCAGAGCGCCGCCGAGATCACCCGGTTCTTCCACGACGCTCTTCCGCACGCCCAGGTGACCGCCGTCATCCCGTCCTACGGCTACTCCGTCGCCGACGACACCCCCTTCGCCAACCAGGTCTTCGACCCGAGCGCGGTGGACGACTACTACTTCGGCACGGACCACACCCGTGACGCGTTCTGGCGCTACCACCGCAACACCAACTACTCGGTGGTCGACGACGACCTGATCCGGGACCTGCACCGGCGCGCCTACGAGGAGGACGTGAGCAAGACCAAGCGCCTGCGCTTCATGAACCTCACGCGGGTGACGGCGGTCAAGCGGGCCGGCACCGAGACCCGGGTCACGGTGAAGTCACTGGTCGAGAGCGAGCCCCGGGAACTGGAGACCGACGTCCTGGTCTTCGCCACCGGATACGCCTCCATGGATCCGGGTCGCCTGCTGACCTCGCTGGACGGGCACTTCCTGCGCGACGACGCCGGGCGCTACCAGGTGGAGCGCAACTACCGGCTGGCCGCCGCCTCCCCGCTGCCCGCCGACGTGTACCTCCAGGGCGGCACGGAGCACACGCACGGTCTGACCTCCTCCCTGCTGTCGAACCTGGCCGTGCGCAGCGGTGAGATCGTCGAGTCCATCGTGCAGCGCGGGACCGAACGGGAGCTGACCCGGAGCCTCCCGGTCGCCGCCGAGCGGGCCGCCGGCTGACCCCTCCCCCCATCCGACAGGGCGCTCCCCGATCGTCGGGGACGCCCTGTCGGCATGGCGTCATGTACTCGCCCATGGCGCCACATGGGACCAGGCCCCTCACGGGCTCCCGGCCGCTCGATGGGGGGCAAAGCCCAGGTTCGCGACCGAAAAACGCCGGGGCTTGCACCGGAGCCAAAGCGGTGCCATATTGGTGCCATGGACCTGACCCGGTACATCGACAACTTGCGACGAGAGGTCTCGGTCGCTGCCGAGGCGGAAGGCGAAGAAGGCCGCCTTCTCGCCGAGCGGCTCGTGGCCCAGCTCTCGTCGGCGCTCCAGCTGACCTTGCTGGAAGCACTGTCGGATGCCGCGGGCGAGATCACCCGGGAGCTGGTACCCGGTTCGGTGGAACTTCGGCTGCGCGGACTCGACCCCGGGTTCGTGGTCACCCTGCCGCCGGAGGACCGGGCGTACGAAGCCGAGGCGGACGCCGAGGAGTTCAAGCACGCCCCTTCCTCCGGGACAGCGTCCATGCATCCGGAATCAGTACAGCTGGGCGGCGAGGGCAGTGGCACCGCCCGTATCAACTTCCGTCCTCCGGAGTACCTGAAGACCAAGATCGAGGAGGTCGCGGGCCGGGAGAGGCTGTCGGTGAACGCCTGGTTGATCCGAGCGGTCTCCTCGATGCTGGAGAGCGACGAACACGGACGCCCGGAAAGACGGGCCCCGCGCAGCGGGGCCCTGCGTCAGGTCCAACGCTACACGGGCTGGGTCAGATAGGTCCTCGGCTCCGAGGCCGAGCACCATCCGTCCGTCCATCCTCAGGGACACTCTGCCATCCCACCACGGAGTGCAGTCATGCCTGTTTTCCAGACACCTCTACCAGTCGCCGTGAGTATGGACCTCGGCGTCGGGCACGTGCGGCTGCACGCCGAGCAGCGTGTTGACACGGTCGTCGAGGTCACCCCGACCGACCCCGGTAACGAAGCGGACGTCAGGGCAGCCGACCAGACCGTGGTCGAGTACGCCGACCAGAAGCTCACGGTCAGGGGGCCCCGGCAGCGCGGTCTGTTCTCCCGCTCCGGCTCGATCGACCTGACGATCGAACTGCCGGACGGCTCCGAACTGTGGGCCGGCGCCCGCGAGGCGTCGTTCTACGCGAGCGGCCGGCTCGACAGCGTCCGCATCAAGACCTCGACCGGCGACATCCATCTGGAGGAGGCGGGACGGCTGGTTCTCAACACGGGCGTCGGCGACATCACCGTGGACCGGGCCGGAGGCCCCCTGGAAGCGGCCACCGGATCCGGCACCCTGCGGGTCCGCGAGTCGGCCGATTCCGCGGTGCTGAAGAGCTCCAACGGCATGATCGTCGTCGACAGAGCCCGGGACAATCTCGAAGCCAAGGCGGCCAACGGCGACGTCCGCGTGGGCAGTGTCGCGCGCGGCTCGGTCGTCCTGGGCACCTCGATCGGGCAGGTGGAGATCGGCATCGCGCCGAACACCACCGCCCTGCTCGACGTGCGGTCCGTCTCGGGCAGCATCCACAACTTCATGACACCGGCCGACGCTCCCGATCCGTCCGCACAGACGGTGAAGGTCGTCGCCAACACCACCATGGGTGACGTCGTCGTCCGGCGCAGCGTCTGAGCCGCCGCCCCGCCAGAGCACGGTACCGCTGCGCCCTCGTCGGCGCGTCGGTGCCGGTATCACGGGCCCCGGAGAGGACATCCCCCGCTCTCCGGGGCCTGCGCACCCAGAGAACACCGGCGTACGAGGTGGCCGCCTCGCACGCAAGGGGTCGGGATCGACTCCCTTCCGGTGCTCCCTGCTGTTGCACCGTGCCGGAACATGCCCGCTTGCATCCCGGTCCGTGTCCCGGCACGGTGCCCTAACGCACAAGGAATTCATCATGACAGAAGCAAGCAAGTCAACCACGGAGCACAGCGGTTCCTTAGACGGCGCCGTACCGGCCGCGAGTGCGGGCAAGACGTCCAGAGCAGCCTGGCTGAGTCTCGCCACGGTTGGCGTCGGCATCATGATGGTGCAGCTCGACGGAACGGTCGTGGTGGTCGCGAACCCGGCGATCGCCAAGGACCTCGACGCCGGACTCAACAGCCTCCAGTGGGTGATGACCGGCTACCTTCTGGTCCTGGCGGGCCTGCTGATCCCGGCCGGCACCCTGGTCGACCGGATCGGCCGCAAGAAGGGGCTGCTGATCGGCCTCGTCGGTTTCACGATCGCTTCCGTACTGTGCGCGCTGTCGAACACCATCGAGCTGCTCATCGGCGCTCGCGTTCTGCAGGGCGTGTTCGGCGCCATGATGATTCCGGCAGCCCTCGCGGTGATCAAGGCCGCGTTCCCGCCGGAGAAACTCGCCACCGCCATCGGCCTGTTCAGCGGTGTCACGGCCGTGTCCCTGGCCGGCGGTCCGCTGCTCGGCGGCGTGATGGTGGAACACCTCACCTGGCAGTGGGTGTTCCTGATCAACCTGCCCTTCGGCGTGCTCAGTGTCGTCATGGCCGTGCTCTTCGTCCGCGAGTCGCGGCAGGAGCAGCCCGAACCCCTTGACCTGCCCGGTGGTGTCGCGCTGACGCTGTCGATCGTCAGCCTGGTGTGGGCGCTCACGCACGGCCAGGAGGACGGCTGGACCTCCGTGCGCACCCTCGGCTACATCGGTCTGAGTGTGGTGCTGCTGATCGTCTTCGTGGTCGTCCAGCGGATGCGCCGCTTCCCGATGATCCCGCTGGAGTTGTTCCGCATCCGCTCCCTGTCCGTGGGATGCCTGCTGATGGTGGTCACGATGTTCGCCTTCTACGCGATCATCTACTACCTCAACTTCTTCCTGCAGGGCCTGCAGGGCAAGAGCCCGATGTCCGCGTCGGTGGCCCTGCTGCCGCTGACCCTGACGTTCATCGTCTCGGCGCCGCTGGGCGGCTGGGCCGTGGACAGGTTCGGTGTCAAGCAGTCCCTGGCCTTCGGCGCCCTGTGCATCACCGGGACCTCCCTGCTCCTGCTGCGGCTGGAGGCCGACTCCGGTGTGGTCACCGTGGGCCCGCCCCTGGTGCTGGGCGGCATCGGGGTCGGCTTCATGATGGTGGCCGCCACCCAGGCGATCGTGGGCAGCGCGCCGGTGCAGAAGGCGGGCACGGCCTCGGGCATGCAGCAGTCCATGTCCCAGCTCGGCAGCCTGCTCGGCACGGCGGTCTTCGGCGCCTTCCTGGCCGCGTTCGTCAACAACCGTTTCGCGCAGGACCTGCGGGAGGCGTTCGGCGGCAAGGGTGGCCAGACCGTCGAGCAGCTGGCCGACGACAAGCAGGTGCACAAGCTGATCGAGCTGGGCTTCCCGCCGAGTGCGCAGGAGGCCCTGGAGAAGGAGCTGACCAATGCCGGAATGTCGGCGGGTCAGGTCAAGGAGTTCTCGGCGACCATGACCCAGGCTGCCCACGACACCTTCCTGAACGGCCTGCACACCGTGTTCCTGATCAGCGCGGGCGTCGCGGTCGCCGCCGCCCTGCTCTCCCTGCTGGTGTCCAACGAGGACACCAAGGGCGACCAGATGGCCGCCTTCCTGTAACCACCCGCGGCGAAGCCCCCGCGACACCTGTCGCCGGGGGCTTCGCCGCGCTCCGGCGGGCCTGCTCGTGAGGTGGAGCGCGGAGCGTGGAACGACGGTGTCCTGTACGCCGGCGGACCGGCTTTCCGCGCGTCGGCATGGTGGCCGCACGCATAACCGGCCCTCGAACTGTGTGGTCCCGTCACATGTGCACCTGACCTGCGGATTCCTACGGTGTGGCGACACGCAAACGTCCCCGTCACACCCCAGGAAGTGGTGCCGATGTCGTCGCCCTCAGCCGCTCCACCAGCCTCCGCCGGCCTCAAGCGCGTCGTCGCCGCGTCCCTCGTCGGCACCACGATCGAGTGGTACGACTACTTCCTCTACGGCTCCGCCGCCGCCCTCGTCTTCGGCCGGGTCTTCTTCCCGGAGTCCGACCCGCTCACCGGCACCCTGCTCTCCTTCCTCACCTACGCCATCGGCTTCGCCGCCCGCCCCGTCGGCGCCGTCGTCTTCGGTCACTTCGGCGACCGCATGGGGCGCAAGAAGCTGCTGGTGATCAGCCTGCTGATGATGGGCGGCTCCACCACCCTGATCGGCTGCGTCCCCGGCTACGACACGCTGGGCGTCGCCGCTCCCCTGCTGCTCACCACGCTGCGCCTGATCCAGGGCTTCGCGCTGGGCGGGGAATGGGGCGGGGCGGTCCTGCTGGTGTCCGAGCACGGCGACGCCGGGCGCCGCGGCTTCTGGGCCTCGTGGCCGCAGGGCGGCGCACCCGCGGGCAACCTGCTCGCCGTCGGTGTGCTCTCCCTGATGACCACCGTGCTCAGTGACGAGGCGTTCAACTCCTGGGGCTGGCGCGTGCCGTTCCTGCTCTCCGGCGTCCTGGTCGTGGTCGGCATGTGGATCCGGCTGTCCGTCGACGAGTCCCCGTTGTTCAAGCAGGCGCTGGCGCGGTCCAAGGAGCGCGAGGCGGAGCGGAAGGCCGAGCGGCTGCCGTTCGTCGCGGTGGTCCGCGACCACTGGCGGGACATCCTGGTCGCGATGGGCGCCCGCATGGCGGAGAACATCTCGTACTACGTGATCACGGCGTTCGTCCTGACGTACTGCGTGGAGCACCTCGACATCGCCAAGCAGACGGCGCTGAACGCGGTACTGATCGGCTCGGCCGTGCAGTTCTGCCTGATCCCGCTGTTCGGCGCCCTCTCCGACCGGGTCGGGCGCAAGCCGGTGTACCTGGTGGGCGCGATCGGGGTGGGGGTCTGGTCCTGGGCCTTCTTCGGGCTGCTGGACACGAAGTCCTTCCCGGCGCTCGTCCTCGCGGTCACCGTCGGACTGGTCTTCCACAGCGCGATGTACGCCCCGCAGGCCGCGTTCTTCTCCGAGCTGTTCGCCACCCGGATGCGCTACACCGGTGCCTCCATCGGCGCCCAGCTCTCCTCGGTCGCGGCCGGCGCCCCCGCCCCGCTGATCGCCACGGCGCTCCTCGGCTCCTACGGCTCCTCCGTGCCGATCTCGGTGTACGTCGCGCTGTCGGCCGTGATCACGGTGATCGCCGTGATCGCCGCCCGGGAGACCCGCGGCACGGACCTGGCCGCGGTCGGGCCGGACGACGGTGACGCCGGGGCTCGTGGGGCCGCCGGTCCGGTCGGTCCGAAGGAGACCGCGTCCACCTGATCCGCCCCGGTCACCTTCCGGGGCAATCCACCACCGAGGGGGCGGGCTTCCCGTCCCCTCGTGCCGTCGCGGTTGCGGGGGCTGCCCGCCTTCCTCACAATGGTCCGCCCATGCCCAAGAACCCGTCCGTCGCCGCCCACCTGCGCCGGCTCCTCGAACTGCTCGCCTCCGGCGCCCCCGCCGAGGACCTCGGCACCGTCGCCGCCGAGGCGCGGCGCGGCGGTGCGGGCGCCGACGACCTCGCGGAGGTCGAGCGGGCCACCCGGGCGGCGTTGCGCGTGCACAGCGCGCTGCGGCAGCACCAGCGCCGGGAGGCGGAGCTCACCGCCCTGTTCGACACCGCCGGCGACCTCGCGGCGCTGCGCGACCTGGACGCCGTGCTGCGGTCCATCGTGCGCCGCGCCAGGATGCTGCTCGGCACCGACACGGCGTACCTGACGCTGCCCGACGAGGAGGCGGGCGACACCTTCATGCGGGTCACCGACGGCTCCGTGTCCGAGCTGTTCCAGAACCTGCGCCTGCAACTGGGCGAGGGGCTCGGCGGCCTGGTCGCGCAGACCGCGCGTCCCTACGCCACGCCCGACTACCGCACGGACGAGCGCTTCCACCACACGCACAGCATCGACGCCGGTGTGCTGGACGAGGGTCTGGTCGCGATCCTCGGCGTCCCGCTTCTGCTGGGATCGGGGAGCGGCGGCAAGGTGATCGGCGCCCTGTTCGCCGCCGACCGCACGCCGCGCGCCTTCTCCCCGGACGAGGTCGCCCTGCTGTGTTCGCTGGCCAACCACGCCGCCATCGCCATCGACACGGCGAAGGCCATGACGGACGCGCGGGTGGCGCTGGCCGAACTGGCCGAGGCGAACGCCGTGATCCGGGAGCGCTCGGCCGCGATGCAGCGCGCCGAGGAGTCCCACGACCGGCTCAGCGACCTGGTGCTGAGGGGCGGCGACGTGGCCGACGTGGCCGCCGCCGTCGCCGACCTCCTCCAGGGCGACGTCACGGTGTTCGACGCGGGCGGGTGGCCGCTCACCCCGACCGCGCGCGGCACCGACCGCCCGGCCGGGAACACGGCGAGGGGCCGGAACGCCGCGCACGCCCCGGACGACGCGGGCGGCCCGAGCGGCGCGCAGGACCCGCGCGGCACGCATGGCGCGGATGACCCTGGCGGCGCGGACGACTGGGACGACTCGACGGGCACGGACGGTGCGGCTGCCCTGGTGCGGGCCGCGGAGGAGTCGCGCGCCACCGCCCACGCGGTGGTCCACGACGGGCGCTGGGTGTGCGCGGTGCTGGCCGGGCAGGAGATGCTGGGCAGCCTGGTGCTGTCGGGGCGGCCGGACCTGGACGGCCCCGACCGGCGCCTGTTCGAGCGGAGCAGCGTCGTCACCTCGCTGCTCCTGCTGCTGCGGCGCTCGGTTGCCGAGGCTGAGAACCGGGTGCGCGGCGACCTGATCACCGACCTGCTCACCGCGCCCGACCGCGACCCCGCCGGTCTGGTGGCCCGCGGACGCAGTCTCGGCATCGACCTGAACCGTCCCCACCTGGTCCTGGTGGCCTCCTCGGACGCGGACGTCCGCGACCGGCTGGCCGTCGCCGCCGTGCAGTACCTGTTCGGCGGCGACGGTGTCAGCGCGGAACACGCCGGTACGGTCATGCTCGTCCCGGTGGGCGGCGCCACGCCGGGCGAGGCGGCCCGCTCCGCCGCCGAGCAGCTCACCCACCTGGTGGGCGCCCCGGTCACGGTGGCCGGCGCCGGGCCCGCCGCCGGACCGCGCGCCCTCGCCGACGCCCACGCCGAGGCCTCGCGCTGTCTGCAGGCGCTGCAGGTGCTCGGCCGCCGGGGCGCCGGGGGCAGTGCGGGCGAACTGGGCTTTCTCGGCGTGCTGTTGGGCAAGGACCACGACGTGGAGGGCTTCGTCAGGGCCACCCTCGGCCCGCTGCTCGACTACGACGAGCGGCGCGGCACCCAGCTGGTCCGCACCCTGGCCGCGTACTTCGGCTGCGGCGGGAGCCTGACCCGGGCCAAGGAGGAGCTGCACGTGCACATCAACACGGTGGTGCAGCGCCTGGACCGCATCCAGGCGATCCTCGGCCCGGGCTGGAACAGCCCGGAGCACGCGCTGGAGCTTCAACTGGCGCTGCGTCTGCGACTGTTGTCCCTCAGCTGACGCCCGCCGCGGTCAGCAGGTGCTCGGCCACCACGCGGGCGCCCGCGTCGCCGACGACGATCGTGTAGTGGTTGGTCCCCGGGACGGGCAGGGGCCGCAGCGGTGTGCGGTCGACCCCGGCGGCGGCGAGCCGCTGTTCGTCGTACAGGCCCTGCGGCTCGTCCATCAGTCCGCGTTCCGCCCACAGGAGTGCGGCCGAGCGGGGCAGCCGGTGCACCGCGTCCGCCGCCTCGCCGCCGAGCTGGCCGGTGCCGTCGACGCGGACGGCGTCGAGGCGGCACGAGGAGCGCAGGGCGGGTTCCTCGCCGACCAGGTCGCGCTGGATGTAGGCGTCCACCCACGGCGACCAGGCTCCGGCGAAGGCCGGGTGGCGCTGCCAGAACTCCCGGTAGGCCGGACGGTCGGGGAACGTCATCGACAGCCGCCGCATGGCGGGACCGATCACGGCGGCGACGAGGTCGTCGGGGTCGAGGCCGGCCGGCACGGGGAAGCTCACACCGCCGTCCACCAGCAGCAGGGCCGACGGCAGGTCCGGGTGGCGTACGGCGGTCAGGGCCGCGGCGAAGGCGCCCATGGAGTGACCGGTGAGGACCACCGGGCCGGTGTCCAGCGCCCGCACCAGGGCGGCCATGTCGTCGGCGTGCGCCGCGATGCCGTACGGGCCGGGGAGCGTGCCGCTGCCGCCCCGGCCCCGCAGGTCAGGCGCGAGCAGGGTGACCCGGCCCGCGAGGTGGTGGGCGACGCGGGCCCAGGTCAGGCCGTTGGCGGTGATGCCGTGCAGGGCCAGGACCACCGGCGCGGCCGGATCCGCGGCCGGCCAGCGCAGGACGGCCAGTTCACCGCCGGCCACCGGCACCCGCAGTTCCTCGTACGGCGGGAAGCCGGGCTCGTCGGGCCGCGTGCCGTCGGGCGTGTGGGTCATGCTGTGGGAGCCTCCTCGCGGTCGGTCGCGGCGCGCGGGGCACGGGCGGCGCGCAGCCGCGCGGGCAGCCGGACGACACCGCCGGGCAGCAGGTATATCACCGCGACGAACAGCGCCCCGAGCAGGAACAGCGGCTGGGACAGCGGCACGCGCAGCACGGCGGGCAGGTCGGCGACGCCGCCGGAACCGGCGAGGTCGCCGAGCCGGTGGTCGGCCCAGGTGTAGAGGACGCCGCCGGCCATCGGTCCCCAGCGCGTGCCGGAGCCGCCCAGCACCACCATCACCAGCAGGGAGAGGGTGAAGTCGGAGGTGGTGGTCTGCGGGGTGGCGCCGCCGGTGAGCAGCAGGTAGACGATGCCGCCGAGCGCGGCCAGGGTACCCGCGAGCACGAAGGCGACCAGTTTGAAGCCGTAGGGGCGCAGCCCCAGCATCTCCACCCGTCGCTCGTTCTCCCTGATGCCCTGCCAGACCCGTCCGGTGGGCGAGCGGACCGCCCAGTGCACGGCGGCCAGGACGACGACCAGGTAGGCCAGCGCGATCCAGTACAGGTTGGCGGTGTGGTCGATGCCGACGAGCGAGGCGGGCAGCCGGTCGGCGGGTGCGGCCCGCCCCTCCTCGCCGCCGGTGACGCCGCCCGGGTCGCGCTGGACGAGGATCGAGCCGGCCTGCGCGAAGGCGAGGGTGACCATGGAGAACCCGATGCCGCCGACCCGCAGGCTGACCGCGCCCAGCAGGGCGGCCAGCGCCACCCCCGCGAGCAGGCCGAGTACGGCGGAGACGGCGAACGGCAGGCCCGCCTCCAGCATGACGGTGTTGGTGACGTAGGTGCCCGCGGCGAAATAGAGCGCGTGACCGAAGGAGAGCAGCCCGGTGCGGCCGAGGAGCAGGTCGTAGCCGGTGGCCAGGGCGCCGAAGAGCAGGCAGAGGGCCAGCAGTTGGAGGTTGCCGGGGCTGCCGACGGGCCCGTCGAGGATCCCCGGCAGGGGCAGCGCGCTGTACGGGGCGACGAGCAGCACCGCCAGCAGCGGGGCCGGCCACCAGCGGGCGGTACGGCGCAGCGGTCCTGCGAGACGGGGGTCCGCCGGGCGGACCGTGCCGCGCGGCTCGGTGGCGGTGGTCATGCGAGCCTCCCGGTCAGCCCACGCGGCCGGACGAGCAGCAGGGCGGCGAGCAGGACGACGACGGCGAGGTCGCCGAGGCCGTCGGTGGTGTAGTAGTTGGCGAACTGCTGGACGAGTCCGACCGCGACGGAGGCCAGCGCGGCGCCGGTGAGCGAGCCCATGCCGCCCATCACGACGACCACGAACGCGAAGATCAGCAGCGAGGTGCCCTGTTCGGGGTCGACGGAGCCGAAGTAGAGGCCGCCGATGGCGCCGCCGAGGGCGGCCGCCGCCCCGCCGATGGCGAAGACCAGGGTGAACGCCTTGCGTACGTCGATGCCGAGCGCGGTGACCATGGCCCGGTCCTCGACGCCCGCGCGGACCACGAGGCCGTGCCGGGTGCGGCCGAGGAACACCTTGAGCGCGGCGAGCACCACGACCGCGGCGGCGATCAGTACCAGCCGGTTCACCGGCACCTGGGCGCCCAGCAGTCCGAAGGTGCCGGACAGCGCGTCGGGTGAGGGGAAGGGCCGGGCGTCGGCGCCCCAGATCGCGGAGAGCAGCGCGGGCACGGCCAGGCCGACGCCCACGGTGGCCAGGATCTGTTCGCGGGGGCGGGTGTAGAGGGGGCGGATGACGGCGAGTTCGAGGACGACCGCGGCGGCCGTGCCCACCAGGGTGCCGAAGGCGACGGCGAGGACGAAGCCGGGACCGCCGGGACCGGCGCCGGGGAGGTGCCCGGAGGCGGCCCACCAGGTGCCGTAGGCGCCGATGGACATCAGCGCGCCGTGCGCGAAGTTGAGCACGTCCATCAGCCCGAAGATGAGCGACAGGCCGGAGGCCACCAGGAAGTAGAGGGCGCCCAGGCCGAGGCCGGTGAGGACGAGCAGAACGACGGTGGACATCAGGCTTCCGCCTCCTGGTCGAGGACGGCCCCGGGCCGGTGCGCGTGTCCGACGCCGAGCAGCCGGCGGGCGGCGTCCGCATCGTCGAGCAGGCCGGCGGCGGGGCCGCGGTGGACGCTGCGGCCGTCGGCGACGACGACGCAGTGCCGGGCGAGGCGGCGCACCACGGCGAGGTTCTGTTCCACCAGCAGCACCGGCACCGCCTCGGCGGCGTGCTCCAGCACCCGGGCGACCTCGGTGACGACCTTGGGCGCGAGGCCCTTGGTGGGTTCGTCGGCGATGATCAGACGGTTGCCGTTCAGCAGCGTGCGGGCGATCGCGACCATCTGCTGCTGGCCGCCGGAGAGGGTGCCGGCGGGTTGCCGGGCCCGGGTGCGCAGTTCGGGGAAGAGCTCGTACACCAGGCCGTACGCGGGGTCGCCGGCTCCGGTCCGTTCGGCCAGCCGCAGGTTCTCCGCGACGGACAGGGCGGCGAAGACTCCGCGGTCCTCGGGGGCGTAGCCGATGCCCCGGCGGACCAGGGCGTGGGTGGGCAGGTGCGTGGTCTCCTCGCCGTCCAGCCGTACGCTGCCGGTGCGCGGGACGAGACCGAGGACGCCGCGCACGGTGGTGGTCTTCCCGGCGCCGTTGCGGCCGAGCAGGGCGGTGGTGCCACAGGCGGCGACGTCGAGGTCGACGCCGTGCAGGATGTGCCGGCCGCCGATGACGACCCGGAGGTCGCGCACGGTCAGCAGCGGCGGGGGGACGGCGGCGGCGGCCGCGGCGGCGTGGGCGGCGGCGTCGTGGGCGGCGGCGTCCGCGTCGTGGGCGGCGCTCACAACCCCTCCCCGAGGTAGGCCCGTTGCACGGTGGGGTCGTCCATCACGGCGTGCGGTGTGTCCAGGGCGAGCAGGGTGCCGTGGTGCATGACGGCGAGCCGGTCCGCGAGGTCCAGCAGGACGTCCATGTGGTGCTCGACCATGAGCACCGTGCGGCCCTCGTCCCGGTGCAGGGAACGGATCAGCTCGGTCAGTGCCGGCACCTCCTCGGCGCTGACGCCCGCCATCGGTTCGTCCAGCAGCATCAGCCGGGGTTCGCCGACGAGCAGCACGGCCAGTTCCAGCTTGCGCTTCTCGCCGTGGGACAGGACGTCGGCGGGGGTGCCGGCGCGGTGCGCCAGCTCGGTGCGGGCCAGTACGTCGGCGACCTGCCGCGGGTAGCCGTCGGCACGGCGCCAGACGCGGTACGAACCGCCTTCGGCGGCCTGGGCCGCCAGCTCGACGTGGTCGGCGACCGTCATGCCCGGCCAGAGACTCGACGTCTGGAAGGTACGCCCGAGTCCGCGCCGGGCCCGGGCGTACGCGGCCTCGCGGGTGATGTCGGCGCCGTCGAGCGCGATCGACCCCCGGGAGACCGGGTTGATGCCGCTGACCAGGTTGAACAGGGACGTCTTGCCGGCCCCGTTGGGACCGATGAAGGCGAGGAACTCGCCGTCGTGGACGTCGAAGGACACGGCGTCGACGATGGTGGCTCCGCCGACGGTCCAGCCGACGTCGCGCAGCCGCAGCACCGGGCCGGCCCCGGGGTGCGGGGCCGAACCGTCGGCCGGGGTGCTCTCGGAGGTGGTGTCAGGGGTGGTCATCCGCTCAGCCCGCCGTCTTCCGCACCGGCGGGGCGACCGACGCCATCGGAACGGTGTCGATCACCTCGGGCCGGGCGTCGGCGCCGGTGCCCTTCAGCCGCGCCGTGAACATGGGTTGCAGCAGGGCGTGGTCCTCGGCGCGGATCTGCTGCCTGCCCTTGGGACCGTCGAACGTCCAGCCCTCCAGGGCGTCGACCATGGCGGAGGTGTCGGTGGCGCTCCCGGACTCGATGGCGCGCACGATCATCTGGGCGGCGGTGAAGCCGTCGGGGCTGAACAGGTCGGGGGTCCCGCCGGCCTCGGTGATGCCGTCGAGCATCGCCTTCTCCACCGGGTTGTCACCGGCTCCCGGGAAGTAGTGGGCGAGGAAGGAGATCTTGGCCGCCCCGCTACCGAACACCGGGTACGACGCGGTGCCGGCGAGCCCGGTGACGACCTTGGCGGCGTCCAGTACGCCCTGCTGGTTCAGTGCCGTCCACAGCGCGGGGGCGGTGGCGCCGGCCCAGGCCACGAACACCAGGTCCGGACCGCCGGCCTTGACCTGGCGGGCGAAGGGGGTGAGGTCGGTGGCGCTGGGCGGCGCCAGGACCGAGCCGACGGTGGCTCCCTTCTTGCCGAGGACGTCCTTCACGGCGGCCACGTTGGCCTGCCCGAAGGCGGAGTTCTGGGCGAGGACGGTGACCTTCTTGCCCTTTGCGGCGCCGAGTTGCGCGCTGACGGTGAGGATATCCTGGTAGGACTGCCTGCCGGAGCGGAAGGTGTAGTCGTTGACGCCGGTGAGCGCGTCGGTGGCGGCGTCGCCGTTGAGGTACAGCACCTTGTTCTGGGCGGCCAGCGGGGCCATCTGGAGGGCAACGCCGGAGTCGGTGGTCCCGGCGATGATCCTGTGGCCCTTGCCGATGAGGGTCTTCGCGGCGGCGACGGCCTTCGCCGGATCACCGGCGTCGTCCTGTTCGGTGACCTCGATCGGGTGGCCGCCGGCCTTGTTCGTCCCGTGTGTCGCGTAGGCCAGGCCGGCCTTGAAGCCCTCCTCGTACTGCTTGCCGTAGGCCGCGAGCAGTCCGCTGCGGGAGTACACCAGGCCCACCTTGACCGGGCTGTCGCCGCCCGATCCGTCGGCCTCGGTGCCGGCCGTGCCGGCCGAGGAACAGCCCGCGAGCAGGGTCGTCGCGACGAGCAGGGTGAGCGCGCCGAGCGCTCTGCCGCTGGGGGTGCCTGTGACGCTGGAACGCATGATGACCGGCTCCTTGGAAGGTGAAGCGGCGCGTGGTTGCCGGAACGATAGGGGGGCCGCGCGGCGGGCGGCATGTGGCCGCTCACCGCTCCTGGAAACGCGGTCATGGCATGGGCGCACATGGCCGGGGGCGACCGCCGCCGCAAGGGGGGAGAACACCCGTCGAACGCCCATGGAGCGCCCGTCCCGTGCCCGCACGGCGCACCGGCGCAGGGCACGACGGCTCGTGTGCGAGAAGCACCCCGGTGCGGAGGTGCGGACGGAGAAGGAAACGGCATGGACAAGGTGGTGGAGTCGGCCGCACGCGCGGTGTCGGACATCCCCGACGGCGCGGTACTCGCGGTCGGGGGTTTCGGCCTGTGCGGCATCCCCTCGACGCTGATCGGCGCGCTCGTGGACGCCGACGCGACCGGACTGCGGGTGGTGTCCAACAACTGCGGGGTCGACGACTGGGGCCTGGGCCTGCTCCTGGCGGCGGGCCGGATCGCCCGGATGACGTCGTCGTACGTGGGCGAGAACAAGGAGTTCGCCCGTCGGTACCTCGCCGGTGAACTGGAGGTGGAGCTGACCCCGCAGGGCACCCTCGCCGAACGGCTGCGGGCGGGCGGCGCGGGCATTCCGGCGTTCTACACGCCGGCCGGTGTCGGCACGCAGGTGGAGGAGGGCGGCCTGCCCTGGCGCTATTCCCCGGACGGCCAGGTCGCGGTGGCCTCGCCGCCCAAGAGCGTCCGGGAGTTCGGCGGTCGCCGCTACCTGCTGGAGGAGGCCATCACCGCCGACTTCGCCCTGGTGCGGGCCGCGGTCGCGGACCGGCACGGCAACTGCGTCTTCCACGCGGCGGCACGCAACTTCAACCCGCTGTGCGCGACGGCGGGCCGCGTCACGGTCGTGGAGGCCGAGCGCATCGTGGCGCCGGGCGAGATCTCCCCGGACGCCGTCCACCTGCCGGGCGTGTACGTGGACCGGGTGGTCGCCGCCGACCCGTCCCTGGACAAGCGCGTCGAACGCCGCACGCACAGCGGCCCGCGCCCCGCCGCCACCGAGACCGCCGGGACCGCCGGCACCGAGGGGATCTGACCATGCCGCTGAACCGCGAACGACTCGCCGCCCGCGCGGCCCGTGAACTGCGCGACGGCCAGTACGTCAACCTGGGTATCGGCCTGCCCACCCTCATCCCCAACCATCTCCCGGACGGGGTGCACGTGGTGCTGCACTCCGAGAACGGCATCCTGGGCGTCGGCCCGTACCCGTACGCCGGTGAGGAGCACGCCGACCTGATCAACGCCGGCAAGGAGACGGTGACCACCGTCCCCGGCGCCTCCTTCTTCGACTCGGCGTTTTCCTTCGGCATGATCCGCGCCGGCCGCGTCGACGTGTCCGTGCTCGGCGCCATGCAGGTCTCGGCCGACGGCGATCTGGCGAACTGGACGATCCCCGGCAAGATGGTCAAGGGCATGGGCGGGGCGATGGACCTGGTCCACGGCGCCCGCCGCCTGATCGTCGTCATGGAGCACACGGCCAGGGACGGCTCCCCCAAGATCGTCACCGACCTGACCCTGCCCGCCACGGGCCGCCGGGTCGTCGACCGGATCATCACCGACCTGGCCGTCCTCGACGTCACCCCGGAGGGGCTCCGCCTGGTCGAGACGGCTCCCGGCGTCTCGGTGGACGAGGTCCGCGGGGCGTCGGACGCGGAGATCCTGGTCGCCGGGGCCGTGACACGGGGCTGAGGGCGGGCGCCGACCGGGGGTGCCGAGCCACCGGCTCACCCGGTTCAGAAGGCGTGCGCCATCAGCTCCGCGAACAGCGCGTGCTCGTCGACATCGAGGCCCCGCGAGCGGAACCAGCCGCAGATGTTGGCGCAGTCCCGCTGGAGGAAGGTCATCCCGTTCAGGTTGCCGACCAGGTCGACGATCTGCGGCAGGTCGATGATGACCAGCCTTTCACCCGCCGCCAGGATGTTGTACGCCGAGAGGTCGCCGTGCACGAGGCCGCTCTGCACCATCGTCGCGAGCGCGTCGGTGAGTTGCTCGAAGTAGGCCGCCAGCAGTTCGGGCGAGGGCCGGGTCTGGGCGAGCCGGGGCGCGGTCGCGACGGCGCCGTCCTCGTCGACGACGGTGATCCACTCCATGAGGATCTCGGTGCCGTCGATCTGGACCGGGTAGGGAACCGGCAGCCCGAGGTTCCAGAGCCGCACCAGCGCACTCCACTCGGACACCGCCCACTCGCCGGCCGCGACCTGCCGGCCGAAGGTGCTCTTCCGCTTGACGGCCCGCTCGTCGCGTGAGCGCTTCATCGAGCGGCCCTCGGTGTAGGACGCGGAGCGGTGGAAGGACCGGTGCTCGGGAGAGCGATACCGCTTCGCCGCCATGACCACGCCGCCGGCGGGGTCCAGCGGGTCGGCACGCTCGACGAGGTGGACGTCGGCCTCCTTGCCGGTCTTCAGGACGCCGAGCTCCGTGTCGATCGCGCCCTGCGAGGTCACCACCCAGCCCGGCCGGGGCTCGGGACCTCGGCAGAGGGGTTCGACGCTGAGCCAGGTCGACCAGCGCCGGCCGTCCTCCAGGTCGTCGTAGGAGCGGAAGTCGAAGACGAACCGGTCGTCGATGTCGCCCGGATCGTCCCGCGGCGGGACGTGGCGGCGGGCGTCGGTGGTGAAGTCGTCAGGAAAGGAAGGGTGTTGCGAGAGAGGGTCGCGAGACATCGCTGGAGGTGCTCCATGAGGCGTGAGGGAGTCGGTCTGCGGGCAGGCCGAGGACAGTCGTGGTCACGGTCGTGCCTCCTCTCGTGGAGCACCGGGCGGCTCCCGGTGTCCCGCCCATGGTGGGGGCGGGCGCGGGGAGCGGCAACCGAATAAAAGCGGGGCCGCGCCGGGGGGCTGCCGGGGCCCGGCAGGCCTCTGCGCCTTCGGTTCCGGAACAAGTGGGCGGCCTGTGGGACGCATGCCCGGCCGGATGGCGGCAGACGAGTCGGGCTGTACGCCGGGTTCTGTTCCGGAAGGTCCTCGCGGGCCTTCCGGCGACGGCCATCCATCTAGGGCCGGCGTTGCCACCGGCCTCCAGCGGTCTACCCGCGGACTCGGGCGGGCAGCCCTCGATCGTCCGCGCAGAGCGCGTGTTACGGCGCTCCTCTTGACCTTGCTCCGGGTGGGGTTTACCTAGCTGCCCAGGTCACCCTGGGCACTGGTGGTCTCTTACACCACCGTTTCACCCTTACCGGGGGCCGAAGCCTCCGGCGGTCTGCTTTCTGTGGCACTGTCCCGCGGGTCACCCCGGGTGGCCGTTAGCCATCACCCTGCCCTGTGGAGCCCGGACGTTCCTCGGGAAGTCCCGTGAGGGACTCCACGCGGCCGCCCGCCCGGCTCGTCTGCCGTGCCGACCATGGTACCCGGCGCACCTCCCGCCTCGGACCGGCGGCGGCCGTCGCGAGGACCGAGCCGGCCAGGATCAGGGAGAAGGCGACGCCGATGCCGAGGGTCAGCTCCTCGCCGAGGAGGAGGGCGCCCGCGGCGACGGCGACCGCCGGGTTGACGTAGGTGATGACGCCGGCGCGCACCGGGCCGACCTCCTTGATCAACTCCAGGAAGGCCACGAAGGCGACCGCGGTGCAGACGACGCCGAGGCCGGCCAGGGCCGCCAGGGCCTCGCCCGAGGGCAGGGTGGAGGGGCGGGTCAGGAAGGCGGCGGGGGCGTAGACGACGGCGGCCAGGGTGAGGCAGGGGGTGATGAGCTGGAGGGTGGGAACGTCCTTGAGGTGGCGGGCGGCTATCAGGGGGGCCGTGGCGTAACCGACGACCGTCACCAGCACCTCGGCCAGCGAGCGGGCGTCGCCGCCGGTGAGGTGCGGCACGGTGAGCACGGCGACGCCCCCGAGACCGAGGCCGAGTCCGGCGACGCGGCGGGCGCCGACCCGTTCCCCGGCGCCGAAGAAGCGGGCCAGGAGCACGCCGACGATCGGCACGCCCGCGATCAGCAGCCCGGCGGTGGAGCTGGACAGGTGCCGTTCCGCGTCCGTCAGGGTCCACCAGGGGCCGACGATCTCGATCAGGGCGAAGGCCAGCATGGGCTTCCAGTGGGTTCTCACAGTGCCGAGGAGGTCTCCCTTGCGCAGGGCGAAGGGCAGCAGGAGGGCCGCGCCGAGGGCGCAGCGGGCGAACACCACGCCGGACGGGGACACCTCGTCCACCGCCACCTTGATCATCAGGTAGGGGATGCCCCAGACCACTCCCATCAGGGAGAACAGGAACCAGCCGCGTGCAGTCATGCGGCGAGTCTCGGCCGCCTCACCGGGTGCGGTCTTGAACGCTGTTGCGGTACGCCGCCGGGGTCACCCCGAGAACCCGGCGGAACCAGCGGGTCAGGTGGGCCTGGTCGGCGAAGCCCACCAACGCCGCCACCTCGGCCGGGCGCAGGCCGCCCTCCAGGAGCCCGCGGGCCCTGGCCACCCGGTGCTGGGCGAGCCAGGCGTACGGCGGCATTCCCGTCGCCGTACGGAAGGCGCGCAGGAGTTGGTAGCGGGACAGGCCGAGGTCGGTGGCGAGTGCGGCCAGGGAGGGTGGGGCGAGGAGTTGGTCGACGAGCCGGTCGCGTACGACACGGGCGATGCGCTCGGAACCGGGGACGGCGTCGGCGGTCGCGCGGGCCGTGGAGTGGCGGCGGGCGAGCGCCGTGAGGAGCCAGGGCAGGCGGGACTCCGCCTCCAGGGGGTCGGGGCAGCGGGCCAGGTCGGTGTGCGCGGCGCGCAGGGCGGCGGCGAGTTCGGGGTCGTCGAGGACGGGCTCGCGGAAGTGCGGCGGGGCGGCGGCCCGGGTGCCGTCGGCGAGGAGGTCCGGGGTGGCGTACAGAGCGCGGTAGGAGTAGCCGTCGGGGGCGGCCGGGCCGCCGGTGTGCACCTCGCCGGGCTCCAGGACGACGAGGGAGCCCGGCCCGGAGTGGATGTGCCCGCCCCGGTAGGCGATGACTTCGAGGCCGCCGACCGTGACGCCCACCGTGAACTCGTCGTGGGCGTGCGGGGCGTAGACGTGCCGGTCGAAGCAGGCGGTCAGCAGGTCGACGGGCGGACCGGCCGCCCCCAGCCGCGCCCTCGTCCAGCGTGCCTGCTCACCCCGCGCGTCCATCGCCGCCCACCCCCTGCCCATACGGGATCAGAGGAAGTCGGCGGTGTCCAGGCCGGAGGAGGAGGAGCGGCCCTGGGGTGGGTGGAGGTCACTTCCCGCGCCAGTGGCCCTCGTACGGGCCGTCGAGCGGGCGCGGGAGGGGTACGCCGTACCCTGATCCGGGGGCCCGGAGCCTGTCGTGAAGGAGTACGTGTGCTTGTCCTGCTGCCGCCGTCCGAGGGGAAGGCCGCGTCCGGCCGGGGCGCCCCGCTGAAGATCGGGGCGCTGTCCCTGCCGGGGCTCACCGCGGCCCGGGAGGCCGTCCTCGGCGAGCTGGTCGAGCTGTGCGCCGGCGACGAGGAGAAGGCCCGCGAGGTGCTCGGGCTGAGCGAGGGGCTGCGCGGCGAGGTCGCCAAGAACGAGGAGCTGCCGGCCGCGGGCGCGCGTCCGGCCGGAGAGATCTACACCGGTGTGCTGTACGACGCCCTGGACCTGGCTTCGCTGGACGCCGCCGCCAAGAGGCGGGCCGCCAGGTCGCTGCTGGTGTTCTCGGGGCTGTGGGGTGCCGTGCGGGTGACGGACCGGATCCCCTCCTACCGGTGCTCGATGGGCGTGAAGCTGCCGGGGCTCGGGGCCCTCGCCGGGCACTGGCGGGCACCGATGGCCGAGGTGCTGCCGGAGGCGGCCGGGGCCGGGCTGGTCCTCGACCTGCGTTCGGCGGCGTACGCGGCGGCCTGGAAGCCGCAGGGCGAGGTCGCCTCGCGGACGGCGACGGTGCGGGTGCTGCACGCACCGACCCGGAAGGTGGTCAGCCACTTCAACAAGGCGACCAAGGGCCGGATCGTACGGAGTCTGCTGGCGTCGGGGACCTCGCCCGCGGGACCGGCGGAGCTGGTGGAGGCGCTGCGGGACCTGGGGTACGCGGTGGAGGCGGCCGCGCCCGCGAAGGCCGGGAAGCCGTGGTCGCTGGACGTGCTCGTGGACGAGGTCCACTGACCCGCCCTTTCGCCCTGCCCGAGTGGTGTTGCATGTACTGCAACGGTGATTGCAGAGAGTGCGTTTCGGCGGCACGATGAGGGCATGAGTTCTCCGCTGCCCTCCTCCCCCGCCGCCTCGGTGCTGGATCTCGCGCCCGTCGTGCCCGTCGTGGTCGTCGACGACCTCGCCGACGCCGTGCCGCTCGCCAGGGCGCTCGTCGCCGGCGGGCTGCCCGCGATCGAGGTGACGCTGCGGACGCCGGCCGCCCTCGACGCGATCCGGGCGATCGCCGCCGAGGTGCCGGACGCGGTGGTCGGCGCGGGCACCGTCATCACGGCGGAGCAGGTCGGGGAGGTCGTGGCGGCCGGGGCGCGGTTCCTGGTCAGCCCGGGGTGGACGGACACGCTGCTGGAGGCCATGCGGGCGTCCGGGGTGCCGTTCCTGCCGGGGGTGTCGACCACCTCGGAGGTGGTGGCGCTGCTGGAGCGCGGGGTGCGGGAGATGAAGTTCTTCCCGGCCGAGGCGGCGGGCGGCACCGCCTACCTCAAGGCGCTCGCCGCGCCGCTGCCGCAGGCGCGCTTCTGCCCGACGGGCGGCATCGGTCCTGACTCCGCCCCGGAGTACCTGGCGCTGCCCAACGTCGGGTGCGTCGGGGGCAGTTGGATGCTGCCCAAGGACGCGGTGGCCGGCCGCGACTGGGGGCGCGTCGAGGCGCTGGCCCGTGCCGCGGCCGCGCTCAGCGCAGGTGGGACGTCTCGTTGAACAGGCGGACGCTGGCGCCGCCGTCCGCGTAGTACGCCACCGCCGACAGGGACGCCGCCGACAGTTCCATCCGGAACAGGGACTCGGGCGGGGCGCCCAGGGCGAGTTGCAGGAACGTCTTGATCGGCGTCACGTGCGAGACGAGCAGCACGGTGCGGCCCGCGTACGCGGAGACGAGCCGGTCGCGGGTGGCGGCGATCCGGACGCCGGTGGCCGCGAAGCTCTCGCCGCCGCCGGTCGGTTCCGCGTCCGGGGAGGCCAGCCAGGCGTCCAGGTCGGCGGGGTAACGGTCGCGCACCTCGCCGAAGGTGAGGCCCTCCCAGGCGCCGAAGTCGGTCTCCCGCAGGCCCTCCTCCACCGCCACGTCCAGGCCCAGGCGGGCGGCGACGATGCCGGCGGTCTCGCGGGTGCGGGCCAGGGGGGAGGCGACGATCGCCTCGATCGTGCCGCGCCGGGCGAGGCTCGCGGCGACCTTCTCGGCCTGCTCCCAGCCGACCGGCGACAGGGACGGGTCGCTGCCGCCGCTCCCCGAGAACCGCTTCTGCGGGGTGAGGGGCGTCTCCCCGTGCCGCAGCAGGACGAAGGTGGCCGGGGCGCCCAGGTCGGGGGGTCCCCAGCCGGGCGAGGCCACGGCCTTCGCGGCGCGCACGTCGGCGTCGGCCGTGCCTGCTCCGGCGCCGGTGTCCCGCGCGTCCCCGGCGCCGGTGTCCCGCGCGTCCGTCCCGGCCGCTGCGGTCTCGCCGCCGGTCCGGGCCGCCTGCGCGAGGCGCTCTCCCGCGGCCTCGGTCTCTCTGCCTCCTCCCGCGGCGGCACCCGCGGACGCCGACGCGTCCACGTCGCGGCGGGGCCCGGCGTCACGACCGGTTGAGGCACCCCGCTCCCCCGCCCCGGAGACGACGCCGCCGCCGGGGCGCGCACCCGCGGCCGCCTCACCGCCCCCGCCGACGGCGGCACCGGCGGCCGACCCGTCACGGTCACCAGCGGGCCCGGCCTCACGACCGGCCGGAGCACCGTCCGCCGCACCGCGGCCCCGGACCTGGACGCGGGCGGTACCGCCCGCGTCCAGGTCCGCCGTCGACTCGGACGGCAGCCACTGCTCACCGCGCGCGCCCGCGTCCATCGCCTCGTTGGCCAGGCGGTCGGCGTGCTTGTTCTCCGCGCGGGGGATCCACTCGTAGGTCACGCGGCCGGGCGGGAAGACGCGGGCCGCCTCGGTCGCGAGGGGCTTCATGTCGGGGTGCTTGATCTTCCAGCGGCCCGACATCTGCTCGACGACGAGCTTGGAGTCCATCCGGACGTGCACGGCGGCGTCCGGGTCCAGCTCCCTGGCCGCGCGCAGGCCGGCCAGCAGGCCCCGGTACTCGGCGACGTTGTTGGTGACGACCCCGAGGTATTCGGCGGCCTCCACCAGGGTCTCCCCCGTCACCGGGTCCAGGACCACCGCGCCGTAGCCCGCGGGCCCCGGGTTGCCCCGCGACCCGCCGTCGGCCTCGACGACGAACTCCCGCGCGGGACGCGCCGCCCCATCCGCCACCGGACCGGCTCCCTACAGACCCGAGTCGGCCGTACGCACCAGGATGCGGCGGCAGTTCTCGCACCGGACGACCGTGTCGGGCGCCGACGAACGGATCTCGCTCAGCTCGGTGATGGCCAGCTCCTGGCGGCACCCCTGGCAGCTGCGCTGGTACAGCTTGGCCGCGCCGACGCCGCCCTGCTGCTCGCGCAGCTTGTCGTAGAGCTTCAGCAGGTCGTCGGGGACGGAGCCCGCGACGACCTCGCGCTCCTTGGTCACCGAGGCCGCCTCGCCGTCCAGCTCCTCGACGGCCGCGTCACGGCGCGCGGTGGCGTCGTCGATCTTGCCCTGGACCGCGCCGACCCGCTCGGTCAGCTCGGCGACCCGCTCCTGCGCGGACTCGCGGCGCTCCATCACCTCCAGGACGACGTCCTCGAGGTCGCCCTGGCGCTTGGCGAGGGAGGCGATCTCGCGCTGGAGGTTCTCCAGGTCCTTCGGCGAGGTGACGGCACCGGAGTCCAGGCGCTGCTGGTCGCGGCCGGCGCGCTGGCGCACCTGGTCCACGTCCTGCTCGGCCTTGGTCTGCTCGCGGGCGCAGTCGCTCTCCTCGGTCTGCGCGGCCACGAGCAGGTCGCGCAGCTGGGTGTGGTCCTTGGTCAGCGACTCGATCTCGGCGTGCTCGGGCAGGGACCGGCGCTTGTGCGCGAGCTGCTGGAGCCGCGTGTCGAGGCCCTGGACGTCGAGGAGTCGGATCTGGTCGGCGGGCGCGGCTTTCAGTTGGGGGCTCCCATTGTGTCGGAGGTCGGTGCGGACGCCGCGTGGGCGGTCCAGGGGTCGGTGACCGTCTTCGAGACGTGGACCCTGAGGTCCCAGCCGTTGCGGTCGGAGATCTCGTCGAGCTGGGCGGCGCCCAGCTCGCACCAGGGCCACTCGGTGGCCCAGTGCGCCGCGTCGAGCAGCGCGAGGGGACTGTGGGCGCGGGCTTCCGACACGGGGTGGTGGCGGAGGTCCGCGGTGAGGAAGGCGTCGACGCCCGCCGCCCGTACGTGGTCGAAGAGGCTGTCGCCGGAGCCGCCGCTGACGGCGACGGTGCGGACGACCGCCTCCGGGTCGCCGGCGACGCGGATGCCCTGCGCCGTGGCGGGCAGCCGCTCGGCGGCGCGGGCGGCCAGCTCGCGGACGGTCAGCGGGTGCTGCAACTCGCACACCCGGCCCAGACCGCGGCGCCCCTCAGGGTCGCCCGGGTCCGGCACCAGGGGCCGTACGACGTTCAGGCCGAGGGCGCCGGCCAGCGCGTCGGAGACGCCCGGGTCGGCGGTGTCGGCGTTGGTGTGGGCGACGTGCAGGGCGATGTCGTGCTTGATCAGCGTGTGCACCACGCGGCCCTTGAAGGTGGACGCCGCGACCGTCGTCGTCCTGCGCAGGTACAGCGGATGGTGGGTGACGAGCAGGTCGGCGCCCAGCTTCACCGCCTCGTCGACGATCTCCTGGACGGGGTCGACGGCGAACAGGACCCGGGTGACCTCCTGGTCGGGGTCGCCCACGACGGTGCCGACCGCGTCCCAGGACTCGGCCCGCTCGGCGGGCCACAGGTTGTCCAGCGCGGCGATGACTTCTGACAGACGGGGCACGCGTGCAAGGCTACCTGGAGGTTCTGTGCCGTTGTACCCGCAGCCGGGACGCCCGGCCGTGCCTGCCGCCGCGCCCTCCGCGTCACCGCCGCCCCGCGCTCCGCGTCCCCCTGCCCCTCGCTCCGCGTCACCGCCGCCGTGCCCTCCGCCGTGGGGGCCCGGCACAGCACACGCCGTGCCCTTCCTTCAGGCGAATCGTTCCTGTGACACACGTACGTGTGACGGGGCCCGTCGGCGGTCCCACGTCCGTGCGTGCGAAAACTAGCTTCGTCGCCGGAGGTGACCGAACGATGACGGCCTGTGCGATCGAGCCTTCGGCGGGCCCCGGCGACAGCCGGGCGCCGCGGGTGGGCTGCAGCATCACCGCGGAGGGTGCCTACGCCGCGCGTCTGACCCGGCGCGGGGAGAGCGGCGAGGCCTGGTACCCGGAGCGCTGGACCCTGGACGGCCCCGAGCCGTACGCGGTGCCGCTGCCCGGCCACCAGCCGGAGGAGCCCGGCACCGAGGTGCAGCCGATGGGCGACGGGCGGGTCCTGGTCCACCGCGTCGCGGCCGGCCGGCACGTCTTCGCGCTGCTGTACCCGACCGGACCCGGGACCGGTGAGCTGCCGCTCGGCGCGGTGGAGTGCCCGGCCGACACCACCGGACTGCGGCTGTTGCCGCCGGTTCCGGGCGGCGAGCGGGCGTACGCCCTG
The DNA here is from genome assembly GCF_044455745.1 of Streptomyces sp. NPDC051136. Taxonomy (NCBI): domain Bacteria; kingdom Bacillati; phylum Actinomycetota; class Actinomycetes; order Kitasatosporales; family Streptomycetaceae; genus Streptomyces; species Streptomyces sp. NPDC051136. The sequence goes on along the minus strand of NZ_JBITFE010000002.1, from coordinate 787,964 downwards.
GCGGCCGGTCCGCGCTCGACGGTGCTGTGGCAGGTGGTCGGCGGAGCCTTCGGGCCGGAGCGCGTGGCCGAGATCCCCGGCCGCTGCTCGGGCGGGGTCTGGCTGGACCGCGCGGCCCGGATACTGGCCGTGGACCGGGAGACCGGCGGGCGGACCAAGGCGGTCGTGGTGGATCTGGAGCGGGGCGGCGAGGTGTCGCCGCTGCTGCAGATCGCCCCGGACAGCGACGACCGGATCCTGCTGGCCGACCCCGACAGCGGGCTCGTGCTGATCCGCTCGGACGCCCCCTCGCCGGGGCGGGAGCGGCTCGGCTGGGGCGTCCTCGGCAGCACGCTGCCGGTGCGCTTCCCGGAGTGCCTGCGACTGCCGGACTGCGTCGTGACGCCGTTCGCCGTCCAGCCGGGGCAGGTGCTGACGCCGGAACGCTGCGCGGTGGCCCTGCGCGTGGACGGGGCGTTCGGCAGCTGGGTCGGGGTGTGGCGTCCCGCCGAGCGGCAGGTGCGGCATCTTCCGGCGCCCGAGGGGTGGTTGACGGGCGCCGGGCTGTGGACGCCGGACGGCGAGCTGCGGCTGCCGTGCTCCACATCCCGGTCGCCGTGCGTCGTGGCCCGGTTGCTCCCGCCCGGCTCGCCCCGCACGGAAGGCACGGGGGCTGCGGACGGCGGGAACGCCACCGGCGGCACGGGCGCCCCCGGCGGCACAGGCGACGCGGGCGACGCGGGCGACGCGGGCGACGCGGGCGACGAACGGCCCGCGAATCCGGAGGAATCGACTCCGGGCGAGTCCGGCGAAAGCGGCACGGCGGACACCCCCGCGCCCGCTCAGCCGCGTCCCGTACCGCTGCAACAGGCGCCGCTGGCACGGCTTGTAACGAAGTAGTGCCGGTTGGCGTGGCCGCCTGGATCCGGCCCGAGGCGTGCCGGTTAGACTCGCCCGGCTGCAGGAAAGATCATGTTGACGGGGTGAATTCCTTCCGATGAACGACACCAGCACGACCCAGCCGATCCAGGCCGCCGGTGCCGACGTTTCCGAGATCGACACCGGGCACGGCAAGCACCGCGGGCCGGTCTCCAGCCAGGTGGGCGAGGCGACTCCACAGGGTCGCCACCGCAAGCCGGCCGAGGAGTCCGGGACGGCCGCCTGACGGCGGACAGGGCCCGCCACAGCCACCGGCACAGGCGCGGCGACAAGCGCCGGTGCAGGTACGGGCACTGGCACTGGCACTGGCACACGAAAGCAAGCGGCTCCGGCCCCGTTCGTCGCATCCGGCGGACGGGGCCGTCGTCGTCCCGCCCCGGCCCCGGATCTCGTCCTCGGCCCGGATCTCGGCCCCAGCCCCGGAACTCGGCCCCGGTTCCCGGCTCTCACGCGTACCGGACGACCGTGTCGGCGAGGACGGACGCGTCGCCGCGCTCGACGACGCTCACGGCCACCCGCACCTCCCGCATCTCCCGCATCTCCGGCACCTCCCGCACCTCCCCGGTCCGGGCGCGCGACCACATCCGCACCCGCAGCGTCTCCCCCGGGTACACGACGCCGGCGAACTTCGTGCGGTACTCCCGGACCCGGGTCACCTCGCCGTCCAGCAGCGTGTCGACGACGGCCTTGAGCGCGGCGCCGTACGTGCACAGCCCGTGCAGGACGGGCCGCTCGAAGCCGGCGCGCGCCGCGAAATCCGGGTCGGCGTGCAGCGGGTTGGCGTCGCCGGAGAGCCGGTAGAGGAGTGCCTGGTCCTCGCGCAGGGCCCGTTCGACGACGTGGTCCGGCGGCCCGGCGGGCGGTGGCGAGGGGCGCCCGGACGGGCCCCGTTCACCGCCCCAGCCGCCTTCCCCGCGTACGAAGACCTCGGCCTCGTCGGTCCACAGCGGGCCGTCAGCGTCGGTGACCTCGGTGCGCAGCACGAGGACGGCCGCCGTTCCCTTGTCGTACACGGCCACGACGCGCGAGGCCGCGCTCGCCCGGCCTCGCGGCGGAACGGGCCGGTGCAGGCGCAACCGCTGCCCGCCGTGCAGCACATGGGCGAGGTCGACGTCGACGCCGGGCGCGGACAGCGCGCCGATCACACCCGGGGCGCCGGCGCCGGCCACCGTCGCGAAGCTCGGCAGGACGTGCAGCCGGGACTCCAGGGTGTAACGCAGCTCGCGCGGGTCGGTGGCGGGCAGGCCGGCGCCGATGCCCAGGTGGTAGAGCTGGACGTCCTTGCGCTCCCAGGCGATCTCCCGGACCCGGGGTGCGGCGGCGAGTGCCTCGGCTGCGTCGACCGGCATGGCCCCCCCACTCGTCCCCGCTGTTCCCGGTCACCGTACGGGACACCGGCCCGCCCATGACATTTGTCCTGCGGAACTCCGGACAACCGCCTCTGCCGCCCGCCCCCGCGCCCTCCGTAGCGTCACCGGTATGACACCGACAGAGGGCACCACCCCCGCCGGCACCTCCCCGGCCGTCTCCTTTCGCGGAGTGGTGAAGGCGTACGGCGACATCCGTGCCGTCGACGGCGTGGACCTGCGCATCGAGCGCGGTGAGACGGTCGCGCTGCTCGGCCGCAACGGTGCGGGCAAGTCCACGGCGATCGCGCTGCTGCTCGGCCTGTGCCCGCCCGACGCGGGCTCCGTGGAGCTGTACGGTGCCGTTCCGGAGCGTGCCGTGCGGGCCGGCCGGGTGGGGGCCATGCTCCAGGAGGCCCGGGCGGTGCCCCGGGTCACCGTGGGTGAGCTGGTGGCCTTCGTGGCCGGTCGCTATCCGGCGCCGATGCGGGTCGGGCAGGCCCTGGAGCTGGCGGGGATCGCCGCGTTGGCGGGGCGGCGCGTGGACCGGCTTTCGGGCGGACAGGTCCAGCGGGTGCGGTTCGCGGTGGCGCTGGCCGGACGCCCCGACCTGCTGGTGCTGGACGAGCCGACGGCGGCCCTGGACGTGGAGGCCCGGCACGCCTTCTGGGAGTCGATGCGGGCCTACGCCGGGCGCGGCAGCACGGTCCTCTTCTCCACGCACTACCTGGAGGAGGCCGACGCGTACGCCGACCGGATCCTCGTCGTCGACCGGGGGCGCGTCGTCGCGGACGGCACCGGTGACGAGCTGCGCCGGGCGGCGGGCGGCAGCCGTGTCGCCGTCGACGTGGCCGGCCTGCCCGCCGGGGACCCGGCACTGCTGCCCGGGGTGCGTTCGGTGGAGATACGGGGCGACCGGGCGCTGCTGCGCACCGAGGACTCCGACGCGACCGTGACCGCCCTCGCGGAACTCGGCGCGATACGCGGCCTGGAGGTGGCCCCCGCGTCCCTGGACGACGCGTTCCTGGCCCTGGCGACGGCGACACCGGCGCCGGAGAAGGCGAAGGAGAAGGAGAAGGCGAAGGAGAGCGTGCGATGAAGGACTACCTGATCCTCGAGACGCGCCGTACGCTGCGCGACCCCGGCTTCGTCATCGGTGGCGTCGCCATGCCGGTCCTGATGTACCTGCTGTTCACCAACCTCGGCGGCGACGCGGGCGAGTGGAAGACCGGGGCCATGGTCGGCATGGCCGCCTACGGCGCGGTCGGTTCGGCCCTGAACACCGGTGGCGGGGTCGCCGAGGACCGGGCGATCGGCTGGCTGCGGCAGCTGAGGGTGACGCCGATGCCGCCGCACCAGGTGGTGGTGGGCCGCGCCCTGACCGCCTCCGTCACCGTGCTGCCCGCGCTCGCGGCCGTGCTCGGCGCGGGCGGTCTGGTCAACGGCGTACGGATGGAAGCCTGGCAGTGGGCGGCGCTGGCGCTGCTGCTCTGGCTGGGGTCGGTGCCCTTCACCCTGCTGGGGCTCGGCAACGGCTACCGGCTGACCGGGCAGACCACGGGCGTGGCGAACATGATGGCCAACCTGGGCCTCGCGGTGCTCGGCGGGCTGTGGTTCCCGCTCGCGCTGTTCCCGGAGTGGCTGCGCACGCTGTCGGCGTACACGCCGACCAACCGCTTCGCGCAGCTGGGCACCTCGGTCGCCACGGGGCACGCGCCGCCCGCGGGTGGGATCGTCGTCCTGACGGTGTGGCTGCTGGTGTTCGGGGCGTACGCCGTACTGTCCTACCGCCGCGGCGCGGGAGACAACTGAGCGCCCCGGGCGCCGGAGCGGAAGGGAGCCGATACCCATGACCGGGATCCGAGGGCGGGTGCGCGCGGTGTCGTGCCGCATGGACGCGTGGCAGCTCGCCCGGCAGTCCGAGGCCGGGCAGGCCGGTGAGCGGCCGGAGCGGGTCGGCCCGCCTCCCACCGGCTTCACGCTGCTGCCGTGGCTGCTGATGGGCCTGGGCAGCCTCTCCAACATCCTCCAGGGGGACACGTCCAGCCCCTGGATCGGCGGCGCGGGACTGCTCGCCTTCAACTCCCTCTACGTCTTCGTCGCGTTCCGCTCCTTCGACAAGGCGTTGCGCGAGTCGCCGTCCACGCGTCTGGCGCTGGCCGTCATGGCGCTGCTGACCTGCGGTCTGGCCCTGGCGTACGGCGGCAGCTGGCTGCTGTTCTTCCCGCTGCTCGGCCTGGCCGCGGGGGCTGCGCTGCGCGGCCGGTGGCTGGGCCGGTGGGGCTGGGCGCTGGCGGTGCTGGCGGGGGTGGTGGCCGGCGTCAAGGACGGCTGGGACGGTCTGAGCATCGCCTACGGGACCTTCCTCTCGACGATGGTGACGGCCGCGATCCTGAGCCTGTCCGACGCCGTACGGCAGCTGCGCGCCGCCCGGGAGGAGCTGGCCACGCGGGCGGTGGCGGAGGAGCGGCTGCGCTTCTCGCGGGACCTGCACGACCTGCTGGGGCACACGCTGTCGGTGATCGTGGTGAAGTCGGAGGCCGCCCGGCGGCTGGCGCACCGGGACCTGGACGCGGCGCTGACCCAGATCACGGACATCGAGTCGGTGGGCCGTCAGGCGCTGACCGAGGTGCGGGAGGCGGTCACCGGGTACCGGGAGGGCAGCCTCGGCACCGAGCTGGACCGGGCGCGTTCGGCGCTGAGCGCGGCGGACGTGGAGCCGGTGGTCCGCCGCTCGGGGCCGCCGCTGCCGCCGCAGACCGAGGCGCTGCTGGGGTGGGTGGTGCGGGAGGCGGTCACCAACGTCGTACGGCACAGCGGGGCGAGCCGGTGCGAGATCGCGGTCGCGGGCGGCGCGGACCGGGTCCGGCTGACGGTCACCGACAACGGCACCGGCGTGGCCGGATCCACGCAGGGTCCGGGCACCGGCCTGACCGGCCTCACGGAACGCCTCGCCACGGCGGGAGGGTCGCTGACGGCGGGGCTGGAGCCGCGGGGCGGCTTCTCGGTGACGGCTGAGCTGCCGGTACGGCGGGAGGAACGCCCGGTGGGCGCCTCGGCGTGACCCCAGCGGGGCGGCGGCCCCCGCCTTCCGGCACGCGACGGCCGGCGGGCCGCCCCCTAACCTTGCCCCGTGACCGACGAGACGCCCCGCACCCGCCCCGTCCGCGTCCTCCTCGCCGAGGACCAGGGCATGATGCGGGGCGCGCTCGCGCTGCTGCTCGGGATGGAGGAGGACCTGGAGGTGGTCGCGCAGGTGGCGGCCGGGGACGAGATCGTCGCCGCCGCGCTCGCGCACCGCCCGGACGTCGCCCTCCTCGACATCGAACTGCCGGGACTGAGCGGCCTGGACGCCGCCGCCGAGCTGCGGGAGCGGGTGCCCGGGTGCCGGGTGCTGATCCTGACCACCTTCGGCCGTCCCGGGTACCTCAGGCGGGCCATGGAGGCGGGTGCGGCCGGGTTCCTGGTGAAGGACGGGCCGGTGGAGGAGCTGGCGGGCGTGATCCGCCGGGTGCTGGCCGGTGAGACGGTCGTCGACCCGGCGCTCGCCGCGGCCGCGCTCAGTGCGGGGCCGAGTCCGCTCACCGGGCGGGAGTGCGAGGTGCTGCGGGCCTCGGCGGACGGGGCGACGGTCGCGGACATCGCCGGGGCCCTGCACCTGTCCGAGTCGACGGTCCGCAACTACCTCTCCGCCGCCATCGGCAAGACCGCCACGCGCAACCGGGCGGAGGCCCTGCGGGCGGCTCGGCAGCGGGGGTGGGTCTGAGGGGGTGGGTGGGTGACGTAGTACGTCGGGTGCGGGCCGGTGGGGGGTGCTCGCGCAGTTCCCCGCGCCCCTGGGGTCGGTGGGAGTGCCTGTAGTGCGTCGGGTGCGGCCGGTGGGGGGTGCTCGCGCAGTTCCCCGCGCCCCTGGGCCCCTGGGCCCTGGGGTGGGTGTCCGGGAGCGTGCGTTGGGTGGGGGCTTCGGGGTCAGTCCTCGGTGGGTGTCTTCGGGAGCCACGTCCACATCAGCAGGGCCGCCGCCACCAGGACCGCCGACGCCGTGCGGAACACCAGGGCGTAGCCCTCCGTCAGTGCCGCCGGACCGGCGTGCTCGCCTCCCGACCTGGACGCCGCGAGCGTCGACATCACCGCGAGTCCCAGCGAACCGCCCATCGTCCGGGAGGTGTTGATCAGCCCGGAGACGAGTCCGGCGTCCCCGGGGGCCGCGCCGGAGATGGCCAGCGAGGCCAGGGGGGTCGCCGCCGTGCCCGCCCCCAGCATCATCAGCACGCCGGGGATCATGATGGCGGTCAGGTAGCCGCCGTCCGCGGTCATCGTCGACTGCCAGCCGAAGCCGACGGCCGCGATCAGCGTGCCGAGCACGGCCACGTTCCGGGCCCCGAGCACCGGCAGGAACCGCGGGGCCGCCTTGGAACCGATGATCACCGCGAGGGAGCTGGGCACCAGGGCGAGGCCCGCCTCCAGCGGGGAGTAGCCCAGCACGTTCTGCGCGTACAGGGTCATGAAGAACCACATCGAGAACATGGACGAGCCGGACACCAGCATCGCCACGTTCGCCGACGCCACCGACCGCAGCCGCAGCAGCCCGAGCGGCATCAGCGGTGCCGCGGTCCGCGCCTCGACGAGGAGGAAGCACCCGAGCAGCGCGAGACCGGCGAGCAGCGGCACCAGCGTCGCGCCCGCCGCCCACCCCCGCGACTCGGTCTGCGAGATGCCGTAGGCCAGCGTGGCGAGACCGGTGGTCACCAGCAGCGCGCCCGGCAGGTCGAGGCGGTGGCGCGCCCCGCCCCGGCTCTCGGTGAGCCACAGCACGGCCCCGGCCAGCACGACCGCGCCCACCGGCACGTTGATCAGCAGGACCCAGCGCCAGGACAGCCCGTCCACCAGGGCCCCGCCCACCAGTCCGCCCGCCGCGCCGCCGCCCGCGCCGACGGCGGTCCAGGTCGCGATGGCGCGGGCCCGGGCCGCCCCCTCCGGCACCGCGGCGGTCAGCAGGGTCAGCGTCGAGGGGGCGAGTACGGCCGCGCCCAGGCCCTGCACGGCCCGTGCGGCCAGCAACTGCCAGCCCTCCTGGGCGAGGCCGCCGCCCAGCGAGGCCAGCGTGAAGAGACCGAGCCCGACCAGGAACATCCGCTTGCGCCCGTACAGGTCGCCGGCCCGGCCGCCCAGCAGCATGAAGCCGGCGAAGGCGATGGCGTAGGCGTTGACCACCCACTGGAGCCCCTGCGCGCTCAGCCCGAGGTCGGTCCGCATCGACGGCAGGGCGACGTTGACGACGGACACGTCGAGCACGACCAGGAACTGTCCGGCGCAGGCGAGCGCGACGACCAGCCAGGTCGGCGGCGTGCGGCGCGGGGACAGGCGTCGGGCGGCGGTGGAAGCGGCGGCGGTCGTGCCGGTGGTCTCGGGCATAGGTGTCATGGTCTCAACCCGGGTACGCCCCTTGCATCGGATTTTGGCCCCGGTCCGCCCCGGGCCCGACCTAGGACTCAAGACGTAGGCGGAGGGGAGAGCGGTGGGCCCCGTGCGGGGGCGGCCGGCCGGTGAACCGCGCGTAGGCGGGATCCCAAGAGAAGGTCAAGAAATAGTTAGGGACTCGAAGCAACGGAATAGTTGCCCCGGCGCACGAGGTTCAGCCTGCACACACCACACGACCGTGCACGCGTTTTCGCCGACTTCCGGCCTGGAGGCCCCACCCCATGTCCCACACGACGACCGACGAGCCCGTGCGGCGAGCGAGCGGGGCCACCGTCCCGGTGCTCGCGTTCGCGGGCATCGTCGTCGCGGTGATGCAGACCCTGCTGGTCCCCGTCATCAAGGACCTGCCCCGACTTCTGGACACCTCGCCCAGCAACGCCAGCTGGGTACTGACCTCCACGCTCCTGTCCGGAGCCGTGGCCACGCCGATCATGGGCCGGCTCGGCGACCTGTTCGGCAAGCGCCGCATGCTGATCGCGAGCCTTTCGGTGATGGTCGTCGGCGCGCTGCTCAGCGCGCTCACCGACACCCTGGTCCCGATGATCGTCGGCCGTACGCTGCAGGGCTTCGCGATGGGCGCGATACCCCTCGGCATCGGCCTGATGCGCGACATGCTGCCCCGCGAGCGGCTCGGCTCCGCGATGGCGCTGATGAGTTCCTCGATCGGCGTCGGCGGCGGCCTCGCGCTGCCCGCCGCGGCCCTGGTCGCGCAGCACACCGACTGGCACGCCCTGTACTACGGCGCCGCCGGCCTCGGCGTCCTCTCCATCGCCCTGACCCTGCTGGTCGTGCCGGAGTCCCCGCTGCGTGCCGAGGGCTCCTTCGACCTGCCGGGCGCGCTGGGCCTCACCGCCGGTCTGATCCTCTTCCTGCTGCCGATCAGCAAGGGCAGCGACTGGGGCTGGTCCTCGCCCACGACACTCGGCCTGTTCGCCGCGGCCCTCGTGGTCCTGCTCCTGTGGGGCCTGATGGAGCTGCGCGTCGCGGCCCCGCTGGTCGACCTGCGCACCACGGCCCGCCGCGAGGTGCTGCTCACCAACCTCGCCTCGATCATGGTCGGCGTCTCCTTCTTCGTCATCTCCCTGGTCCTGCCGCAGCTGCTCCAGCTGCCCTCCGAGACCGGCTACGGCCTCGGCCAGTCCATGGTCGTCGCAGGTCTGTGCGTGGCCCCGCTGGGCCTGACGATGATGTTCACCGCGCCGGTCTACGCCCGCCTGTCGGCCCGCTACGGCCCCCGCACCACGCTGATCATCGGACTGGTGATCATCGGGATCGGTTACGCCGGCGGCCTCGGCCTGATGGACGCCGCCTGGCAGACCGTCGTGACCTCGGTGCTGATCGGCGCGGGCATCGGCCTCGCCTACTCCTCCCTGCCCGCGCTGATCATCGGCGCGGTCCCGGCCTCGGAGACGGGCGCGGCCAACGGCCTCAACACGCTGATGCGGTCCATCGGCACGTCGGTGTCGAGCGCCGTCATCGGCATGGTGCTCGCCAACACGGCGAACGACGTGGGCGGCACCGCCGTCCCGACCATGCAGGGGTTCCGCGTCTCCTTCCTGATCGCGGCCGCCGCCGTCGCCGTCGGCCTGGTGCTGGCCTTCTTCCTGCCCCGCCGCAACCCGGCGGCCTCGGTCACGCAGCTGCGCGCGAGCAGCGAGGAGGACGCCAACCTGGCCCGCGCCGAGCAGGCCCTCGCCGGGGACGGGCAGCCGCCGCACGGCTTCCGCGGCCGGGTCCTCGCCGCCGACGGCGTCCCCGTCGCCCGCGCCAAGGTGACGCTGATCGACCGGCACGGACGGCAGGCGGGCGCGACCCTCTCCGCGGGCGACGGCAGCTACACCCTCGCCGTGCCCGCCGGGGGGCCGTACGTCCTGGCCGCCCGCGCGGCGGGCCACGCCCCGCTCGCCCACGCCGCCACCCACGGCGGCGACCGCCCGGTCGACCTGGACCTGTCCCTGCCGGGCGAGACGGTCCCGGCCTGACGGCCCGGCCGCCCTTCCTCCCGGCCCTCGCACCCCCTGTCGCGGCACGCGGCGGGGGGTGCGGCAGCATGGGGCGCCGGACACTCCGCCCGACCGTCGAAAGGCCCCCATGACCGCGGCCCCCGCCTCCGCACCCTTCCCCTCCCCCTCCCCCGGCGTCCTGGCCGCCTTCGAGGCCGCGAAGGGGTTCATGCCCGCGCACGAGGGCCGCGCGCTGTACGCCGCCGCCGTGGAGGCCGGCGGGCTCGGGCTGCCGCTGCTGGAGGTCGGTACGTACTGCGGGCGGTCCACCGTGCTGCTCGCCGACGCCGCCCGCCGGGCCGGGGTCACCGCGCTCACCGTCGACCACCACCGGGGCAGCGAGGAGCAGCAGCCCGGCTGGGACTACCACGACCCGGCGACGGTCGACCCGGAGCTGGGCGTGATGGACACCCTGCCCACCTTCCGCCGCACCCTGCACCGCGCCGGTCTGGAGGAGCACGTGGTCGCCCTCGTCGGCCGCTCCCCCCAGGTCGCCGCGGTCTGGAACGCCCCCCTCGGCCTCGTCTTCGTCGACGGCGGTCACACCGACGAGCACGCGAACGCCGACTACGAGGGCTGGGCCCCGCACGTGGCCGACGGCGGGCTGCTGGTCATCCACGACGTCTTCCCGGAGCCGGCCGACGAGTTCACCGGCCAGGCCCCGTACCGCGTCCACCTCAGGGCCCTGGCGTCCGGCGCGTTCACCGAGGTCTCCGCGACCGACTCGCTGCGCGTCCTGCGGCGAACGGGCACGGGGATCTGAGGGCGCGGTTAGAGTCGCTGACGTGTCGTACACAGGCCCGGACTTCGAACCTTCCCAGCCCCGCCGCTCCCCGCTGCGCCGCCCGTTGACCGTGGCGGTCGCCGCGCTCGTGCCCGGGGCGCTGATCGGGTGGGGGGTGTACGCGGCGGTCGGCGGCTCCGGTGACGGGGGCGGCGGCGACACCGACCGCGCGGCGGGCGTACGGAGTTCGGCGGCGCCGTCCAGCGGAGCCCCCTCGTCCGCGGGCGGCGACGACGGCAAGAGACCGGCGGGTTCCTCGCCCGCCCCCGCGTCGGAGAAGCCGTCCGCGTCCCCTTCGCGGTCGGGGCCCGCGGTCTCCGGTGCCCTCAAGGGCAAGGTCGTCGTCATCGACCCCGGACACAACCCGGCCAACTTCCGGCACCCGTCCGAGATCAACCGCAAGGTGAACGTCGGCACGCACTGGAAGGAGTGCGACACCACGGGCACGGCCACCAACGCGGGCTGGCCGGAGGCGGAGTTCACGCTCGACGTGGCCCACCGGCTGCGCACCCTGCTGGAGAAGCAGGGCGCGACCGTGAAGCTGACGCAGGACGGCGACCGTTCGTTCGGTCCCTGCGTGGACGAGCGGGCCCGGATCGGCAACGAGGCGCAGGCCGACGCCGCGATCTCGATCCACGCCGACGGGTCGGGGGCGGGCAACCGCGGCTTCCACGTGATCCTGCCCGGCCCGGTGCACGACGGGAACGCCGACACCCGCGCCATCACGGCTCCCTCCGCCGAACTGGGCGAGCGGATCGCGGGCGCCTTCGTGCGCGTCACGGGCACCGCGCCCTCCAACTACCTCGGCGACGGCACCGGTCTGGTCACGCGGACGGACCTGGGTGGTCTCAATCTGTCAACGGTTCCGAAGGTGTTCATCGAGTGCGGCAACATGCGGGACGGCACGGACGCGGCACTGCTGACCAGCGGCGGTTGGCGGCAGAAGGCGGCGCAAGGGATGTCTGAGGGAATCGTGAGTTTCCTGGGCGGGTAGCGACCGGCGTCCCCATCCCTGCGGACAGCCCCGAGGTCCGGACGATAGTGTCGTCCGTACGATGAGGGGCCACCCCCGCGCTTCACACCGGAACCTTTCGGCGCCATCGTGACAGCGACGCCTCTACCGACGACGAGACGACCTACGAAGGACCTGAAGTGAATATCCGCTCCCTCACTCGAGGCGACGGCGTGGTGATCGGAGCAGCGGTGTTGCTGTTGATCGCGTCGTTCCTCGACATCTACTCGTTCGAAGGTGCGCCGGACAGCGCCGACATCCCCAGCCTGTGGGGCAGTGGACCGGTCGTGCTCGGTGTCGTCCTGGCGGGCGTCATCGGCGCCGCGCTCGTCGTCGTGGCCCGTGCCATGCCGCAGCCCCTGAAGGTGGCCGGTCTCGACCTCGGCCAGTTCGGCATCGCGTTCACGGTCTTCGCCGCGTGGTGCGCGCTCGGCAACATCTTCGACCCGGCGGGCGCCTTCGACAACGACGGGGGTGTGAGCGGTCTCAGCGCCGGCACCGGCCTGATCCTCGCCCTCGTCGCCACGCTGCTCATGGCCGCCGCGGCCGTGGCCACGCCGCTGCTCCCGGCCCTCAAGGGCTCCCTGATCCCGGCCTCCCGCCCCGCCGCCCCGCAGCCCTACGGCGGCCAGCCCCAGGGTGGTTACGGCTACCCGGGCGCCCAGCAGCAGCCGTACGGCGCCCAGCCGGGTCAGCCCGGTCAGCCCGGCCCGTTCGGCGGCCAGCCGCAGCCGGGACAGCCGCAGCCCGGTCAGCCGCAGGCCGCTCAGCCGCAGGCTCCGCAGCCGCACGCCCCGCAGCAGGCGCAGGCCCAGCCCGCCGGGGACTTCTCCCCGTTCTGGTTCGCCGTGCCGGTGCCGCGTCCGCTGTTCGCGGAGGACGGCTCGCCCACGCCCATCGCCGAGCTGGCGCCGGGCACCTGGTACCTGGCCGTCGAGCAGCGCGGCGCCAACCTGGTCGCGCAGACCCAGGACGGCCGTCGCGGCGTGCTCCAGGACACCTCGGGCATCCAGCGCGGCTGATCGCTCCGCCCCGCCGAAGCCTCAACGGCCCCCTGTCCGGAACCTGTTCCGGGCGGGGGGCCGTCGGCGTAGGTTTCCTCCCGCCCTGCGCGGCCATACGCAAGGCATGTCTAGATACCACGGTTCGAACTCCGCGGGCAGGGCCGTCGCGATCGTCGCCGACATCATGGCCCTCATCCTCGGCCTGTGGATACTGATGTACCTGTTGGACGCCAACCGGGCCAACGACCTGGTGCAGTTCGTCCATGACGCGGCCAACTGGCTGGCCGGCTGGTCCCGGGACCTGTTCACCTTCGACGAGGACTGGGCGCGTGTCGTCGCAGGCTACGGCCTGGCCGCGGTCGTCTACCTCTTCGTCGGCCACGCCCTCGCCAACCGCCTGGGCCGCCACTGACGCGCCACCCCCGGCCGGGCCCACACCGCCCCCGCCCGGCCGGCCGATCAGGCGCAACAGCCCGTCGCCCGCCCCGGCCGGTCACGGGACCAGGGGGCCCGGGGGCACCCCCGGAGAACGCAGCGACTTCGACGGGCACCGGGCCCGCGCCACCGCGGACCGGGCCACGTCGGCGGGCCGGACCGCCACCGGCCACCGCCCGCCCGGCCGGTCAGACGCAGCAGTCCGGGTCCAGGCCCCGCGGCAGGCGGTCGCCGGCGAAGACCTGGCAGGTGGCCTCGTGGCCGCCGAGTGCGGCGACGGCGAGGAGCAGCGAGCCGGCCGTCCAGGTGGTCAGCTCGCGGGGCCAGATCGCCTCGTCCTCGAAGACGTAGCCCGTCCAGTACAGGCCGCTGTCCGCGTCCCGCAGGTGCTGGATGGACTGGAGGATCTCCAGCGCGTGGTCGGACTCGCCCACCGCCCACAGGGCGAGCGCGAGTTCGGCCGACTCGCCGCCGGTCACCCACGGGTTGGGGACGACGCAGCGCACACCGAGGCCCGGGACGACGAACCGGTCCCAGCTCTCCGTGAGGCGGCTCCTGGCCTCCGTGCCGGTCAGCGCGCCACCGAGGACGGGGTAGTACCAGTCCATCGAGTAGCGGCCCTTGTCCAGGAACCGCTCCGGATGGCGTCGGATGGCGTGCCGCAGTGCACCCGCGGCCAACTCCCAGTCGGGCTGCGGCTCCTCGCGCTGTTCGGCGATGGCCAGCGCGCACCGCAACGCGTGGTGGACGGACGAACTGCCGGTCAGCAGCGCATCCGTGGTGTCCGTGCCGTCGTCGTCGCGGCGCCAGCCGATCTGCCCGCCCGGCTGCTGCAGGCGCAGCACGAACTCGACGGCCGCGTGGACGACGGGCCACATCCGGTCCAGGAAGGTGTCGTCGCCGGTGGCGAGGTAGTGGTGCCAGACGCCGACGGCGACGTACGCGACGAAGTTGGTCTCCCGGCCGCGGTCGGTGACGTCGGCGGAGTCCCCGTCGGCGTAGGCGGCGTACCAGGAGCCGTCCTGGTTCTGGTGCCGCGCCAGCCACGCGTACGCCCGCTCGGCGGCCTCGTGCTCGTCGGCCGTGTCCAGGGCCATCGCGGCCTCGACGTGGTCCCACGGGTCGAGGTGGTGCCCGCGGAACCACGGGATCGCCCCGTCCTCGCGCTGCACGGCGAGGATGCCGCGGACGGTCGCGGCGGCCTCGGCGGCGGTGAGGACGCCGGGCAGGACGAGGTGTTCGGTGCGGGGGGAGCGCGAGGCCGTCACGCGGCGTCCACCGGCGGCAGGTGCGGCTTGGTCGCGTAGGCCACGAAGCTCTTGCCGATCAGCGGGTTCAGCGCCTGCTCGGCGACCCGCGTCGCCAGCGGCTTCTTCATGATGTCCCACACCAGCAGCTTGTGGTACGCCCGCACCGGCAGCGCCTTGTCGTTGTCGACGCCGAACGCGCACTTCAGCCACCAGTACGGCGAGTGCAGCGCGTGCGCGTGGTGGGTGCCGTACGGCTTGAGGCCGGCCTCGCGGATGCGGGCGAGGAGCTGGTCGGCGCGGTAGATGCGGATGTGGCCGCCCTCGACCTCGTGGTAGGCGTCGGACAGGGTCCAGCAGACCTTCTCGGGGCCGTAGCGCGGCACGGTGATCGCGATGCGTCCGCCGGGCTTGAGGACGCGGACCATCTCGGCGAGGACGCCCTTGTCGTCGGGGATGTGCTCCATCACCTCGGAGATGATGACGACGTCGAAGGACTCGTCGGGGAAGGGCAGGGCCAGCGCGTCGCCCTCCATGGCGGTGGCGGTGGCACCGGCCGGGGCCTCACCGGCCTCCTCCATCGCCGCGAACCACTTGGCGACCTCGCGGATCTCCTCGGCGTTCTGGTCCAGCGCGACGACCCGGGCCCCGCGCCGGTAGCACTCGAACGCGTGCCGGCCGGCGCCGCAGCCGAGGTCCAGGACGCGGTCGCCCGGGGCGAGCGGGAACCGGGAGAAGTCGACGGTCAGCACGTGGCCCTGCTTTCGGGATAGACGCCGGTGTCACTGGTGGTCGGGGTCGGGGGCACGGCCTCCTGGGCGGCCGTGGCGGAGGGGCGCTCTCCGATCGCCTCGCGGTACCGGGCGACCGTGCCCTCGGCAGCGCGTGCCCAGGTGAAGTGCTTCAGCACCCGTTGCCGTCCGGCGGCGCCGAGCCTGGCGCGCAGTTCGCGGTCGCCGAGCAGCCGGTTCAACCCGGCGGCCAGCGCGTCCGCGTCACCCGGCGGCACCGCGAGGCAGGTCTCCCCGTCGGGTCCGGCGACCTCCGGGACGGCCCCGCCGGTGGTGGCGAGCAGCGCCGTGCCGGTCGCCATCGCCTCGGCGGCGGGCAGCGAGAACCCCTCGTACAGCGACGGCACGCACGCGACTTCGGCGGAGCGCACGAGGTCGACCAGCTCGGCGTCGGAGATGCCCTTGACGAACTCGACGGCGCCTTCGAGGCCGTACCGCTCGATCGCCTGCGCGACGGGTCCCTCGGCGGGCCGTTTGCCGACGACGACGAGGTGCGCCCTGGGGTGCTCGGTGCGCGCCTTGGCGAGCGCCTCGACGAGGAAGACCAGGCCCTTGAGCGGCACGTCCGCGCTGGACGTGGTCACGATCCGGCCCGGCACCCGCGGCACCGACGGGTCGGGGGAGAAAAGGTCGGTGTCGGCCCCGATGTGGACGACGTGGATGCGGTCGTCGCGTACGCCGAGGTGGTCGACGATCTCCTGGCGGGAGGTGCCGGAGACGGTGAGCACGGAGGGCAGTCGGCGCGCGACGCGCTTCTGCATCCGGGTGAAGGCGTACCACCGGCGCACCGAGTAGCGGCGCTTGCGGCCGTCGGCCGCGTCCAGCTCCAGCTGCCGGTCGACGGTGATGGGGTGGTGGATGGTGGTGACGAGCGGGGCGCCCACGTCTCCCAGCAGCCCGTACCCGAGGGTCTGGTTGTCGTGCACGACGTCGAAGTCGCCGCGGCGGGCGCGCAGATGGCGCCGGGCGCGCAGCGAGAAGGTCAGGGGCTCCGGGAAGCCGCCGGTCCACATGGTGCCGACCTCGAGTGCGTCGATCCAGTCGCGGTACTCGCCCCGCTTCGGGGTGCGGAAGGGGTCGGGCTGGCGGTAGAGGTCGAGGCTGGGCAGCTCGGTGAGGGAGAGCCGGTCCTCGCGGCCGTCGACGACGTCCAGCACCGGGTAGGGCTGGGCGCCGATGACCTCGACGCGGTGGCCGAGGCGGGCCAGTTCGCGCGAGAGGTGGCGGACGTAGACGCCCTGGCCGCCGCAGAACGGATTCCCCTTGTAGGTGAGGAGTGCGATGCGGAGCGGTCGCAACCCGTCGGCGGCGGGCTCCGGACGGGGAGCCGTCCGACTGGCCTCGGCGGTCACTCTGGGCCCCCTTCTCGCTGCGCTGTCCCGCGACACTACGTCGGGAGGCTAATCTAGAACAAGTTTCAGACTTGATCGTCAGAGCCTCCGAATCTACCGGCAGGTAGCCGGGCTGTGACGAGTGGATCAGGTGATTCGCGCCACGGCCGTGAGGGGGACGAGGTGACCGAGGCGGAGAAGCCGGCGGCAGAGGCGCCGGGTCCGGCGCACCGCGCCACGGCCCTGCCCCTCACGGAGCGTCAGCGGGAGCGCCGCGGCCGCATCCTGCGCGCCACCGCCCAACTGGCCTGCCGGGGTGGTTTCGAGGCGGTCCAGATGCGCGAGGTCGCGGAATCCTCGCAGGTCGCCCTGGGCACCCTGTACCGCTACTTCCCCTCGAAGGTCCACCTGCTCGTCGCCACGATGCACGACCAGCTGGAGCGGCTGCACGGCACCCTGCGCGAGAGCCCGCCCACCGGCGAGACGGCGGCGGACCGGGTGGCGCAGACGCTGATGCGGGCGTTCGGCGCGCTGCGACGCGAACCCCGGCTGGCCGAGGCGATGGCCCGCGCCCTCACCTTCGCCGACCGCAGTGTCTCCCCGGAGGTCGACCGGGTCTCCCGGCAGACCGCGGCGATCATCCTGGACGCCGTGGGCGGCCCGCGGAACCCGACCCCGGGGCAGCTCTCCGCGGTCCGCGTCATCGAGCACACCTGGCTCTCGACGCTGATCACCTGGCTGGCCGGCCGCACCTCCCTCGACCAGGTGCGGGTGGACATCGGGACGGTCTGCCGCCTGATCGACCTGACGGACGACGGCCCGACGGACACCCCGGCGGGAGACGAAGCCAGGCGTTCCTGAGGGCCGCCGCCCGGCCCGGCCGGCCGCTCCCGCCTCCCGGGCCGCTCCCGCCGCCCGGCTCCGCGCCGCTCCCGCACCTCCCGTCCGGCCGCCCCTCGGCCCGCGTCCCGCCGCCGGGTAAAGTGGCGGCGTCGTCATCACCCGTACGGGGGGAAGCCGGTGCAATTCCGGCGCTGACCCGCAACCGTGAGCCGCCCGCCGAGTCCCCGAGGGACTCCCGGACGGTGAGCCGGACTGCCCCGCACGGACGTGACCGGCTCACGTGCCCGGCGCCCGCCGGCGCACGGGCACCGTCGAGGCATACGGGGCCGAGCCGCCGGGGGGTGCCCCGTGCTGCCGGGCCTCGCACAGGGAAAGGCACCCGCCGATCATGAACGTCCGCCGTCGCAGCAGCGCCGCGGCTCTGGCCGCCATAGCCGTGCTCGGCGCCGCCACCGCGCCCGCGGTCGCCGCCGGTCCGTCGCCGTCCGCCTCCGCGTCCACGCCGTCCGGGCTGTACGGAACCACCGACCCCCAGTACGACGGGGTCTGGCGCCAGTCCCTCGCGCTGCTCGCGCAGGACACGGCGGGCGTCGTGCCGTCGTCGAAGGCCGTGAAGTGGCTCACGGACCAGCAGTGCGCGAACGGTGCCTTCGCCCCCTTCCGCGCCGACCCGGCCAAGGCCTGTGACGCCAAGACCATGGTCGACAGCAACAACACGGCCGCCGCCGTCCAGGCGCTGTGGGCCGTCGGCGGGCACGGCGACGTCGTCGAGGACGCCCTCGGCTGGCTGAAGTCCGTGCAGAACAAGGACGGCGGCTGGGGCTACAGCCCCGGCACCCCCAGCGACGCCAACTCCACCTCCGTCGTCATCGGCGCCCTGACCGCCACGGAGACGGACCCGGCGAAGGTCGTGAAGGACGGCAAGTCCCCCTACGACGCCCTGCTGACGTTCGCCCTGCCCTGCGCGAAGGACGAGGGCGCGGGCGCCTTCGCCTTCCAGCCCGACAAGGACGGCAAGCTCCTGCCCAACGCGGACGCGACCGCCGCCGGCGTCCTCGGCGCGCTCGGCAAGGGCCTGGTCGTCAAGTCCGGCGCCCCGTCCGGCGCCGCCGCCTGCGCCGACGGGGACGCGCCGACCCGCGAGCAGGCCGCCGCCAACGGCAGCGCGTACCTCACCGCCACGCTCGCGAAGAAGGGCCACCTCGTCTCCGCCCTCGGCGGCTCCGCCGACCAGCCCGACTACGGCAACACCGCCGACGCCGTCGTGGCCCTCGCCGCGCAGGGCGGCGCCGACCGGGCGGCCGAGCCGCTGGCCTGGCTGAAGAAGAACGCCGCGACGTGGGCCGCGGAGAGCGGCCCGGCCGCCTACGCCCAGCTGATCTTCGCCGCCCACGCCACGGGCACCGACCCGCGCGACTTCGGCGGCACGGACCTGGTGGAACGGCTGAACGCGACGGGCCCGGCCCCGCAGGGCGCGACGGCGGAGGACACGGCGACCGCGAGCGACGAGGGCAAGGACGAGAAGAAGGACGACGATTCCCCCTTCGGCGTCTGGTGGTTCGTCGGCGTCTGCCTGGTCTTCGGCATCGGCATCGGCTTCCTGCTGAGCAACCGCAACAAGAAGCAGCAGCCGTGACCCGCCGCGTCGTCCTCCTCTTCCTGGCCGCGTTCCTGCTGACCGGGACCGCGGGCCAGGCGCAGGCCGCCGGGTACCGCTACTGGTCCTTCTGGGACCGCGACGGCGGCACGTGGGTCTACGCCACCCAGGGCCCGTCGCTGGTCCGCCCCTCCGACGGCGACGTGCAGGGCTTCCGCTTCTCGGTGAGCGAGGACTCGGACGACGCGGCCCGGCCACGCGGCACGGCCGACTTCGCGTCGGTCTGCGCGAAGACACCGGCCGAGGGGGGCAGCAAGCGGGTGGCGCTGGTGCTCGACTTCGGCACGGCTCCCGACGCCCCGCCCGGCGAGACCCCGCCCGCCCCCCGCACGGCCTGCGCCCGGGTCTCCCCCGACGCGACGACGGCCGACGCCCTGGCCGCCGTGGCCGGCCCCCTGCGCTACGACACCAACGCGCTGCTGTGCGCGATCGCGGGCTATCCGAAGTCGGGGTGCGGGGAGCAGGTGTCGCGGAAGAACACGGCCGCCCCGCGGCAGCAGGACACCTCGGACGACGGGGGCGGCCCCTCGGTCGGCCTCGTCGCGGGCATCGCGGTGATCGCCGCCCTGGCCGGCACAGCCACCTGGCAGGCAAGGCGGCGCAGGAATGCCACCCGCTGAACCAGCGCGCAACGATCCCCCGCAAGCTGCGGGCAGCAATGCCCCGCAACCTGCGGGCAGTCGTGCCGCTGGGGCGATGGGGGTCCCCCCGCGCGAGCGAAGCCGAGCGTGGGGGAGGGTGGGCGCTGGGGGTGCCCCCTCTGGGGGAGGCACCCCGTCAGCTCCGGCCAGCGTCCCCACCCCCCGCCGACAACTCACCGCACCCGTACACCCCGGCGCCTGGTGGCTCTGGGCCCTGTCCCTCGGCACCGCCGCCACCCGCACCACCAACCCCCTCCTCCTCGCCCTCCTCGTCACGGTCTCCGCCTACGTCGTCATCACCCGCCGCCCGCACGCCCCTTGGTCCCGCTCCTACGGAGCCTTCGTCAAACTGGCCCTCGCCGTCATCGTCATCCGCATCCTCTTCACCACCTTCCTCGGCTCCCCCGTCCCCGGCACCCACACCCTCGTCACCCTCCCCGAAGTCCCCCTCCCCGACTGGGCGCAGGGCATCCGCCTCGGCGGCCGGGTCACCGCGGAGGGCCTCGCCTTCTCGCTGTACGACGCGATGAGGCTGGCCACCCTCCTCATCTGCGTCGGCGCCGCGAACGCCCTGGCCAACCCCTCCCGCCTCCTCAAGTCCCTCCCCGGCGCCCTCTACGAGATGGGCGTCGCCGTCGTCGTCGCCCTCACCTTCGCGCCGAACCTCATCGCCGACGTCCAGCGTCTGCGCGCCGCCCGCCGGCTGCGCGGCCGCCCGGACCGGGGCGTACGGGGTCTGCTCCAGGTGGGCCTCCCCGTCCTGGAGGGCGCCCTGGAACGCTCCGTCGCCCTCGCCGCCGCGATGGACGCCCGCGGCTACGGCCGTACCGCACGCGTCCCGGCCCCCGTCCGCCGTACCACCGCCGCCCTCACCCTGGGCGGTCTGCTCGGCGTCTGCGCGGGCACGTACGGGCTGCTGACCGCCGCGGGAGGCACGTACGGCATCCCCGTGCTCGTGGCGGGTGTCGCCGCCGCGGTCGCGGGGCTGTGGCTCGGCGGACGGCGCACGGTCCGCACCCGCTACCGCCCGGACCGCTGGGACGCCCGGGCGTGGCTGGTCACCGCCTCCGGCGCGGCGGTCGCCGCGCTGCTGTTCCTCGCCGCCGCCCGCGATCCGGCGGCGCTGCACCCGGGCGTGGTCCCGCTGACCGCGCCCACCCTGCCCCTCTGGCCGGCGGCGGCCGTCCTCGTCGGCCTGCTCCCCGCGTTCGTCACCCCCGCGCCCGAGCCCTCCTCCCCCGAGACCCCGGCACCCCGGACCCCCGCACCCAAGACCGCCCTGAAGGAGCCGTCGTGATCCGCTTCGAGGACGTGTCGGTCACCTACGACGGTGCGGCCGAACCCACCGTACGGGGCGTGGACTTCGAGGTTCCGGAGGGCGAACTCGTGCTGCTCGCCGGTCCCTCCGGGGTCGGCAAGTCCACCGTTCTCGGCGCGGTCGGCGGCCTCGTCCCGCACTTCACCGGCGGCACGCTCAGCGGCCGGGTCACCGTGGCCGGCCGCGACACCCGCACCCACAAGCCGCGCGAACTCGCCGACGTGGTGGGCACGGTCGGCCAGGACCCGCTCTCCCACTTCGTGACGGACACCGTCGAGGACGAGCTGGCGTACGGCATGGAGTCGCTGGGGCTCGCCCCGGACGTGATGCGCCGCCGCGTCGAGGAGACCCTTGACCTGCTGGGCCTGTCCGACCTCCGCTCCCGCCCGATCGCCACGCTCTCCGGCGGCCAGCAGCAGCGGGTCGCCATCGGTTCCGTCCTCACCCCCCATCCTCAGGTCCTGGTCCTGGACGAGCCGACCTCCGCCCTGGACCCCGCCGCCGCCGAAGAAGTCCTGGCGGTCCTCCAGCGCCTGGTCCACGACCTCGGTACGACGGTCCTGATGGCCGAGCACCGCCTGGAGCGGGTCATCCAGTACGCCGACCGGGTCGTCCTGCTCCCGGCCCCGGGCGAGGCACCGCTCCTCGGCGCCCCGGCGGAGGTGATGGCCGTGTCCCCGGTGTACCCGCCGGTGGTGGGCCTGGGCAGGCTGGCGGGCTGGTCCCCGCTGCCGCTGACGGTCCGGGACGCCCGCCGCCGTGCGTCCGGGCTGCGTGAGCGCCTGGCCGACCGGGAGATCCCGGACCACACCCCGCCGGCCTCCGCCGTGCTCCCGGCGCCGCCCGCCCCGCGCCCCGCCGCCTCCCGGTGGCGCCGCCGCGCGAAGCACCCGGAGCCGGCCCCCGCCCCGTACGCCGCCGAGGTCCGTTCCCTCTCCGTGCGCCGCGACCGCGTCCAGGCGTTGCGCCATGTCGACCTGACCGTCTCCCCCGGCGAGACGGTCGCCCTGATGGGCCGCAACGGCGCCGGGAAGTCCACCCTGCTGTCCGCGCTGGTCGGCCTGGTCGAACCGTCCTCCGGTGCGGTGCGGGCCGGGGACGCCGTACCGCACCGTACGGCCCCCCGCGACCTCGTCCGCCGGGTCGGCCTGGTCCCGCAGGAGCCGCGCGACCTGCTCTACGCCGACACGGTCGCCGCCGAGTGCGCGGCCGCCGACCGGGACGCGGACGCGACGCCCGGCACCTGCCGTGCCCTCCTCACCGACCTGCTCCCCGGCGTCACGGACGACACCCACCCCCGGGACCTCTCGGAGGGCCAGCGCCTGACGCTCGCCCTGTCCGTCGTCCTGACGGCCCGCCCTCCGCTCCTCCTCCTGGACGAGCCGACGCGCGGCCTGGACTACGCGGCGAAGGCCCGGCTGTCCGGCATCCTGCGCGGTCTGGCCGCCGAGGGTCACGCGATCGTGCTGGCGACGCACGACGTGGAACTCGCCGCCGAGCTGGCCCACCGGGTCGTGCTGCTCGCCGAGGGCGAGGTGATCGCCGACGGTCCGGCCGCGGACGTGGTGGTGGCCTCCCCGTCCTACGCCCCGCAGGTCGCCAAGGTGCTGGCGCCGCGCAAGTGGCTCACGGTGGCGCAGGTGCGGGAGGCGCTGGCATGACCGGCGGCCCCCCTCCCCAGCGCCAGGCCCGCGCCGTCCGCCTCGGCCCCCGCTCGGTCGCCGCCCTCGTCCTGGTCAGCGCGGTGGGTGTGGCGGGCTTCGGCTGGCCCTTCCTGGCCCCGCCGGACGCCTCGCTGAACGCCCACACGCAGGACGCGCCGTGGCTGTTCGCAGGCGTGCTGGTGCTGATGGTGGCGGTGGTGGCGGCGACGATCTCGGAGTCGGGCCTGGGCCCCAAGGCGGTGGCGATGCTCGGCGTGCTGGCGGCGGCGGGGGCGGCGCTGCGCCCGATCGGCGCGGGGACGGCCGGCCTGGAACCGATGTTCTTCCTCATGGTCCTCAGCGGTCGCGTCCTCGGGCCCGGCTTCGGCTTCGTCCTCGGCTCGATCACGATGTTCGCGTCCGCGCTGCTCACGGGCGGGGTGGGGCCGTGGATGCCGTTCCAGATGCTGTCGATGGGCTGGTTCACGATGGGCGCGGGCCTGCTGCCGGGTCCCGACCGGCTGCGCGGCCGCGCCGAGCTGCTGATGCTGGCCACGTACGGTTTCCTGGCGGCGTTCGCCTACGGCACGGTGATGAACCTCGCGGGCTGGACCTTCATGAACACCCTCGCATCGAACATCGCCTTCGACCCGGACGCGTCGGTTCCCGACAACCTGGCCCGCTTCCTCTCCTACTGCCTGGCCACGTCGCTGGGCTGGGACGGCGGGCGCGCCGCCATGACGGTCGTCCTGACCCTGGCGCTCGGCACCCCCCTCCTCAAGGCCCTGCGCCGCGCGACCCGCAGGGCGGCCTTCGAGGCACCGGTCACGTTCGAGGAGGCATCCGACCGGCCGGGCGCCGGACCGGCTACACCCTCCGGGTCAGCAGACCGGTGTCGATGACCTCGGCGATGAGGGCGGCGCCGCGGCTGTTCTGGTGGATGTGGTCGGTCGTGAGCACGAGGCCCCGCCGCCGCGAGATCGTGTCGAGGCCGCGGCGCAGCACCGCGCGCTGGACGAGCACGCCGACGGCCGCCGCGGGCGTCACCTCCCGGTACGGGATTGGCGGCGGGTCCGCTCGGCGCAGTTCCTCCGTCTGGCGTTCGTGGAGCGGAAGGTAGGCCACCTCGTCGGCGGCGGCGACCTCGGCGATCAACCGGCTGTACGCCAGCGACGCCTGGGCCGCCGCCCCGTCGAGCTGTTGGCCGAGTACTGGTATCGACAGCAGCCCGATCGTCGCGTCGGTCTCCGCGCGCAGCCGTGCGACGACGGCTCCCAGACACTGCTGGAACCAGCCGGCCGACGGGCGCTCGGGGAGCCGCTTGCGCTTCATGGCCTGCTCGACGGGGTAGCCGGCGAGGCTCGCTCGGGCGTCGTTGGTACCGATCAGCACGGTGATCACCTCGGGTGGGTCCGCGACGACGGCGTCGAGGCCCTGCAAGAGGTTGTGGGCGAAGTCGCCGTTGGCACCGAAACGGGCCGGCCGTACGTCGCCGGGAGCGTGGCGCCGGCCGAGGGGTTCCAGGTAGTCGGCGCTGAACTGCGCGCGGGTGAGGCTGTCGCCGAGGCACGCGATGCGGGTCGTCACGGCGTCTCCTGCGCGCTGGGCGTGCCGACG
Organism: Streptomyces sp. NPDC051136; assembly: GCF_044455745.1. Taxonomy (NCBI): domain Bacteria; kingdom Bacillati; phylum Actinomycetota; class Actinomycetes; order Kitasatosporales; family Streptomycetaceae; genus Streptomyces; species Streptomyces sp. NPDC051136. The sequence continues at coordinate 763,893 of NZ_JBITFE010000002.1, read as the reverse complement.
CGGTCCGCCGGGCGGGTGCCGGTCCGAGGCCGGTGGTCGGTGCCGAGGCCCGCGGTGACGGCCAGGATGGTCGCCGGCCCGTCCATGTCCACCACGTGCCACACCCCGGCCGGGTTGACGGTGGCCTCGCCCGGCCCGAGCCTGACGTGGTCGGGCACCCCGTCCACGTCACGGGTGACCGTCACGGAGCCGCTGAGGCACACGACGAGTTCGTCACCCGCGGGGTGGCGCTCCTCGTGGTCGCCGGGCCCCTCGCCGTCGAAGACCATGACCATCCGGCCCTCGGCGCCGTCCGCCGCGACCGCGGCGCTGTAGGCGCGCAGCACCTCCGGATCCCAGGCGAAACCCTCGACGGGTCTCGCCGTCGATCCCAGTCCGAGGTGCACGGGAGTGGTCCGCAGATCCATGGCCTTGCGTGCGTGGTTGCCGAGTCTCATGCCCACGATCGTCCACGACGGCGATCGGGCGGTCTTGAAGAAAAGGGAAGGGAAGCGGAGGCGAAGGGAGTCGGCGGCTGCCCGGCTACCCGGCTCCGAGAAGGACTTCGCCGCGCCGCCAGGCCGTCGGCGACCGGCCGGTGAACTCGCGCCAGTCCCGCACGAGATGGGCCTGGTCGGCGTAGCCGGAGACGGTCGCCACCTCGCCCCACGGGAGCGGGTTCCGCGCCGCCGCGAGTTCGTGGGCGTGCTCGAAGCGCAGGACGCGGGCGAGGGTCTTCGGCGACAGGCCCACCTCACCGCGGAACCGCTCGGTGAGGTACCGGCGGCTCCAGCCGAGTTCCGCGGCGACCGCGCCGACCCGGACGCGTCCCCGCGCGGCGACGAGGCGGCGCCACGCCTCGGCCACCTCGGGGCGCACCCGGCGCCCGTGGTCGTCGCGGGCGTCACGGCCGACGGCCCGGAGGAGCAACTCGTCCAGCGCGGCGAACCGGGCCGCCCACGTGGTCGCCGCTCGGAGCCGGTCGACCAGCTCGACGGTGAGCGCTCCGAGAAGCTCGTCGAGGGGGACCAGCCGGCGGGCGAGTTCGGCGGAGGGCATGCCGTAGACGGCCCGGGCCCCGAGCGGTGTCAGCGCCACCTGAACACCGTGCTGGCGGCCGTCGTGGTGGATCGCGACGGACCGGCACATCAGACCGCCGGCCACGCTGTCGAACGGGGTGACCGGTGACCCGTCGTCGACGCCCGCCGCCACCTCCAGGGGATCCGACAGGCTGATCACCGCGGTGAGCGCACGGCCCGGCGGGCCGCAGTGCACCCCCGTCGGGAGCCCGCGGAGGTCGAAGCCGACGTACGAGGAGACGTACTCCCGCAGGACGGGCGCCGGACGTGCACTGATCCCGGTGGCCGTGTGGTCCTCCATCCGCACCAGTGTACGAGCCGCCCCGCACGGGGAGTTCGCGGTCCGAGGACCGGTCACCACCGTTTCCCGGCTCGCTCGACGCGCTGTCCGACACGCAGGAAGCTCAGGTAACGGCGTGATGCCCGATCACCCATCCGCGTGCGGATGCGCTCGGCCACGGCGTCGAGCAGGGGCTCACGGACGTCGCGGTCGAGCTTGCGGTACAGCGACAACGAGCGAAGGTGATCGGCGAAGCCGTCCCCGTCGAACCACTGAACGGTCGGACACCAGCGCACGATCGCCTGGCCGAACAGTCCTCCGGGAGCGTCGACCCGGCCCCAGCCCTCGTCGGTGGCGCGCACGTGGTCCTCCAGCGGCGGATGACCCCAGCCGGGGTTCCCGGGGCAGAACCGCTCATGGAGATCGGCGGTCTCGGCGTACACCTCCGGCTCTCCCGGCCGGCGGACGACGACGTGGCCGAGCAGCGCCATCCAGCCTCCGGGACGGAGCACGTCGTGCGCCCGCTGCCAGCCGGTCGGCGGGTCGACCCAGTGCCACGACGACGCGGCCACGACAACATCGAAGCGTCGGCCGCCGCCGTCCCACTCCTCGAACGTCGACGTCTCGACCTCGACGTTGCGCAAGGATGCGAGCTTTCGGCGAGCGAGCGCGGCCATGTCTGCGCCCGGCTCGACGGCGGTCACCGAGCATCCGAGTGCCGCCAGCGAGCGCGTCGCCTGACCGGTGCCGCAGCCCACCTCCAGCACCGACGACCTGTCGTCCGCACCGGTGACGGCGACGAGGTCCGCGAACAGCTCGTCGGGGTATCCCGGCCGGACCCGGTCGTAGAGCTCCGGCACCTCGTTGAACACCCGGCCGAGGTCCCGTGGAGTCGGGCGCTTCTTCGGAACATCGGTCACGAGCGCACAAGTTATGCGGTCCCTCGACGGGGTGCCAGTGGGGGGCCGCACGAGACCGGCCTGAAAGCTGCGCGAGGCCCGTAGGCCGTCGGCGAAGCCGGCCTAGCCCTGGGCGCCCGCGCCGGTCCGGAAGCGGCGGCGGTACTCGGTCGGTGTCGTGTCGAGTCTGCGGCGGAAGGCCCTGACCAGGGTGTCGACGGTGCCGAAGCCGCAGGCGGAGGCGACGCGTTCGAGGGTCGCGTCGGTGGATTCGAGCTGCTGGCGGGCCACTTCCACGCGCGCCGACTCGACGTAGGCGTGCGGGGTCGTGCCGAGTTCGGTCTTGAAGATGCGGGTGAGCTGCCGGTCGCCGACGTGGGCGTGGGCCGCGAGGTCGGCGACGGTGAGGGGTGCGGCGATGTTGCGCAGGATGTGGTGGCGGAGGTCCTCGATGCGCCGGGTCGCGGAGACCTGCTCCAGGGGCACGCTGAACTGGCTCTGCCCGCTGGGCCGTTTCAGGTACATCACGAGCTGCCGGGCCACGCGCAGCGCGACGGCCTCCCCGAGGTCGTCGGCGATCAGCGCGAGGGACAGGTCGAGGCAGGCGCTGATCCCCGCGCCCGTCCACACGTCGCCCTCGCGGATGAAGATCGGGTCGGCGTCGACCTCGATGGCCGGGTGCTCGTCGGCGAGTTGCCGCGCGGTCGACCAGTGGGTGGTGGCGCGCTTGCCGTCGAGGAGGCCGGCGGCCGCGAGGATGTGCGCCCCGACGCAGACGGAGGTGACCCGCCGGGTCCGGCCGGCGAGCTGCCGGACCCGCTCCACCACGGCGGGGTCGGTGAGCGGGTGCACGCGGCGCTGGTCGTCCATCCGTACGGCGCCGGGCACGATCAGGGTGTCGATGCGCCGGGTGGCCAGCTCGTCGAAGGTGGTGTCGGGCAGGACCCGGACCCCGGCGCCGGTGATGACCGGGTCCATGGTCTCGGCGGCGAGGACGACGTCGTAGCCCGCCGCCTCGTCGGTCTCGCGGCGCGCGAGGGAGAACACCTCCGGCGGTCCGGTGACGTCGAGCAGGTCGACGTCCTCGAAGAGGACGATCGCGATCAGTCGTCCGACGGTGCTCAAGGGACCCCCCAGGTTCGGCGACCGTCATGCCGGTATCTGCCATGTCGGTATCTGCATGTTAGACGACATTGCCGACACGGGCCGGTGGCCATAGCGTCGTAGGCGCAGCTCACCGCACCGGTGAACTGCCTTCCCCTCCACGTGAATCCAGGTGGTTCCCCATGCCCAGAACGACGCTGCGCGAGCTCAACGGCTTCGACCAGACCCCGGCGAAGCTCGCCGGGTCCACGCTGATCCTCGTCGACTACCAGAACACCTACACGACCGGCGTCATGGAGCTGGACGGCTGGCGGGAGGCGCTCGACGCCGCCGCCGAACTGCTGGCCCGGGCCCGCCAGGAGGGCGCGAAGGTCATCCACGTCGTCAACGACGGCGGCGAGGGCACGCCGTACGACATCCGGGCCGAGATCGGGCAGATCCACCCGAGCGTGGCCCCGCTCGACGGCGAGACCGTGGTCGTCAAGAAGGTGCCGAACGCCTTCGTGGACACGGACCTCGCCGAGCACGTGGACGCCGCGGGCCACAGCGACGTCGTCATCGCCGGCTTCATGACGCACATGTGCGTGGCCTTCACCGCCCAGGGCGCCTTCCTGCGCGGCAACCGTCCCACCGTGGTGGCCGACGCCAGCGCCACCCGTGCGCTGCCCGTCGCGGGCACCGAGGTGGACGCCCGCCAGGTGCACTACGGCGCGCTCGCCACCATCGCCGACCTGTACGGCGTCGTCGTTGCGTCGCAGAAGGAGATCGCCTGATGAAGCTGCTCCGCCCGGCCGCCGCACTCGCCGCCGCCACCGTCCTCGCCGTCACCGCCACCGCGTGCGGCGAGTCGGAGGCCGCCTCCTCCGAGGGCGAGCCGTCGGCCTCCGCCACCACCGCGGCGGCCAACGTCGCGAAGGACACCACGACGCTGCGCGAGCTCAACGGCCTGGACGAGACCCCGGCCACGCTCTCCGACGCGACGCTCATCCTCGTCGACTACCAGAACACCTACACCGAGGGTGTGATGGAACTCGACGGCTGGAAGCCGGCCGTGGACAACACCGCGGCGCTCCTGAAGCGGGCCCGTGCGGCGGGTACGCCGGTCATCCACATCGTCGACAAGGGCTACGACCTGAAGTCGAAGGCGGGTCAGATCATCCCGGCGCTGAAGCCGGCCGAGGGCGAGCCCGTCGTCGAGAAGAGCGTCCCGAACGGCTTCCACGGCACCGACCTCGCCGCGCAGGTGAAGAAGGCCGGCCGGGAGAACGTCATCATCGCGGGCTTCATGACCAACATGTGCACGCTGTTCACCACCCAGGGGGCCTTCCTCAACGGCAACAAGCCGACCGTGGTGGCCGACGCCTCCGCGACCCGGCCGCTGCCCCTGAAGGGCGACCCGGACGGCATTCCCGCGCAGCAGGTCCACGAGGCCGCTCTCGCCACGGTCCAGGATCTCTACGGAGTCGTGGTCCCGTCGCAGAAGTCCCTGACCTGAGACTTCCCCCCACCCTGAAGCACCCGCACGTCCCCCCACCCTGATTTCCCCCCACGCTGTTCCCCCCCACGCCACAAGGCACTTTCACTCACCCAAGAGAGCAGGAAAACGGGGCATGGCAACACGTAGAGGATTTCTGGGCACCGCGTCGGCCGTCGGGGCGGCGACGTTACTCACGGGCCAGACCGCCTCCACCGCCTCGGCGGCCACCACGGGCACCACCGCGACCGACCAGAAGGCCGCACGCGACGCGATACGCGCCGTCAACGCGAGGATGCGCGCCAACTACGCGACCCTCAAGAGCGAACTGACCACACAGCTCAGCCCGGTCGTCGTCGTCTCGAACAACGCGGTCGGCGGACGCTTCACCCTCATCAACGGCGGCAAGCAGGTCGAGACCGTCGACCCGGTTCCGGAGTACTTCGAACTGGCCAAGTCGATCGCCCACGTCCCCCTGGGCCTCTTCTCGATCCTCGCCTCCTACCTCGGCGAACAGGTCCCCAACATCCCCAACGCGGACCGCATCGACCCGCACGACCTCGCCATGGTCGTCACCAGGACACCCGGCGACAAGGGCTGGATCACCCCGCTGAACGCCTTCAGGACCACGCTCCAGACGGCGTACACCAAGCTCGGCACGGCGAATCTGCCGCTCGACCTGGAGAACTCCTGCGACCGGATCCTGAGCGAGGCCGTCAAGTTCATCGACGCGTCCGTCAAGGCGCAGGCGTTCGACATGGTGTCGTTCAACAGGTTCGCCGCCACGGTCTATCCGTCCATCCGCGTCAACATGACCTTCGCCGCCACCGCGCAGATCACCGGCATCGAGGGCCTGATGAAGCGGTGGCGCACGCTGATCGGCGAGACGGCGTGGAGCGATCTCTACGTCACGGTGCTGTCGATCTGGACCACGGCCGAGCTGAACCAGGCGTCCATCATCATCCGCCGCACCATGAACCAGGCGAAGGTGGACACCCACCTGATCGACCTGCCGACCGTGGAGACGCCCTCGGACCCGATCGCCGTGGCCCTGGACAACCTGGCCCGCATCGTCCAGGACAACGTCGCCGCCGAGATGGTCTTCAACACCGACCTCAAGGTCGCCGACGCCCTCAAGGGCAAGGAGGACCTCCTCTCCGACGAGATCCTCCAGCAGATCGGCGGCACGGCGCCCGTCGCGAGGACGGCCGGTTTCGCCGCGACGGCGGCGGCGGGCACCTGCCCGATCACCGGGCACACCGCGACGGTGTGACCACCCGGCGTCCCCCGTCCCCGAGGCGGGGGACGCCTTCCTCTACCGGTCCTCCCAACGGCCGTTCGACCGGGGCCGGGTCAGGTCAACGTTTCCGTTCGATTTATCGTCTTCGCACGTGTGTCCGCACCGGGCACCCTCTGACGAAGCCGAACGGAATCGCCGACCGTGGTCCCTGCCGATCTCACCGTCTCCCGGCCCGACCAGCGGTCGGACAGACGCCCGGACGCGGCGCCGCGCGCCCTGTGGCACCGGCTTCGCGTCCCGCTGCTCGCCACGCTGCCCACCCTGCCCCTGTACGGGCTGTGGTGGGCCTTCCTCGCCACCGGCGGCGGTGACCTCGCCGCGCAGGAGACGTGGGCGGACTTCGCGGCGCGGCACGGCGGATCGGCGTACGGGCTGTTCTGGTACGGCGGGATGCACACCGCCAACTACAGCCTCATATCCCCGTACTTGATGGCCGCGCTCGGCGTGCGCACGGTCACCGTGGCGTCCGGTCTCGCGGCCGGCTGGCTGGCGGCGGTGCTGATCCGGCGGGCGGGGGTGCGCCGGCCGCTGTGGCCCGCGCTGCTCGCGTCGCTCGCGCTGTGGTGCAACGTCGCCTCGGGGCGGACCACCTTCGCCCTGGGCGTCGCCTTCGGGCTGGCCGCCTGCGTGCCCCTGGTCCGTGAGCGGCGGCTCGCCCGCGCCGCCCTCTACGCCGCGCTCGCCACCATGGCGTCCCCGGTGGCCGGGCTGTACCTGGCCGTGGTCGGGGCCGGGTTCCTGCTGGTGCGGGACTGGGGACGGGCCCTGGTCCTGCTGACACCGCCCGCCGCAGTCGTCGGACTCACCACGCTGTACTTCCCCTTCACCGGCGAGCAGCCGATGCCGGCGGACCGGATCTGGCCGCCCGTCGCGCTCGGGCTGGCCGTCACCGTGCTGGCGCCGCGCGCCTGGCGGGTGGCGCGGTGGAGCGGGGCCGTGTACGCGGCCGGAACGGTGCTGACGTACCTCGTCGCCTCGCCGGTCGGGACGAACGTCGAGCGCTTCGTCGAACTGTTCGCGCCCGCCGTGCTGCTCGCCGCCCTGCTCGCCACGTCCCGGCTGCGGCGGGTCACGAGTGCTCTCCTGGTCGTCGCGCTCGTCTGCTCCGTCGGGTGGGTGGGGAAGAAGACCGTGGACGATCTGCGGGTGTCGACGGCGGTGCCCGCCTGGGCCACCGAGACGGACGGGCTCGTCCGGGCGCTGGACGGGCTCGGCGCCGACCGCACCCGGGTGGAGGTCGTGCCCGCCCGCAATCACCGCGAGGCCGCGGGGCTCGCCCCGCACGTCAATCTCGCCCGCGGCTGGAACCGGCAGCTCGACGTGGAGCGCGGCCGTCTCTTCTACGACGGCAGCTTCTCCCCGGCGGCCTACCGGGCCTGGCTGGACCGCTGGGCCGTCGGCCTCGTCGTCCTGCCGCTGGGCAGGCCGGACGGCCCCGCCGAGGCGGAGGCGGCGCTCGTACGGGACCCCGCGCTGCGGCCCGAGTGGCTGGAGCCGGCCTGGCAGGACGAGCACTGGCAGGTGTACCGGGTGCGGGACGCCGTGCCGCTGGTCTCCGCGCCCGGCACCGTCGTGACGACCAGCGGCGTCGACCTGGTGCTGCGCGCCGAGCGGCCCGGCCCGGTCACCGTGAAGGTCGCGTGGTCGCCGTGGCTGCGGGCCGACGGCGGATGCCTGACCCGGGACGGCGAGTTCACCCGGCTGACCGTCCCGGCGGCGGGCGAGTACCGGATCAGCTCGGAGTACCTTCCTTCGCCGACGATGCCGGACCGCTGCTGACCTCGCCGGCCGCGGGACGGGACGGAGCGACGACCGGCGTCTGCGCCGCGGCCGTCACCGTCCGGGCCCGGGGACCCTGGAACAGGTACGTCAGCCCGAAGCCCGCCGCGACCACGGCCGCACCGCCCACCGCGTCCAGGACCCAGTGGTTGCCGGTCGCGACGATCGCCGAGACGGTGAAGAGCGGGTGCAGCAGGCCGAGCGCCTTCATCCACATCTTCGGCGCGATGACCGCGATCACCACCCCGCACCACAGCGACCAGCCGAAGTGCAGCGACGGCATCGCCGCGTACTGGTTGGTCAGGTGGGTCAGCGTGCCGTAGTCCGGCTTCGTGAAGTCCTGCACGCCGTGCACCGTGTCGATGATGCCGAGCCCCGGCATCAGCCGCGGCGGGGCCAGCGGGTAGAGCCAGAAGCCGACCAGGGCGAGCAGCGTGGCGAAGCCCAGGGAGGCGCGGGCCCAGCGGTAGTCCACCGGGCGGCGCCAGTACAGGACGCCGAGGACGGTCAGCGGGACGACGAAGTGGAACGACGTGTAGTAGAAGTCGAAGAAGTCCCGCAGCCAGCCGACCTTCACCACCGCGTGGTTGATCGCGTGCTCGATGTCGAGGTGCAGGAAGCGCTCGATGTCGAGGATCTGCGTGCCGTGCTCCTCGGCCCGCGCCCGGCCCGCCGAGTTGCTGCCGCCGGTCGCCGCGAGGCGGACCTGGGAGTAGGCGGCGTAGGTGACCCGGATGAGGAGCAGTTCGAGCAGGAGGTTGGGCCGGGTGAGGACCCGGCGCAGGAACGGCAGCAGCGGGACGTGCCGGAAGCGGGTGGGGACCGGCGGCGCGTAGGCCGTCGGCACCGGGGCCTCGAAGTACGGCGACGTACGCGGCAGGAAGGGCACGGCGACGGCGGCGGCCAGCGCGGCGAGCAGCACGACGTTGTCCCGCAGCGGGTACAGGGCCGCCATGTTCGGCAGCATCATCTTCGCGGGCAGCGTCATCACCAGGACGACGGCGACCGGCCACACGTACCGGTCGGAGGCCCGCTTGCCGACCCGGCCGACGACGGCGGGCAGCACCCACAGCAGCTGGTGCTGCCAGGTGGCCGGGGAGACCGCCACGGCCGCGCAGCCGGTGACGGCGACCGCGAGCAGCAGCTGGCCGTCACGGGCGTAGCGCACGGCGCGACGCAGGGCGAGGACGGCGACGGCGGCGCCCAGCAGGAGGAAGAGGGCGATCTCCAGGGGGCCGTTCAGGCCGAGGCGCAGCAGGACGCCGTGCAGCGACTGGTTGGCGAGGTCGTCGGCCTCGCCGCCCAGGCCGACCCCGGCCATGTGGTGCACCCAGTACGTGTAGGAGTCCTGTGCCATGGCCGCCCAGGCGACGGCGGTGCAGGCGAGGAAGGTGACCCCGGTCGACACGGCGGCGCGTCTGCGGTCGGTGAACCACAGCAGGGGGACGAAGAGCAGCACGGTCGGCTGGAAGGCGGCGGCCACACCGATGAGTACGCCGCCCACCCGGTCGCCCCGGGCTCCGCGCACGGCGAAGCAGCCCAGCAGCACGAGGAGGACCGGGATGATGCTGGTCTGGCCGAGCCAGAAGGCGTTGCGCACCGGGAGCGACAGCATCAGCAGGCTGATGGCGACCGGCGCGGCCAGCAGCGCCGTACGGCGTCCGACCGGCTGGGGCAGGGCGCGGGCGGCGACCAGGCCGAGGGCCACGACCAGCAGCAGCGAGCCGAAGGTCCAGCCCCAGCCGAGGGCCTGCTCGGCGGCGCGGGTGAAGGGTTTGAGGACGAGGCCGACGAACGGGGTGCCGGTGAACTGCGTGGAGTCGTACAGCGACCCCTCCACGTGCAGGACGCCGTGCTCCCCGACCCAGGTCTCCAGATCCGTCAGGCGTTCCCCGCGCGGGGTGCCGAGGACCGCGGCCACCTGTCGTACGGCCAGGACGGCGGCGATCAGCCACAGGCCGAGGCGTGCGACGCGCAGCCGTGCTCTGGTCGCGTCGGCGGCCGAGGGTCCGAAGGTCTCCGCCGGTCGCCCACTGTGCTCCGCATTCGCCACGCCTCGTCGGCCTCCCGCCCCGTTCGTACCGTGCGTACCGCGTTCGTGTACGCGATGTGTCGCTCTTGCGAACCCTATGAGGCTCGCACTGCCTCCGGAGGAAGACGCGAGCGACCCCCACTCAACCTGACAGCCGCCCGCCTTTCGTTCCGAGGAGCGAGAAGGATCACAGCTCGCGGGTACCGGAACGGCGCGCGGCCCGGGTATGTGCCCTGCGTGTACGCCTTTTCGGTGCAGAGTGCAACGAAAAGCATACCGGGCGTAAGCGGCGCATCAGCGCCTATGGTCGCTTTTCAGCCCGTGGCCGATATGCCGCGGGCTCTTTCCGGCCCGGCGACAGCGCCGCCGTGCGGGCCGTGGCGTCCCCGCGCCCCTGTCCCTTGTCCCCGTCGAAAGCAGGCGAGCACAGTTTTGTCGGCCGTCCCCGTCGCCACCGCCCCTCTGACCCGTACGAGCCCCGCCACCGTCCCGCGTGCCGCCGGCGCGCCCACCGCCACCGACCCCGCGCTCGTACGGCGTGCCGTCAAGGCGGCGGCGCTGGGCAACGCGATGGAGTGGTTCGACTTCGGCGTCTACAGCTACATCGCCGTGACGCTGGGCAAGGTCTTCTTCCCGTCGGGCAACCCGACCGCGCAGCTGCTCTCCACCTTCGGTGCGTTCGCCGCCGCGTTCCTGGTCCGCCCGCTGGGAGGCGTGGTCTTCGGGCCGCTCGGGGACCGGGTCGGGCGGCAGAAGGTGCTCGCCGTGACGATGATCATGATGGCGGCGGGGACGTTCGCCATCGGGCTGATCCCGTCGTACGCGACGATCGGGGTGTGGGCACCGGTGCTGCTGCTGGCCGCGCGGCTGGTGCAGGGCTTCTCCACCGGCGGCGAGTACGCGGGCGCGTCCACCTTCATCGCCGAGTACGCGCCGGACAAGCGGCGCGGGTTCCTCGGCAGCTGGCTGGAGTTCGGCACGCTCGCCGGGTACATCGGCGGTGCCGGTCTGGTGACGCTGATGACGGCGCTGCTGTCGGACGGCGACCTGACGTCCTGGGGCTGGCGCATCCCGTTCCTGATCGCCGGTCCGATGGGCATCGTCGGCCTGTACCTGCGGATGCGCCTGGAGGAGACCCCGGCGTTCGCGGCCGAGGTGGAGAAGGCGGAGGCGACGCGGCGCAAGGTGCCGCTGCGGGAGATGATCACGGGCCAGTGGCGGGCGCTGCTGCTCTGCGTCGGTCTGGTGCTGGTCTTCAACGTCACCGACTACATGCTGCTGTCGTACATGCCGAGCTACCTGACCAGCGAGCTGAAGTACGACGAGACGCACGGGCTGCTGGTGGTGCTGGCCGTGATGGCGCTGATGATGATCGTCCAGCCGTTCGCGGGCGCGCTGACCGACCGGGTCGGGCGCCGGCCGGTGATCGCGGCGGGCTGCGCGGGCTTCCTGCTGCTGTCGGTCCCGGCGCTGCTGCTGATCCGCGAGGGCAGCCTGCTCGCGGTGGCCCTGGGCATGGGCGCGCTGGGCATGCTGCTGGTCTGCTTCACGGCGTCGATGCCGTCCGCGCTGCCGGCGCTGTTCCCGACGCGGGTGCGCTACGGCTCGCTGTCGATCGGCTTCAACGTCTCGGTGTCCCTGTTCGGCGGGACGACGCCGCTCGTGGTGACGGCGCTGATCGGGGCGACCGGCAACATGATGATGCCCGCCTACTACATGATGGCCGCGGCCGTGATCGGCGGCGTGGCGGTGTGGTTCATGACGGAGTCGGCCGGGCGGCCGCTGCCGGGTTCGGCACCCGCGGTGGAGAAGCGCTGAGGCCCTGCCCGGCCTACGGGCCGGCTGGGGACGGCGGAGGACGGCTGAAGCCCCGCCGGACTCCCGGGACCGCCGGGGACGGCTGAAGCCCTGCCCGGCCCCGGTACCGCTGAGGCCCTGTCAGACTGCCGGGATGATGGTCAGACTTGCGGAGGAACGCGACTTCGCCGGCTTCCTCGACCTGGCGGCCCAGGTCGAGCACTGGTTCGGCCCGATGGTCGAGGACGCCGGATTCCATGACGCGGTGCGCGAGCACATCCGCCAGGGCGCGGCCCTGGTGGCCGTCCCCCCGGACGGGGACCCGCATACCGGCACGGACGGGAACACGGGCACGGGCACCGGCACCGGCACCGGCACCGGCACCGGCACGCACACGAGCACGGACACAGGCACGGGCACGGACCTGCTCGGCGGACTCCTGTTCGGGTCGGACGACGGGCCGGTCCACCACGTCCACTGGCTGGTCGTGTCGCAGCGGGTGCGGGCGGGCGGCGTGGGCCGCGAGCTGATGCGGGACGCGCTGCGCAGGTGGGTGCGGGGCCCGGCCGACATCGAGGTGGTCACGTTCGGAGCCGACCACCCCGGCGCCTCGGCGAGCGGCGCCCGCGCCTTCTACGAGCGCCTCGGCTTCACCCCCGCCGAAACGGTCGCCCCCGGCCCGGAGGGAGGCTCTCGCCAGCTCTACCGCCGTACCGTGCCGCCCGGCTACGCCTCGTGGTAGAAGCCGACGTTGACGCTGCGCGGCTCCGCGCGGTCCTGGACCACGACCTCGCCGCTGCCGCCCCTGGGCAGCGGCACGGTGCCGCCGTACCGCAGGGACTGCGGATGTCCCCCGACGGTCAGCCGGATCTCGCTGGAGGGCTCCTGCTGCGAGCCGCGCAGCCAGGTCAGCCGCCAGGTGCCGTCGGTCCCGCAGCGGAACTCCAGGTGGACCCGGGAGACGAAGAGCCAGTCGTCCGGCGTCACCAGCCGGCACACGGACCTGTCCCGGCCCACCCGCAGCACCGCGTCCGGTTCGCTGGGCGCCTCGGCCATCTGCATACCGGCCGTGGCACCCGCGTCGGCCGCGGTGACGGCGGCCATGGTGAGTTCGAGCACGTGCGCTCCTTCGGGTCCCCGAGACGTCCGTCGTCGGCCGGTCGCGTCGTCCGTCGTCGGACTGCCGCCGCCGCATGATAGATCGACCCGTGGTGCGGTGTCCGGCACAATGGGGTCATGACCGAGCGAAAGCCACCCGGCGTCGACTTCGAGTCCTGGATCGACAAGCAGATTCGGGACGCGGACGCGCGCGGTGAGTTCGCCGACCTGCCCGGCGCGGGCAAGCCCCTGCCCGGCGAGGTGGACAGCACCTACGACGAACTGTGGTGGGTCAAGCGGAAGATGGCGCGCGAGGGCTTCTCCGTACTGCCGCCCACGCTGGCCCTGCGCAAGGAGGCGGAGGACGCCCTGGAGGCGGCGGCGAGTGCCCCGTCGGAGCGGGTGGTCCGGCGCATCGTCGAGGAGATCAACGTCAAGATCCGCGACGTCATGTTCAAGCCGCCGCCCGGCCCCCCGCTGGGTCTGAAGCCCTACGACGTCGAAGAGGTCGTACGGCAGTGGCGGGAGGGCCGGGCGGAGCGGTGACGCCGGTCGTTCAGATGTGCATCAGGCGGTCCGCCAGCTCGCGGTAGTCCCGCAGGGCGAGGCGGAGTTGCTCGGTGTCCGCGGTCGGCGCGCCGTCGCCCGCACCGTCCTCCTGCCACGAGGTGCGCAGGGTGCGGCGGCGCTGTGTCACCGCGTCCGTGAAGCGGGCGGCGAGCTCCTCCAGGACACGGTCGGCCTCCTCGACGGAGACGCGGGGCGCGTCGATGAACCCGGCCACCGCGTGATGCAGCCGCTCACCGAGCCGGTCGGACTCGCCGGACGGCAGCAGCGGCCGGTCGGCCCCGGAAGCGCTCGCCGGGGTCGCCGTCGCCGCGGTGCTCGCCGGGGAGGCGGCGGCACGGGGGTCGGCGGCTCCACCGGAACCGGCCCCTGTGCCGGGCCCGGCATCGGTACGCGGCTCGGCCGGCGTGCGCGGTCCGGCGTCGGTACGCGGCTCGGCCGAGGTACGGGGCCCGGCGTCGGGCCGGACTCCGCCCGCGGTGCCGCGTCCGGCGTCGGTGCCGGTCGCGTCGGTGCCGATGCCGGTAGCGCTGCCGTGCCCGGTCGCGCTCCTGGGGACGGCACCGCTGCCGGGTACGGCGTCGGGGTCCGTGCGGGTGCCGGGTCCGGTGGCGGCGCCCAGGCCGGCACCGTCTCCGGGTACGGCTTCGGCACTCGTGCGGGTGCCGGGTCCGGCGGGGGTGCCGGGGGTCGCGGCGGTGCCGGGTTCGGCGGGGGTGCCGGGGGTCGCGGCGGTGCCGCGTCGCTTGCCTGTCAGATCTGACATCGTCTCAGCTCTCCTTCGGCCGGCGCTTGCCGAACGACAACGTGTGGGACTCGCGGGCCGCGGGTGCCGACCGGTCGGCCTCCGTGCCGGTCCGCTGCCGGTCGCCGCCTTCGTGGCGGGACGGACGCATCAGGGCCTCGAACAGCGCACGGGCCTCGACCATGGACTCGCGCATGTGCTCCGTGTCCGCGCCGCCGTCACGGGCGTCGTCCGCGCGCGAGTGCGTCACGCGGTGCACGCGGCGGTAACCCTCGACGTGGTGGGCGTGGTGCACGGACAGCGCTGTGAGCTGTTCCTCGTACTGCTCTCCGCCCGGGAAGCCCCGGGCGCCGGCGAGTTCCGCGATCAGCCGGTCCGCCTCGCCGACCGCCTCGCGCGGGGAGTCGACGAAACGCTCCTGGGCCGCGGTCCAGCGCGCCTCGAAGCGCTCGCGCTCGGCCGGCTCCAGGGGCCGGGTGTGCAGCGACCCGTGCCGCCGCACCCGTTCGGCCAGTTCGCGTTCGGCGGCCTTGGTGTCGCCGTCGTGCCGCGCCACGGCCAGGTCGTACTCGGGCCCGAAGCGCCGCTTCAGGCTCCCGCCGTGCTGGGGGCCCCGTGCGCGCAGGGCAAGGACGGCCGCGACGACGAGCACGACCGCCACGATCACGATCAGAGCGATGATCACGCCTGTGGACATGAGTGCCTTCCGGGTTTTTCAGCCTGCCGGCTCTCCGAGCGGGCCGGTTCGCGGTTCGTGTTGCCGCCGAAGCCGTGCTCAAACGGCGCACGGCGTGCGCCGATGGCCCACCGGTGGGAAAATCCGCTTGCACGGTGTCCGGGTCCCCCGCCGACAATGCCGGTCATGACCTGGACCGTCGACCCGGAGCCGTACGACTCCCCCGTGGCAGCCGCCCTCTGGCGCGCGTACTACACGGAGGTGAGCGACCGCTGGTACCAGCTGCACGAGGGACACACCACGGACCCCGACGAACTGGAACGGGAGATCGCCGCGCAGTCCGGCGCCGACCTCGCCCCGCCCCGGGGAGCACTGCTGGTCGCGCGCTACGGGGGTGCCCCGGCCGGCACGTCGGGCGTGCGGCTGCTGGACGACACCACCGCGGAGCTGACCCGGGTGTTCCTGTACGGCGGGATGCGCGGCCGGGGCGGCGCCGCGCTGCTCGTGCGGGCGGCCGAGGACGCGGCCCGCACGCTCGGGGCCGAGCGCATGGTCCTCGACACGCGCAGCGACCTCGTCGAGGCCCGTGGCCTGTACGCGCGCCTCGGCTACACCGAGACCGAGGCGCACAACGAGAGTCCGTACGCCGAGCACTGGTTCGCCAAGCAGCTGCGCCCGGCGGCCTGAGCCGGTCGGCGAGGGTCCGCAGGAGGGTCAGGAGGGTGAGCCCGCCCGCGCGGGCGTACGCCCCTCGTGCGGGCGCTCCCGCTCCGAGCCGCACAGTTCGCCGGTCAGCTCCCGTACGAGCTGCACCAGGTCGGTCGGGCGGTCCGGGCCCCACCAGTCGCCGAGCAGTTCGGCGAGCGACTCCTCGCGGGCCCGCGCCAGCCGTTCGGCGACCTCGCGGCCCCGGCCGGTGAGCACCAGGTCGGGTCCCTCGCGGACGGCGAGGTGCCGCTCCTCGACCTGCCGGGCGGCCGCCATCACGGTGGCCAGCGGGACGGGGCTGCGCTCCGCGAGCTGGGCCGGCTCGACCCGGCCGTACTTCCTGACCCGCAGCAGCATCCAGCTCGACGCCGGCAGCAGGTCGTAGCCGGCCCGCGCGGTGATCCGGCGGTAGATCTCCCGGCGGCCCTCGCGGGTGCCGAGGACCGACAGGGCGCGGCACACCTCGTCGTGCGAGGACCGTTCCACCGGGTTGCTGGCGAGGGTCTGGGTGGCGTCCGGTGCCGTGACCGAGCCGCGCAGCCGGTCCTCCTTGAGGAACCAGGCCAGGACGAAGGCGATCAGGGCGACGGGGGCCGCGTACAGGAAGACGTCGGTGATGGAGGAGGCGTAGGCGTGGACCGCCCCGGGGCGCAGCGCGGGCGGCAGGGCGCCGATGCCGCGCGGGTCGCCCTTGAGGGTGTCCACGGAGACGCCGGGCGGCAGGGCGGCGCCCCGGAAGGCGTCCGTGAGCTGGCCGGCGAGGCGGCCGGCGAAGATCGTGCCGAAGATGGCCACGCCGAACGACGCGCCGATGGACCGGAAGAAGGTCGCGCCGGAGGTGGCGACGCCCAGGTCCTCGTAGGGGACCGCGTTCTGCACGATGAGGACGAGGACCTGCATCACCAGGCCCAGGCCCAGGCCGAAGACGAAGAAGTAGGCGCTCACCTCGGCGGTGGCGCTGTTCTCGTCGAGCTGGTGCAGCAGGAGCAGCCCGAGGGTGGTGACGGCGGTGCCCGCGACGGGGAACACCTTCCAGCGGCCGGTCCGGCTGACGATCTGCCCGGAGACGGTCGACGACAGCAGCAGGCCGAACACCATCGGCAGCATGTACACACCGGACACGGTGGGCGAGACGCCTCGCACGACCTGCAAGAACGTCGGGAGATAGGTCATCGCGCCGAACATCGCGAAGCCGATGACGAAGCTGATCACGGCGGACAGCGTGAAGGTGCGCACGCGGAAGAGCCTGAGCGGCAGGACGGGCTCGGCCGCCCGGCGTTCCACGGCCACGAAGAGGACCGCCAGGACGACCGCGACCACCGCGAGGCCGATGATCTGCGGGGAGCCCCAGGCCCAGGTCGTGCCGCCGAGCGAGGCCACCAGGACCAGGCAGGTGGCGACGGCGGCGATGAGGAGGGTGCCGAGGTAGTCGATGACGTGCCGGGTGGTGCGGCGCGGGATGTGCAGCACCGCCGCGATCACGGCGAGCGCGACGACACCGACGGGCAGGTTGATGTAGAAGACCCAGCGCCAGCTGAGGTGCTCGGTGAAGACCCCGCCGAGCAGCGGCCCGAGCACGCTGGTGGCGCCGAAGACGGCACCGAACAGCCCCTGGTAGCGGCCGCGTTCGCGGGGCGGGACCAGGTCGCCGACGATCGCCATCGACAGCACCATCAGGCCGCCGCCGCCCAGGCCCTGGAGGGCGCGGAAGGCGATCAGCTGGGACATGCCCTGCGCGATGCCGCACAGGGCGGAACCGACCAGGAAGATGCAGATCGCCAGCTGGAACAGCCTCTTGCGCCCGTACTGGTCACCGAGCTTGCCCCACAGCGGCGTCGCGGCGGTGGCCGCCAGCAGATAGGCGGTGACCACCCAGGACAGGTGCTCGAGACCGCCCAGGTCGCTGACGATGGTCGGCAGGGCCGTGGAGACGATGGTCTGGTCGAGCGCGGCGAGCAGCATGCCGAGGAGCAGGGCCCCGATGGAGACGAGCACGCCGCCGGCGACCTGCTCCTGTCCGTCCGGCGCCGGGGCCCGTCTCCGCCGCCTCGCGCACATCTCCGGCCATGTGGACCTCCACGGGTGTCATGACGCTCACGGGTGTCGACGCGTACCGCCCATCCCGGTCGGTGTGACCCGATTCGACCGTTTCAGTCCTCCGGGAGGCCGGCATTCCGGGGGCGTGTGCGCGGAAGTGTGGAGAAGATCTGCATAATCTCTGGAGTTCGCGAGGGGAGTCGCGAGGGGAGGGACGAACGCGTGGAGCAGCAGAAGGAGCCGTCTCAGGAGCCGCCCGCGAGGGGCTCGTGCCCGGAGTGCGGCACGCCCAGGGAGGCGGACAACACTCCGTCCTGCGCCTGCGGGGCGCGGGCGTCCGACGCCCTGCGCGACGCCCGCACGGCCCAGGCGGCAGCGGCGGAGGACTTCGACCCGCTGCGCATCCGGCCGTACGTGGAGCTGGACGGGAGCAGGGAGCCCGCGGGGCCGGGCGCCGCAGGGCACCCGGAGTCCGGTCCGCCCGGCGGGCACCCTGCCGCACCCCCGGCCGACGAGCCGCCCCCGGCCGCCGCGCAGGAGGCCGGGAGGGCCACCGCTGACGCCGGCAGCGGAGCGGGGGCCGGGGCGCCGGTATCCGACCGGGACGCCACCGTGACCCTGCGGGCGGTCGACGCCGGGGCGGACGGTGCCCGTACCGCCGCAGGTCCCGCGGACGGGGACGCGAAGCCGAAAGCCGTACTGCCGACGCCGCTCGCCCCCTCGGCCGGCTCCCCCAGCGCGCACGACCTGCGCCTGTTCGAGACGTCCGGCACGGCGCCCCTGCCGCGGACCCTTCCGGACGGGAGCGGCGCACCCGGCACACCGGGCACGGACGGCGCACCGGGTACGGACGGCGACGGACGGCCGCCACGGAGGCGCCGCACGGGCCTGCTGCTGAGTGCCGCCGGAGCGGTCGTGGTCGTGGTGGGCGCGGCGGGATTCGCGAGCGGGCTGTTCTCCTACGACACACCGTCGCGGGACGGGGCCCTGCCGACCGATGTCCGGGCCGGTGTGCCCGACCCGTCGACCGGCGAGGCATCCCCCGGCACCGCCGCACCGAGCACGGCCTCGTCCCCCTCGGCCCGCTCCGTGCCGCCCTCCCCCTCCGCGTCCGCCTCCCCGTCGCAGAGCGCGAGCGCGTCGGCCTCGCCGTCACCGTCGGCGTCGAGCGCCTCGACCGCACCGTCCCGGTCTGCCGAGCCGACGGGGGCCACGACCGCGCCGGCCGACGACGCCCCGCAGGAGCCCGAGGACGACGACCCCGACCTGGCCGCCGGTCCGACCCTGCGGCGCGGCGACCAGGGCCCGGAGGTGGTGGAACTCCAGCAGCGGCTGGCCGGGATGAAGATGTACCGGGGCGACGCCAACGGCGACTTCGACCGCCAGGTCGAGGACGCCGTCCGTCAGTACCAGTGGTTCCGCGGCATCTACACCGACGGCGTCGGCGTCTACGGCCCGGACACCCGCCGCAGGCTGGAGTCCGAGCCGCAGAAGTCGTGAACCGGGGACCTCGGCGACAGCCGGGGAGGCCGAGGCGTCGCGTGCAGCCGGGGAGGCCGAGGCGTCGACGGCAGCCGAGGAAGCCCGAGCCTCCCCGGCACCAGGAGAAGCCGCGACCTCATATGCAGCAGGAGAAGCCGCGGCCCGAGCAGCGGCAGCCGGGAAAGCGGTAGCCGGAGCAGCAGGAGCAGCAGCGGCGGCCACGGAAGCCGCAGCCGGAGAAGCGGCAGCCGCGGAAACCCGCACCGCAGCAGCCGCAGCCCGGAGGGGGCGACCCCGGGCGCGGGGACCCCGCACAGCGACCCCGTACGCGGCGACCCCGCACGCGCAGCGGGCGGCCGTCAGCCGATGTGCAGGCGCAGCGTGCCGTCCTCGTCGGCCTCGACGCGCACCCGTGTCAGGTCCTGGACGACCACGTCCGGCCCGTGGATCCCGGCGCGCGGCCCGACCCCGACGACCCGCATCCCGGCGGCGCGCGCGGCCGTGATGCCGGCGCCGGAGTCCTCGAACGCGATGCAGTCGGCCGGGGCGACGCCCAGCTCGGCGGCGCCCTTGAGGAAGCCCTCCGGGTCGGGCTTGCTCGCCCCGACCGACTCGGCGGTGATCCGGACGTCGGGCTGAGCGAGCCCGGCGGCGGCCATCCGCGCGCTGGAGAGGGCCACGTCGGCCGAGGTCACCAGGGCGTGCGGCAGGCCGCGCAGCGAGGCGAGGAAGTCCGGGGCGCCCGGTATCGCGACGACGCCCTCGGTGTCGGCGGTCTCCTCGGCGAGCAGGCGCGCGTTGTCGGCGTGGTTCTGCTCCATGGGCCGGTCCGGCAGCAGCAGCGCCATCGAGGCGTAGCCCTGCCGCCCGTGGACGACCTTCATGACCTCGTCGCCGTCCAGGCCGTGCCGGTCGGCCCACCGCCGCCAGACGCGCTCGACGGCGGCGTCCGAGTTGACGAGGGTGCCGTCCATGTCGAGCAGCAGGGCACGGGCGGGCAGAACGGTGGTGGCGGTGGCCGTCATCGGCAGGCTCCAAGGCGCGGGGAGGGGACAAGGCGGCCCCGCCCGCCGGTCAGGGGGAGCGGGCGGGAGCCACTTTGTTCATCCACGGTACAAAAAAGACCGGGGATCGCGCCAGCGGCCCCCGCCGCCGGACCCCACCGGACCCCACCGACATCCCCCCGACGGCCGCCGCTCAGCCGGCGATCGCCTCCCACAGGCTCCACACGCCGAGGCCCAGCATGAGCACCGCGGCGATCTTCGTGATCAGCCCCAGCGGCACCCGCTTCATCAGCGCCTTTCCGCCGACGATGCCGAGCCCGGCCACCGCCCACAGCGCGAGCACCGCACCGAGGCCGACGGAGAGCGGATCGTCGTAGCGGGCGGCGAGGTTGGCCGTCATGATCTGCGTCAGGTCACCGAACTCGGCGACCAGGATGAGCATGAACCCGGCCCCGGCGACCTTCCAGAAGGACTGGTCCTCCGGCTTGCGGATCTCCTCGTCGTCGTCGTCCTTCTTCATCAGCAGCACGGCGGCGCCGCCCAGGAACAGCACCCCGGTCACCGCGTGGACGATCTGCTGGGGCAGCAGGGTCAGCACGCTGCCGGCCGCGACGGCGAGCACGACGTGCAGCAGGAAGGCGGCGGCCACGCCCGCGAAGACGTACGAGGCGCGGTAGCGGGTGCCGAGGACGAGGCCGGCGAGGGCGGTCTTGTCCGGCAGTTCGGCGAGGAAGACGACACCGAAGACGAGCGCCGTCACGGTCAGGCTGATCAAGGTTCCTCAATCGGTCGGGGCCACCCCACCGAGAGTGCTGGTTCGGGACTTCACGACGTCCGCGACGGGAGACACCTCGGCACGGCAGCACACGGATCCACCCCTGCCGTACGGCACGGGCGTGCACTGCTTGCCGAAGGTCTCGCTGGCCGGTCTCGCGGTGCGAGACCTGCCTCCGGGCGCCGGCTCAGCGGGCTGAGCAGTATGTCGACGGTCCGGCGAAGAGCTACTCCCCTTCTGCGCCGTCCATAGTACGCGAGCCCGCGGACGGGACCGAGGGCCGAAAGTCCCACGGACCCCGGCCGACTCCCACGAGTCCCCTTCGGCTCCACAGGCCCCGCCGCGCTCCCGCCGGACTCCCCGGCCCACGCCGGGCCCTGTCACGCCTCCCGTGACACCCCCCCCGTCACGAGTCTCGTCGCACTCCTAGACGCGCCATGCACACGTCACTAGTTTCTTACCGACCGCACATCTGTGCGCCATGCGGCGTCGCGAGCATTCCCCTGCCCGCGTCCCAACACCCCCACACTCCAAGGGAGTTCGCATGCCGAAGTTCTACGCGCGTCGACGGCTCGGTTTCCTCGCCGCGTTCACCGGGCTCATAGCCTCCGCCGGGCTCCTCAACGGCCCGGCCGCCTCCGCCGCCCTCCCCACCCCGGTCAGCGCCGCCACCGCCCGCACCTACCTCGCCTCCCTCACCGTGGCCACCGAGGACCGCACCGGCTACGACCGCGACCTCTTCCCGCACTGGATCACCCAGTCCGGCGCCTGCAACACCCGCGAGACGATCCTCAAGCGCGACGGCACCGGCGTCGTCACCGACTCCTCCTGCGCCGCCACCAGCGGCAGCTGGTACTCCCCCTACGACGGCGCCACCTGGTCCGCCTCCGGCGACGTCGACATCGACCACGTCGTGCCGCTCGCCGAGGCCTGGGACTCCGGCGCCGACGCCTGGACCACCTCGCGTCGCCAGTCCTTCGCCAACGACCTGACCCGCCCCCAGCTCATCGCGGTCACCGACAACGTCAACCAGGCCAAGGGCGACCAGGACCCGGCCACCTGGATGCCCTCGCGCAGCGCCTACCGCTGCACCTACGTGCGCGCCTGGGTGCAGGTGAAGTACTACTACGACCTCTCGGTCGACTCGGCGGAGAAGTCCGCGCTGCAGGGCTACCTCGCGAACTGCTGACGCCCCCCGTCCGCCGTCCGTTCGGCGCGGACCCTCCCACCGGTCTTCGTCGCCCCGTACCGTACGGGGCGACGAAGGAGAGGATCATCATGGCGGGACTGCGCCTGGGCCCACTGCTGAGGTACACCGACGGTTCGTGCGCGACGGTCTGGGTCGAGACGAGCGGCCCCTGCACCGCCGAGGTGCGCTGCGCCGACGGGGCGCGGGGCACGGCCGGCACCTTCCTCGTCGCCGGCCACCACTACGCCCTGGTCCCGGTGGAGGGTCTGACCCCCGGCACGTCGACGCCGTACGAGGTGCTCCTCGACGGGGCGAGCGTGTGGCCGCCGCCCGATTCGCCCTTCCCGCCCTCGGTGATCGCCACGCCCACCGACGAGGACGGCCTGCACGTCGCCTTCGGCTCCTGCCGCTGGGCCGCGCCGCCCGCCGGCGGCAAGGACCCGGTGGGCCCGGACGCCCTGGACACCCTCGCCGCCCGGATGGCGGCCGACCCCGGGGGCGCCCGCCCCGACGTCCTGCTGCTGCTCGGTGACCAGGTGTACGCCGACGAGGTGTCCGACGCCACCCGCCGCTGGATCGGCGACCGCCGCGACCTGGACCAGCCGCCCGGCGACCAGGTCGCCGACTACGAGGAGTACACCCGCCTCTACTTCGAGTCCTGGCTCGACCCGGAGGTGCGCTGGCTGCTGTCCACCGTGCCCAGCTGCATGATCTTCGACGACCACGACGTCATCGACGACTGGAACACCTCGGCCGCCTGGCTCACCGACATGCGGGCCACCGACTGGTGGCAGGAGCGGCTGCTGAGCGGGCTCATGTCGTACTGGGTGTACCAGCAGCTGGGCAACCTCTCCCCGGCCCAGCTGGCCGCCGACCCGCTGTACGCGGCCGTCCGCGAGGCCCCCGACGGCACCGCCGCCCTGCGCGCGTTCGCCGCCCGGGCCGACGCCGACGCGGCCTCCGTCCGCTGGAGCTACCGGCGCGACTTCGGCCGCACCCGGCTGCTGATGGTGGACTCCCGCGCGGCCCGCGTCCTGGCGGAGGACCGCCGCTCGATGCTCGACCCGGAGGAGGCCGCCTGGGTGCGCGAGCAGGTCATGGACGGGCGGGGCTCGTACGACCACCTGCTGATCGGCACCTCCCTGCCCTGGCTGCTGCCCCACCTGGTGCACGACGTGGAGGCCTGGAACGCAGCGATGTGCGGCGGCGAGCGCGGCGAGCGCTGGGCCGAGCGCGGGGAACGGATCCGGCGCGGGGCCGACCTGGAGCACTGGGCCGCCTTCCCGTCCTCCTTCGACGCGCTGGGCGACCTGATCGCCGAGGCCGGTACGGGACCGGAGGCGCCCGCGACGGTGAGCGTGCTGTCGGGCGACGTGCACCACGCCTACATCGCCGAGCCGTCCTGGCCGGGGCGTGCGCCCGACGCGCGGGTGGCCCAGCTGACCTGCTCGCCCGTCCACAACTCCGTACCGCTCTCGATGCGCCTCGGTTTCCGCTTCGGCTGGAGCGCCCTGGCACGGGCCCTCGGCCGGCGCATCGCCCGGCACGGACGCTGCGCGCCGCCGGCAGTGAGCTGGCGCAGGACCGGCGGCCCCTGGTTCGGCAACCAGATCATGACGCTGACCTTCCGGGGCCGGTCGGCGCGGCTGCGCCTGGAACAGGCCCGGGCCGACCGTGCCGGGGCGACCGCGCTGCGGACGATCACGGACCGGGAGCTCGCGTAGCACGGGCTCCGGCCCGTGCGGGCGGCACGGGCTTGTGGCGCAAGGGGCGAGGGTAGGAAACGAGACATGTCCGAGGACCGCTCCGCGGGCGTGGGAGCGCTCCCACCTGGCTCGGCGACGAGGAAGCGCCGGTGACCGCACGTCACGCTATGGCGAAATGTTGAACTTGCAAGCACTGATTAGGTGCACCTAACGTGGGCAGCCCACTCGGTTCCGTCCCCCCACCGGCCCCTTCCGCGGCCGGCCGACCGAAGGAGCACCCGCATGCCCATACGCCTCAACGGCACCGACGCGCAGCCGTACGTACTCGGCCTGTTCCGCATCGTCTTCAGCCTGCTTTTCGTCTGCCACGGTGCCGCCTCCCTGTTCGGCGTCCTCGGCGGCGCCGCGGGAACGGGCGGCACGCTCGAAGCGGGCACCTGGCCGGGCTGGTACGCCGCTGTGATCCAGGTGGTCGGCGGCGGCCTCGTGCTGCTGGGCCTCGCCACCCGCCCGGCCGCGCTGATCTGCTCCGGCTCCATGGCCTACGCGTACTTCAAGGTCCACCAGCCGAACGCCCTGTGGCCGATGGAGAACGGTGGCGAGACCCCCGTCATGTTCTGCTGGGCCTTCCTGCTGCTCGCCGTCACCGGTTCCGGCGCCTTCGGCGCGGACCGCCTGCTCGCCCGGCGCACCTCGCAGCGGCGGCAGTCCACCCCGGAGCCGCAGACGCCGGTCGCGGCCTGACCCGCCTCCTCCCGCCCGGCAGCGGTGCCTTCCCGGACGCGGGGCACCGCTGCCGCGCGTCGGAGGCCGGGCGGGCAGCTCCGTGTGAACATCCCGCGTCGATCCGACAAGCCCCCTGTGAACCCTCTGTCACACCCCCGGCGTACGCTGTATGGCTGTCATCGGCCGCTCCTGCCGTCCCCGCGTCTCGCGGCAAGGCCCGGCCCACGGGGGCGTATCGGGGAGTTGTGGTGGTCGAGAGTCTGGGAAGTATCGGTTCGCTGGTCAGCAGCCCGTGGATCTACGCGTTGGTGGCCGTCTCGGTGCTCCTCGACATCTTCCTGCCGGTGCTGCCGAGCGGTGTCCTGGTGATCGCGGCGGCGACGGCGGCCGCGGGGTCGGGAGCGGCGGCGGCCGGGCGGGTTCCGGAGGACGTCCCCGACATCCTCGTCCTGACGCTCTGCGCGGCGACCGCATCGGTCATGGGCGACCTGGCCGTGTACCGCCTCGCCTGGCGCGGCGGGGAGCGCCTCGACCGCGCGATCGCCCGTTCCCGGCGGCTGACCACCGCGCAGGAACGTCTCGGCGGGGCCCTGGCCCGCGGCGGCGGTGCCCTCGTCGTCCTGGCCCGCTTCGCTCCGGCCGGCCGCTCGGTCGTCTCGCTGGTCGCGGGCGCGGCGCACCGCCGGGTCCGGGAGTTCCTCCCGTGGTCGGCGCTCGCCGGGCTCGCCTGGGCCGTCTACAGCGTGGCCCTCGGTTACTTCGGCGGGCAATGGCTGGGCGCGACCTGGCTGGCGACGGGCGTGTCGCTGGTGGCGCTGTTCGGAGCGGGGGCGGGGGCGGCGTTCCTGATGCGCCGCCAGCCCCGCACCACCGAGGCATCCTGACGGTCCGGCCCGACTCGGGACGTCCTGACGACCTGCCCCGCCCGAGGCATCCTGACGACCCGGCCCGACTCGGGAAGTCCTGACGACCTGCCCCACCCGAGGCGTCCTGACGACCCGCCCCGACTCGGGGCGTCCTGACGCCTCCTCGGCCCGTGACGCGGCCGCCGTGCTGCGGGCCGGACGACCCGCTCCAGGGCGGCGGACGGCGCGGGCGCTCCTCGAACGGCACGGCGCTCGTCGAATGGCACGGGCGCCAGCCGAACGGCGGAGCCCGCGCCGCCGGACGGCGGGGGCACACCTCCGGAAGGCGGGGTCACACCGCCGGACGGCACGGCCGCCGCCCGCATCGCCGGACGGCGTCAGGAGGCTCGCCGGGCGCCTGCGCCGCCCCGCACCTCAAGGCCGGCCAGCAGCTCGGCCGTGGCCTCGGTGACGGCCTCGACGGCACGGTCGAAGACCTCCTGGTTGTGCGCGGCGGGCGCACGGAAACCGGAGACCTTGCGGACGTACTGAAGGGCGGCGGCCCTGATCTCGTCCTCGGTGGCCTCCTCCGCCAGCACGGGCGGACGCAGGGTCTTGATGCTGCGGCACATGACGTCAGTCTCCCCTCTCCAGGTCCACGCACCAGTCGTTCGACGTGATCCGGTGACCCTTCGGATACTCGAAGTCGACCTGCCCGAGAAGCTCGAAACCGGCCCCTCGGCAGACCGCGTTGGAAGCGGTGTGGCCCACCTGGGGGAACGCGTGCAGATACCGGTGGGACCCGGCCGCGCGGGCCTGCTCCCGGACGGCACGGGCCGCCCGCACGGCGAGCCCCCGCCCCTGGAATTCCGGCAGCACGCTCCATCCGGTCTCCCAGACCTCGGAGTCCCGCCAGGTCCGCTGCCAGTACCCCACGGAGCCGACGGTCTCGCCGCCGTCCGCCAGGACCACCCGGAACATCCGGCCCGGCGTCAGCTCGACGTACCGCCGGTGCCGGTCCAGGAGTCGCTCCTCGGTCTCCGGTCCGCCCAGGTGCACGGTCATCTCCGGGCTGTTGATCCTGCGCAGCAGCCACAGGTCCCCCTCCGCCCAGGGGACCAGGCTCACCCGCTCCCCGCCCGCTCCGGTCCGCTCCGCCACGTCAGCCGTATCCGCCATGTCTTTCACGGTAGGCCAGGGGTCTGACAGTGGGCCCCGGCCCGCGGACCACACGTTCGCGTGAACCCCCGAAGGGAACGCGCGCCTCAAAATCGAACAGGCGTATCATTGGATCGTGGCTACGACCTATGATTTCCCCAGTGACCTCCTCGCCGGCCAGGAGGAACTGCATCAGGTCCGGGCCGAGCTGTCGGCCCTGCTGAAGAGACTCCCCTGGTCCGTCGAGCCCCTCGACGGCTTCAGCGACGACAACGGCTGGCGCAGGATCGAGCGCCCGGCCTCCCCCGGCTGGTCCGCGGACGAGCAGGCCGAGGTCGAGAAGCTGCGGCAGCGCGAGCGCGAGCTGGCCGTGTTCGTCAGCACCCACCGGTACTGGTCGGAGGTGACCGGCTCGGACCGGGTGAGCGCACGGTCGGAGCTGAAGCACGCCCACGAGGCCCCGCTCCCCCGGACCCCGCCCGAGGACGACTGAGACCGGGCGACCGCATGCGAAAGGCCCCCGGAGGATCTCCGGGGGCCTTCGCACCGACGACGGCGCCGGTCCTGGTGGGCGCGGACGGTTTCGAACCGCCGACATCCTGCTTGTAAGGCAGGCGCTCTACCCCTGAGCTACGCACCCAGGACGAGTCGACAGCCTACATGGCCCGCGACGCGGCACGGCACCCGCGTTCGCGCCGTGCCGGGGCGGTGGCCGGGGGTTAACCCCACCCCTGATCCGGTAGCCGACCGGATCCCGCGCCGCTCCCGTGCTCCGTACGGTCGTAGAGCCTCGCCGACCCGGCTCCGCGCCACCGCGCAGGGCCCCCCGGGGGGCCACCTCGTCGTGCGTTCCAGGGGGAGACCGTCATGCCCGCCCGTACCGTTCCCGTCCGCGCGCTGGCCGCCGCCGGCGCCGTCGCCGTTCTCGCCGCGGGCCTGAGCGCCTGCGCCTCCGCCTCGGACGACAAGGAGCCCGAGCACCGGTCCTTCGCCCTCCAGGGCCGTACCCTCACCGTCGACTCCGACGACTCCGCCCTGGAGATCGTCGCCTCGGACGCGCACGCGTCCGGGAAGATCGAGGTCACGCGGTGGTTCTCCGGGTCGGTCGCCGTCGGCTCGGAGCCCGAGGTGACTTGGCGGATGAACGACGACCGGCTGGTGCTGCGCATGCACTGCTCCGGAGTGGTCGCCGACTGCGCGGCCAAGCACCGCATCGAGGTGCCGCGGGGCATCGCCGTCGAGGTGAAGGACGGCGACGGCAGCGTGCGGGCGAGCGGGTTCGAGGACGCGCTGGACATCCGTACCGGTGACGGCTCCGTGCACGTCACCGACTCCTCCGGCCCTCTGGAACTGCGCACCGAAGACGGTTCCGTCCGCGCCGCGGTCTCCTCCCGGCGGGTGACGGCGCGCACCGGCGACGGTTCGGTGCGGCTGGACCTCGGCACCGTCCCGGACCAGGTGGAGTCCCGTACCGGCGACGGCTCCGTGACGATCTCGCTGCCCCGGGCCACGTACAAGGTGACGACGCACACCGGGGACGGCGCGGTCGACGTGTCCGTGCCCACGGACGGCGCCAGCGCGCACCTGGTCGACGCCCGGTCCGGTGACGGCAGAATCACGGTCCGAACCGCGAACTGACCGGCCCGTGTGTTCGTCCCTAACGGGTGGGAGAATGAACCCGGGCAGGACGGACGACACGGGAGAGTGATGTGACGGCGACGCCATCGCAGCCGTACTCGCCGATGGTGGCGCGCGCTCGGCGCCCGCCCTGCCGCTCCCGCCGCCCGTCCGGCGCGGCGCTCACGACGCTACGGGACACGCTCACCCTCGTGGGCCTGCCGCTGCTCGCCGTGCTCGCCCTGCCCGCCGCGTTCGCCGGCGGCGGTACCCGGCGCTGGTTCGGTGGCCGGGCCGAGAGCCAGCGCGCCGAGGCGCAGGCCGCGAAGGACGACGCGGCCGCCGCGTTCTACGAGCTGGACACCGCGCAGCGGGATCTGCGGATCTCGATAGAGACGATCGCGGCCGTCGACTCCTCCCCCGCCGCCCGGCGCGCGGTCACCGACTTCGAGGCGCTCGGCCGGCGCATCGACGAGGTCAGCCGGCAGTACATCGGCGCCGTCGACGCCCACGACCTGGACCGGGACGACCTGGAGGCCTCGGCCGCCTCCCGTGCCCGTACCGAACTGACCGCGGCCAGAACGGAGCTGGGCCGGATCAAGCAGGAGCTGGACCGCTTCGCCGAGGGCCTCGGCCCCCTGCTCGGCAAGGCCGAGACCCAGCTCGCCCGGCTGGCCCCCGCCGTCGAACGGGCCCGGCAGGCGCTGCTCGCCGCCTCCAACGCCCTGGACGCCGCGCGCGGCTCCGGTCTGAAGGCGGACGACCTCGCCACCCGGCTCGCGGCCCTCGGCCCGGAGCTGACCCGGCTGAACCAGGGCGCGGGGCAGCACGGCGTGCCCCAGACGCTGGAGCGCGCCGAACGGGTCACCCGGGAGGCCGAAGCGGTCCGCGCCGAGGCGGAGCGCCTGCCCGAGCGTGCCGCGGAGATCGACCACCGTCTGGTCTCCCTGCGCACCCGCGCCCAGGCCCTGACCACCCGCACGGAGCAGGTCGAGCCGGTGCTGAGCGAGTTGCGGCGCCGGTTCACCGCCGCATGCTGGCAGGACCTCCAGCACGTGCCGGACCAGGCGGCCGAATCGGTCCGCCAGGCCGAGCGGAAACTGGCCGAGGCGCAGGCCGCCCGCGACGAGCAGCGCTGGCCCGACGCCACCTCCCTGCTGTCGACGGTGCGCGCGCTGCTGAACGCGACCGACGAGGCCGTCTCGGCGGCCGGCGACCGGCTGCAGCGGCTCAACGCCGTGCAGAAGGACCCGCAACAGGAGATCGAACGCACCCGCTTCGCGATCCGCGACGCCCAGCGCCTGGCCATGGCCGGCCGCAACACTCCCGAGCCCCGTCACGCGCGCCCCCTGGACGAGGCCGTGGCCCGGCTGGAACGCGCGATCACCACGCTGGAGGGCCGGCACCCCGACTACTGGCACTTCCTGACGGAGACGGAGACGGTCCGGCAGACGGTGGCCGGCGTAGTCACCCGCATCCGCGAGGAACGCGGGTCCGGTCACTGATCACCGGGCCCGGTCACGGGTCACCGGGTCCGGTCACGGGTCACCGGGTCCGGGCGACCGGGGTCACCGGCCGGCCGGGCCCGTTAACCTGTGCGCATGCCTCGCTACGAGTACCGCTGCCGCAGCTGCGGCGACACCTTCGAACTGAGCCGCCCCATGGCCGAGTCCTCCGCTCCGGCCGCCTGCCCCGCGGGTCACGAGGACACGGTGAAGCTGCTGTCGACGGTCGCGGTCGGCGGCTCGGCCTCCGCACCGGCCCCCTCGCCGGGCGGCGGTGGCGGCGGTGGCGGTGGCGGTGGCTGCTGCGGCGGCGGCTGCTGCGGCTGAGTTCGGCTCCGGTTCTCCCCCGCGCGCTCCCGTCGGGGCTTCTCCGGCCCCGTCGGGACGTCTCCGGCTCCCCGGCAGGTTCTCCGCCCCGTCAGCTGCCCAGGTAGCGCAGCACTGCCAGCACCCTGCGTGAATACCCCTCGCCTCCCGTCAGCTCCAGCTTGTCGAAGATCGCATTGGTGTGCTTCTCCACCGCGCTCTGCGAGATGTGCAGCCGCCGCGCAATCGCCGCGTTGGTGTGCCCCTGGGCCATCTCGGCCAGCACGTCCCGCTCCCGCACGGTGAGCCGGGCGAGCAGGTCGGTGTGGGTCGTGCGGCCGAGCAGCTGGCGGACCACTTCGGGGTCGAACGCCGCGCGTCCTGCTGCGACCCGCTCCAGTGCGTCCAGGAACTCGTCGATCTGGACCACCCGGTCCTTGAGCAGATATCCGACCCCTTCCGTGTCTCCGGTGAGCAGCTCGGTCGCGTACCGCTTCTCCACGTACTGCGAGAGGACCAGCACGCCGACCTCCGGCCATCGCGCGCGTATCTCCAGGGCCGCGCGCAGGCCCTCGTCCGTGTGCGTGGGCGGCATCCGGACGTCGGCGACGACCACGTCCGGCGGGTCTTCGGCGACCGCCTTCAGCAGCAGCTCGGCGTTGCCGACGGCCGCGAGGACCTCGTGGCCCTCCTCCGCCAGCAGCCGCACCAGCCCCTCCCGCAGCAGGGTGGAGTCCTCGGCGAGGATCAGGCGCATGGCAGCTCCGCGGCGACGAGGGTCGGCCCGCCCTGCGGGCTGACCACACTGAGACTGCCGTCGAGGGCGGCGACGCGCCGGGCGAGCCCGAACAGTCCGCTGCCCCCGGCGTTCGCCCCGCCGCAGCCGTCGTCCCGCACGCTCACGTACATCCGTTCCCCCTCCGCTCTGACCGCGACGCTTATGCGTGTCGGCGCCGCGTGTTTGACCGCGTTCGTGACCGCCTCGCAGACCACGAAGTACGCGACGGTCGCGACGGCCTGCTCGGGTTCCTCGGCAAGGTCGTACTCCACTCCCACCGGTACGGACGCCCGCTCGGCCACCGTCTCCAGGGCCGCGCGCAGCCCCGCCTCGTCCAACGTGGTCGGGTAGATCCGCCAGGCCACCTCGCGCAGCTCGTCCAGGGCACGGCGGCTCTCGTCGTGGGCCTGGCCCAGCAGCCGGTCCCGGCGGTCGGCGTCCTGACTGCGGCGGGCCCGGCCGAGCAGCATGCCGAGGGCGACGAGCCGCTGCTGCACGCCGTCGTGCAGGTCGCGCTCGATGCGGCGCCGCTCGTCGTTGACGGCGTCGACGACCGCGGCGCGGCTGGCGGACAGCTCCGCGATCCGCCGCTCCAGCTCCTCCTGGTGGCGAGGGCCGAGGAAGTGCCGCGCCAGCTGCCCCTCCAGCCCGGCCACACCGAATATTCCCTGCACGGCGAGGAACACGAGGAACAAACCGCCCAGACTGCCCAGGACCAGCGAACCGGGGTTGCGTATGCCGTCCAGCAGCAGCCAGCCGTACAGCACGAACGTGCCGTACGCCAGGCCGACGGCGGCCGTCAGCATCACGACGCCGCCCAGGATCCCCAGGGTCCAGCGGCAGGTGACGTACCGCAGCGCCCGTACGTCCGCGTACGCGGGTGTGACGCGGAGGCCGAGCCACATCCGCAGCCGGGCCCGCTCCAGCTCCGCCAGGAACCGCGCGCACGCGAGAACCGGCCGCAGTACGGCACGGCGTCCGTCCGGCCAGGCCGCCACCGGGGCCAGCGCGACGCCGGCCAGCAGGGCGAAGAGCAGCTCGACGGCGGCCGAGGCGGTCCCCATGATGAGGCCCACCCCGCACCGCACTCCACGTCGCGCCGTATTTCGCATGATCGCGAGGCTAGCCGGGCGCGACGGCCGGGCACACTGCGGAAAACCGCAATTCCCGCCTGCGGTGGACCGCAGGCGATCATGCGGTCTTCCTCAGGGTCCCTTCAGCCGCGATTTTCTAGCGTGGTCGTCATGACAGCCATCGCAGCGCAGCCGGCCGCGGACAGCGGTGCGGCACCGCAGTGGATCAACGACCTCATGGACGCCCTCGGTGCCCCCGGTGCCGGTCTCGCCATCGCTCTGGAGAACCTTTTTCCTCCTCTGCCGAGCGAGGTGATCCTGCCGCTCGCCGGGTTCGCGGCCAGCTCCGGCCGGATGAACCTGATCGCCGTCCTGCTGTGGACGACGGCGGGTTCGGTGATCGGGGCGCTCGCCCTGTACGGGATCGGTGCCCTGCTCGGCCGGGACCGCACGGTGGCGATAGCGGGGAAGCTGCCGCTGGTGAAGGTGTCCGACATAGAGAAGACGGAGGCCTGGTTCCTCCGCCACGGGACCAAAGCGGTGTTCTTCGGCCGGATGATCCCCATCTTCCGCAGCCTGATCTCCGTGCCGGCGGGCGTGGAGCGGATGCGGCTGCCCGTCTTCCTCGCCCTGACGACCCTCGGCAGCGCGATCTGGAACACCGTGTTCGTGCTCGCGGGCTACGCGCTGGGGGACAACTGGTCCAAGGTCTCGGGCATCGCCTCCACCTACTCGAAGGTGATCCTCGCCGCGGCGGCCCTGGCTCTGGTGGTCTTCGTCGGCATGCGTCTGCTGCGGCCGGGCGCCGGTCACCGGCGGCGGGGCCACGGACACGAGGGGAGGCAGGGCATACGGCCGCAGGCGGACGACGACGGCCACCCCGGCACCGGCGGCGGTACCGGGGACCCGGACGGCGGTCTCAGCGAGCAGGGCCCGCCGCGCCGAGGAACTCGCGGAGGATCCGCTCCCCGGCCATGACTCCGCGCTCGGGCAGGGCGCTGATCGTCGGGGCCGACCATCCGGAGTCGGCCAGTTCGCCGTGGCCCGGACGCCAGCCCCGGTCGGCGGCGAGCAGCAGGTCGGCGTCGAGGAGCGAGTCGCCGGCGGCGAGGGTGAGTTCGGCACCGGTGCGGCGGGCGACCTCGTGGACGGCGGCGCTCTTGGTGAGCGGCTTGGGGACGGCGTAGATCTTGCGGCCCTGGAGGGACACGGTCCAGCCGCGGTTCTCGGCCCACACGGCGAGTTCCTTCACCCAGTCCAGGGGCAGCAGGTCGCGTTCGACGACCAGGTAGGCGAAGAGGTCCTCGGCGACGCGGTGCTTGCGCACCCACAGCGGGTCGGCGGTGCTCGTCAGGTGGTCGCGGACCTCGGCCAGGGAGGCGCATTCGTCGGCCAGCCGTGCGGTCACCCGTGCGTGCCAGCCGGGGTCGGAGACGCCGTCCACCAGCAGGTGGCCGCCGTTGGCGCAGATCGCGTACTTGGGCGCGGGGCCGGGGAGGTTGATCCGCTGGTACTGCTTGCGGGTGCGGGTGGTGGTCGGCACGAAGACCGCCGTGTCGCCGAGGTCGGTCAGCAGCTGCGCGGCCGTCTCGGTCATGTAGGACAGGGGTCTGCTCTCGTAGACCTCCACGCACAGCAGGCGGGGCGCCCTCAGGTCGGGCATGGTCAGCCCGAGCGCGGCCGCCGAGTAGATGAGGGTGCGGTCGAGGTCGCTGGCGACGAGTACCGGCATCAGAGGGTCACCGCCTTGCCGTCGGCGCCGGTGGCGCCCCGCGTGTACTGGGGGTGGATCAGCCCGACGCAGGTGTACGGCAGGTCGGCGACCTCCTCCACCGGCACGCCCCGCTGCTCGGCCAGCAGGCGGACGTGGTCCAGGTCGGCGCCGGCGCCGGCGCGGGCCAGCACCTTCCACGGGACGCGGCGCAGCATCACCCGGGTGGTCTCGCCGACGCCGGGCTTGACCAGGTTCACGTCATGGATGCCGTACTCCTCGCTGATGCGCTCGACGGCGGCCCAGCCTTCCCAGGTGGGGGTGCGGTCGGCGGAGAGCAGTTCCTTGGCCTGGGCGTCGACCGTTTCCGTGACGTCCGGGAAGCGGGCGGCCACGGCGTCGAGGAAGACCGGTGACAGGTCGGCGCCGGCGAGTTCGCGGTAGAACTTCGCGCCGTGGAAGTCGTGCGGGCCGACCAGGTCGGCGCGGAGCACGGTGCGGGAGATCAGGCCGGAGACGGTGGAGTTGAGGCAGGCGGAGGGGATGAGGAAGTCGTCACGGGTGCCGTAGGTGCGGACGCAGGAGCCGGGGTCGGCCAGTACGGCGATCTCGGGGTCGAAGCCGGTGACGCCGTCGGAGGTCTCGAAGTCACGCAGGGCGGCGGCGAGTTCGCGGGTGATGGCGCCCTTGCCGGTCCAGCCGTCGACGAAGACGACGTCGGCGGGGTCGTGGTGGGCGGCCAGCCAGCGCAGGGCGTTGGCGTCGATGCCGCGGCCGCGGACGATCGACACGGCGTAGTGCGGGAGGTCGAGCCCGTGACGGAACTGCGCCCAGCGGCGCATCAGTACGCCGACGGGGGTGCCCGCGCGAGCGAGGGAGACCAGGACCGGGCGGGGCGAGCGCTCCGCGAGGACGATCTCGGTGACGGCGCCGACGGCACGCGCCAGCCGAGCGGCGGACGCGTCAAGCGCCGCGTGGAACAGCTCCTGGTACTGCTCGCTGGGCTGGTACTCGACGGGCAGCGACTCGGCGTAGTGCGCGCCGCCGCTCTGGATCGCCTCCTCGCGCTCCTCGGTCGGCGCTTCCAGGGTCACGTCCGAGAGGTCCTGGAGCAGCCAGCCGACCTCGTCGGGCGCGTACGAGGAGAAGGCGGGGCCGCGCAGCGGCTCGGGCAGCATGGAGGGCCTTTCGGAGGCGTGCGGGGGTCGCGGGACGTACGAGGGGACGACCGCGAGCCGGACGTGCGGGACGTGCGCGGCCAGGCGGGCCACCAGTCCGTCGGGGGCGTGCAGCGCGGGGGTGTCGGCGGCCGAGTCGACGACGGCGACGACGGCGTCGAAGCCGGCGCCCGCGACGTTGTAGGCGTAGCGCTCGCCGGGGCCGTCGGCCGGGTCGTCGTGCGCGGGGAAGACCAGTCGGGTGCGTATGGCGTAGCCGGGGTCGTCGACCGCGAGGACGGGAGAGCGGGTGGTGGTGGAGAAGCGCACGTCGACGCCGCCGCCGGCGGTCTGCTCCAGCGCGTGGGCCAGGCGCAGCGGGGCGTACATGAGTTCCTCGGAGCCGAGGACGAGCACGCGCCGGGCGTCGGCGGGCAGCGCTTCGGCGATCCGGGCCGCCATGCCGGGCAGCGCCTCCTCCAGCCGCTCCCGGTGCACGGCGGCGAAGCCGTGCCGTCCGCCGTCGGGGACGTCCTGGGGCCAGCGCAGGTCGACGCGGGCGACGGAGCCGGCCGGGCCGGACGCCGCCGCGCCCCGGCCGGTCACGTCCGTGACGGGTGCGGTCGGCGTCTCGTGCCGGGCGACGAGTTCCTGGCCCTTCTCCAGCACGCCCGTCGGCAGGCGGACCGTGCCGGAGGCGGTGGTCACCAGGTCGACGCGGGCGCCGATCTCCCGGGCGAGGTCGTCCAGCCGGCCGGCGTCGGCGGGCGAGCGCATGTCGACCAGGGCCACCACGACGTACCGCGTGCGGGGGTAGCGCTCGTGCAGGGCGCGGACGGTGTTGAGCACCGTGTTGCCGGTGGAGAACTCGTCGTCGACGAGGACCAGCGGCCCGTCCCCGGCCAGCAGCGCCGGGTCCTCGGGCAGCAGGAGGTGGGAGGTCGCGTGCGAGTGGGCCTCCTCGAAGCCGCCCGCCCGGGCCACCGAGCCGACCGGACGGCGGGTGGAGTGCAGGTACGGGGCGGGTCCCAGGCCGTCGGCGACGCAGTGGCCCAGTCCGGTGGCGGTCTCCGCGTAGCCGAGGACGACCGCGCGTCCGGCGTCCTCGGTGCCGAGCAGGTCGCGGACGCGGCGGCCCAGGGCGACGCCGTGGCCGTAGACGACGGAGGGCGACTGCGGGACGTGCTTGCCGAGCACGTTGGAGACGAGCAGGTGCGCCCGCTTGGGGTTGCGGCGCAGGGCGAGGCCCAGCAGGCCGGGGAGCGTCTCGTCGCCGGCGAGTTCGACGCCGAGCCGCTCGGCGACCCAGCTGCCGGACCAGGTTCCGGCGCGCTCTTCGGCGGGCTCCTCGGCGTGCGCCCTGTCGGTCATGTGGTCGTGCCTCCCGTTGTCCGCCGCGGCTCGGGGCCCCGGCGTGGTCATGGATCGCGTGCGTCCGGTCGCCCGGCGGTCAGTCGGCCAGGCCGGCGGCGAGCAGCTCCACGAAGCCGATGTCCTCGTTGGCCACCCCGAAGACCTCGGCGCGCAGCAGGGTCCGTTCGGCCCAGGCGCGGTGGGGCTTCACCTCGTTCATCTTGTTCGTGTAGGCCGACCTCATCACGCCTCCGCCGCCCCGCTCGGGCCGCAGGATGTCCTGGGCGTCGCTGAACTCCTCGTGGCTGACCACGGACAGCGCGTGCACGGGGAGCACGTGCGAGGGGTGGATGCAGGTCTTGCCCAGCAGTCCGTTGGCCCGGTCAAGGGAGATCTCGCGCAGCAGTCCGTCCATCGAGTGCTCGATGAGCTTCTGGCGCAGTCCGACGGCCTGGCCCTCCAGGAAGGGGCTCTGCCGCAGCTGCGGTTTGAACATGCGTTCCTGGACCCGGAAGTACTCCCACACGGGTCCGGTCACGGTGAATCCGGTGCCGTCGGCGCGGGCCAGCATGTTCACCACGTCGGCGATGACGGAGGCGACGATCTGGACGTCGTAGGCCGTCATGTCGGGGCCCCTGCGCAGCCCGTAGGAGGAGCAGAAGTCGGTCACGCCGAGCCGCAGGGCGAGCACGCGGTCCCGGTACTTGTCGACCGCGCGGAAGATCCCCTCCAGCGTCTGCACCCGGGACTCCCGGTACAGCAGGTCCGGGGATTCGAGCACCGGCATGGCGAAGAGCCTGCGTCCGCAGGTGGCCTCGGCGGCGGAGAGCGCCTCCAGGAAGGGCATGCCGCGTTCCTCGGTGAACTTCGGCAGCACGAATCCGGACAGCAGCCGCACGGCGGGGCCGAGGCGCCGCACGAGGTCGGGTATCTGCTCGGGGGTGCGGACCCGGACGAAGAGCAGGGGGACGTCGGCGTCGGGGCGTTCCGCCAGCTCCGTGAGCTGGCGGACGAGGTTGGCCTCACCCTCGGGTACGTCGGCGTCGTCGATCGAGTCCTCCAGGCACAGCACCATCGACACCAGGCCGCGGGCCCCCTGCTTCAGGATGTCGTCGGCGAGGCTCGGACGGGTCGCCGGGCTGTAGAGCGTGGCGCCCAGGGCCGCGGACAGCAGTCTGGCCGGGGAGTCCGCCGTGAAGGAGCAGGGCTCCTGGTGAAAGAGACGCTTCCGCACATCAGGGGCTATCTGTCCGAAATGACGCATTTAAACTCCCCCGTGGTGTCTGGGCAACCTGCGAATCGCCGAAAGGTGGCCGGTAATAGTACGTACGCATCCATGTCGGAGGTTCCCACCGGGCATGAATTCCAGGTAACCCGGCCGTGTCGGCGATGGCGACCCGAGGCGGCCGCGGACCCGCCGAGTACCCGCCCCCGCGTTGTCGTGACCAGGACCGAGAAGGCAGGATGACGGCATGACGCACGCGATGCTGAAGGGGTCGAACGTCCCGCTGCAAGCCACCACGGTACGCGCCGTGCTGCGCTGGGCCCCCGGGCAGGGGGTCCCCGACGTCGACGCGTCCGCGCTGCTGCTGGGCCCGGACGGCCGTGTGCGTTCCGACGAGGACTTCGTCTTCTACAACCAGCCCCGGCACCCCTCAGGCCAGGTCTGGCGGCTCGGCAAGAAGCGGGTGGCCGAAGGCCTGACCGACACGATCCAGACGGACCTCTCGCGCGTCGAGCCCTCCGTGGGCCGGATCCTGCTGGTCGCCTCGGCGGACGGCGTCGCCTTCGACCGGGTCGCCTCGCTGCGCATCCTGCTGTACGACGCCACGGCCGCCGACCCGGAGCCGTTGGCGTACTTCGACGTCAAGCCCGAGACGGGTCAGGAGACCGCGCTGATCTGCGGCGAGCTGTACCGGCGCGGGGAGGGCTGGAAGTTCCGGGCGCTGGGCGAGGGCTACTCCAACGGCCTCAAGGGCCTGGCGACCGACTTCGGCATCTCGGTGGACGAGTCGGAGGGGGCGGACGACCCCATGTCGGCCCCCCGGCCCCGACCGGCCCCGCCGGGCCCCGCCCCCTCGGCTCCGTCCCCGTCCACACCCGACCAGCCCACGACCGCCCGGTCCGTCCCCGCGCCCTCGGCGGTCGGGCCCGAGCACCCGACGGCCGTGCAGCCCCTGCCGGGGGCCTCGCGGCCGCTGCCGCCGGAGCAGCCCGTCGGCGTACCGGCCCAGCCCGCGTACGGCTATCCGCAGCATCCTCCGGCGGCCCAGACCGCCTACGGCTATCCCCAGACGGGTGCGGACCGGTCCGGCTACGGGTATCCGCAGGCACCCGCGGCGGCCGGGGCCACCGGAGCGCCGTCCGGCTACGGCTACCCGCAGCCGGTGCCCGGGGCGCCCGATCCGGAGTTCCGGCTGCCCCCGCAGGGACCGCAGTTCATCGGCCGGTAGCCGCCCCTCAGGCCCCGGGCGGCCTCCGCGGGTGTCCGCGGTCCGGGCCCGGGTCCGTCAGCGCTCGGCCTTGCTCTTGTGCCCCCGGCCCCATTGCAGGCCCCAGCCGTACAGCCGGTCCAGCTCGCCCTGGAAGCCGTACACGAACTTCACCTCGCGGCGCACGATGATCTCGTCCTTGACGTTCTCGATCATCACCACGGCGCAGGACCTGGCCTGCGGATGGCGCTCGTCCAGACCGATCTCGATGCGGGGGCCGTTGCTCGGGTACAGCGTGACGACGGCGTGCGTCCGGTCGAAGGCGGGGGTCTGGTCGTAGATGTAGGCGAAGAGCAGCAGGCGCTTGATGGCGTCCCGGTGGTCGAGGTTGATGTAGACCGTCTCGCCGGAGGCCGAGCCGAAGCGGTCGTCGCCGCTGAGCTTGACGTAGGGCGGGGCGTTGACGTCGCCCAGGAAGCCGCCGAGCGGCTGGACCACCCCGCGGGTGCCGTCCTGGAGTTCGTAGAGGCAGCCGAGGTCGAGGTCGACGTTGACCATGCTCTGGCTGTGGCCCACGACCTCCGGGGGCTTGAGCGCCTTGAAGGGGTGCCGCAGCAGGCTCTCCCGCTGGACGCCGGAGATGTCGGAGGTCCGCATCCGCCAGGACAGGTTGACGCGCAGGTTTCCGGTCGCCGCGCCCTGCCGGGTCAGGGAGACCTGGCTGTGCCGTTTGGTCAGCTGGATGGAGTTGGTCGCCGCGCTGCCCGAGTCGAACTCGGACTCGCGGCCACGCCACAGCCCGCTCAAGAAGCCCATTCCCGCCCCACCTTCACCTCACCGCCGACGGGGCGGCCCCGAGGAATCGTCCTCGACGGCCGCCCCGCTCAGAGCGTTCCTCGTCCGGGCCGGGTTCACACCAGGGGCGTGGGCGCACCGGGGGCGCGCCCCGGCCCGGGAATCAGGGGGCTCACACCCCGGAGGAGACCTCCGCCCGCTCCTGGTCGCCGTCTCCGCCGGCCGCGGCGAGCCGCTTGTTGCGGCGCACCGAGGACCAGAAGGACCAGCCGATCAGGACGACGCCGACGAGACCGGTGATGATCTCGTTGATCTCGTACTGGATGGTGACCAGCAGGATCACCGACAGGGCGCCGATGGCGTAGTGGGCGCCGTGCTCCAGGTAGACGTAGTCGTCGAGGGTGCCCTGGCGGACCAGGTAGACCGTGAGCGAGCGGACGTACATGGCGCCGATGCCGAGACCGAGGGCCATCAGGACGATGTCGTTGGTGATGGCGAAGGCGCCGATGACACCGTCGAAGGAGAACGACGCGTCCAGGACCTCCAGGTAGAGGAACATGAAGAACGCGGCCTTGCCCGCCAGCTTGACGGCCGACTTGGGCTTCCCGGCGCGTTCGGCCTTCTCCTCCTCCTCGTGCTCGCGTTCCTCCTCCTCTTCGAGTTTGTCCTCGAAGTAGCCGGAGAGACCGCCGACGATCATGTAGGTGATCAGACCGGCGATGCCCGCCAGCAGGACCGTCTCCGCCTTGTCGGCATGGGCGCCGCCGTGCTGGTGGGCGTGGGCACCGAAGGTGATCGCGGAGACCAGCAGCACGATCAGGGCGATGCAGACCGACAGCATGTCGACCTTGCCGAGCTTGGCCAGCGGGCGCTCCAGCCACTGGAGCCACTTGATGTCGCGGTCCTCGAAGATGAAGTCGAGGAAGATCATCAGCAGGAACATGCCACCGAAGGCGGCGATCGACGGATGGGCGTCCGTCA
Organism: Streptomyces sp. NPDC051136; assembly: GCF_044455745.1. NCBI lineage: Bacteria > Bacillati > Actinomycetota > Actinomycetes > Kitasatosporales > Streptomycetaceae > Streptomyces > Streptomyces sp. NPDC051136. Next base: position 723,746 of record NZ_JBITFE010000002.1, on the reverse strand, counting down.
CCAGCTCCTGATAGCGGTCCTTGTCCGTCAGGGCGAGGTCGACGGCCTCGATCGGTCCGAGCTGGGCACTGATCGCCACGATCACGACCGGGAAGACCAGACGCATGCCGAACACGGCGATGAGGATGCCGACGGTGAGGAAGATCTTCTGCCAGAAGGCATTCATCTTCTTCAGGATCCCGGCGTTGACCACCGCGTTGTCGAAGGACAGCGAGATCTCCAGGATGGAGAGGATCGCCACGATGCCGAAGGCGGTCCACCCCCCGTAGAAGACCGCCGCGACCAGGCCGAGCGCGGTGACCGCGAACGACCAGCCGAAGGTTTTCAGAAGCACTGGCTACCCAATCCTGTGTGTACGGGGCTCCCCCGCGCCGTACTCGGCTTTACGAAACGTTGACTCCGAAGTCTAGAGCGATGCCGCGCAGCCCCGACGCGTACCCCTGACCCACTGCACGGAACTTCCACTCGCCCTGGTAGCGGTAGAGCTCGCCGAAGATCATCGCGGTCTCGGTGGAGGCGTCCTCACTGAGGTCGTAGCGGGCCAGCTCCTGGCCGTCGGCTTGGTTGACGACCCGGATGAAGGCGTTGCTGACCTGGCCGAAGGTCTGGCCGCGCTCGTCGGCCATGTGGATCGAGACCGGAAAAACGATCTTGTCGCAGTGGGCGGGCACCTTGGAGAGGTCGACCAGCAGCGACTCGTCGTCGCCGTCGCCCTCGCCGGTGAGGTTGTCGCCGGTGTGCTCGATCGAGCCGTCCGGGCTCTTGAGCTGGTTGTAGAAGACGAACCACTCGTCGCCGAGCACCCGGCCGCCGCTGCACACCAGTGCGCTCGCGTCGAGGTCGAAGGGTGCTCCGGTGGTGGAACGCGCGTCCCAGCCGAGCCCGACCAGTACCTGTGTGAGGTTCGGTGCGGCCTTGGACAGGGAGACGTTGCCGCCCTTGGCAAGCGTGACGCCCATGGTGATGGTCCCTCCCCGGGTGATGGTTCTTGGGTTCCTGCGCGTCCGGCGCCGCACGTAAACCGTGCGGCGCCGGACGTGTCGAGACTGTGGCCCCGCCGGACGGTCGAGTCCGTGCCCGGCGGTCGGGTCGCTCGGTCGCTCAGACGTTCACGCCGAAGTCCTGGGCGATGCCGCGCAGGCCGGAGGCGTAGCCCTGGCCGATGGCGCGGAACTTCCACTCCGCGCCGTGACGGTACAGCTCGCCGAAGACCATGGCGGTCTCCGTGGAGGCGTCCTCGCTCAGGTCGTAGCGGGCGATCTCGGTCTCGCCGGCCTGGTTGACGACGCGGATGAACGCGTTGCGCACCTGGCCGAAGGACTGCTGGCGGTTCTCCGCGTCGTAGATCGACACCGGGAAGACGATCTTCTCGATGTCGGCGGGGACGCCGGCCAGGTTGATCTTGATCTGCTCGTCGTCGCCCTCGCCCTCACCGGTGAGGTTGTCACCGGTGTGCTCGACCGAGCCGTCCGGGCTCTTCAGGTTGTTGAAGAAGATGAAGTGCGCGTCGCTGGCGACCTTGCCGCCGCTGTTCAGCAGCAGCGCGCTGGCGTCGAGGTCGAAGTCGGTGCCGGTCGTGGTGCGGATGTCCCACCCCAGACCGACGATGACCGCGGTCAGGCCGGGGGCCTCCTTGGTCAGCGATACGTTGCCGCCCTTGCTGAGGCTGACTCCCACGAGTCCTCCATTGGTGTCCAGGGGCGGGGTGCCCCGTAGTGCGTGGATAACGGATCAACGAGTCGATCCTAGTGACGGGTTCCCGCACCCCGCAGTCCCCGGAGCCCACCAAATCACGCGGTGTCGGCCAGGTGGCCCCGGCGGGCGCCGGTCACAGGGTGTCGAGCGCCTTCACGTACTCGGCCAGGTCACGGGCGTCCGGCAGACCGTTGACCACGGTCCAGCGCACGACACCCTCCTGGTCGATGATGAAGGTGCCGCGGACGGCGCAACCCTTGTCCTCGTCGAAGACGCCGTAGGCGCGCGAGACGTTGCCGTGCGGCCAGAAGTCGGACAGCAGCGGGTACTCCAGACCCTCCTGGTCCGCGAAGACGCGCAGGGTGTGGATGGAGTCGTTGGAGACGGCGAGCACCTGGGTGTCCCGGTCCGAGAACTGCGGCAGGTTGTCCCGTACCTCGCACAGCTCACCCGTGCACACACCGGTGAAGGCGAAGGGGTAGAAGAGCAGCACGACGTTCTTGCGGCCGCGGAACTCGGACAGCCTCACGGTCGCGCCGTGGTTGTCCTTGAGCTCGAAGTCGGGGGCCTTGTCGCCGACCTGGATCGTCATGTCCCGTTCGTCCCTTCCGTGGGAAGTGCTCCGTGGGAAGTGCTCCGTGGGCACTTCGCTGGAATCACCCTACGCAGGGACGGTCACGGACCCGGGGGGGGGGGGGGGGGGGGGGGGGGGGGGGGGGGGGGGGGGGGGCGGGGGGGGGCGCGCGGCGCCCGCGCCCCGGGC
>NZ_JBITFE010000002.1:0-721278 GCF_044455745.1 Streptomyces sp. NPDC051136 | reverse complement strand
GGCGTGGTTTTGGGGTGCTGCTCGTGTGTTCTTTATTCTTGTCCCCCCCCCCCCCCCCGCGGGGCGCCCCCCCCCCCCGCCGGGGCCGGCGCCCCCCCCCCCCCCCCCCCCCCCCGGGTCCGGAAGCTCACGGAGCCCGGCGGGCTACCGCTTGGACTTGGCGGCCTTGGGCGTCGCCAGCCGGCTGCCGCTCCAGTCCTTGCCGACGCTGACGCTCTTGGACGCCGTCAGTCCGGCGGTCGTCGCGGCTTCCGAGATGTCACTGGCCTCGACGTACCCGTCACGGCCGGTCTTCGGCGTGAGAAGGAGGATCGACCCGCCCTCTTCGATGTACGTGGTGGCATCCACCAGCGCATCCGTCAGGTCGCCGTCGTCGTCACGGAACCACAGCACGACGGCATCGGCCACGTCCTCGTAGTCCTCGTCCACCAGCTCGCCCTCGACGGCGCCCTCGATGGCCTCGCGGAGCTCCTGGTCGACGTCGTCGTCGTAGCCGATCTCCTGGACCACCTGCCCGGGCTGGAAACCCAGCCTGGCGGCAGGGTTCGTCCGCTCCTCCGCGTGGTCCGCGGTCGCGCTCACGGGTTGCCTCCTGATCAATTTTCGGATGGGGTGCCCCCGGGCCCGTCCACCGGGCCTGGGGGAATCTTCAGCCACGCGCGTGCGCGAAGCTTGGCCGTAGTCCACACGGGCGGGACGGATCGCGCAAGTACCCGGCGTCTGGGACCGCCGAAACGGTGACGATCCCGGCCGTGTCGCCGCAACTCCAGCCATGCCGTCCAGCCCGAAGGTGACGTACACCACACCTATCTGCCCCGTTTGCGTATTTGGGAACCACGTGTGGGTACGAGACTCGAATGAACGTGCCCCCGATTCTCATGGGAGAACCGGTTACCCCACGGTACAGATGACGATTGCCCCCGCGAGGTACACGATGGGGAACCGGCGGGGGAATCGGCGCAGACACCCGGGTAGAACCCCGGAAACACGGCCCTCTGACAGCGAAGGAACAGCGTGGCTTCCGCATCCGATCGCAGTGATCGCAGTCCGATCATCATTGGCGGCCTTCCGAGTCAGGTCCCTGACTTCGATCCCGAGGAGACCCGGGAGTGGCTCGACTCCCTGGACGCCGCCGTCGACGAGCGCGGCCGGGAGCGGGCCCGGTACCTGATGCTGCGGCTGATCGAGCGGGCCCGCGAGAAGCGCGTGGCCGTGCCCGAGATGCGCAGCACGGACTACGTCAACACCATCCCGACCAAGAGCGAGCCGTTCTTCCCCGGCAACGAGGAGATCGAGCGCAAGATCCTCAACGCCACCCGGTGGAACGCGGCGGTGATGGTCTCGCGCGCCCAGCGGCCCGGCATCGGCGTGGGCGGCCACATCGCGACCTTCGCCTCCTCCGCCTCCCTGTACGACGTGGGCTTCAACCACTTCTTCCGGGGCAAGGACGAGGGCGACGGCGGCGACCAGGTCTTCTTCCAGGGGCACGCCTCCCCCGGCATCTACGCGCGCGCCTACCTGCTGGACCGGCTGAGCGAGCAGCACCTGGACGGCTTCCGCCAGGAGAAGTCCAAGGCGCCGCACATGCTGTCGTCGTACCCGCACCCGCGGTCGATGCCGGACTTCTGGGAGTTCCCGACGGTCTCCATGGGCCTCGGCCCGATCGGCGCGATCTTCCAGGCGCGGATGAACCGCTACATGCACGCGCGCGACATCGCGGACACCTCGAAGTCGCACGTGTGGGCCTTCCTCGGCGACGGCGAGATGGACGAGCCGGAGTCGCTGGGCCAGCTGTCCATCGCCGCCCGTGAGGGCCTGGACAACCTGACCTTCGTGGTCAACTGCAACCTCCAGCGCCTGGACGGCCCGGTACGCGGCAACGGGAAGATCATCCAGGAGCTGGAGTCGGTCTTCCGCGGTGCCGGCTGGAACGTGATCAAGCTGGTCTGGGACCGCACCTGGGACCCGCTGCTCGCCCAGGACCGCGACGGCGTGCTGGTCAACCGCATGAACACGACCCCGGACGGCCAGTTCCAGACGTACGCGACCGAGTCCGGCGCCTACATCCGCGACCACTTCTTCGGCGACGACCACCGGTTGCGCGCGATGGTCGAGAACATGACCGACGACCAGATCCTGCACCTGGGGCGCGGCGGTCACGACCACCGGAAGATCTACGCGGCCTACAAGGCGGCCCTGGAGCACAAGGGCCAGCCGACGGTGATCCTGGCCAAGACGATCAAGGGCTGGACGCTGGGTCCGAACTTCGAGGGCCGCAACGCCACGCACCAGATGAAGAAGCTGACGGTCGACGACCTCAAGCGCTTCCGCGACCGGCTGCACCTGCCGATCTCCGACAAGGAGCTGGAGTCCGGCCCGCCGCCGTACTACCACCCGGGCCGGGACACGGAGGAGATCCAGTACATGCACGACCGCCGGCTCGGCCTCGGCGGCTACGTGCCGACCCGCGTCGTGCGGTCCAAGCCGCTCGCCCTGCCGGACGACAAGACGTACGCGACCGTGAAGAAGGGCTCAGGCCAGCAGTCCATCGCGACCACGATGGCCTTCGTGCGGCTCCTCAAGGACCTCATGCGGGACAAGGAGCTGGGCAAGCGGTTCGTGCTGATCGCCCCGGACGAGTACCGCACCTTCGGCATGGACTCGTTCTTCCCGAGTGCGAAGATCTACAACCCCCTCGGCCAGCAGTACGAGTCCGTGGACCGCGACCTGCTGCTCGCCTACAAGGAGGCGCCGAACGGCCAGATGCTGCACGACGGCATCTCCGAGGCCGGCTGCACGGCCTCGCTGATCGCGGCCGGCTCGGCCTACGCCACGCACGGCGAGCCGCTCATCCCGGTCTACGTCTTCTACTCGATGTTCGGTTTCCAGCGCACCGGCGACCAGTTCTGGCAGATGGGTGACCAGCTGGCGCGCGGTTTCGTCCTGGGCGCGACCGCCGGACGTACGACCCTGACCGGCGAGGGCCTCCAGCACGCGGACGGCCACTCGCAGCTGCTGGCCTCCACCAACCCGGCGTGCGTGGCGTACGACCCCGCCTTCGGGTTCGAGATCGCGCACATCGTCAAGGACGGGCTGCGCCGCATGTACGGCGGGGACGACCAGCACCCGCACGGCGAGGACGTCTTCTACTACCTCACCGTCTACAACGAGCCCATCCGGCACCCGGCCGAGCCCGAGAACGTGGACGTCGAGGGCATCCTCAAGGGCGTCTACCGCTTCAGCGAGGGCACCGGCGGCTCGATCCCGGCGCAGATCATGGCCTCGGGCGTCGCGGTGCCGTGGGCGGTGGACGCGCAGCGGATCCTCGCCGAGGAGTGGAACGTGCGGGCCGACGTCTGGTCGGCGACCTCCTGGAACGAGCTGCGGCGCGATGCCGTGGCCTGCGAGGAGCACAACCTGCTGCACCCCGAGGAGGAGCAGCGGGTGCCGTACGTGACGCGGAAACTGGCGGGTGCGCAGGGGCCGTTCGTGGCGGTGTCCGACTGGATGCGGTCGGTGCCGGACCAGATCGCGCGGTGGGTTCCGGGGACGTACCAGTCGCTGGGCGCGGACGGCTGGGGCTTCGCGGACACCCGCGGCGCGGCGCGGCGCTTCTTCCACATCGACGCGGAGTCGATCGTGGTGGGCGTGCTCAGCGAGCTGGCGCGGGAGGGCAAGGTCGACCGGTCGGTGCTGAAGCAGGCGATCGACCGGTACCGCCTGCTCGACGTGACCGCGGCGGACCCGGGGGTGGCCGGCGGGGACGCGTAGGACGGACACGGACGGGACGCCGGCCGCCGCGGCAGCGCGGCGGCCGGCGTGCACGTGCGGGGGCCGATGTGCACGTGCGGGGGCCGGCGTGGACGGACGGCGGCCGGCGGGGACAGGCGGCGGCCGGCGTCGGCGTACGGACGGCGTGGGCGGGACCTGGGTCGGCGTCGGCGGCCGGGAAGGGCATGGACATACGCCGGTGTGACCTGTGGCGCCGGTGAGACCTGCGGCGCCGGCAAGAACCTACGGCGTCCGACGACGTGGCCCGCAGCGCACATGGCTCACCCCCGCCCGTGACGGGCGGGGGTGGGAACACCCGGGCGACGGGTGATGCCGCGATGTGCGGCTAGAACATGCCGTAGCCCGGACTCGCCGCTCCGACGAGCCAGATGAGTGCCAGGAGCATGTCGATGGCCCCCAGGACCAGGGCGACGACGGCCGGCACCGAGCGGGAACCCGCCCAGCTGCGGCCCATCGCGAGCCAGCCGCAGACCATCGCCGCGGGGCCGAGCAGGATGCCCAGCGCGAAGAAACCGACGATCGCGCAGACGATTCCGATGATCCCGAGTGTCGCGCGGTCCGGCCCGCTCCGTGACCCCGTCCGGCCACGTGAGCGGGGGTGCCTGCGCGATTCCTGTCCGAAGCTCGCCATCATCAACTCCCTCGACTCCTTGTGGAGTTCGGGTACCCGCGTGTGACGTGTCATGCCTCTTTCAGGCCGTTTCCGAGCCCGCCTCGGGCGTGCCGCCCGCGCGCCGCCCCCCTCCGGCGGCACGCCGCGGCCTCTCACCCTCCGTGCCCTGCGGAGGACTTGACCCACTGTGACCTGCGGACACCGGCGGCGGGGGCGTTCGTCCGCCCGGTCACCCTGATGGCGGAACCGGGCGACGGGGCGGGCCGAAAAAATCACGGGCCCGTGCGGCCACGAGGCCGCACGGGCCCGGAGATTCCGGGGTGTGGGTCAGATGTGGCCCACGCCCGCGCCCGCCTCCGCGTTCTCACCGCGCTTGGTGAGGAAGGCGACGAACACCGCCACGACCGCGACCCCGGCCGCGACCAGCGAGGCCAGGCTCATGCCGGAGATGAAGGTGTCGTGGGCGACGTCCGCGATCTTCGCGGCGACCGCGGCCGGGGTGCCCTCGGGCACCGGTGCGATGCCCTGCTGCACGGCCTGGCCGGTCAGCTCCTGCTGGGCCGGCGTGAGTTCGGGCAGTCCGGCGTCGGCCCAGTTGCCCGCCAGGTCGTTGTCGACCTTGGAGGCCATGACGGCTCCCAGCACCGCCGTACCCAGGCTGCCGCCGATCTGCATCGCCGCCTGCTGGAGGCCTCCCGCGACGCCCGACAGCTCCATGGGGGCGTTCCCCACGATGACCTCCGTGGCGCCCACCATGACCGGGGCGAGACCGAGACCGAGCAGCGCGAACCACACGGACATCGCCAGGCTGCCGGTGTCCGTCTCCAGGGTGGACATGCCGTACATGGCGATCGCGGTGCACACCATGCCTCCCGCGAGCGGGATGCGGGGGCCGACCTTGGTGATCATCGCGCCGGCCAGCGGCGAGGCGACGATCATCATGGCGGTGAGCGGCAGCAGGTGCAGGCCCGCGTCGATCGGGCTCATGCCGTGCACGTTCTGCAGGTAGAAGGTGACGAAGAACAGGCCGCCCATGAAGGCGATGGCCATCAGGACCATCAGGACCACACCGGCCGACAGCGGCACCGAGCGGAACATGCCCAGCGGGATCAGCGGCTCCTTGACCCTGGTCTCCCAGAAGGAGAACAGGGCGAAGCCCACCACCGACCCGCCTATGTACAGCCAGGTCTGGCCGGAACCCCAGCCCCACTCGGGCGCCTTGATGAGCGCCCAGACGAGAGCGAACATCGACGCGGACAGCAGCACGATGCCGACGACGTCGAAGGAGCGCGGGGCGTTCTCGGCCCGGTGGTCCAGCAGGATCAGCACGCCGAGGACCACGGCGACGACGCCGACCGGCACGTTGATGAAGAACACCGACTGCCAGCTGACGTGCTCGACCAGCACCCCGCCCAGGATCGGGCCGCCCGCGGTGGAGGCACCGATGACCATGCCCCAGATGCCGATGGCCATGTTGAGCTTCTCGGCCGGGAAGGTGGCCCGCAGCAGGCCGAGCGCGGCCGGCATCAGCAGCGCGCCGAACAGCCCCTGGAAGACGCGGAAGACGATGACCATCGCGATGCTGTCGGACAGCCCGATGGCGCCGGAGGACGCGGCGAAGCCCGCCACACCGATGAGGAAGGTCTGCCGGTGACCGAAGCGGTCGCCGAGCTTGCCCGCGGTGATCAGGGAGACCGCGAGCGCGAGGAAGTAGGCGTTGGTGATCCACTGCAGTTCGGACCAGCTGGCGCCCAGGTCCTTGCCGATGGCCGGGTTGGCGATCGCCACGATGGTGCCGTCCAGGGCCACCATCATGACCCCGACCGCGACCGTGACGAGGGTGACCCACGGATGGCCGCGCCATCCCTTGGCGGGCGACGAACCCGCCGGGGTGCCTTCACCCGGTCCCAGCTTGTCGATGGTGGTCTGACTAGTCATACCGCTGAGGCTAGTGACAGCCGCTGACAGTTGACAAACGGATTCACGAGTCAGTAACTGACAGGACATCCCCCGATAGCCTGAGCTGCGGAAACCGCACGAAGGAGACGACTTTTGAAGGTGGCCGGCACGTCGGCGCCGCCGGGGACCGCTGCCGCGGCCTCCCGTCCCGGCCTGCGCGAACTCAAGAAGCAGCGCACCCGGGACCTGCTGCTGCGCTCCGCCCTCGAACTGTTCACGCAGCGCGGTTACGAGGAGACGACCGTCGACGACATCGCCGAGGCGGCGGAGGTCTCGCAGCGCACCTTCTTCCGCTACTTCGCCTCCAAGGAGGACGCCGCGTTCTTCGTGTCGCGGCTCGCGGAGTCGCGCTTCGTCGAGGCCGTGCACGCGCGCCCGCCGGACGAGGCCCCCCTGGACGCGCTGCGGACGGCTCTCGGCGAGAGCTGGAGCACCATCGGCGAGGCGGTCGAGCAACTGATCCCGCTCGAACTGCACATGCGCTTCTACCGGGTCATCGAGTCGACTCCCGCCCTGCTCGCCGCCCACCTGCGGCGGGCGACGGAACTGGAGGAGGAGATCGCCCGCGTCGTCGCCGCGCGGGAGGGCCTCGACCTGGACGCGGACCCGCGGCCCCGCGTGGTCGTGGCCGTGTTCGGAGCGGTGATGCGGGTCACCGAACGGATCTGGTCGGCGCGCGACGACGCCGGCCTGGCCGACCTGCGGGACCTGACGGCCGCTTACCTCGACCAGGTGACGCCCGCGCTCACCGGGAACTGGCGTCGCGCCGAAACGTGATCCGTGTCACTGGATTCACGCGAGACCGGCCCGTTCTCCTAGTGTGTCCTCCCAGTGACTTCCTTCGACACCTCCCCGCAGCTGAACGTCTGGCGCGCCCTGCTCGCTCTGGCCGTGGTGTTCGTGATGCTGGCGACCACCGGCTGGACCGCCCTGCGCAACCAGCGGGGCCCCACCGCCCTCGAAGCGTCGGTCTCGGCCTGGGAGCACGGCCGGATCGACGGACGGCGGCTGCCCGACGCGCAGGCGGCTCCCGCCCGCCTCGCCCGCTTCTTCTCCTCGCTCACCGCGTGGCAGCGCACGAGCCTGGCCCACCGCTATCCGCTGGCCGTCGGCAACATGAACGGCGCCCCCGTCGAGCTGCGCTACCTCGCCAACCGTTCCGCACTGCGCAAGGCGCGGTCGGTGGAGCTCGGCCGGGTGCACGACAAGCGCCTGTCCCTCGCCGGGCAGCGCGAGGCCGGGCGGCGGATGCACAGCTACGAGTCGCTGCTCGAACCCGGCCGGCACATCCTCGCCTTCGACCCGGCGGGGTCGGGCCGGGTCGCCGAGGTGTTCGGGAACCTGAACCGCGCCGACCGGGTGTCCGTCGTCGTGCCCGGCGTCGACACGGAGCTGGTCACCTTCCAGCGCACCGACCACAAGAAGTACGCGGCGCCCGTCGGCATGGCCGAGTCGCTGTACGCGGCCGAGCGCGCGGCGAGCCCCGCCACCGGCACGGCCGTGATCGCCTGGGCCGACTACACCTCCCCCAGCGGCCTCGGCATGGAGGCGGCCACCGCGAACCGGGCCGAGCACGGGGCCGCGCGGCTGAACGCGCTGCTGCGGGCGCTGCCCGGCCGGTCCCCGGTCTCCCTCTTCTGCCACAGCTACGGCTCGGTGGTGTGCGGCCTGGCCGCCGACACACTGCCCCGCCGGGTGACCGACATCGCGGTGGCCGGCAGCCCCGGCATGCGCGCCGCGAGCGCCTCCCGCCTGGACACCGACGCCCGGGTGTGGGCGATGCGGGACGCCGACGACTGGATCCAGGACGTGCCGTACCTGGAGGTCGGCGGCCTCGGGCACGGTGCCGATCCGGTGTCCGCCGGCTTCGGGGCACGGGTGCTGTCGGCGCGGAGCGCCCGGGGGCACAGCGGCTACTTCGTCCCCGGGACGGACAGCCTGCGCAACTTCGCGGGGATCGGCGTTGGCGCGTACCGCACGGTCGCCTGCGCCGGCGACTCCGACACATGCCGGGCGGATTTGTCCGTGGCGACGGCGGCCGGACGCGCGTAGAGGCGCAGAAACTCCGGTTTGCACGGAGAGGGGACGGAGAGGCTCGTGCCGCATACGATGAGCCGCATGGGTGACGTACTGGCCGGATTTCATGCCACCTGGGAGTTCGAGTCCGACTCCGTGCTCATCCGCTACGAACGGGGGATTCGAACACCCAAGCTGTTTCAGGCCCTGGGGGAGCGCCGTGTGCCCCTGGCGGCGATCGAGGGCGTCACGCTGACGCCCGGCCGGCGCGGCAGCGTCGTGCTGCGCCTCGAACCGCGCGCGGGCGCCGATCCGCTGATGGAGGCGGCAGCCGGGCAGCTGAAGGAGGGCTGCGACCCCTACCGGCTGGTGCTGCCGGCCGAGCGGGAGACGCTGGCGGAGTACTACGCCGACGAGCTGCGGGCGCTGCTGACCGGGTCCGGCAGGACGGAGCGTTTCCTGGTGGCCCCGCCCGAGGCGCCGCTGCACTTCAAGGCGTACGACGGCAAGGCGTCCTTCGACGGGGAGGCGGTGTCCTTCCGGTGGTTCTGGACGGGCGCGTCCTCGGCGAAGTGGAAGGCCGGCGACCAGCGCTTCCCGGTGGCCGGCCTGGGCGGGGTGGAGTGGCGCTCCCCGGAGGTGTTCGACGGCTACCTGCGGCTGCTGCCGCGCGACGCGGACGCCTCGGCCGCCCCGGCCGTGCCCCAGGCCGACCAGGATCCGGCGGCGGTCGTCTTCGGGCTGGGATACGGACCGGTGCACGAGTCGCTGCCGTTCGCGGCGGCGGTGGCGGCGGCGGTGCGGGAGCGGAGCGCCGTGGCGCCCGTGCCGGTGCCGGCGCCCCGGCGGGACCCCGCGGACATCGCCGAGCGGATACGGCACCTCGGAGAGCTGCACCAGCAGGGGCTGGTGACGGACGAGGAGTTCTCCTCCAAGAAGGCGGAGCTGCTCGCCCAGCTCTAGCGTCCGCCGGGTGCGGTCCCGTTGCGGGTGCGGCTCACTCCCGGCCGGCGGAGCTGAACGTCATGTCCGCGTAGCGGTCGCCCGCGACCTTCTCCGCGATCGGCTCCAGCAGGGACAGCTCGTCCTCCGTCAGTACGATCCCGGTCGCCGCGGTGTTCTCCTCCACCCGCGCCGGCTTCCGGGTCCCCGGGATCGGGATCACCGGCAGGCCGTGCACCCGGGCACGCTGCTGCACCCAGGCCAGGGCGATCTGGCCGAGGGTGGCGCCGTGGGCCTCGGCGACGGTGCGGACCGGGTCGAGGAGGGCCGCGTTGGCCCGCGCGTTGTCGCCGGTGAACCGGGGCTGCTGACGGCGGAAGTCGTCGGCGGCGAGACCGTCGGTACCGGTGACGGAACCGGTGAGGAAGCCCCGGCCCAGCGGCGAGTACGGCACCAGGGCGACGCCCAGCCCGGCGGCGGCCGGCACCACGCCCGCCTCGATGTCCCGGCTGAACAGCGACCACTCCGACTGGACGGCCGCGATCGGGTGGACGGCGTGGGCGGCCCGCAGTTCCCCGGCGGTGACCTCGCTCAGGCCCAGGTGCTTGACCTTGCCCTCGCGCACCAGGTCGGCCATGGCGCCGACGGTCTCCTCGATCGGCACGTTCACGTCGCGGCGGTGCATGTAGTAGAGGTCGATCACGTCGACGCCGAGGCGTTCGAGGCTCGCCTCGACGCACTGGCGGACGTACGTCGCGTCGCCCCGGATGGTGCGCTTCGTCGGGTCGACGTGGTCCAGGGAGAGGGCGAACTTGGTCGCGAGGACGACCTCGTCGCGGTGCGCGCGGAGGAAGGGCGCCAGGAACTTCTCGTTCTCGCCGAGCCCGTAGACGTCCGCGGTGTCGTAGAGCGTGACGCCCAGCTCCAGCGCCCGCTCCAGGGTCGCCCGCGACGCGTCGGCGTCCGCCGGTCCGTAGGCGAAGCTCATCCCCATGCAGCCCAGACCCTGGACGCCCACCTCCGGGCCGCCGTCGCCGAGCCGGGCGGTGGGCATGCTGCTGTCGGTCATCGGGTCCCCTCCGTGTCACGGGCACGTCCCGCGTCCCCGTAAAAACTGATCTTGCGGTCGAGCACGGCGACGGTGTCCTGGAGTTCGGCGATCCGCGTCAGCACGTCGCGCCGGGTGGACTCCAGCAGCTCCCGCCGGTCGAGGTAGGTGTCCTCGCCCGCCCGCACCATCTCGGCGTACCGCACCATGTCGGCGACCGGCATGCCGGTCATCCGCAGCTTGCCGACGAAGTCGAGCCAGTCCAGGTCGCGGTTGCTGTAGCGGCGCTGTCCGGTGTGCGAGCGGTCGATGTGGGACATCAGGCCGATCCGCTCGTACCAGCGCAGCGTGTGGGCCGTCAGGCCGGTGAAGGCGACGACCTCGCTGATCGTGTACTGGTCCTGCCCGTCGGGGCGCGGGTGGCGCCGGGGCGGGGCGGAGCAGATGTCCGTTCTGGTGGCGTTCGGTGCGAGGGTCCCGGCCGTGGTCTGCATCACCGTCATGGCCACCACGCTATGACCTTGGAGTGCACTCCAGGCAAGCTCCACCGGTGAGAAATGCGCGGGACACCCGGCCCCGCCGGTCACTACCGTGCCGGCATGAGTCTTGTACGCCGTGCCACGGCCGAGGACGCGGAGGAAGTCCTCCGGCTGCGCCAGGTGATGATCGCCTCCATGAACCCCGACGCCTCCACCGACTGGCAGGCGGCGTCCCTGCCGGCCCTGCGGGCGAGGCTCGCCGATCCGGACGGGGGCTTCGCGGCCTTCGTGGTCGACCGTCCCGGGCGGCCGGACGCGCTGGCGGCGCTGGTGGTGGGGACCCTGGAGTACCGGATCGGCGGGCCGGGCCGGCCGGGGGGCCTGCTCGGGTACGTCTTCAGCGTCGCCACCGACCCGGACGCCCGGCGCCGCGGGTACGCGCGCGCGTGCATGGACGAGCTGCTGGAGTGGTTCCGCGAGCAGGGCGCCGGGCACGTCATGCTCACGGCCTCCCCCGACGCCGAGCCCCTGTACGCGTCGATGGGCTTCACCCGCGACACGACCCCCTCGATGAGGCTGTACCTCTGAGCCGCTTAGGCTCGGTGGCATGTCCTTGAAGAGCTTGGCGTTGATCGAGAACTGGCCGGTCCCCACCGCCGCCGCGGGCGTCGTACGGGCCGACGGCACCACCCTCGGCACCCACGGCCCGGCCACGCACCGCTTCCCGCTCGCGTCGGTCACCAAGCCGCTCGCGGCGTACGCGGCGCTGGTGGCGTACGAGGAGGGCGCGATCGAGCTGGACGAGCCCGCAGGGCCGCCCGGGGCGACGGTCCGTCACCTGCTCGCGCACACCTCGGGTCTTGCCTTCGACGAGCACCGCGCGACCTCCGCGCCCGGGGAGCGCCGGCTGTACTCGAACGCCGGTTTCGAGCAGCTCGGCGACCACATCGCGAAGGCCGCGGACATGCCGTTCGCCGAGTACGCGCGGCAGGCGGTGCTGGAGCCGCTGGGCATGGCGGCGACCTCCCTTGAGGGCTCCCCGGCGAAGGACGGCGTGTCGACGGTCGAGGACCTGCTCCGGTTCGCCGCCGAGGTGCAGGTGCCGCGGCTCCTCGACCCGCGCACGGTCGCCGAGGCCATGACCGTCCAGTACCCGGGCACCAAGGGCGTCCTGCCGGGCTACGGCCACCAGAACCCCAACGACTGGGGGCTCGGCTTCGAGATCCGCGACGGCAAGTCCCCGCACTGGACCGGCGCCTCGTCCTCGCCGCGCACCTTCGGGCACTTCGGCCAGTCCGGCACGTTCCTGTGGATCGACCCGGACGCGGGCATGGCCTGCGTGGCCCTCGCCGACCGCGCCTTCGGTCCGTGGGCCGCCGAGGCCTGGCCCCCCTTCACGGACGCGGTGCTCGCCGAGGCCCGGTAGCCCGGCCCTGTCAGGTCCGGGTCATCTCCCACATCAGTGTCTCGGCCCCCGTCACCGCCACCGCCTCGACCCCGTCGGCGTCCGTGACGCGGGCCGCGTCGCCCGGGCCGAGTTCCCGGTCGCCGAGGCGGACCCGGCCGCGCACGACGTGGACGTAGACGTACGCCGCGTCCGGCACCGCGGTCCGCTCCCCCGGCGACAGGCGGCGGACGTGCAGCAGGGCGCCGGCCTCGGGGACGGCGTACGGGGTGGAGTCGGCGATGCCGCGGACGATCTCGTAGGCGGGGTCGCCGCCGGGATCGCGCGGGGCCAGCCACATCTGGACGAAGGCGAGGGGGACCGACGCGTCGTTGCGCTCGACGTGCCGGACGCCGCCCGCCGAGCTGAGGCGCTGCACGTCCCCGGCGCGGACCACCGTCTCGTGGCCGGTGCTGTCGCGGTGGGTCAGCTCGCCCTCCGTCACCCAGGTGACGATCTCGGTGTGGCTGTGCGGGTGCTCGTCGAAGCCCGCGCCGGGGGCGAGGCGCTCCTCGTTGCAGGCGAGCAGGGCACCGAAGCGGAGGTTGTCGGGGTCGTAGTGCGGGCCGAAGGAGAAGGCGTGGCGCGACTCGATGCCCGCCTCCGGGTCGCCTCCGGGGTAGCGCTCGTCGGCGCGGCGTACGTCCATCACATCGTTCACCGTAGCCCCGGGGGCACAGCCGCCCGTCCCGATAAGGCAGTCTTGTCCCGTGCCCGAACCCGAAACCGGCAAGCCCGACGCCCCCGCCCAGCCCGCCCACCCGCACACCGCGACGCTGAAACGGCTGGAGCAGTCCTCCGGATCGCTCGCCGCGCAGGCCATCGCGCGCATGGACGAGACGCTGCCGTGGTACCGGGCCATGCCACCGGAGAACCGTTCCTGGATCGGGCTGGTCGCCCAGGCCGGCATCGCCGCGTTCACCGAGTGGTTCCGGCGTCCGGACGCGCCGCAGGCCATCTCCACCGACGTCTTCGGCACCGCGCCGCGCGAGTTGACCCGGGCGATCACGCTGCGGCAGACCGTGGAGATGGTGCGCACCACCATCGAGGTGATGGAGTCCGCCATCGACGAGGTGGCGGCCCCCGGCGACGAGTCGGTGCTGCGCGAGGCGCTGCTCGTGTACGCCCGGGAGATCGCCTTCGCGACCGCCCAGGTGTACGCCCAGGCCGCCGAGGCACGCGGTGCCTGGGACGCGCGGCTCGAGTCGCTGGTGGTGAACGCCGTGCTCAGCGGCGAGGCCGACGAGGGCGCCGTGTCCCGGGCCGCCGCCCTCGGCTGGAACTCGCCGGAGCACGTGTGCGTCGTGCTGGGCACCGCTCCCGACGGGGACTCCGAGCTGACCGTGGAGGCCATCCGGCGCGCGGCCCGGCACGCCAAGCTCCAGGTGCTGACCGGGGTGCTCGGGGACCGTCTGGTGGTCATCGCCGGCGGCCGCAACGATCCGCTGGCGGTGGCGAAGTCGCTGATCGGACCGTTCGCGCAGGGTGCGGTCGTCGCCGGGCCCGTGGTGCCCGACCTGCTGGCCGCGACCCGGTCCGCGCAGGCCGCCGCCGCCGGGCTCAAGGCGTGCACCGCCTGGCCGGACGCTCCGCGCCCGGTGCTCGCCGACGACCTGCTGCCGGAGCGCGCGATCGCCTCCGACCCCTCCGCTCGCGAGCAGTTGGTGGAGGAGATCTACAGACCGTTGGAGGAGGCCGGGGCGGCGCTGCTGGAGACGCTCAGCGTCTATCTCGAACAGGCGAGCAGTCTGGAGGGCGCCGCCCGGATGCTCTTCGTTCACCCGAACACCGTGCGCTACCGGCTCCGACGTGTGACTGACGTCACCGGATGGTCGCCCTCTGATGTACGGTCTGCGTTCACACTGCGGATCGCGCTCATCCTGGGGCGTCTGGCCGATGGAGATCAACAGCTCTAGGATTTTGTGCGGGTTCCACAAATCCCGCTCCTGTTCTTCGTCCCTGTCCCCACGGGCGGCCGTGGCCGTCCTCAAGAGAGAGTGTGAGAGTGCTCGTACTCGTCGCTCCCGGCCAGGGCGCCCAGACGCCCGGCTTCCTGACTGACTGGCTCGCCCTCCCCGGCGCCGCGGACCGCGTCGCCGCGTGGTCCGACGCCATCGGACTCGATCTCGTCCACTTCGGCACCAAGGCCGACGCGGACGAGATCCGTGACACGGCCGTGGCCCAGCCGCTGCTCGTCGCCGCCGGACTCCTGTCCGCCGCGGCACTCGGTGACATGTCCGAGATCGCACCGGGCGTGGTCGCGGGCCACAGCGTCGGCGAGATCACCGCCGCCGCCTTCGCGGGCGTCCTGGACGACACCGCCGCGCTGACCCTGGTACGCCGTCGCGGCCTGGCCATGGCCGAGGCCGCCGCGGTCACCGAGACCGGCATGTCGGCGCTGCTCGGCGGCGACCCCGAGGTGAGCGTCGCGCACCTGGAGAGGCTCGGCCTGACCCCGGCGAACATGAACGGCGCCGGTCAGATCGTGGCCGCCGGCACGATGGAGCAGCTGGCCGCGCTGAACGAGGACAAGCCCGAGGGCGTCCGCAAGGTCGTCCCGCTGAAGGTGGCCGGCGCCTTCCACACGCGCCACATGGCGCCCGCGGTGGACGAGCTCGCCGAGGCCGCGAAGGCGCTGACGCCGGCCGACCCGAAGGTGGCGTACGTCTCCAACAAGGACGGGCAGGTCGTCGCCTCCGGTACCGAGCTCCTCGACCGGCTGGTCGGCCAGGTCGCCAACCCGGTGCGCTGGGACCTGTGCATGGAGACGTTCAAGGAGCTGGGCGTCACCGCACTCATCGAGGTGTGCCCGGGCGGCACGCTGACCGGGCTGGCCAAGCGGGCCCTGCCCGGGGTGAAGACGCTGGCCCTGAAGACCCCCGCCGATCTCGACGCGGCCCGCGAGCTCGTCGCCGAGCACACCCAGGCCTGACAAGGAGCGCGAGAGCATGTCGAAGATCAAGCCCAGCAAGGGCGCCCCGTACGCGCGCATCCTCGGCGTCGGCGGTTACCGCCCGACGCGGGTGGTGCCGAACGAGGTGATCCTCGAGAAGATCGACTCGTCCGACGAGTGGATCCGCTCGCGCTCCGGCATCGAGACCCGGCACTGGGCCGGCCCGGAGGAGACGGTCGCCGCGATGTCGGTGGAGGCCTCCGGCAAGGCACTGGCCGACGCCGGGATCGACGCCTCGCGGATCGGTGCCGTGGTCGTCTCGACCGTGTCGCACTTCAGCCAGACCCCGG
Organism: Streptomyces sp. NPDC051136; assembly: GCF_044455745.1. NCBI lineage: Bacteria > Bacillati > Actinomycetota > Actinomycetes > Kitasatosporales > Streptomycetaceae > Streptomyces > Streptomyces sp. NPDC051136. The sequence continues at coordinate 705,742 of NZ_JBITFE010000002.1, read as the reverse complement.
CCATCGCCACCGAGATCGCCGACCGGCTCGGCACGGACAGGGCCGCGGCCTTCGACATCTCGGCGGGCTGCGCGGGCTTCGGCTACGGGCTGACGCTCGCCAAGGGCATGATCGTCGAAGGTTCGGCCGAGTACGTGCTGGTCATCGGCGTGGAGCGGCTGTCCGACCTGACCGACCTGGAGGACCGGGCCACGGCCTTCCTGTTCGGCGACGGCGCCGGCGCGGTGGTGGTCGGTCCGTCCCAGGAGCCGGCCATCGGTCCGACGGTGTGGGGCTCGGAGGGCGACAAGGCCGAAACGATCAAGCAGACGGTCTCCTGGGACCGTTTCCTCCCCCACCTCCGGCTCCGCTCCGGCGGGGGGACCCCCACCGGTGACGTCTCCGAACTCCCCCTCGACTCCGAGGGCAACGTCAAGTTTCCTGCGATCACGCAGGAGGGCCAGGCGGTGTTCCGCTGGGCCGTGTTCGAGATGGCGAAGGTCGCGCAGCAGGCGCTGGACGCGGCCGGGATCAGCCCGGACGACCTGGACGTCTTCATCCCGCACCAGGCCAACGTGCGGATCATCGACTCGATGGTGAAGACGCTGAAGCTGCCGGAGCACGTCACGGTCGCCCGTGACATCCGCACCACCGGCAACACCTCGGCCGCCTCGATCCCGCTCGCGATGGAGCGGCTCCTGGCGACCGGCGACGCGAAGAGCGGCGACACCGCGCTCGTCATCGGCTTCGGGGCGGGTCTCGTCTACGCCGCGACGGTCGTTACCCTCCCCTAGGCACTGCGTGCCGGATCATGCGGTCCGGGACGGAGAGCAGCAGCACCCGCCGCGACGCGGCGGGCCGCCACACCCTCTGGACAACAAAGAAGGAGCGCCATCATGGCCGCCACTCAGGAAGAGATCGTCGCCGGTCTCGCGGAGATCGTGAACGAGATCGCCGGCATCCCGGTTGAGGACGTCCAGCTGGACAAGTCCTTCACCGACGACCTGGACGTCGACTCGCTGTCCATGGTCGAGGTCGTCGTCGCCGCCGAGGAGCGCTTCGACGTCAAGATCCCGGACGAGGACGTCAAGAACCTCAAGACGGTCGGCGACGCGACCAGCTACATCCTCAAGAACCAGGGCTGATCGACCGATCACTGTCCCTGGGCAGACTGCCCCGCCGCCCGGCGGTGGCGCCGTACGAATCCGTATCCCGTTGGAGAAAGAATTCCCGTGAGCTCGACCAATCGCACCGTGGTCGTCACCGGTATCGGCGCAACCACACCGCTGGGTGGCGACGCAGCCTCGACCTGGGAGGGCCTGATCGCCGGCCGGTCCGGCGTCAAGCCCCTGGAGCAGGAGTGGGCCGCCGACCAGGCGGTCCGCATCGCCGCGTCCGCCGCCGTGGACCCCTCCGAGGTCATCCCGCGGCCGCAGGCCCGCCGTCTGGACCGCTCGGCGCAGTTCGCGCTGATCGCGGCCCGGGAGGCGTGGAAGGACGCCGGGTACTCCGGCAAGGCGGGCGAGAGCCCCACCGAGGACGGGGCGGCCCACGTCGACCCCGACCGGCTCGGCGCGGTCATCGCCTCCGGCATCGGCGGCGTGACGACGCTGCTGGACCAGTACGACGTGCTGAAGGAGAAGGGCGTCCGCCGCGTCTCCCCGCACACCGTCCCCATGCTGATGCCGAACGGCCCCTCGGCCAACGTGGGCCTGGCCGTGGGCGCCCGCGCGGGCGTGCACACCCCGGTCTCCGCCTGCGCCTCGGGCGCCGAGGCCATCGGGTACGCCATCGAGATGATCCGCACCGGCCGCGCCGACGTCGTCGTCGCGGGCGGCACGGAGGCGGCGATCCACCCGCTGCCCATCGCCGCGTTCGGCAACATGATGGCGATGTCCAAGAACAACGACGACCCGCAGGGTGCCTCGCGCCCCTTCGACACGGCCCGCGACGGCTTCGTCCTCGGCGAGGGCGCCGGCGTCCTGGTCCTGGAGTCCGCCGAGCACGCCGCCGCGCGCGGTGCCCGCGTCTACGCGGAGGCGGTCGGCCAGGGCATCTCCGCCGACAGCCACGACATCGTGCAGCCGGAGCCGGAGGGCCGCGGCATCTCCGCCGCCCTGCAGAACCTGCTGGACGGCAACGACCTGGACCCGGCCGAGATCGTGCACGTCAACGCGCACGCGACCTCGACGCCGGCCGGTGACATCGCCGAGCTGAAGGCGCTGCGCAAGGTCCTCGGCGACCACGTCGACCACATGGCGGTCTCCGGCACCAAGTCGATGACCGGTCACCTCCTCGGTGGCGCGGGCGGCGTGGAGTCGGTGGCGAGCGTGCTCGCCCTGTACCACAGGGTGGCGCCGCCGACCATCAACGTCGAGAACCTCGACCCGGAGGCCGAGGCCCACGCGGACATCGTCCGCGGCGAGGCCCGCAAGCTCCCGGCCGAGGGCCGCATCGCCGCGCTGAACGACTCGTTCGGCTTCGGCGGGCACAACGTGGTCCTCGCCTTCCGGACGGTCTGAGCGACCGCCGTACGCACGTGAAGGGCCCCCACCGGCCGGTGGGGGCCCTTCACGTGCGTACGCGACGGACGGGGGGTCACACCACCTGGTGCAGCCAGCGGACCGGGGCGCCCTCGCCGGCGTGGCGGAAGGACTCCAGTTCGTCGTCCCAGGGCTTGCCGAGGAGCTTGGCGATGTCCGACTCCAGGTCGGTCTCGCTGCGCTGGGAGCGGACCAGGGCGGCCCGCAGCCGGTCCTCGGGGATCATGATGTCGCCGTGGATGCCGGTGACGGCGTGGAAGATGCCGAGGTCGGGAGTGCAGCTGTAGCGCTCGCCCTCGGCGTTCGCGGACGGTTCCGCGGTGACCTCGAAGCGCAGCAGCTGCCAGCCGCGCAGTGCGGAGGCGAGCTTGGAGGCGATGCCGGCCTGCCCCTGCCAGGAGAACTCCGAGCGCCAGGTGCCGGGCGCGGCGGGCTGCCGGGTCCAGTCCAGGCCGACGCGCGTGCCGAGGACGCCGGCGATGGCCCACTCGACGTGCGGGCAGAGCGCGCGCGGCGCGGAGTGCACGTACAGGACTCCACGTGTCGTCACCGGAACCTCCGGGCTGAGCGGGACATCTCGGAACGGGTGGAACGGCCGTGACCGGGGCGGCCACGTGTAGGGCGAGGCTACCGTGCGACGGGGCAAGGAGTGTGACGTACCGTCGGTCCCGCCGCCGACAAACCGCCGCCATTCACCCGGCAGGACGCTTGTACGGGTGTGAGCCGTCGCATCGCCGCCCTCGGGAACCCTCGCGCGGTGTCATGGGTTGAGCACGGTGGAGACACGAGGCGAGGGGTGGGACCGGAATGGGACGAGGGACGGACCAGGGGGCGCGGTACGGCCGTCGCCGGACGCGCGCCGCGCTCGCCGTCCTGACCGCGGCCGTCCTGGGGGCGGCGGGCTGCGACGCCGGGGGCGGCGGCTCCCCCGCCCCGTCCGCGGGCGCGTCGAAGCGGCCGAGGCCGGCCCCGGCGTGGGACACGAGCCCGGAGTCGGTCGCCGCGGTGGGCGACTCCATCACGCGCGGGTTCGACGCCTGCGCGGTGCTGTCGGACTGTCCCGAGGTGTCGTGGGCGACCGGCAGCAGCGCGAAGGTCGACTCGCTCGCCGTGCGGCTGCTGGGGAAGGCGGACGCGGCCGGGCACAGCTGGAACTACGCGGTCACCGGGGCCCGGATGTCCGATCTGACCGTCCAGGTGACGCGGGCGGCGAAGCGCCGGCCGCAGCTGGTGGCGGTGATGGCCGGGGCGAACGACGCGTGCCGGTCCACGACCTCGGCGATGACCCCGGTGGCGGACTTCCGGGCCCAGTTCGAGGAGGCGATGGCCACCCTGCGCAAGAGGCTGCCCAAGGCGCAGGTGTACGTGTCGAGCATCCCGGACCTGAAGCGGCTGTGGTCGCAGGGGCGCACCAACCCGCTGGGCAAACAGGTGTGGAAGCTGGGCCTGTGCCCGTCGATGCTGGGCGACGCGGACTCCATGGACGCGGCGGCAACCCTGCGGCGCAACACGGTGCGGGACCGGGTGACGGACTACAACGAGGTGCTGCGGGAGGTCTGCGCGAAGGACCGGCGGTGCCGCACCGACGACGGCGCGGTGCACGCGTTCCGGTTCGGCACGGACCAGTTGAGCCACTGGGACTGGTTCCACCCGAGTGTGGACGGCCAGGCCCGGCTGGCGGAGATCGCGTACCGCACCGTCACCGCGAAGTCGCCCTGACCTGGGCATGTCCCGGCCATGTCCTAGAGTTCCGCACATGAGCGAACTCTTCGGCACACTTTCCGACGGCACCCCGGTTCACCGCTGGACCCTGGAGCGGGCCGGCGTACGGGTACGGGTCCTGTCGTACGGCGGGATCGTGCAGTCGGCCGAGGTGCCGGACCGGGACGGGAACACCGCCGACGTGGTGCTGGGGTTCGCCGGCCTGGACGGCTACGTGACGCACCCGGAGCCCTATCTCGGCGCGCTGGTGGGGCGGTACGCCAACCGGATCGCGGGCGGGCGCTTCCCGCTGGACGGGCGGACGTACGCGCTGGCGCCCAACGAGGGGGCCAACACGCTGCACGGCGGCGAGCGGGGCTTCGACAAGCACGTGTGGGACGTGAGCCCGGTCGGGGACGGCGGGCACGGCGTCCGGCTGAGCCGCGTCTCGCCGCACGGCGAGGAGGGCTTCCCTGGGCGCCTGGAGATGTCGGCGACGTACACGCTGGAGGAGTCGGGCGCGCTGCGGATCGCGTACGAGGCGGTCACGGACGCGCCGACGGTGCTGAACCCGACGAACCACAGCTACTTCAACCTGAGCGGTTCCGGGCACGCGGGCGGGCACGAACTGCGGCTGGCCGCCTCCCGGATCACGCCGGTCGACGCCGGCCTGATTCCGGCGGGCGACCCGCAGGACGTGGCGGACACGCGCTTCGACTTCCGGCGGGCGCGCAAGGTCGGTTCGGGCTACGACCACAACTTCGTCCTGGACAAGGGCGTGACGGACGCCGCCGAGGAGGTCGCCGAGCTGTACGACCCGGCGTCGGGGCGGGTGCTCACGGTGGCGACGACCGAGCCGGGCCTCCAGCTGTACACCGCCGACCACCTGGGCGAGCCCTTCGCGCCCGGTGACGGGATCGCGCTGGAGACCCAGCACTTCCCCGACTCGCCGAACCGGCCCGACTTCCCGAGCACGGTGCTGCGGCCGGGCGAGGTGTTCCGCTCGGAGACGGTGTACGCCTTCTCGGTGCGCCGGGAGGCGTAGCAGCGGACGAGGGGGACTGAGCCCCGGCCCGGCCGTCAGGTTCCGGACCGGGGCTGTTCGCGGGGGCGCGCGTACGGCGGCGTCCCGGGTCCGACGGTAACCGTCGCGGTGTCCCGGTGGTCCGCGATCACCCGCCCGATCACAAGTTCGTACGAACCCTTCACAAACAGCCACGAGTCGGTCGCCATGCGCCATGGCGCGCTCCCCTCCCGTCACGCGATACTGCCGCCGTCCCACAGCGCACCCCACGGCGACGGAAGGACCTGGACTCCCTTGACAGCCCTACGTGTTCGGATCGGCGTACTCGGACTGGCCCTGGTGGCGGGACTCGCGGCCCCCGCCACGGCGACGGCGGCACCCCCGGCGGGCGGCGCCGCGCCCGCACCGACCGTGGAGGAGCGGCGGCTCGACGGGGACGTGCCCCGGGAGATCCTGCGGCGCTCCGGCTTCGCGGAGGTGGCACCGGCGTTCACCCGGGAGCTCGGGCGGGCGGACTCCTACCGCGAGGCCCGGCGTGTCGTCGCGCACGAGGGTGCGGCGCTGTGGCGCAGGGCGGTGGACCGGGTACGGGGCCGCGGGCCGGCCCGCGGCGACCTCAGCCGCGACGACGACCGGCCGCTGTACTGGGCCCGGCTCGGGATGACGCGGGAACTGCGCACGTGGCAGCCCGCGTTCGGGCTGGGCGAGCGGCAGCGGGCCGCGCTGCTGACGGAGCTGGAGCGCACCTCGCGGGGTCAGCGCGACCTGCGCCTGCCGCGCGAGGTACGGGACGGGCGCGGCAAGGGCGTGAAGCGGGTGCTGCTCACCGGTTTCGACCCGTTCACCCTGGACCGCGACATCCGGATCTCCAATCCGTCCGGCGCCGTCGCACTCGCCCTGGACGGCGCGGTGATCGACACCCCGGAAGGTCCCGCACGGGTGGAGACGGCCGTCTTCCCGGTGCGCTGGGCGGACTTCGCCGAGGGGGCGGTGGAGCGGGCGCTGCGGCCGTACCTGCCGCGGGTGGACCTGTTCACCACGGTGAGCCAGGGCCGGGCCGGGCGGTTCGACGTGGAGCGGACCAACGGGGCCTGGCGGGGCGGCTTCCCGGACAACGACGGCGTCTCCCGCACGGAGACCGTCCCGGTGACCGGCCCGGCCGCGCAGCCGCAGTGGACGACGACCACGCTGCTCCACGCGGCGATCACGGCCGCGGACACGGGACGCTTCCCGGTGTACGACCACACGAGCGTGACCGAGATCCCGGCGGGAGGCACCGAGCCCGTCGTGCGTCCGGACGGTCCCACGCCCGGTTCGACGGCCCGGGCGGGCGGCGGCGGTGACTACCTCTCCAACGAGATCGCCTACCGCGCGACGCTGCTCCGGGACCGGCTCGGGCTGCACGACTCGCTGCCGGGCGGGCACGTGCACACGCCGGTGCTGGAGTTCGGGGACGGGAACACCGATCCGGCTACGGGGGCGGTGACCGACCCGGGGTTCGTGCGCAACCGGCTGGACATCGTGGCGCAGACGCGGGCGATCGTGGCCGTGGCGGTCAGTGCCCCGGGGCCGGACCGGGGCTGACCGCCGAGTCCGCGGCGGTGTCCCCCGAGTGGTCGTCGGCGCCGTCGCGGGTCTCCTCGCCCAGCAGCTCGCGGGCGAGGAGGGTGGCACCCGCGACCGCGCCCGGCATCAGGAACACCGCGACGAACGGCACCAGGAAGGACACGCCGAGCGGGGTGCCGAAGCCCCAGACCAGCATGCGGCGCGAGCGCAGCAGGGCGAGGCGCTCGCGCAGTTCGACGCCGCGGCGCTGGAGGGCGACGGCGGCGAGTTCCTCGGTGAGGAAGAAGCCGGTGACGAAGAAGCCGATCACCGGGACCACCGTCTGGCCGACGACCGGGACGAAACCGAGCGCGAAGAGCAGCACGCCCCAGACGGCGGCGCGCACGAGGATCCGCAGGCTGTCGCGGCCGGAGACCCACAGCTCGCGCCAGAGCGGCAGGCCGGACTCGGGAGCGGTGCCGTCCGGGGAGACGTCGCGGTCGACCCGCTCGGAGAGGGCCTCGTAGAAGGGCTGGCCGACCAGCAGGGTGACCGCGGTGAAGGTGAGGACGGACAGGAGCAGCGCGAGGGCGAACAGCACGGCGGTGAGGAAGCCGCGGAAGAGCCCGAGCCAGGGGCTGGACCAGTCGTCGGCGAAGGGGGTGGCCCAGCCGACGAAGTCCTCGCCCCACAGCGCGAGCGCGATCAGCACGCCCACGTACAGGACCAGGGTGATCAGGCCCGGAACGAGCCCGAAGCCGTAGCTCCTGCCGTGCCGGGCCACCCAGCGCTGGCCCTTCAGAAGGTGGCCGAATCCCGCCCCGAGATCACGCATGGGCGGCACTCTACCGGGCGGCGCGCCGGCCCGTTCCCGCGCCCGCTCCCGCGCCCGATCCCGGTCCCGGTCCCGGTCCCGGTCAGACCAGCGTCACGGTGATGTTGCCGCGGGTCGCCTTCGAGTACGGGCAGACCTGGTGGGCCTTCTCCACCAGCGACCGCGCGGTGGCGGCGTCGACCGACGGGATCTCGGCGGAGATCTCGACGATGATGCCGAAGCCGTCGTCGTTCTTGCCGATGCCGACCTTGGCGGTGACGGTGGAGCCGGTGATGTCGGCGCCCTCCTGGCGTGCCACGACGCCCAGCGCGCCCTGGAAGCAGGCGCTGTACCCGGCGGCGAACAGCTGCTCCGGGTTGGTGCCGGCGCCGTTGCCGCCCATCTCCTTGGGCGGGTTCACGACCACGTCGAGCTTGCCGTCATCGGTGGCCACCCGGCCGTCGCGGCCGTTCTCGGCGGTGGCGACGGCGGTGTAGAGGACTTCGGACTGCTGGATGGGCATAAGGGTGTCTTCCTCCTCGGTCCGCCGGGACTCGCGCCCACGATCACGACGGATTTCGGAAAGACGCTACCGCATGCCGGAAACCGGGGGAAGCCCGCTCCCGGTCGCCCGGTCACCCCGACGGGTGCCGGCCGCTCCGCCGAGCGGGCCTCCGGTGGACGTCAGAGCTTGACGATCATCTTGCCGGTGTTGTCGCCGCGCAGGACGCCGAGGAACGCCTCCAGGTTGTTCTCGATGCCCTCGACGACCGTCTCGCGGTACTTCAGCTCGCCGGAGCGGACCCAGGGGCCGACCTCCTCGACGAACTGCGGCTGGAGGTCGTAGTGGTCGCCGACCAGGAAGCCCTCGATGCGGCCACGGGTCTGGATGAGCCGGGCGAGGTTCTTCGGGCCGGGCGCGGGCTCGGTGTTGTTGTAGACGGAGATCGCGCCGCAGATGGCGATGCGGCCGTTCAGGTTGAGGGAGCCCACGGCGGCCTCCAGGTGGTCGCCGCCGACGTTGTCGAAGTAGACGTCGACGCCGTCCGGGGCGGCGGCCCGCAGCTGCTCGCTCACCGGGCCGTTCTTGTAGTTGAAGGCGGCGTCGAAGCCGTACTCGTCGAGGAGCAGCTTGACCTTCTCGTCGGAGCCGGCCGAGCCGATGACCCGCGAGGCGCCCTTGAGCTTGGCGATCTGCCCCACCTGGCTGCCGACGGCGCCCGCCGCGCCCGAGACGAAGACGGAGTCGCCCTCCTTGAAGGAGGCCGTGCGCAGCAGACCGGCGTAGGCGGTGAGCCCCGTCATGCCGAGCACGCCGAGGTACGTGGACAGCGGCGCCGCGTCCGGGTCCACCTTCACGGCGTGCTTCGCGTCCAGGGCGGCGTACTCGCGCCAGCCGAAGAAGTGCAGGACGTGGTCGCCGACGGCGATCCCCTCGGCGTTGGAGGCGATGACCTCGCCGACCGCGCCGCCCTGCATCACCTTGCCCAGCTCGTAGGGGGCGGCGTAGGACTTGGCGGCGCTCATGCGCCCGCGCATGTACGGGTCGACGGAGACGTACCGGTTGCGCACCAGCACCTGACCGTCGCCCGGGGTGGGGACCTCCGCCTCGACGAGCGCGAAGTCCTCCGGCTTCGGCCAGCCGACCGGGCGGGTGACCAGGTGCCATTCGCGGTTGACGGTGGGGAGGGCGGGGGAGTCGGTCATGGGGCACCTTCCTGGATGCGCGGGTGAGACCCGCGGTGTTTCATGTCCTGAAACAACCATGCGGCTGAACATTTCATGTTGTCAAACAACTGGGTACCCTGGTTTCCATGGCCACACCACGCGACACCACGCTCCGACCCGACGCTCTCACCCACGAGGTCGTCCAGCTGATCGCCGAGGTCGTCGCCCGCTACCACGCGGACTACGAGGAGGCGGCGGCCGAGCGCGCGCTCACCGGGGCGCAGGCCAAGCTGCTGAGCCTGCTGTCGCTGGAGCCGCTGCCGATGCGGAAGCTGGCCCACAAGCTGAAGTGCGAGCCGTCGAACGTCACGGGGATCGTGGACCGGCTGGAGGCGCGGGGGCTGGTCGAGCGGCGGCCGGATCCCGGCGACCGCCGGGTGAAGGTCGCCGCGGCGACGGAGGAGGGGCGCCGGGTGGCACGGGGGCTGCGGGAGTCACTGCGGTTCGCCCGGGAACCGCTGGCCGGACTGTCCGAGGCGGAGCGGGTCGCGCTGCGGGACGCACTGCGCCGGATGCTGGGGACGGACGGCTGAGGACTGACGGCCGACGACTGAGGACTGATGGCTGACCGCTGACGCCCGACGGCTGACGGCCGACCGCTGACGGCCGACGGCCGGAGCAGGCTCAGGTGCACCACCACAGGAAGCGGTCGCAGGTCTCCGTCGGGGTCGGGTCCGGGGACGGCGGCGGGGCGGGGGTGGTCACCGGGGGCGGATCGTCGGAGGGCTCGGGGGACGACGGTTCCGGGTTCGCGGGGTCGGCGGGGTGCGAGGTACGGGGGCGGGAGGCCGCGGGCGGGTCGGACTCGGCCGACGTCGTCGACTCCGTCGCCTCCGGGGACGCCGAAGGGGACGCGGACACCGTTGTCGTCACCGACGCGCCGGTGGTCGGTGCGCCCGGGGTCCGGTCCGTGCCCGAGGTGTCGTCGACCGGGACGGCCGGGGCCTCCCCCACCTCTCTCGTCGCCTCGCCGTCCGCCGACTCGCCGCCCGCCGCGGCCGGCTCCCGCGGGGAGTGCGGGGCGTCCGTGCCGAGTTCGGCGAGGCTCAGCCCGCCGGCCGCCAGGACGAAGCCCGCGACGACGAACAGGGTGCGTCGGCGGCGCCTGCGGTGTGCCGCGGCCTTGCGGTCACGGCGGCTGGACCGGGCGCCGGGCGGCGCGGCGTCGCCGGGGTCCTCTTCGGGGTCGTCCTCCAGGCCCAGCCCGGGGTCTTCGCGGGGGACGGCACCGGGATCCTCACCGGCGTGGATGCCCGGCCGTCCCCCGGCGTGGGCGCCGGGGCCCGCACCGAGGTCGTGCCGGGGACGCCCGCCGGCCACGGCCGCCCCGTCGGCGGTGCGCGGCGGCGTCGCTCCACCCACCGTCAGGCGGGCTTCGGACGCGCGGAGTTGTTCGGCGGGCGTGCCGCACCCCGGGCAGGCGAGGGCGCCGTTGAGGTGCCGTCGGCACGGGTGGCAGAAGTCCATGACGCGGGAAGGTTAAGTTCCGGGGCGGGCGGGTTCCTAGAGGCCACTGTGAAGGTTGTGTGGGAAAGGGCCCTGGGGCGCCTCTCCCCCGCTGTCCAAACTGCCGAAACCGTTATGTGTCCGACCCATTGACACTCCGAGTGCCCCGTCCTTACTGTCACGCCAGCATTTCGAACGAGTGACGAAATATCGAACAGAGTGAAGGGCAACCGCCGTGCGCATCACCGGAATCAGCACACACGTGGTCGGGACGCCGTGGCGCAACCTGACCTACGTCCAGGTGCACACCGACGAGGGCATCACCGGAGTCGGCGAGACCCGGATGCTGGGGCACACCGACGCCCTGATCGGCTATCTGAAGGAGGCCGAGGCCAACCACATTCTCGGTTCCGACCCGTTCGCTGTCGAGGACCTGTTCCGCCGCATGAAGTACGGCGACTACGGCCGCGCCGGCGAGATCGTGATGTCCGGCATCGCCGTCGTCGAGATGGCCTGTTGGGACATCAAGGGCAAGGCGCTCGGCGTCCCGGTCTGGCAGCTGCTGGGCGGCAGGGTCACCGACAAGGTGAAGGCGTACGCCAACGGGTGGTACACGACCGAGCGGACGCCGGAGGCGTACCACAAGGCCGCGCAGGGGGTCATGGAGCGCGGGTACCGGGCGCTGAAGATCGACCCGTTCGGCACCGGGCACTTCGAGCTGGACCAGCAGCAGACGAACTACGCCGTGTCGCTGATCGAGGCCGTGCGGGACGCCATCGGGCCGGACGCCGAGCTGATGCTGGAGATGCACGGCCGGTTCTCGCCCTCCACCGCCGTCCGGCTCGCCCGCGAACTGGCCCCCTTCAAGCCGGCCTGGCTGGAGGAGCCGGTCCCGCCGGAGAACCTCAAGGCGCTGCGGAAGGTCGCCGAGAAGGTCGACATCCCGGTCGCCACCGGCGAGCGCATCCACGACCGGATCGAGTTCCGCGAGCTGTTCGAGGACCAGTCGGTGGACGTCGTCCAGCCCGACGTCGGTCACATCGGCGGCATCTGGGAGACCAGGAAGCTGGCCGCGACCGCCGAGACGCACTACACGCTGGTCGCCCCGCACAACGTCGGCGGCTCCGTGCTCACCGCGGCCTCCCTCCAGGTCGGCTTCACCTCCCCCAACTTCAAGATCCTGGAGCACTTCAACGACTTCGCGGACGCGGAGATCAAGAAGGTCGTGAAGGGCGCCCCGCAGGTGGACCCGGAGGACGGGTGCTTCCACCTCTCCGACGCGCCCGGTCTCGGCGTCGAGCTGGACACCGACGCAGCGGCCGAGTTCCCGCAGCAGCAGGCCCGTTTCGACCTGTGGGCCGAGGGCTGGGAGAAGCGCGCCCCCAAGGGGACCGGGGCATGAGCGGCGCGGTCGTCGTCGAGGCGCCGGGAGTGCACCGGCTGGTGCCGCACGAGCCGCGTGAACCGGGGCCCGGCGAGGCGCTGGTGCGGGTGCACGCCGCCGGGATCTGCGGCAGCGACCGCGAGGTCTACCAGGGCAACCGGCCCGAGGGTTACGTGCGTTACCCGGTCACCCCGGGTCACGAGTGGTCCGGGACGGTGGAGCGGGTCGGCGCCGGGGTGCCGGACTCGCTCGCCGGCCGGAAGGTCGTGGGCGAGGGCTTCCGCAACTGCCAGGTGTGCGACCGCTGCCACGCGGGCGAGACGACGCTGTGCACCGCCGGGTACGAGGAGACCGGGTTCACCCGGCCGGGCGCCATGGCCCCGACGCTGACCCTGCCCGCCCGGCTGCTGCACGTCCTGCCCGACGACGCCGACCTCACCGCCGCAGCCCTGCTGGAGCCCGCGGCCTGCATCGCCGCCGCCGCGCTGAAGGCGAACGCCCGGCCCGGCGAGCGGGTCGCCGTCGTCGGCACGGGCACGCTCGGCATGTTCGCCGTGCAGTTCCTGCGCGCCGCGTCCCCGGCCGAGTTGCTGGTCGTCGGTACGCGCGGGGACCGGGAGGCGCTGTCGCGGCGGTTCGGCGCGACCGGCTTTCGCACCAAGGACCGGCCGCTGCCGGACGACTTCGACGTCGTGATCGAGACCGCCGGGTCCGCGGACGCCGCGCGTACGGCCGCGTCTCTGCTGCGCCGGGGCGGACGGCTGGTGCTGACCGGCATCCCGGCGCCGGGCGCCGACGGGCTCGACCCCACCGACCTGGTCGTACGGCAGCTGGAGGTGCACACCGTCTTCGGGGCGCCGCCGGACGCCTGGGCGCACACGGTGCGGGTCTTCGCGGCCGGTCTGCTCGACCCGCGGCCGCTGGTGACGCACGAACTGCCGCTCGCGGAGTTCTCCGAGGCCATCGAGCTGGTGGGCTCCGGCGACCCCAAGGTCGGCAAGGTGCTGCTGCACCCGGACGCCGGCCCCTGAGCCGTACGCCGGTGCGGGGGCGACCTGACGGCCCCCGCACCGGCGTACACCCACCGGACCGGACGCCCCGCCCCTCTCCCGCAGCCGCCCGCACCCGCCGTCGCGAACTTCGTCCGACATATCGAACACTAAGGAACGCCCGTGACCGACCCTTCCGCCAAGGCCGCCGCACGCAGGCCCGGCGAGCAGGCCCTCACCGCCCTCGGCCTGGCCGCGCCCGACCCCGATCCCGCCGACGCCTCGCCGCACTCCTTCCCGGGCGGTGGCCGGTGGCGCACCGAGGTCCCTTCCTGCGAGGGGCCGGAGGCACTGGCGGTGGTGCTCAAGGAGGCCTCGCGGCTCGACGTGCCGATCCACCGGATCAGCCAGGGCAGCGGCGTGTGGATGCTGACCGACGCCGAGATCACCGAGATGGTCGAGGCCACCGCCGAACGGGACATCGAGCTCTGCCTGTTCACCGGTCCACGCGGCACCTGGGACATCGGCGGCTCCACCCGGACCGACTCGGGCGGTGCGGGCCTTCGTGCGCGCGGCCACGCCGCGGTCGCCGGATGTGTCGAAGACGCCGTGCGGGCATGCGAGTTGGGCGTCACGTGCCTGCTCGTCGCCGACGAGGGCGTGCTGTGGACACTGCACCGGGCCCGGTCCCGCGGCCTCCTGCCCGCCGACACCACGCTGAAGCTGTCGGCGCTCGTCGGCCCGGTCAACCCGGCCTCGTACGCGGTCTACGAGCGGCTCGGCGCCGACTCCATCAACGTGCCCAGCGACCTGACCACGGATCACCTGACCGAAATACGGCGCGTTTCGGCCGCACCGATGGACATGTACATCGAGGCTCCGGACGACCTCGGCGGCTACGTGCGGATGTACGAGGTCGCCGAACTGATCCGTCGCGGTGCTCCGCTGTACCTGAAGTTCGGCCTCTCCAAGGCGCCCGGGATCTATCCGTACGGGCACCACCTGCGGGAACTGACGCTGGCCACCGCCAAGGAGCGGGTGCGCCGCGGCCGGCTCGCCCTCGACCTGCTCGCCCGGCACGGCGCGGACGGGGACATGGCGCCGCTCGGCACCCGACTGCCGGGGACGCTCAACCGGTTCGAGATCTCGTCATAACGTTCCGGAAACTCCCTTCTCAAAAGACGACACGACCGCGCACAATCCCACACACCTGTCTCGCCGGCCCAGCCCTCACATCAAGGATGATGACCATGCGCAACCGCAGAGCCGCACTCGCCGCGATAGCCTCCGCCGCCTCGCTCGCCCTCACGCTGACCGCCTGCGGCCAGAGCAGCGAGGGCGGCAGCGAGGAGGACAAGGGAGGCGGCGACGGCGCCACGGTGGGCATCGCGATGCCGACCAAGTCCTCCGAGCGCTGGATCACCGACGGCGCCAACGTCGAGAAGGAACTGAAGGGCAAGGGCTTCAAGACCAAGCTCGTCTTCGGCGAGGACGACCCGGACCAGCAGGTCTCGCAGATCGAGAACATGATCACGCAGGGCGTGGACGCGCTGATCGTGGCGGCGATCGACAACAAGTCCCTGGGCAACGTCATGCAGCAGGCCAAGGACGCCGACATCCCGGTGATCTCCTACGACCGGCTGATCCTCGGCACGGAGAACGTCGACTACTACGCCTCGTTCGACAACGAGAAGGTCGGCGAGCTGCAGGGCGGCTACATCGTCGACAAGCTCGGCCTGAAGGCGGGCAAGAAGGGCCCCTTCAACATCGAGCTGTTCGCCGGCTCCAACGACGACAACAACACCCGGTACTTCTTCCAGGGCGCGATGAACGTCCTGAAGCCCTACATGGACAAGGGCCAGCTGGTCGTACGGTCCAAGCAGACCGCCCTCAACCAGGTCACCACGCTGCGCTGGGACGGCGGCACCGCGCAGAAGCGCATGGACGACCTGCTCACCTCCAGCTACCGCAGCGCCCGGGTCGACGCGGTGCTGTCGCCCTACGACGGCATCTCCATCGGCATCCTGTCCGCCCTGAAGTCGGACGGCTACGGCTCCGGCAGCAAGGCCATGCCCGTCGTCACCGGCCAGGACGCCGAGATCGCCTCGGTGAAGTCGATCATCTCGGGCCAGCAGACCCAGACCGTCTTCAAGGACCTGCGCCAGCTCGCCAAGGTCGCCGCGAACATGGTCGACGCGGTCCTCGACGACAAGAAGCCCGAGGTCAACGACACCAAGTCGTACGACAACGGTTCCAAGGTCGTCCCCGCCTACCTGTTGCAGCCGGTCAGCGTCGACAAGGCGAACTACGAGAAGGTCCTCGTCGACGGCGGCTACTACTCCGCGAACGACCTCAAGTAACCGGGCCCCCTCAAGGATTGGAAGGCACGACCATGGCGGGACCCGTCCTGGAAATGCGCTCGATCGTCAAAACCTTTCCCGGTGTCAAAGCGCTGTCGGACGTCACGCTGACCGTTCGCCAGGGCGAGGTCCACGCCATCTGCGGGGAGAACGGCGCCGGCAAGTCGACCCTGATGAAGGTGCTCTCCGGCGTCCATCCCCACGGAAGCTACGAGGGGGACGTCCTCTTCGAGGGCGAGACCTGCCGGTTCAAGGACATCCGGGCGAGCGAACAGCACGGCATCGTGATCATCCACCAGGAGCTGGCGCTGGTGCCGTACCTGTCCATCGCGGAGAACATCTTCCTCGGCAACGAGCACGCCAAGCGCGGACTGATCAACTGGAACGACACCCTCAGGCACGCCGCCGAACTCCTGCGCCGGGTCGGTCTCGACGAGCACCCGGAGACCCGCGTCGCCGACATCGGCGTGGGCAAGCAGCAGCTGGTGGAGATCGCCAAGGCGCTGTCGAAGAAGGTGAAGCTGCTCATCCTCGACGAGCCGACGGCGGCGCTGAACGACGAGGACAGCGGCAAACTCCTCGACCTGATCCTCCAGCTGAAGGAACAGGGCATCACCTCGATCATCATCTCGCACAAGCTGAACGAGATCCGCCGGGTCGCCGACTCGGTCACGATCATCCGTGACGGGCGCTCCATCGAGACGCTCGACGTGAAGGCGGCGGAGACGACCGAGGACCGGATCATCAGCGGGATGGTCGGCCGCGACCTGGAGAACCGCTTCCCTGACCGCACCCCGCACCAGCCCGAGCAGGGTGCGGCACCGGCCCTGGAGATCCGCAACTGGACCGTGCACCACCCCATCGACCAGCAGCGCAAGGTCGTCGACGACGTCTCCATCGAGGTGCGGCGCGGCGAGATCGTCGGCATCGCCGGACTGATGGGCGCCGGCCGCACCGAGCTGGCGATGAGCGTCTTCGGCCGCACCTACGGCCGGCACGCCGGCGGCACCGTCCTCAGGGACGGTAAGGAGATCCGCACCAAGACCGTCCCCGAGGCGGTCGGGCACGGCATCGCGTACGTCACCGAGGACCGCAAGCACTACGGCCTCAACCTCATCGACACCATCAACCGGAACATCTCGCTGACCGCGCTGGGCAAGGTCTCCAAGCGGGGCGTGGTCGACGAGCACGGCGAGCGGCAGGTCGCCGAGGACTACCGCAAGTCCATGAACATCAAGGCGCCGACCGTGTTCGAGCCGGTCGGCAAGCTGTCCGGGGGCAACCAGCAGAAGGTCGTCCTCAGCAAGTGGATCTTCGCGGGTCCCGAGGTGCTGATCCTGGACGAGCCCACGCGCGGCATCGACGTGGGCGCCAAGTACGAGATCTACACGGTCATCGACCGCCTGGCGGCCGAGGGCAAGGCGGTCGTGTTCATCTCCTCCGAGCTTCCGGAACTGCTCGGCATGTGCGACCGCATCTACACGATGGCCGCGGGACGGCTGACGGGTGAGTTCTCGCGGGCCGAGGCCTCGCAGGAAGCGCTGATGCGGCAGATGACGAAGGACAAGAAGGACAAAGAGGTAAGCCGATGAGCACGGACGTGACCGCCAAGACCCCGGCACCGGCGCCGCCCGGCGATGAGGGTTCGGCCTCCGGCGGCGGGCTGTTGCAGCTGATGCTCGACGGCATGCGCCGCAACATGCGCCAGTACGGCATGCTGATGGCCCTCGGCCTGATCGTGGTGCTGTTCGCGGTGTGGTCGGACGGCGACCTGCTGCTGCCGCGCAACGTCTCCAACCTGGTGCTGCAGAACAGCTACATCCTGATCCTCGCGATCGGCATGATGCTCGTCATCATCGCGGGTCACATCGACCTGTCGGTGGGCTCACTGACCGCGTTCGTCGGCGCGACGGCCGCCGTCCTGATGGTCAACCACGACCTGCCCTGGCCACTGGCGGTGGTCCTGTGCCTGGCCATCGGCGCCGCCGCCGGCGCGGTGCAGGGCTTCTTCATCGCCTATCTCGGCATACCGTCGTTCATCGTGACCCTCGCGGGCATGCTGCTCTTCCGCGGTCTGACGGAGATCTTCCTCAAGGGCCAGACCCTCGGCCCGTTCCCCAAGGACCTTCAGAAGATCGCCAACGGCTTCCTGCCCGAGGTCGGCCCGAACACCAACTACCACAACCTCACCCTGCTGCTGGGCTTCGCCCTGATCGCCTTCGTGGTGTACCAGGAGGTCCGCGACCGCAAGCGGCAGCTGGAGTTCTCCCTCGACGTGCCGCCGGTCAAGCTGTTCGTGCTCAAGCTGGTCGCGCTGGTCGCCGCGGTCCTCGTGGTCACGCTGCTGCTGGCCAGCTACAAGGGCGCCCCGATCGTGCTGCTCATCCTGGGCGTGCTGGTGGTCGGCTTCGGCTATCTGATGCGCAACGCGATCGTCGGCCGCCACATCTACGCCATCGGCGGCAACCTGCCCGCGGCCAAGCTGTCGGGCGTGAAGGACAAGAAGGTCACCTTCCTGGTCTTCCTGAACATGGGCATGCTCGCGGCCCTGGCGGGTCTGGTCTTCGCCGCCCGCTTCAACGCGGCCTCGCCCAAGGCGGGTCTCAACTTCGAGCTGGAGGCCATCGCCGCCTCCTTCATCGGCGGCGCGTCGATGAGCGGCGGCGTCGGCACGGTCCTCGGCGCGATCATCGGTGGCCTGGTCCTGGGCGTGCTGAACAACGGCATGAACCTCGTGGGCATCGGCACCGACTGGCAGCAGGTCATCAAGGGCGCGGTGCTGCTGGCGGCGGTCGGGTTCGACGTGTGGAACAAGCGCAGGGTCGGTTCGTAACGGATCTCGGGCCCCGCCACTCACGGCGGGGCCCGCTTCTCTTCACGGAAGTACAGGAGCCGCACATGGAACTGAGCAGACGAACGGTCATCGCGTCGGCGGCCGCGGCCGGTGTGGCCGCCACCGCGATCGGCGGCACGGCGCACGCGTCGGGAGGCGGGAAACCGGTGAAGGAACTCTTCGGCAGACTCGCCGACGGGACGAAGGTGTACCGCTGGTCGCTGGAGAACGGCGGCACGCGAATGAAGGTGCTGTCCTACGGCGGCGTCGTGCAGTCCCTGGAGATCCCGGACCGCCGGGGACGCTACGCGAACGTCTCCCTGGGCTTCGACAACCTCGACGACTACGTGGCCCGCAGCCCGCACTTCGGCGCCCTGATCGGCCGGTACGGCAACCGCATCGCCAAGGGCCGCTTCACCCTGGACGGCAAGGACTACCAGCTCTCCGTCAACGACGGGGAGAACTCCCTGCACGGCGGCGCCCTCGGCTTCGACTACCGGGTGTGGGACGTGGAGCCCTTCACCCGGGGCTCCGACACCGGCCTGGTGCTGCACTACACCAGCGTCGACGGCGAGATGGGCTACCCGGGCACGCTGCGGGCCAGGGTGACGTACACCCTGACCCGGCACGGCGACTGGCGCATCGACTACGAGGCCACCACCGACAAGGCCACCGTCGTCAACCTCACCAGCCACGTCTACTGGAACCTGGCCGGCGAGGGCAGCGGCTCGATCGAGGACCACGAACTGTCCATCGACGCCTCCCGCTTCACGCCCACCGACGCGGGGCTGATCCCGACCGGCGAGCTGGCCCGGGTCTCCGGCACGCCCTTCGACTTCCGCCGGGCCAAGCCGATCGGCCGGGACATCCGGGACGCCCACCCGCAACTGGTCACCGCCAAGGGCTTCGACCACAACTGGGTGCTCGACAAGGGCATCACCGACCGCCCCGAGCACATCGCCACCCTGCGCGAGAACGCCTCGGGCCGCACCCTGCGCATCGCCACCGACCAACCCGGACTGCAGTTCTACTCGGGCAACTTCCTCGACGGCACCCTGACCGGCACCGGGGGCTCCCTCTACCGGCAGGGCGACGCGCTGTGCCTGGAGACCCAGCACTTCCCGGACGCGCCGAACCACCCCTCGTTCCCGTCGACCGTGCTGCGGCCCGGCGAGACGTACCGGACCTCCACGGTGCACTCGTTCGACGCGTGACCCGCGGCGACCCTCGGGCACATTTCCTTCACATGCGTTGAACGGTGTCCCGTCCGCCTCCGTATGCATGGGCGGTCCGCGCTCCCGCGGGCCGCCCAGCTACGGAGGTCCACGTGTCCGGCAACGTCACCTCGTTGTTCCGCAGCACCGCGGCGCACAGCCCCTCGATGGCGGCGCTGACGCGGGAGAGCGGCGAGGCGGGCGCGGGACCGGTGGACTTCTGCATCCCCTGCAACCCGTACTTCCCCACCCCGGCGATGTTCGAGGAAATGGCCGGCCGGCTGCGCGACATCGTCACGTACTACCCGAGCAGCGCCGACACCATCACCGCCGAGCTGTGCAGTCTGCTCCAG
The DNA here is from genome assembly GCF_044455745.1 of Streptomyces sp. NPDC051136. Taxonomy (NCBI): domain Bacteria; kingdom Bacillati; phylum Actinomycetota; class Actinomycetes; order Kitasatosporales; family Streptomycetaceae; genus Streptomyces; species Streptomyces sp. NPDC051136. The sequence continues at coordinate 685,829 of NZ_JBITFE010000002.1, read as the reverse complement.
CTCCCGCCGCAGTGCGTGGCGATGGGCAACGGCTCCACCGAGCTGATCACCTGGATCGACCACCTGCTGGTCCGGGAGTCCCTCGCCGTCCCCGTCCCCACCTTCGGCCGCTGGACCGACCAGCCCATGGAGACCGGCAAGCGGGTCGACATGTTCCCGCTCCAGGAAGCGAGCGGCTTCGCCCTCGACCTGGCACGCTACGCCGAGTTCGTCCGCGCCCGGGGCACCCGGGCCGTGGTGGTCTGCAACCCCAACAACCCCGACGGCGGCTACCTCCACAAGCAGGCGCTCGTGCAGTTCATGGACGCGATGGCCGACCGGGACCTGGTGGTGGTCGACGAGTCCTTCCTGGAGTTCGCCGACGCGGAGAGCGAACCCAGCGTGATCCAGGAGGCGATGCTGCGCCCCAACGTCGTCGTGCTGCGCAGCCTCGGCAAGAACTTCGGGCTGCACGGCATCCGCTTCGGCTACCTCGTCGCCAACCCGGCGCTCGCGGGCCGGGTGCGCTCCATGCTGCCCAAGTGGAACCTCAACTCCTTCGCGGAGCACGTGGTGTTCATGCTGCGCGACCACGGCCCCGAGTACGCGCAGAGCCTGCACCAGGTGCGGCGCGACCGCCTGGAGATGGCCGCCCGGCTGTCCGCGCTGCCGGGCCTGACCGTCTATCCCTCCCAGGGCAACTTCCTCTTCGTCCGCCTCCCCGTGGGCGCGGAGGGCACCGCCGTGCGGGACCGCATGCTCACCGAGCACCGGGTGCTGGTCCGCGAGTGCGGCAACAAGATCGGATCGTCCAGCCGCTTCCTGCGTCTCGTGGTGCGCCCCCAGGTCGACGTACGTCGCCTGGTGTCGGGCCTGGAACAGGTGCTCTACGGGGCCGGGAGGGGAGCCGCCGTGCCCGGGCCGGCCACCGGGACCGGCTACAGCTCGGGCACGGCGGCGGTGGACCGCCTGATGTACGAGACCAACGGTTCCGGTATGCGCGCGATCACCGCACAGACCGCCGGTACCGGCGCCCCGGGGATCGCCGCCGCTCCGGCCCCCGCCACGGGCACCGGTACCGGCATGCCGCTGCCCGCCGCGGTGCCCGTCGCTCCGGCGGCGGCCGCCGTCCCCGGGCCGGCGCCGGTCGCCCAGCCGGTGCCGTACCCCGGACCGGTGCCGGTCCCCCACCCGGCACCGGTCCCTCAGCAGCCCGTGCCCGCACCGCAGCCCGCGCCCATGCCGGTCCCGCAGCCCGCCCCCGCGCCTATGCCGCAGCCCGTGCCCGCGCCGATGCCGCAGTCCGTGCCCGCACCGATACCGGCGGCCGCTGCCTATCCGCCGCCCGTCGGACCGGCACCGCCCTTCGGGCCGACCCCGTCCTTCGGGCCGACCCCGCCCGGCGTGCCGGCCCGCGGTGGCCTCACGGCCGCCCAGGTCAGGGGCACCAACGGGCTGGAGTCGGTCCCGGCGACGGGCTGGCCGAACGCGGCCGGGATGGGCCAGGCGGGCTGAGTCCCGCCGGGTTCCCTACCCGGCCGGAGTGCCGGTGGCGGCCGACGTGTCCGACGGGCTCGGGCAGGGGGTGCCCGTCGGGGAGGCCGTGGGGTCGGGCGACGGGGACGGCGATTCCGTGGGCCCGGAGCAGTCGTCCGTGTCGGTGGGCGAAGGGCCCGGGCCGGTCGGGTCCGGCGAGGGGTCCGGGGACTGCGTGGGCGGCCGGGTGGGCCCCGGGAGGGTCGGCGGCACCGACGGGGAGGTCGGGGCCGTGGACGGTACGGGACGGGACGGAGCGGGGGACGGCGAGGGGGACGGCGCCGGGCCGCCCGGCGTGCCGCTCGGGTCCGGACCGATGACGATGCCGTCGTCCCTGCCTCCCCCTCCCCCTTCCCCTTGGCCCGCGCCACCGCCGCTGCCGCCCTCCCCGTCGACGGGCTTGCTCGCCGGGGTGTCGCCGCCCGCGCCGGGGCTCTTCGGGACGACGCCCTTGCCGTCGGGGACGGTGTGGACGCCGCGGCTGTAGAACTCCAGCCAGTACCGGACCGTCTCCAGGTAGGTGCGGGAGTTGTTGTAGCTGAGCACGGCCCGGTCCAGGTCGGCCGCCCGGCCCAGGTCCCGGTCGCCCGCGCACAGGTAGTGCCCGGCCGCGAGGGCCGCGTCGAAGACGTTGTTCGGGTCGGCCCGGCCGTCCCGGTTGCCGTCCGCGCCCCAGCGGGCCCAGGTGGACGGCAGGAACTGCATCGGTCCCACCGCCCGGTCGTAGACCGCGTCACCGTCGTGGGCGCCGCCGTCCGTGTCCCGGATCAGGGCGAAGCCCCGGCCGTTCAGGGGCGGTCCGGTGATCCGGCCCAGGGTGGTGCCGCTGCGGTCGACCGCGCCGCCGCGTGCCTGGCCGGACTCCACCTTGCCGATCGCCGCGAGCAGTTCCCAGGGCAGCCGGCAGCCGGGGTCCGTCCGGCCGACCGCCGTCTCGGCGGCGCGGTAGGCGCGCAGCACGGTGGCCGGGATGCCCGACTGGGCACGGACGTCGGCGGCCTGCCCCGGCGCGGGGGCCGCCGGTGAGCCGCCTCGCGTCACCAGGGGCGGGAGTTCGGTGTGGTAGGAGCCGTCGCCCGGCGGGACGAGCCCGGCGGAGGGGCCGTCCGCCGTCGGCAGGCCCAGGTCGTCGGCCGCCGGTTCGGAGCGGGTGTCCAGCGCGTCGCGGGCCAGGCCGGGGGCCTGGGAGGCGGTGAGGGCCGCCATGGCCGCCACCGCGAGAGCGGTCGTGCGCAGTCCCTTGCGGGTCCGCCCGGGGTACAGGCGTCGGGCACGGCGTACGGACATGGTCGTCACTCCTGTCGGATCCGTGGGGGGGTGCGGGGCGGGTGCGGGGCGGGAGGCGGGCCGCGGGTGCGGCCGGCGGACCGGTGCTCAGCGGCCTCAGCGGCCGAAGGTGTCCAGGGCGGAGATCCGCCAGCGTCCGTCGCGGTGCACGACGTCGACCGCGAGCATGGCCGCCGCGTACACCCCGTCGTCCTGGGCGGCGCTCTTGTCCTTCGCGGCCGCCTTCCCGGCGGTGGCGACGCTGCTCTGGTCGGCGTAGACGAGGACGCGGGCCCGGTCGCCGTCGATCCGTTCGACCGCGCTCTCGGTGACCGTCGTGGTGATCACCGCCTTCTGCTCGTCGGCCCGCGCGCGGACGTCGGCGAGCAGTTCCCGGTGCTGGTCGACGGCCTTGCCGGTCAGCAGGCTCTTCGCCGCCGCGTCGAGGGCGCCGGGGTCGGCGTGGTCGTAGGAGAAGAGCCGGTCGACGGCCTTGGCCACCTGGCCCTTGATCTCGCTGGTGCGGGCGAGGTCGGTCAGCGCGGTGTTGCTCCGCGCGGGCTCCGACCTGAGCCCCTCGGCCTTCGCGTGGGCCCAGCCGGCGAAGCCGCCGAGGAGCACCGTCAGCACGCACAGCAGCACGAGGGCCGGGGGGCGGCGGCGCGACCGGGCCCGGGGTTCCTCCGGTCCGTCCCCGGTGGTGGACGCGCCGTCGGTGGCGTCCTTCGCGGGTTCCAGTACGGCCGTGGCGCCGCGCGTGCCGGTCCGGGCCGGCTCGCGCTCGGCCGCCCGGGAGCGCTCCGGACGGCCGGCCGAGGCAGCGGAGGCGGCGGCGGGCCGGGTCTCGCGGGCCTGGCGGCGTCGCTGGCGGTTGATGTGGTGACGGGTGGTCGACATGGTGCGTGTCCTCCTCGCTGCGGCCGGCTCGCTCGGTACGGGACCGGTCAGCCGGTCGATGTGCCGCCCACCGGGGCCTGGCCCAGGGCGCTGAGTTTCCAGCGGCCGTCGGTCCGGGTGAGTTCGCCGAGCATGCGGCTGTCCTTGTCGCTCCTGGCCCCGTCGGCCGCCTCGACGGTGACGCGCAGGGCGACCAGCACCCTGGCCCGGCCGGCGCGGTCGTCGAGTTCGGTGACGGCGCCCGACAGCACCCGGGCCGTGCTCACCGTCTTGGCCTCCTTCACCTGCGCGGTGAACGCCTCGCGGCCTGAGGCGAGTTGTTCGTGCAGCTCGCCGGTGGTCGAGGACTCCCACAGGTCGAGGCCGCGCTTCAGCTCGCGGTGGTCGAGCGTGTTCAGGTTCTGCACGGCCTGCTCCCCCGCGGAGAGGGCCGCGTCCCGCTGGGCGGCGTACGCGGCCCGGTCGTCGTGGGCCGCCCGGTACCAGTCCTGGCCCGACCACGCGGCGAAGCCGCCCGCGACGAGGGTGAGCGCGAGGGCCAGGGCCGGGAGCGGCCGAAGGCGGCCTGCGCCGGGCAGGCGGACCGGGCGTCTCATGGGGTGCTCCCGTCTCCCGCGCATGGTCAGCGGGCCTTGATGTCGACGATGCGCCAGCGGTCGGCTTCCAGCCGTGCCGTGACGGTGAGTTGGGCCGCGGCGGTGGTGGGCTCGGCCTCGCCGTCGCCCTTGCCGTCACCCTTGCCCCGGTGGGAGGTCTGGTCGAGGAAGACCAGCAGGCGGGCCCGGTCACCGTCGAGTTCGATCACTCCGGTGCGTACGGCCCGGGTGCTGAGGGTGACGCGCTGCTCGGTGAGGTCGTCGCGGACCCGGGCGAAGAGGGTCGCGTACTGGCGGGCGGCCCGGCCGTCGAGGACGGTGCCCGCGGAGCGCTCGGCGGCCGCGGTGCCGTCCGGCGTGTAGGAGAAGACCCGGGCGAGGGCGTTGCCGACGTCGCCCGCGACACGGGAGGTGGCCCCGGTGTCGGTGAGCGCCTGGTTGCGGGCGGGCGCGGCCGACCTCAGCTGGTGGGCGGCGTAGAGGAAGCCGCAGCCGCCGAGGACGAGGGCGACGGCGGTCCCGGCCAGGACGGCTTGCCGCAGGCGCCCGGCGGACCGGCGGGAGGCGGGACCGTCGCTGGGGGCGCCGGAGGCGTCGGGGGTGTCCGAGGCCCCGGGGGCCCCGGAGACGTCGTCGGAGGCCCCCGAGACGTCGGGGCTGCCGGAGGTCCCGGAGGCGTCCGGGGTGCCGGAGGCGTCGGACGCGTCCGGAGTGTCGGAGGCGTCGGACGCGTCCGGGGCATCGAGGGCCCCGGAGACGTCGGCGCTGCCGGAAGCACCGGAGGTCCCGGAGACATCCGGGGCGCCGAAGGTGCCAGACGCGTCCGGGGTGCCGAGGGTCCCGGAGGCACCGGAGGTCCCGAGGCGGATCTTCGCGGGTTCGTCCACGGCGTCCGCTTCCCGGTGCCGGGGCCGCTCGTCCTCCGTGCCGGGTTCCGGCCGGCCGGCCCTGCGCGGCCACCACGTCGGTGTCATCGCTCCTCGCCCCTCTCCTGCGCGACCGGCACCGCGCTCAGCGCCCTCACCTTCCACTCCCCCTCGCCCGTGCGGGACAGCACCGCCTCCAGGCGCTTGCGGTCGGTGGCCGGCTTTGCCTTCCCGGCCGGGGTGACCTCGACGCGGACGGTGGCGATGAGCTTGGCCGTGCCGGACCGGGTGTCGAGCGCGGTCACGGCGGCCTCGGTGACCGTGCCGCGCGCCGAGCTGCCCGCCTCGGGCTCGGTGCCGCCGAGTTCCTCGCGCAGCGGCCCGGTGGAGACGGCGCGCCAGTCCCGGATGCTGCGCTCCGCCCGCTGTCGGGTGGCGGCGTCGAGCGTGGTGAGCACGGCGATGCCCTCGCGCCCGTCGGCGAGCGCCTCGTCCCGCTCCCGGCCGTACACCAGCGCGTCGTCGGTGCGTGCCTGCGTGTACGTCCACGCGCCGGTACCGCAGAAGGCGAGGGCCAGCACGAGCCCCGCCGTGGTGAGGATCCGCGCCCGCCTCATCGCGCGCTCCCGGTGCCGGCCGGCGCGAGGAGACCGCTCAGGCCGCCCGCTGCCTCGCCGCTCTGCCCGGGCAGCGCGAGCGCGCCGGGGAGGGCCGGGGCGCCGCCCCCGGCCGGAGCGCCGCCCTTGGCCGGGGTGCCGTCCACCGGGGTGCCTCCGCGGCTGCCCGAGGGCAGGGAGCCGGGCCGGGCCGGGTCGGGTACCGCGCCGCCCTTCGGGGCGTTGGCCGAGCCGCGCACGTTCTTCCCGCCGGCGACCGGGGCGGTGCAGGACGCGCCGGTGTTGAGGGCGGGGGCGGTGCCGAGGTCGAGGCCGTTGCGGTAACGCGTCCCGCCGTAGCCGTCGGTGCAGGGCAGGGGGCTGAAGAAGGTGACGGCCAGGCCGAGGTCCAGCTTGCCCCCGTCGACCGCGGTGGCGCCGGCGGCGACGGCGGCCGGGTACTTCACCAGGAGTTCCTCGATGCCGCGCTGCCGGGTGACGGCGACCTCGGAGGTGGTGAGGAGGTTGGCCAGGACCACGCCGAGGCTGGGGTCGAGGTCCCGCAGCAGACCGCTGACCTGGGTGGCGGCCTCGGGGGTGACCGCGAGCAGGCGCCGCAGGTCGGTGTCGGAGCCCTTGAGCGCGGCGGCCAGGTCCTTGGCGCCGACGGCGAAGTCGCGGATGGCCCGCGCCTCCTGGGCCTGGGTGCGCAGGACGGTCTCGCCGTCGTCGATCAGCAGGGTGGTGGACGGCAGGGCCCGGTCGGCGGCCTCGACGAAGTCGCTGCCGCTGTCGAGCAGTACCTGGAGGTCGTCGCCGTGTCCCTCGAAGGCCTTGCCGAACTCGTCGACGACCGTGCGCAGATCCTCCAGCGGGACGGAGCTCGCGAGGTCGTCGACGCTGGCGAGGACGTCGGTGACGGGCGCGGGCACCTCGGTGTCGGCCTGTTCGATGCGGGTGCCGTCGGCGAGGTAGGGGGAGCCGTCGCTCTCGGGCCGCAGGTCGATGTACTGCTCGCCGACGGCGGAGAGCCCGGCGACCACGGCCTTGGTGTCGGCGGGGATGCGCGGGGCGGACTTCTTGATGCGCAGTTCGGCGACGACCCCCTCGGCGGTGAGGTCGATCGGGCCGACCCGCCCCACCGAGACGCCCCGGTAGGTGACGTCCGAGTGGGTGAAGAGACCTCCGGTGCGCGGGAGTTGCACGTCCACGGTGTAGTAGTCGGCGACCCCCACGTACCGGCCGAGGTCGGCGTAGCGGATGCCCAGGAAGGCCAGGGCGAGGACGGCGATGAGGAGGAAGGCGAGGTTCTTCAGCCGTACGGCGAGGGTGATCACCCGCGTTCACCCCCGGTCGCCGGACGGGACGCGGAACCCGGGCCGGACCCGGAGCCGGAGCCGGTCACGGAGGGCAGCGGCAGCGGGGAGGCGGGCTGCTTCCTCGCGGCCGGGTCCGCCCCGCCGCCGGGAGGCGCGGACGCGGACGGGGACGGTGTGCCCCCGGGCACCAGCGGAGGGATCACCTCGGTCCCGGGGACGGCGACCACGCTCAGGTACGTGTTCAGGTAGTCGCCCTTCACCCCGCGCAGCACCTCGTCGGTGAACGGGTAGGTCAGCATCACCTGGAGCGAGTCGGGCAGGTCGGTGCCCGCGTCGGCGAGCGCCTTCAGCGTCGGTGCGACGGCCTTGAGGTCGGCGATCATGTCGTCCTTGCTCGCGTCGATGGTGGAGACGGCGACGCCGGAGAGCGTGTCGAGGGAGCGCAGCATGGTCAGCAGCGAGCCGCGCTGCTTCTCCAGGGTCTTCAGTCCGGGCGAGAGGTCGGTGAGGACGGTGTCGACGTCGTCCTTGCGGGTGGCGAGGGTCGAGGAGAGCCGGTTGACGGCGTCGAGGGCGTCGGTGATGTCGTCCCGGTGGTCGTCGAGGTCGCCCACCAGGGTGTCGACCCGCTTCAGCATCGAGCGGACCTCGGGTTCACGGCCGCCCAGCGCCGCGTTGAGCTCCCGGGTGATGGTCTTGAGCTGATTGACGCCACCGCCGTTGAGGAGCAGGGAGAGTGCCCCGAACACCTCCTCGACCTCGGTGTTGCGGCTGGTGCGGGCCAGCGGGATGACGCTCCCGTCGGTCAGCCGGCCGGCTCCGGTCTCCTTGGCGGGGGCGACGAGCTGGACGTACTTCTCGCCGAGCAGGCTGGACTGCTCGAGCCGCGCGGTGGCGTCGGCGGGCAGCCGCACCTCGCCGTTGATCTCCATGGTGACGCGGGCCGACCAGTCGTCCTCGCCGAGTTCGATGCCGGTGATCCGGCCGACGGCGACGTCGTTGACCCGTACGGCGGCGTGCGGGACGAGGCTGAGCACGTCCTGGAGTTCCGCGGTGACGGTGTAGGGGTGGTCGCCGAGGTCGGCGCCGCCGGGCAGCGGCAGGTCCTCCAAGCCGTCGAAGCCCGGCACCCCGACCCGGACCCCGCCGAGGGTGAGGGCGAAGGCGAGGCCGAGGGCGACCAGTCCGCCCGCGGTGAGTGAGGCCGCCCGGCCGCTGGGGAGGGCTGCGCGTCTCATCGGCCGTCCCCCTTGCTCCCGTCGTCGTGTCCGCCGCCGCTCCCGGTGCCGGCCCCGTCGGACACCCCGGCCACGGGCAGCGGCAGCAGCGGGCCGCCGACACTGATCTCGTTGAGGTTGGCGCGGCCGTCGAGGGTGCGGGTGTCGGGGTTGTAGGCGTTCACGACGTTGCCCGCGGCCAGCGGTGCCACGTCCAGCGCCTCGGCCAGCGAGGCGCGTTGCTCGACGAGGGTCTGGGTGATCGGGACGAGCCGGTCGACGTTCTTCTTCAGCTCGCCCCGGTTGTCCTCGATGAAGGTCTTGACCTGGCCGAGGGCCTTGCCGAGTTCCTCCAGCGCGCCGGTCAGGTCGTCCTTGTTGTCGGCGAAGAAGCTGACGACGTCGTCCAGTCCCTCCTGGGCGGTGCGCACGTCGGTGTCCTTGTTCTTCAGCATGGTGGTGAAGGTCTGGAGACTGGACAGCGTCGTGAACAGGTCGTCGCTGCTGCCGTCGAGGGTCCTGGCCGCCTTGCCGAACTCCTCGACGCTGTCACCGATGGCCTCGCCGTTGCCGTCGAGGTTGTCGGCGCCGGTCTTCAGCAGGTCGGACAGGGCGCCGTCGGCGTTGGCGCCGTCCGGGCCGAGGGCGTCGCCGAGTTCGGTGATCGAGTCGTAGATCTGGTCGATCTCGACGGGGACGTGGTTGCGGGCGGCGGGCAGCACGGCGCCGTCGGCGAGGACGGGGCCCTTGCTGTAGGCGGGGGTGAGCTGCACGTAGCGGTCGGCGACGATGCTCTGCGCGACGACGACGGCCCGCGCGTCCCGGGGGACCTCGACCCCCTCGTCCAGCCGCAGGCCGACGCGGACCCGGGTGCCCTCGGGCCGCACCGACTCCACCTCGCCGACGCGGACCCCGAGGACGCGCAGGTCGGACCCGGCGTAGACGCCGACGGCGCGGTCGAAGTAGGCGGTGACGCGGGTGCCGTCGGCTTCGAGGACCCGGACGGCGACGAGGCCGCCGGCGGCGAGCACGACGAGGGCGAGCACCCCGGTGAGGATCTTTCGGCGTCGGGTCATCGCTCACCGCTCCCTTGGGCCGCGGCCGGCTGTTTCGGCGGCAGGCATCCGGTCTCGGGCTGGGAGGTCTCGGGCAGGTAGGAGCGGGGCACGACACCGCACAGGTAGCTGTCGAACCAGCGGCCGTTGCCCAGGGTGTTGCCGACCAGGCGGTAGTACGGGCCGACCAGCGCGAGGGTCTCGCCGAGCCGGGTGTCGTTCTCCTCCAGGACGCTGGTGACGCGGCCGAGCGCCTTGAGGGTGGGGCCGAGCTGCTTCTCGTTGTCCTTGACGAGTCCGCCGAGTTCGGTGCCGAGGTCCTGGCTGCCCTTGAGCAGGGCGCTGATGGCGGCGCGGCGGTCGCGGAGTTCGCCGAGCAGCGGGCCGCCGTCCTCGATGAGGGTCTCGAAGCCGGACGTGTTGTCCTCCAGCGTCTTGGTGAAGTCGGAGCTGCCCTTGAGGAGTTCGGAGAGCTTCGCGTCCCGCTTGGAGAGGGACTTCGACAGGTCGGACAGGCCGGTGGCGGCCTTGCGCACGTGCGGCGGCGAGTCCTTGAAGGTGTCGGAGATGGTCCGGAAGCTCTCCGCGAGCTGCCCGGTGTCGATGTCGTCGACGGTGCCGCTGAGGTCCTGGAAGGCCTGGGTCACGTCGTAGGGAGAGGTGGTGCGGGTCAGCGGGATGCGGGCGTCCGGGTCCTGGCGGCCGGAGCCGAGCGGGTCGAGGGCCAGGTACTTGTCGCCGAGGACGGTCTTGATGGCGATGGCGGCGGTGGTGCGGTCGCCGAGCCAGGCGTCCTCGACCTCGAAGGTGACCTTGACCTTGGGGCCGTCGAGCGCGACGCCGGTCACCCGGCCTACCTTGACCCCGGCGATGCGCACCTCGTCGCCCTCGTCCAGGCCGGCGGCCTCGGAGAAGTCGGCGCTGTAGGTGGTGCCGCCGCCGAAGGGCAGCCGGTCGACGCGGTAGGCGAGGAGGGCGAGCAGGGTGAGGACGAGCAGTCCGACGACGCCGACGGCGACCGGGTTGCGTTCCTTGACGGGCCTGAGGTGCGGACGCCTCATCCGCGGCACCTCGATTCGGTGATCGCGATGCCGGTGGGCGGCTTCGAGCCGTCGGAGGTGGTCACTCCGCTCACGCGCGCCTCGCAGAGGTAGAGGTTGAACCACGATCCGTAGGAGGACAGGCGGGCCAGGGCGGTCATCTTGGCGGGGGACTTCTCCAGGAAGTCCTCGATCTGCGGGGTGTGCTCGCCGAGACCTGCCGACAGCCGGCCCAGTTCGCGGATGTCCTCCTTGAGGGGTGCGCGTCCGTCCTCGATCAGGCCGGCGGTGACGGTGGTCAGGTCGCCCATGGCGGCGACGGCCTCGCCCAGCGGCTTGCGGTCCTGGTTGAAGCCGGTGACGAGCTTCTGCAGGGTGACGACGAGGTCGTCGAAGCCGTCCTCGCGGTCGTTGAGGGTGTCCAGGACGGTGCTGAGGTTGTCGACGACCTCGCCGATCACCTTGTCCTTGGCGGCGACGGTCGTGCCCAGCGAGCCGATGTGGCGGATCAGGCTGTCGACGGTGGCGCCCTCGCCCTGGAGCACCTGCACGATCGATCCGGCGAGTTCGTTGACGTCCTTCGGGGAGAGCCCCTCGAACAGCGGCTTGAAGCCGTTGAAGAGCAGGGTGAGGTCCAGCGCGGGCGTGGTGCGGTCCAGCGGGACGGTGCCGCCCTCCGGGAGGGTGCCGGCGAGGTCGCCGCTGCCGCGGCCGAGGGAGACATAGCGCTGGCCGACCATGTTGAGGTACTTCACGGCGGCGGTGGTCGACCTGGGGAGTCTGCGGTCGTCGCGGACGGTGAAGGTGACCTGGGCGGTGCGCCGGTGGACGACGCGTACGTCGGTCACCTTGCCGACCGTCACCCCGGAGATCCGCACGCTGTCGCCGTCGACGAGCCCGGTGACGTCGGTGAACAGGGCCTTGTAGGTGGTGGTTCCGCTGTCGGAGTCGGCGCCGGTGCCGGCGACGCTCAGGCCGAGGACGGTGGTGGCGAGGACGGTGACCACCACGAAGACGAGGGACTTGACCAGCGGCCCGGTCAGCGGGCGGCGCCGGGTGTGCGCGGTGTCCGGCCCGGTCATCGGAGGGTCACCTCCGTACCGCGGTAGACGGGTCCGGCGAGCAGGCTACTCCAGTCGGGCAGGTCGCCGGGGCTCTTCCCGGCGGCGGGCGCGATCAGTTCGTTGACGAGGTCGTTCTCCTGCGGGGAGTTGGCGGGCCCGAGGTCCTGCGCGGCCGCGGGGGTGGCGGCGCGCGCGGTGGGCCGGGGCAGGGTGCCGAGGTAGGGCACGGTGGGGCAGCGGGGGCCGCCGCCGGAGTCGTACGCCGGGGTGTCGCGGCCGGGGCGGTAGGCGCCGCGGGAGGCGACGGTGGTGACGTCGACGTGGATGCCGGGCCGGTCGGTGCCCTTGCCGAGCGCCTTGTCCATGGCCGGCACGAAGTCGGCGAGGGTGCGCAGGGTGCAGGGGAAGGCGGCGGAGTACTCGGCGAGGAGGGTCAGGGTGGGCCGGCTGGTGGCGCCGAGCCGGATGATGTTGTCCTTGTTCTGGCGCAGGAAGGCGGTCGTGTCCTCGGCGGTCCGGGTCGTGGCGCCGAGGGTGGCGGCGAGTTCCGCCTCCTGCTCGGCGAGGGTGCCGCTGGTGGTGGTGAAGTCGGTGAGCGCCGTGAGGATGTCGGGCGCGGCGTCCGCGTAGACGTGGCTGACCTTCACGAGTTCCTTGAGGTCGCGGTTGAGGGCGGGCAGGTGGGGGTTGAAGTCCTCCAGGTGCTCGTCCAGCAGGGTGAGCGTGTCGCCGAGCCGTTCCCCGCGGCCTTCGAGTGCCTGCGAGACGGCGGACAGGGTCGCGGAGAGCTTCTGCGGCTGGACGGCGGTGAGCATCGGCAGGACGTCGTCGAGCACCTGCTGGAGCTCGATGGCGTTGGCGGACCGGTCCTGGGGGACGACGGCCCCGGCGGCCAGGGGCTCGGGCGAGGGGTTCGCGGGCGGTACCAGGGCCACGTACCGCTCGCCGAACAGGGTGGTGGGCAGCATCTGCGCGCGCACGTCGGACGGGACGTGGTCCAGCGCGCCGGGTTTCATGGCGAGGGTGAGCCGGGCGCCGTCGCCGGTGGCGTCGATGGCACGGACCTCGCCGACGACGACGCCGCGCAGTTTCACCTCGGCGCCGGGGTGCATCTGGTTGCCGGCGCTGCCGGTCTCGACGACGACCGGGTCGGAGTCGGTGAACTTCTTGTCGTAGACGGCGACGGCCAGCCAGATCAGCAGGACGGGCACCAGCACGAACACCACTCCGGCCAGCCGGTTGCGCAGCCTCTGTCCCCGCGCCCCGCGTGCTCCTCGCGCCTTGCCGGGTCCGCTCATCTCACCCCGCCACCTTCACGGTCGTGGTCGCGCCCCACAGGGCCAGCGACAGGAAGAAGTCGGTGACGCTGATCAGCACGATGGCGTTGCGCACGGACCGGCCGACGGCGACGCCGACCCCGGCGGGGCCGCCGGAGGCGCGGTAGCCGTAGTAGCAGTGGGCGACGATCACCATCACGCTGAAGATCAGCACCTTCAGCACGGACAGCAGGACGTCCGTCGGGGAGAGGAAGAGGTTGAAGTAGTGGTCGTAGGTCCCGCGGGACTGGCCGTTGAACAGGACGGTCACGTAGCGGGAGGCGAGGAAGGAGGAGAGCAGGCCGATCGCGTAGAGCGGGACGATGGCGACCACGCCGGCGATGATGCGGGTGGTGACCAGGTAGGGCATGGAGCGGATGCCCATGCCCTCCAGCGCGTCGACCTCCTCGTTGATGCGCATGGCGCCGATCTGGGCGGTGAACCCGGCCCCGACGGTGGCGGAGAGGGCGAGTCCGGCGACGAGCGGGGCGATCTCGCGGGTGTTGAAGTAGGCGGAGACGAACCCGGTGAACGCGGCGGTGCCGATCTGGTCGAGGGCCGCGTATCCCTGGAGTCCGACGACGGTCCCGGTGAAGAGCGTCATCGCGATCATCACGCCGATGGTGCCGCCGATGACCCCGAGGCCGCCGGAGCCGAAGGCCACCTCGGCCAGCAGGCGCTGCACCTCCTTGAGGTAGCGGCGCAGGGTCCGCGGGATCCACAGCAGTGCCCGGACGTAGAAGAGCAGTTGGTCGCCGGAGCGGTCGAGCCAGACGAGCGGGGAGGCCATCGGACCTCAGCCTCCCTTCGGCGGGACGATCTGGAGGTACACGGCCGTCATCACCATGTTGACGAAGAAGAGCAGCAGGAACGTGATGACGACGGACTGGTTGACGGCGTCGCCGACGCCCTTGGGCCCGCCGCGCGGGTTGAGTCCCCGGTAGGCGGCGACGATGCCCGCGATGAACCCGAAGACCAGCGCCTTGAGTTCGCTGACGTAGAGGTCGGGCAGCTGGGCGAGGGCGGAGAAGCTGGAGAGGTAGGCGCCGGGCGTGCCGCCCTGCATGATCACGTTGAAGAAGTAGCCGCCGAGGATGCCGACGACGGAGACCAGGCCGTTGAGCAGGACCGCGACGCCCATGGCGGCCAGCACCCGGGGCACCACCAGGCGCTGCACGGGTGAGACGCCCATGACCTCCATGGCGTCGAGTTCCTCGCGGATCTTGCGGGAGCCGAGGTCGGCGCAGATGGCGGAGCCGCCGGCGCCGGCGATGAGCAGGGCGACGATGAGCGGGCTGGCCTGCTGGACGACGGCGAGGACGCTGGCGCCGCCGGTGAACGACTGGGCGCCCAGCTGCTCGGTCAGGGAGCCGACCTGGAGGGCGATGACGGCGCCGAAGGGGATCGAGACCAAGGCGGCGGGCAGGATGGTCACGCTCGCCACGAACCAGAACTGCTCGACGAACTCGCGGAACTGGAAGGGTCTTCGGAAGACGGCGCGGACCACTTCGGCGGCGAGCGCGAAGAGCCGTCCGGTCTGCCGCAGCGCGCCCGTGATCACGCGCCGCTCCCGGCGGCGGGCATCGGCAGGGTGGCCGCCTCGGCACTCCTCGCGTAGGTGTCCCGGATGGCGGACCGCGCGGCGGGCGGCAGGGTGTCGATCATGCCCAGGACGCGCTCGCGCCGGCGGGCCACGGCCCGGCGCGGCGGCATGCCGGGCGACGGCTCCAGCTGCGGGACGATCACGCGGGGTCCGGCCGGGGCCGCGGGGGCGCCCGCCTCGGCGGCGAGGGTGGCCGCGTCCTTCTCCTCGGACATCCCGATGGGCCCCTCGCGCCGGCCGCCGAGGAACTGGGCCACGACCGGCTCGTCGCTGGTCAGCAGCACCTCGCGCGGGCCGAAGGTGACCAGTTCCCGCAGGAAGAGCATCCCCATGTTGTCGGGCACGGTGGCGGCGATGTCGAGGTTGTGGGTGACGATCAGCATCGTCGCGTCGAGCTGGGCGTTGAGGTCGATCAGCAGCTGGGAGATGTAGGCGGTGCGGACCGGGTCGAGCCCGGAGTCCGGTTCGTCGCACAGGATGATCTGCGGGTCGAGGACGAGCGCGCGGGCCAGTCCCGCCCGCTTGCGCATGCCGCCGCTGATCTCCCCGGGGAGTTTTCCCTCCGCCCCCAGCAGTCCGACGACCTCGATCCGCTCCATGACGATGCGGCGGATCTCGGACTCCTTCTTGCGGGTGTGTTCGCGCAGCGGGAAGGCGATATTGTCGAAAAGGGACATGGACCCGAAGAGAGCACCGTCCTGGAACATCAGGCCGAAGAGTTTCCGGGTCTCGTAGATGTCTCTTTCCGGACTGTTCACCATGTCCACTCCGTTGATGAGGACACGGCCCTTCTCGGGTTTGAGCAACCCTATGAGCGATTTCAGGAAAACGGTCTTACCGGTTCCGGACGGGCCCAGCATCACGCTGACCTCTCCGGCCGGAAGAGTGAGTGACACGTCCCGCCAGATGCTCTGCTTACCGAAGGACTTGGTCAGGCCCTCGACCACCACTTCGATTCCCATATCACCTCCAGCGGACGCCGATCGGAAACGCGCTGCGGGCCCGCACGTTAAGGCGGCCCGGAGCGCACTGACAACGGGTGCGGCGCGGATCTTCGGCGCTCCCGCGGAACTTGTCACCGCGCAGACAAACCGGCCGCCGCACACTTGTCTCCGGGGAGACAGGGCAGGGTCTCGCGGCTCCGGGGGGTGTGGAGCCCGCGGGACCCCGCCGGCGGACACCCGGGCCGCACAGGAGGTGGGCACAGCGCGTCCGCCATGGCTCCGGCCGACGGGGGCCACCGACCTGGAACCGAGCACCGCACCGGCACGTTACGGCCGAGTAACCTCGGCGGGCAACACCGGGATCGGAGTTTTCCGGGATACCGACCCGCACCCTCCGCAACCTGTCAGGGAAAGCACAGAAACCCGTCGGTAACTTGTCATCGGATGAGTATTCCGACGCCGTCCCGGGTGAGCTTCACGGAGATGAGGCATCATCGGCCGGACGTCCCGTCCTTGGCAGCAGGTGACTAAGGGGAATCGTGATTCGCTCACTCCGGAAACAGCTTGTTCCAGTTTTCAAAGAATCATGGACGGCCACATTGTTCGGCTATGTTTCCCGCGAGTAACGTCACGGCCCAATGCAGGTCGACCCTCAAGGAGACTCCCCAGCCATGAAGAAGAGCATGAGAAGGTCAGCCCTCGTGGTGTGTGCGGCCGCGTCGGCGCTGGGTCTTGCCGCCGTCCCGTCCTCGGCGGTGCCCTCCACGGTGTGGACGGTGAACCCCTCGCCGGCCAGCTTCCAGGCGACGAACGTCGGCAACATCGTGCTGACCGCCACCATCCCCATGACGTGTACGGTCTCGACCGCGGCCGGGACCATGGCGAGCGCCACCGGCAACCCCGGTGACGTCGCCGACATCACCACCATGAACTTCGGTGCGTCCGGCTCGCCGTGCACCAGCGTCCTGGGCAACGTCACCACCACGTCGGTCACCCCGTGGGACGTCATCGCGCAGGACTACACCGCGTCCACCGGCGTCACCAAGGGCTACGTGGGCAACGTCAAGGCCAACGTGACCGCCGGCGCCTGCAAGTTCACCGTGACGGGCAAGGCCTCGGGCACCTACACCAACTCCACCGGTGTCCTGGCGATCAACAGCACGGCCGGTGAACTGGTGGTCACCAACCCCGTCAACTGCGGCGCGATCGTCACGACCGCCACGAAGCCCACCTTCAAGGGCAACTACGCCGTCAAGAAGGCGGGCACCACCGTCATCCCGACCATCGTCGGCTCCAACCCGTAGGCCGCCGACCAGCCACGCCCGCCCGGCCGGCACCCCGGCCGGGCGTTCGCGGGCCGTGTGCCGTGCCCTGGGAGACCGGCCCCCGTCCGAGCCAGCCGAGCGGAGTCGCATTGACAGCCAAGCCAGCCGCCGCCCCGCGGCCGCTCCGGGTCCGCGCCCGGACCACCTCGATCGCCGCGTTCGTCGTGCTCGCCGCCCTGATCCCGACCACGGCGTCCGCCACGGGAACCCAGGAGGTCGAGGCCGAACTCCCCTACGTCTGCACCCTGCCCTCGGGTCCGCTGCCCGCGACGGTACGGATCTCGGCGGACTTCCCGGAGCGGGCCGCGGCGGGCGAGGCCTTCACGCCGTCCGACGTCACCACCACGGTGGAGCTCCCGGCGGAGGCGGTCGCGGACCTCACCGGGACGGGCGCGACCGAGGTACGGGCGGCCACCCGGCTGGACGTCGGAGTCGCCCAGAACGCGGCCTCGGCGACGGCGACCTGGCGGGGAAGCGCCGAGCCGCTGGCGCTGCCCGCGTCGGGGCCGCTGGCCCTGGTCACGGGGGGCGACGTGCCCTCGGTGGCCGGCCAGGGCGACGGCGACCTGACGTTCTCCGCGGGAGCCCTCGCGATCGACCTGGCGCTCGACGCCCCGGACACCGCCGCGGACCGGAGCGCCACCGAGGGCGGCGGGGAAACCGGGGAAACCGGGCCCACCGGGGACCCGGCCACCGAGGGGCCCGGTGCGCTGACCGTCGACTGCGCCCTCGCCGAGGACGCGCCGGGCCGGGGCCTGCTGGCCACCGTGCCGGTCGGCGCGGGCGGACCGGGAGCGAGCGGTTCACCCTCCTCGCCCGGGGCGGACGGCACCTCGGGGGCGCCGCGGGACGGGCAGCCGGAGGGGCCGGACGACCCGCAGCGGGAGCGGCAGTCCGAGCGGTCGCCGAAGGTGCTGGAGAACAGCCCCGGCGCCGCCGCGGACCGTGGCAAGGTCCCTCCGTGCCGCTACGACGAGCGGCACCCGCCCACGGACGTGTCGCTCAACGCCTACGTCACCGGCTACGCCAACGTGAAGAAGATGAAGGGCGCCGCGTACCTGCCGCCGTCCTGCGTGCTGATCGAGCAGGGCCTCCCCGTACCGGGTCCCGCCGACCCGGACTACCTGATCTTCGACACCGTGTCGTACGGCGACTTCCACTACCGGGAGCGCAAGCAGACCCCGCCGTTCGAAGCGACCTTCCTGTCCTTCGACTTCACCCCGGTGAAGGCGACCATGGTGCTGGAGCAGACCGGCCCCTTGCGGATCGACTCGCGCATGAAGATCCGCCTGTCCGACTTCACCACGATCACGGACACCTACGTGCGGGCGCCGCTGGTCCTGCACGTACGGGATCTGGAGGTCAACGGAACGCCCCTGGACGTCGGTTCCGGGTGCCGGACCGAGACGTCCCTCACCTCCGAGGACCCGGACCCGGCGAACTTCCCGGGTGACCACCTGGTGCTCTACGGCCGGGGCGAGCAGGTCATCGGCCTGCCGGCCACCGGTTACCTGCTGCTGAGCGGCGGCGTGCTGTCCGGCGAGACGACCGTCCCCGCCTTCACCGGCTGCGGCACCGACGGCGAGGACCTCGACCGGCTGCTCACCGCCTCCGTCTCCGGTCCCGGCAACTACATCAAGCAGGTTCAGGGACAGACGTGCGCGATCGCCGCCCCGGTGTTCCCGAGCCCGGACAACGAAGGCCAGTGCACCCAGGACCTCCAGCCCTACGAGGTCCCCGTCGCGGAGCGCTGACCGCCCCCCGTCTCCCACCTCCACGGAAGGCCACCACCATGCCCCCGATCTCCACCCGCACCCGGCTCGCCACCGTGTCCGCGCTGACCGCGCTCGGCGCCTTCGCCTCCCTGGGCACGGCGACCGCCGCCGACCCCGCGCTGAACGGCGAATGGGCCCCCTTCACCCGCTGCCCCGTGGACGCCCCGGCGATGCTGGCCGCCGACGGCTTCGACCGGACCCCGCAGTGCGTGGTGTCCACGTCGGCGAGCGGCTCCATCAAGCTGGGCTCCACCACCGTGACGACCGGCAGGACCAACCTCCAGATCGGCGTCGTACAGAACGCGGACGGCACCAGCAGCGTGGTCGCCCCCGCCTCCGGAGCACTGGTCGCCGAGCCCGCCTCCGTGCCCGGCGGGCTGCTCGGCCTGATGTGTCCGAGCGACATCTTCGTCATCACGGGGATCTGCAAGTCGCTGGAGAACTCCAGCCTCAACAAGATCACCGCGACCATGGAGTCGGTCGGCGCGCCCTACGCCTTCGACCAGACCGCGGGCGTTCTCACCGACCTGCCGATCGTGGCCCTGCCGGTCCGCATCCACTTGGAGAACCCGCTCCTCGGCGACAAGTGCTACATCGGGACGGCCGCCAACCCGATCGTGCTGCACCCGGCGAACCGCAACTACCCCGAGTTCGGGATGACCTTCTTCCGGGGCGACGGCACCCAGGACGAGGCCGGCGAGATGAGCCGGATCAACCTGGTCGGCGCCACGCAGAACGACAGCACCTTCGCGGTGCCCGGCGCGACCGGCTGCGGCCTGAACATCGGCCTGATCAACGCCGCGGTCAACGCGAAGACCGGGCTGCCCTCCGCGGCCGGGAAGAACAGCGTCACCCTCAACGACACCCGGACCCACCTCACCGGCCTGAACGCGCCCGGGACCGTCGTCCCCGACGCGGGCAAGGTGCTCTCGAGGAACTGGCACTCGGCCGTCGGGTAACAGCCGCGGGCCCACACAACCGCGACACGATTCCTCCCCAAGAGATGTACAACACAACAAAGTTGATTTACCGTCAGCTTGCCAGACCGGTGAACTCCCAGTGGGCCGGTCCAGGCTCCGCCCGCCGAGGGCGGGGCCCGGCCGGTCCGCCCCACCGGACATGTCGACGGCAAGGGATCGCTCATGCCCTCAAGCGCGCCTCCCCCGGTGCTCGGTGAACCGCTCGACCCCCTGCCCAAGAAGTTCGCGGCGTTCATGCGACCGCTGCTTCCCGGGCTGCTGAACGAGATACGCACCGAGGTCACCCGCAGCTATCCGGTGTACGGCAGGCTGCTCAACGGTCCGGACGGGGACGCGATCCGCCAGGGCGTCGAGCAGGCGCTGACCGCCTTCGTGGACCGGGTGGCCGACCCCTCCAGCAGCTCGGAGCTGCGGGACGAACTGCTGCGCAGGTTCGGCCGGGTGGAGGCCTACGAGGGCCGCGACCTGGAAGTTCTGCAAGGGGCGTACCGGCTGGGCGCCCGCATCGCGCTGCGCCGGGCCAAGACGCTGGGACGGCAGTACAGCCTCTCCCCCTCGCTGATCCTCGCCTTCGCCGACGCCCTCTTCGCCTACGTCGAGGAACTGGAGGCGATCACCCGCGAGGGGTACGCGGAGGTGCGGGAGCGGGCCGCCTCCGAGGAGTCCGCGTTACGAAGACAGTTACTCCACTTCCTGCTCGCCTCCGCGCCGCTGCCCCGCACGGCGGTCTCCGAGCTGTGCAAGGCCGCCGCCTGGGAGCTGCCCAGGTCGTGCTTCCTCGTCGCCCTTCAGTCCCCGGCACCGGAGCACATCCAGGCGGGACTCGACCGGGACGTCCTCGCCGACCTCGACATCCCGCAGCCGCACCTGCTGGTGCCCGGGGAACTGACCCCCGCCCGCCTCGACATGATCGGCACCGCCCTGGCCGGCACCCGTGCCGCGGTGGGCCTGACCGTGCCGATCACCCAGGCCGCCGACTCCGTCCGCTGGGCCCGCCGGACGCTCCAGCTCGTTGACGACGATGTCATTCCCGACGCGCCGCTGATCCGCTGCGAGGACCACCTGACCACCCTGTGGCTGCTGTCCGACGCCGCCTTGGTGGACCGGATCGCGGCCCGTGAGCTGGCCCCGCTGGACGCGCTTCCGGCCAGGCGCCGCGACCGGCTCGTGGAGACCCTGCGCGTGCACGTGTCCACCCGGGCGCCCGCGGAGCAGGTCGGCGAGATGCTGGGCGTGCACGCGCAGACCGTCCGCTACCGCCTGCGGACGCTCGACGCCCACCTGGGCGACCGGCTCGCCGACCCCGACCACCGCTTCGCCATCGAGGTGGCACTGCGCTCGCTCCACCTGCGCGGCCACGACGACGCGCGGTGACGTCCGCGGCCCGCCCGGGGGTCAGTGGGCCACGGGCCAGCCGCTGCTCCAGTCCAGGAGGTTGATCCCGAGCTTGGGCGTGCCGTTGTCGGCGCCGTCGTAGTAGTGGTAGACGATCAGGTCGCCGTCCACGTCGTTCATGATCGACTGTCCGCCGGGTCCGATGACGCTGCCGTGCGACTCCAGCACGGGTGTCCCGCCGTTGTCCGTCATGGCGACGCCGTCGCGGTCCCGGTAGGGCCCGGTGACGCTCGTCGCCCGGCCGACCTTCACCTTGTAGGTGGAGCCGGTGCCGGCGCAGCAGGTGTCGTAGGAGGCGAAGAGGTAGTAGTACCCGTTCCGCTTGACGACGTACGGGGCCTCGACGGCCTTGGTGCCGGTCGGGCGGGAGGCGAGGGAGCGGCGGGCGGTGTCGGACGCGAGCTGCTTGCCGGTGGCCGGGTCGAGGCGGATCATCTTGATGCCGGTCCACCAGCTGCCGAAGGAGAGCCACCACCGGCCGTCGTCGTCGACGAAGAGGTTCGGGTCGATCGCGTTGTGGTCACTGGCGGAATTCGACGTGTAGACGATGCCGTGGTCGCTCCAGCTGCCCGGCGCCCCGGTGGAGGAGCGCGCGAGTCCGATGGCGGAGGTGTTGGAGCCGAAGGACGAGACGGAGTAGTACATCAGGTACGTGCCGCCGTGGTACGAGATGTCCGGCGCCCAGGCCTCCGGGACGGACGAGTACCGCGACCACCAGCCGGGCCGGGTGCCGAAGGCGTCGGCGCCCGCGGTGAAGGCGGTGCGGTCGGCGGACGTCTTGCCACTGATGCCGCCGCCGGTGGCGTAGAGCCGGTACTGCCCGGACGGGGTGCGGATCATCGTCGGGTCGTGGGTGACGACGGAGCCGGTGACCCGGCCGGGGTCCGGGTAGGCCGACGCCGTGCCGGGGACGAGGGCGAGCAGGGCGGCGGCGGGGAGAGCGAGGAGTGCGGTTCGCTTGCGCGTGCGGCTCATGGGGGCGCTCCGGTTCCGGTCCGTGTGGTCCATCGACTCGTTCGACATGACGAACGACGGACGCCTGTTCGGACGGGAACGTAGAATCGAAGCGCTTGCGCGTCAATGGTTCGCGCGGCGACGGTGACCGGCGTCCGGAGAAACACCGGGTGTCCCAGGTGGCCGGTGCGTGAATTCCGGCGGGCGGGTCGGCGGATCCGTGCCCCGTCGCGCCGCTCCCCCGCCACCATGGCCTCCCGTGTCACCGTCCTGAGGGGGAGCCGGACGTGAGTGTGTCGTGGGGTTCGGTGGCCGCCGTCCTGGGCCTGGCCGTGCCGGTGGCGGCCGCCCTGTGGGAGTTCGTGCTGGCGGGCCGCAAACGGCTCGGTTACCGCGTCCAGTTGGACACCACGATCCGGGACTCGGCCGCCTCGGGACCCGAGACCACGGTGCTTCAGCGCATGCAGTGGGACGGCACCGCGCTGCGCGACCCCTCGGTCGTGCTGCTGCGGATCGAGAACGCCGGCTGGAGTCCCGTCGTCGCCGGCGACTACGTGGCGCCCGCCAGCGACCCCGTGGGCATACGCATCGCCTTCCCCGGCCGGCGCGTGGTCGGCATGGCCGTCACCGAGCGCAGCCCCCAGGTGCCGCCCACCTTCTTCGTGCCGGGGGCCGAGGGGTTCGAGACGACGGGGAGGGTCATCAAGCTGCCCAAGGTGATACTGAACCGCAGGGCGCACTACAAGGTCCTGGCGGTGCTGGACCGCGAAGAGGGCTTCACCGACCCCGAGTTCCCCGAGCCGGAGGTCACCGCGGGGATCATCGGCGGAGTACGGGGCGGCGCCATCAAGAAGACCGCGTACTACCCCTTCGCCTCCCGGCAGGTCCGCTGGCTGCTCGCCTCGCTCATCCTGGTCAGCGCCACCCAGTCGGCGTTCACCCTGGGCGGGGGCGACGACGCCGCCGCGCCGCTGGACTGCGCCGCCGGGACCCTGTACCTGTCGGGCTCCACGGCCTTCGCGCCGGTGCTGCGGGAGGCGGCCGCGCAGTACGAGCGGACCTGCCCCGACGCCCGTATCCCGCTGAGCGCCACGACCTTCAAGGGCAGCGTCGACGGCCTCGACACCCTCGCCGCCGCCGGCGGGGAGGCCCGGCTGCCGGACGGCCGGGGCCTCGGGAACAGGCTCTCGTTCAGCGACGGACCGAAGTCCGAGGGCCGGCCGCGGCTGCTGCCCAGGCCCGTGGCGCTGTCCCTGTTCACCCTGGTCGTGCACGAGGACACGGGGGTCGAGGACCTCTCGCTGCGGCAGGTGCGGGACATCTACGCCGGGAAGGTCACCAACTGGAACCAGGTCAACGGCAACGACGTGCCCGTCCACCTGGTCAGCCGCAATCCCGGCTCGGGCACCCGGACCACCCTCGAACGGCAGGTCCTCGGCGGCCGTTCCGTCCCCGCGGTCACCACGCCCGACTGCGCCGGCCTGCGCCGCGACCGTCCGGGCCGCTGCGAGGTGGGCGGCACCGGGACACTGCTGGACACGGTGGCCTCGACCCCCGGCGCCCTGGGGCACAGCGAGGTCGGCGCCGCCGCCGCGCACGACGGTGTCCGGCAGATCCGCATCGACGGCTACCCGGCCACCCTGGAGGGCGCCGACCAGGGGGCGTACCCGTACTGGCAGACGGAGATCGCCTACACGTACGGCGAACCGCCGGCCGACTCCATCGCCGCGGGCTTCCTGCGCTATCTCGCCGACGAGGTGGGCAAGGACGTGATCCGTTCCAGGGGCCACCGGCCCTGCGCCGAGCTGGACAAGCCGCTGCTGTGCCGGCCGGACGGCGCGCCCGCCGCGCGGTGAGCGCGGCGGGCGGCCCGGTCAGGAACCGGGGCACTCCTGCCACGCCAGGTGGTACACGGTGCTGATGTCGCCGTCCGTCGAGTCCATGGTCATGAAGCTCACCTCGCCGGGGTCGGAAGTCCCGGCGCTCACCCGCAGCTCGGTGTTGATGTTGAAGTTGCGCTGGACCCCGCAGGGCGCCCAGACCAGCTGCGCCCAGTCGGTGCTGTCGGTGGCCTGCCAGTTGTCGTCGTAGGGACCGCCGAAGGGGTGGGTGCGGTACTCGGTGTTCGGGGAGCCCTGGAAGTAGTACGAGGCGCGCTGGGTGCCCCGGGCGCCGGGCCTCAGGGAGGCGAAGCCGCGGTAGTCCGCACTGGCGACGGCGTAGGTGAAGCCCTGCGGGACGTGCACCAGCAGGTTGAGCTGGCAGTTCTTGCGGAAGTCGGTGGGCGCGGAGTCGCCGCCCGCCCGGGCGAGATAGTCGCTGTAGGTGACGGTGAAGGCGGTGTTGTCCCCGGAGACGGCGACCGCCGCCGTGCCCTGCGGACAGCCGGAGCCGTTCACGGTGGCGACCTTGATCACGATCTTGTCCGGCGGCGGGTCGTCGAACCCGCCGGAGGGCTGGTGCTGCGCGGGCAGCACGGAGGTGAGGAGCGCGGCGACGGTGCCGCTCAGGAGCAGGCCGGTGGCCATGGGTCTCCCATCCCGGTCGGTGGGGGGTGGATGTCGTTGAATGCGTCCGCCATCTACACATGGTGTGCACATGACATTCACAGAACGGTCGCATCGTAGGGAGCGCGGCCGGGGAGCGGACAGATGCCCTCCCGGCCATTCACACCGGCCGGTTCCCACCACCACCCGGCTCACAGCCCGGCCTACGGGTTCTCCCAGGCCGCCGGTTCCGCGGCCAGCCGTCGCACCGGGTCCGGCAGGGCGTCCGCCGCGAGGTCCGCGATCGTCACGCCCTCCAGGATCCGGCGCACGTTGGCGCGCAGCGCCACCCACAGCGGCAGCAGGGGCCCGGCCGTGCCGGTGTACACCAGCCCCGTCGGCCGCTCGCCGCGCACCGAGACGATCGGGCCGTCCACGGTCCGGATCACGTCCGCCACCGTGATGGCCGACGCCTCGCGCGCCAGCCGGTACCCGCCGCCCCCGCCGCGCCGGCTCTCGACGACGCCGCCGCGCCTGAGGTCGCCGAGGATCCCCTCCAGAAATTTGTGCGGAATGTCCTGTGCGGCGGCCACGTCCTCCGCCCTGACCGGGGCATCGTCCTGCCGGACGGCCAGTTCCAGTACCGCCCGTACCGCGTAGTCCGCACGCGCCGAGATCCTCATGCCGACCATTGTGGCGTCCGCTGGGACAATGACCCGGCACAGGCGGTCCCGGGCAGCGGACGGGACCGGAGGTACGCGCGCAACAGGAGAGGCTCCCTTGGAGCTCAGCAGGCCCAGCAGGCTCGGCAGACGAGCGTTCACCGCCCTCGCGGGCACCACCGTCCTCGGACTCGCGCTCGGCGGCAGCGTGAGCAGTGCGGCGCTCCCCTTCTCCGGCGCTCCCGGCCCCGTCCCCACGGGGCCGCCGCCCGGCCCGCCCGGTGCCGACGGCCGGCGCCACCGGGTCGCCCTGGACCGGTACTCCCTGCTGGTGGACGGCAGGCGGCTGGCGCTGTGGTCGGGCGAGCTGCACCCCTTCCGGCTGCCGAGCCCGTCCCTGTGGCGGGACGTGCTGCAGAAGATGCGGGCGTACGGCCACAACGCGGTCAGCGTCCGGCTCGCCTGGAACCAGCACTCCGCCGCCCCCGGCGCGTACGACTTCACCGGGGTCCGCGACCTCGACCTGTTCCTGCGCACCGCCGCCGAGTGCTCCCTGTACGTCGTCCTGCACCCCGGCCCGTACATCGGCGCGGACGTGGACGCCGGGGGCCTGCCCGGCTGGCTGACCGCGGCCGGCGTCCGGGCCGAGGCCGCGGATCCCGCCTACCTGCGCCACGCCGACGAGTGGCTGAGCCGGGTCAACGCCGTCGCCGCCCGGCACCAGTTCACCCGGGGCGGCGGCACCGTGCTGCTCTACCGCGCCGACACCCCCGAGCGCGCCGGCCTCGACCGCCTGCGCGCGCGGCTGCGCGCCGACGGCATCGAGGTGCCGGTGCTGCACTCCGGCTCCCCGCTCGTCCGGGAGGAGCCGGAGCGGACCCGGGACGCCGCCGAGGCGCGACGGCTGCACCTGGACCGGCTGGCGCGGGGAAGCACGCTGCACAACGTCCGGATGGCGTTCGGCGGGACCTCCTGGGGGTGGCTGTCCGCGCCGTCGGCGCCCTCACCGACGTACGACCCGACCGCGGCGATCGACGAGGCGCGGCGGCCCACGGACAAGCTCGCGCCGCTCCACCAGCTCGGCCACCTGCTGCGGCACGTCCCGGACTTCACCCGGATGACCCCGGCGCCGGCCGTCCGGGCCGCGGACGACCGCATCCGGGTGCGGCACCTCGCCAACCCGGACACCGGCGCGCACGCGTACGTCCTGCGCAACGACTCCGCCACCGAGGTCACCTCGACGCTGCCGATGGGCGGGAGCGACGTGGAGGTCACCGTCCCGGCCCGGGACGCCAAGCTGCTCGCCACCGGGCTCCGCCTGGGCGCCGGGCGCAGGCTCGCCCACGCCACCGTGCAGCCCATGCTGTCCCTGAGCGTCGGGCCGCTGGACATCGCCGCGTTCGTGGGGCGGGCGGGCGAGATGGCGCACCTGGTCCTCGACTGCCCGAGCGAGCCGTGGCCGACCCGGCTGGACGAGGAGGCCGCCTGGGCCTTCGACCGCGGACAGCTGCACGTCACGGTGCCGCTCGCCCAGGACCGGCTGACCCGGGTGCGGGTGCGCAGCGGCGACTCCGACCGCACCCTGCTGCTGCTCCTCGCCGACGACGCCGCCTCGCTGCGGCTGTGGCCCTTCGAGACCCCGTCGGGCCGGATCCTGGTGCGCGGTC
Source organism: Streptomyces sp. NPDC051136 (assembly GCF_044455745.1). Lineage (NCBI taxonomy): Bacteria > Bacillati > Actinomycetota > Actinomycetes > Kitasatosporales > Streptomycetaceae > Streptomyces > Streptomyces sp. NPDC051136. The sequence goes on along the minus strand of NZ_JBITFE010000002.1, from coordinate 659,291 downwards.
CCGAGCTGCTGCGCGACGCCGCGCTGGAGGGTTCCGTGGTCCGGCTGACCGGTGACACGGTCGGCGAGCGCGAGCTGGAGGTGTGGGCACCGCCCGGCATCACCGACGTCACCTGGAACGGCGCGCGGGTGCAGTCGGGACTGGGTCGCGCCCAGAGCCTGATGACCGTGTGGCCGCTGCCGGGCGTGCCCGAGCTGGTCCTGCCCGCGCTCGACGGCTGGCGGCGGCGCACGGAGAACTTCGAGTCCGAGCCCGGCTACGGCGACGAAGGCTGGACGGTCGCCGGCCGGCGCACCTCGCACAGCACCACGCCGGTCCCCGACGGGCAGCCCGTGCTCTTCGCCGACGACTACGGCTTCCACTACGGCGACGTCTGGTACCGCGGCCGCCTCACCGGGGCCTCCGGTGCGGAATCGGTGTCCCTCTCCTACCGCACGGGCGCGCACGGCCTGCTGATGGCCTGGCTGGACGGCGAACCGCTGGGCACGCACCGCCCGGAGCCCGCCCACGAGGGCGGCGGGGGCGGCGAGGACGGCCAAGGCACGTGGACGGCCACGGCGGAGTTCCGGCTGCCCGGGACCGCGCGCGAGGCGCTGCGCAGGCGGTCCGGCACGGACCCGGCGCCCGTGCTGGCCGTCCTGGTCCGGAGCACGCCGCACGGCCAGGACGCCTACCGGACGGCCCGCGGGCTGGTCTCGGCCCGGTTCGAGGGCGCCTCGCCCGGCGTGCGCTGGCGGATCATGGGCGCGGCCGCACCCGACCCCGTGCGCGGACCGCTCAACAACGGCGGGCTGTACGGGGAACGCCACGGCTGGCACCTGCCCGGGTACGACGACGGCGCCTGGGAGGTCGGGTCCCCGGCGGACGCGTCGGACGCGGACCGGCGTCAGGGCGTGACCTGGTACCGGACCACGTTCCGCCTGGACGTGCCGCCGGAGACGGACGCCTCCGTCGGCCTGGTCCTCGACGGCGCCCCGGAGCGGGACGTGCGCGTCCAGGTCTTCCTGAACGGCTGGAACATGGGCGCGTACGCGGGCGGCGCCGCGGGCGCCCCGCACACCTTCGTCCTGCCGAACGGCATCCTGCGCACCCGCGCCGCCGCCAACACCCTGGCCCTCGCGGTCCTGTCCGACGGCGGCACCGTGCCGGGACCCGGCCGGGTGCGCCTGGAACTGCTGGGCAGCGCGGCCGGCGGAGTGCCGGTGAAGCCCGTGCCCTCCCCCGGCCGGCGCCGCGGCTGACCCCGGTCCGGCTCAGCGCAGCCGGATCACGTTCCAGGACAGCGGCTCCAGGGTCGCGGTGAGCCTGCCCCCGTCCAGGGCGGTGCCGTCCACCGGGTGCGGGACGACGCGGTCGGGCTCGGCCAGGGTGTTGCGGGCGTCGGGATCGGCGTCCGCGAGGGCGCTGTGCTCGACGACCTCCGTCAGGTCCAGGGCGCCGAGGGCGACCTCCAGCGGGAGGGCCCCGGTGCGGGAGCGGTTGACGGCGAAGACGGTGACGGTGCCGTCCTCGGCGCGCACGGCGGTGGCGTGCAGCAGGTCGGCCTCGCCGTACTTGGCCGTCTCGTACACCGGCGAGTCCACCCGGACGTCGAGCACCTCGCCGCGGCCGTACCGGGAGGCCTGGGAGAAGGGGAAGAAGGTGGTCTGGCGCCAGGCCGGGCCGCCGGGCTCGGTCATGATCGGGGCGATGACGTTGACGAGCTGGGCGAGGCAGGCCACGGTGACGCGGTCGGCGTGCCGGAGCAGGGCGATCAGGAGCGAGCCGAAGACGACGGCGTCCATGACGCTGTAGTTGTCCTCCAGCAGACGGGGCGCCTCGGGCCAGTCGAGGACACTCACCTGGGCCTCGGTCCTGCTCATGTACCAGACGTTCCACTCGTCGAAGGAGAGGTTGATCCTCTTCTTCGACTTGAGGCGGGCGCCGACGTGGTCGCAGGTGGCGACGACGTTCTCGATGAACGACTCCATGTCCACGGCGGAGGCGAGGAAGGAGTCGACGTCCCCGTCGTGCGGTTCGTAGTAGGCGTGCAGGGAGACGTGGTCGACCAGTTCGTAGGTCTCCTTCAGGACGGTCGCCTCCCAGGCGGCGAAGGTCTCCATCGCCTGGCTCGACGACCCGCAGGCGACCAGTTCGACGTCCGGGTCGATCTGGCGCATGGCGCGGGCGGTCTCCGCGGCGAGGCGGCCGTACTCCTCGGCGGTCTTGTGGCCGGTCTGCCAGGGGCCGTCCATCTCGTTGCCGAGGCACCACAGGCGGATGCCGAAGGGGTCCTTGTCGCCGTGCTCGGCCCGCAGGTCGGACAGGGCGGTGCCGGCGGGGTGGTTGGCGTACTCCTGGAGTTCGAGTGCCTCGGCGACGCCCCGGGTGCCGAGGTTGACGGCCATCATGGGCTCGGCCTGCGGGCCGATCTTCCTGAGGAAGGCGATGTACTCGGAGAGGCCGAAGCGGTTGGTCTCGGTGGAGCGCCAGGCGAGGTCGAGGCGGCGCGGGCGGTCCTCCACCGGGCCGACGGAGTCCTCCCACTTGTAGCCGGAGACGAAGTTGCCGCCGGGGTAGCGCACGGCGGTGACGCCGAGTTCCCGGACGAGGTCCAGCACGTCCTCGCGCAGGCCGTCGGCGTCGGCGGCGGGGTGGCCGGGTTCGAAGACGCCGGTGTACACGCAGCGTCCGAGGTGTTCGACGAAGGAGCCGAAGAGCCGGGGATTGACGGCGCCGACGGTGAAGGCGGGGTCGAGGGTGAAGCGGGCGGGGCGCATCTTTTCCTTTCGGGGTGGGTGCGGCGGGTCCTCGTGCGGAGTTCTCTACTGGCCGGCCAGGCCCGTGTGGGCGACGCCCGCGACGATCTGGCGCTGGAAGAAGACGAAGACGACGATCAGCGGCAGGCCCGCCATGAGGCCGCCGGCCATCAGCTGGGCCCACTGGATGCCGTAGGAGTTCATGACGGTCGCGATGCCGTTCGGCATGGTCATCAGGTCGGGGTTGTTGGTGACCATGTAGGGCCACAGGAAGTTGTTCCAGGAGCTGATGAAGGTGAAGATGCCGACCGCCGCGAGCGAGGGGCGGGAGAGCGGCACGATGATCGTGAAGAAGACCCGCCAGCGGCCCGCGCCGTCGATGAAGGCGGCCTCCTCCAGCTCGCGCGGGATGCCCTGGAAGAACTTGTAGAGGATGTAGACCATCGCGGCGGGCGCGCACTGCGGCAGGATCATGCCCCAGTAGGTGTCGACCATCCCCATCTGCTGGACGCTGGTGAACAGCGGCACGCCGAGCACGGCGGGCGAGACCATGAGGCCCGCCATCACCAGGCCCATCAGGACGCCCTTGCCGCGGAACTCGGTACGGGCGAAGCCGTATCCGGCGAGCGCGGCGACCAGCAGCACGATCGCCGTCACGCACACCGACACCACGAGCGAGTTGACGAACCAGTCGGTGATGTTGCCGGTCTCGAACAGGGCCTTCCACGCCTGTCCCGTCCAGTCGTGCGGCAGCCAGTGCGTGGGGACCTCGACCGCCTCGGTCTCCGACTTGAGCGAGGTGAACAGGCCCCAGGCGAGCGGGGCGAGGAAGACGGCGGAGACGGCGGTGCCGAGCAGGGTGAGCACGATCTGGCCGGGTGTCCGGGCCCGGCGCGCCCCGGCCCGGGGCGGCTGCCGCGTGGCGGTGGTCATCGGGCGCCCTCCTCACGGTTGCGCAGCAGCCACATCCGGGCGAGGGCGACGGCCGCGATGAGCACGAAGAAGATGATGGAGATCGCGGAGGCGTAGCCCACGCGGTAGCTGGTGAAGCCCTGTTCGAGCGTGTACTGCACGAAGGTGCGGGTCGAGTCCTCGGGACCGGGGCCGAAGTCCTGCATGACGACGGCCTGGTCGAAGACCTGGAGCGAGGCGAGGATCTGGAGGGCGACGACGAGACCGGTGATGTTGCGCAGCATCGGCAGGGTGATGTGGACCGTGCGGTGCCAGGCGTTCGCGCCGTCCAGCCTGGCGGCCTCGTAGAGGTGGGCGGGGATCCCCTGGAGCGCGGCGAGGTAGAGCAGGAAGCTGAAGCCGACGGTCCACCACAGGGTGGTGATGACGACGGCGAGCATGGCGTACGACTTGTCGGTCAGCCACGGGGTGTCGAGGCCGAAGACGTGGTTGACCATGCCGGTGCCGGGGTTGAACAGCCACTGCCACAGGTTGGCGGCGACGGTGGACGGCAGCAGGAACGGCAGGAAGAAGCAGAGCCGCCACAGCCACTTGCCGCGCTCGATGTGGTGGGCCAGCATCGCGAGGAGGAAGGCGAGGACGGTGATGCAGGGCACGACGAGCAGCGTGAAGTACGCGCTGTGGCCGAACGCGTCCCACATCAGGGGGTCCTTCAGGGCCTCGCGGTAGTTGTCGAGGCCGATGAAGCGCGCGTCGTCGCCGGAGATGTTGGCGTCGGTGAAGCTGAGCCAGAGGCCGCGCAGCAGCGGCCAGACCACGAAGAGCGCGAAGAGGGCGAGGAACGGGGCGACGAACCAGCCGCCGTGCTGGAAGCCCTGTCCGCGGCGGACGCCGGCCCGGTCGGCGGCGGTCTCGGCGCGCGTCGGACGGATGACCGTCCCGGCGCTGGTGGTGGTCATGCGCCGGCACCTCCCTGCGCGGCGGTGCGGCCGTCCATGGGGTTCTTCATGGCGAGCAGTTCGGCGAGGGTGCTCTTCATCCGGCGGGCGGCGGCCTCGGGCTTCGCGGAGCCCGTCGTCGAGGAGACGACGACCGGGCCGACCCGCTGGGCGAGGATGCCGGTCGACCCGGCGAACCACACCTTGGGCTCGGTGGCCTGGTGGTCCATGGCGGAGACGTACTCGTTCTGCGGCCGCAGCTTCCGGTAGGCGGCGGTGGACAGGGTCGGCGTGTGGGCGGGGATGTGCCCGCCGGCCGCCCACTGCCGGGCGTGCCGGACGACGTAGGCGGCGAGCCGGTGCGCGCCCTCGTCGGTGGCGCCGCCGCGGCCGGCCTGGTGCGGGAGGACGAAGGAGTGCGACTCGGCGTGGGTGGCCCGCCTGCCGAAGACCGGCGGCAGCGGGGTGGCGCCGTAGTCGAGCTTCGCGGCGTCGAAGACGGGCACCGACCAGTTGCCCTCCCAGCAGAAGGGCGAGCCGTTGACGAACTGTTCGGCACCGGCGCCGCCGCCGAAGGCGGGGTCGGCGTACCCGTCGGCGACGTGCTTGCGCAGGAACTCCAGGACCCGGGCGGCCTTGTCGGTGTCGAAGGTGACCTCGGTACGGGCGTCGTCGAACCAGGTGCCGCCGAGCTGGGTGTAGAAGGCGACGAAGAACCACCACTGGAAGTTCTGGTCGTTGTGCCACAGGCCGATGGTCTGCAACCCCCTCGCGGTGGCCTTCCTGGCCTCCTTGAGCAGGTCGAACCACTCCTCGGGGGAGGTGACCGGCACGATCCGGCCGTCGTCGCCGAGCAGGCCCGCCCTCCTCAGCACGTCCTTGCGGTAGAAGCAGAGCTGGACATGGATGTCGAGCGGGAGGGCGTAGAGCTTTCCGTCGATGACCGCGCGCTTCCACAGCTCGGGGTTGAAGTCCTCCTCCCGCACGCCGTACTCGGCGAGCAGCGCGGTGTCCCAGGGGTCGAGGAGGCGGCCGGGCGAGAAGCCGGTGACCCGGCCGAGGTGCATGACGCCGAGGTCGGGCGCGCGGTTGCCGGCGGCGGCCATGGCGAGCTTGGTGTAGAAGGGGCTGCCCCACTGGAGGGTGGAGTCCTTCACCTCGATGCCCGGGTTGTCCCTGCGGAAGGAGTCCAGCATCGCGATCATGTTGTAGCCGTCGCCGCCGCTGAAGAGGTTCCAGTAGCGCACCCGGGTGTCCGCGCCCGAGGCGAGCGCGTCGGCGCCGGTGCCCAGCGCGGCGAAACCGAAGCTGCCCGCGACCGTCAGGCCGCCGGCCGCGGCCAGAAAGTGCCTGCGATCCAGGCCAGGTCGTCCCATGCCCTGCCCCATCTGTCGTTGTCCGCTCTGGGTTGCCCACAGAGCTGTTCGATATTTCGGATGGCGCCCGTAACTTCGAACGGGAAACGTAGGTGGGAAGCGCTTGCGCGTCAATGGTCCGGGCAGGATCCCGGCGGACTTCGCACCGGCCGGAGGGACCGGACGGGGGTGCCGTCTCGGCCACCCGGCGATCCGCGGGCCCCTGGAACTGGCCCGGACGGCACGCGGCTTGGCATATTGCAGGGGTGACCGGAGGACGGCCGGGGGAACGAGGAGACAGCGGTGCGTACCAGGAAGGAGATGCGGCGTCTCGCCGACGCCCTCATCGACCCCATCCGGGTGGCCGTGCCGGCCGATCCCGAGGTGCTGTTCGACGCACTCGTCGCCTCCGTCAGCGCGTGGCGGGGCCGCGAGGTGGTCGTGCACCGGGCCGCGTTCCCGCCGCACACGGCGAGCGGACTGTGGCTGGAGCGCGACGGCCACGACGACGTGGTGGTGGACGAACGCGCGGCCGTCTGGCATCAGATCGTGATCCTCTGCCACGAGGTCTGGCACATGAGCCGCCGCCGGGCCGAGGCGGACGGCGGGGCGGCGGGCTCCCCGGCGGGCGGCCGGAACCGGCCGGTGGCCGCGCGCACCGACTTCTCCCTGGCCGAGGAGCAGGAGGCGGACCGCTTCGGCATGCTGATGGGTACACGGCTGCGCGCCTGGCTGGACGCCTCCACCGACTCGGTGTTCGCGGCGGAGGGTAACGATCCGGCCAGTCCCGGAAGTCTCGCGGGCCGCATCGGTGCCGCGCTCAACTACCGCGGGACGACCGGATGAACAGCCTGATCAACTACCTGAGTTGCGGGGCGCTCTGGCTCGGCCTCGCGGTCAAGGCCCCCGACCTGCTGCGGCACCGGCACGACCCGTATCTGCGGGCCATCTGCGCGGTGCTGGGGCTGGCCGGGCTCTGCTTCCTGCTCGGTGCGCCGCCGACGGTCGGAGCAGTGAACCGGCTGAGCGGCGTGCCCAACCTCGCGGCGCCGCTCACCTACGCGGCCATCACCGGCTACTGCGCCGCCTCCCAGGTCCTCGTCGTGCACTGGCGCGGCGGGCCCCGGGTGCGGCGCACCGTCCGCCGGTGGACGCTCGCCTACACCGCCGTGGTCCTCGGCATCGGGGTGGCCTTCGCCCTCGGCGACGCGCCCGTGGAACGCCGCACCGACCTGGACACCTACTACGCGAGGACCCCGTTCATCGCCCAGATGATCGTGCTGTACCTGGTCGCGCACCTGACCGCGGTGAGCGTCACGATGGTGTCCGCGCTGCGCTGGGCCCGGCAGGTGCGCGGCGGGCTGCGGGCCGGTCTGGTGCTGCTCGGGATCGGCTCCCTGTGCGGCGCCGGTTACAGCGTGGCCAAGCTCGTCGCGGTGAGCGCCCGTTGGTCCGGTCACGACTGGTCGGCGCTCGGCACCACCGTCTCCCCCGCGGCGGCCGGTCTGGGCGCCCTGCTGGTGGTGGTCGGGGTGCTCGTGCCGCTGGTGGCGCCGTGGGCGGCCGAGTGGCGGCGGGCCGCCCGTGCGTACGCCCGGCTCGAACCGTTGGAGCGGGCGCTGGACGACCTGCTCGTGCGCCGGTCGCTGCGGCTGCCGCGCCCGCGGTTCGCCGCGCCCGCCACCCTCCTGATGTGGCGCCGGACGAGCATCCACAACGCACTCGGGCACCTGGACGCGTACGGCGACCGGGACCTGTACGACCGGACCCGGGCCGACGCGCTGGCGGCGACCGGGGACGCCGAGCTGGCCGGGGCGTGCGCCTGGGCCGCGGTGATCACCGACGCCCTGCGGCACGAGGCCGGTCCCGGGCGGGCGGTGCCGCCGGGGTCCCGGGCCGGCCGGTCCCCCGCACCGTCGCCGGATCCGGCGACCCTCGCGCGGATCGCCGACGTGCTCGCCGGCGCCGTACGGGTGCCGGCCGCGTCCGCCGTGCCGAGCGGCCGGACCGCGGCGGGCACCGCGTGAGGGGCCGCGACGGGTTCCCGGCCGGCCGTCGCACGGACGGCCGCGCGGTCCTTCGCACGGGCGTCGGGCACGGCAGGGACGCGGAAGTCCCGCACGAGAGGAGTGGTCGGACGTGAGTCTCGTCGTCTACCTGGCGGCACTGGTGTTCGGCATGACCTCGGTGCTGCTGTTCCGCCGCCCGCGCACCGCCGTCCGCAATCCGCTGACCCGGTCCACCTGCGTGGCGATCGTCCTCGGCGCGCTGGTCTTCGTGTGCGCCGCCCCGGCCACCCTCGGCACCGTCAACGAACTCACCGGCGTCACCAACTTCGGGGCCCCGCTGACCTACGGCATGCTCTCCGCGTACAGCTGTGCGGTGCTGGTGCTGCTGATCAACTGGCGGGGCGGTCCCCGCGCGGTGGTGCGGCGCGCGGTGGTGCGCAGCATGGCCGCCTACGGCGCGCTGGTGGCCGCCATCGTGGTGCTGTTCCTGCTCGCCGACGCGGACACCGAGCGGCTGACCGACCTCGACACGTACTACGCGGGCACCCCGTTCATGCGGGAGATGATCCTGCTGTACCTGCTCGGGCACAGCGCGGCGATGCTGGTGATGTGCGTCGTCTGCGTCAAGTGGAGCCGTGAGGTGGGCGGTCTGCTGCGGGTCGGGCTGCGGCTCATCCTGCTGGGCGGGCTGCTGGACCTGGTGGGGTTCCAGCTCGCCAAGTACACGGCGGTGGTGGCACGGTGGACCGGTCACGACCTCGACTTCCTGTCCACCACGGTGGCCCCGCCGATGGCGTCGCTGGCGGCGCTGGTGTGTTCCGTGGGGTTCGGCCTGCCCAGGCTGCTGCCGTCGGTGCTCGCGCACTGGCGGGGGCTGGACGACTACCGGCGGCTGGGGCCGCTGTGGTCGCTGGTGGGGTCGGTGTCCACGGCCCCCAAGCCGCCGGCCGCCTGGTGGCAGCTCCCGCGGGCCCGGTTGCAGTGGCGTGAGGTCTCCATCCACGACGCCCTGCTCGCGCTGGCGCCGTACTTCGACCACCGGGTCAGGGAGCGGGCGCGGGACGCCGCCCTGCGCGCGGGACGCTCCCCGCACGAGGCGCGGCTGACGGCGGAGGCGGTGATGCTCGCCGACGCGGCGCGCCGGGCCGCCGCCCACGAGGAACCGTCCGACTCCACCGGCTCCTACCGGCTGCACGCCACCGAAGTACCCGGCCCGAGCGGGCTGGTGGAGCTGTCGCAGGCGCTGCACCACCCGCCCGGCCGCCCCGGCGCGCCCGGCACGAGCCCGTCCGGCCTGACCGGAACCCTGACCGAACCCGAGGAGCCCCATGTCGCGTAGAGCTGTCGTCGTCGGTGCCGGACTGGCCGGGATGCTGGCCGCCGCCGTACTGGCCGACGCGGGCGTGGAGGACGTGCTCGTGCTGGACCGCGACGACCTGCCCGACGGTCCCCGTCAGCGCCGTGGGCTGCCCCAGGGGCGGCACGCGCACCTGCTGATGGCCGGCGGGCTGGCCGCGATGGAGGAGATCGTGCCCGGCGTGAGCCTGCGCAAGCGGCTGCTCGCCGCCGAGGCCCACGAGATATCCCTCAGCTCGGGCATGCTGGCCCGCACCCCCGAGGGCTGGCTGCGCCGCTGGCGGCGTTCGGGTCCCGTCATGCTCACCTGCACCCGGGCGCTGGTGGACTGGACGGTACGGTCCGCGGTGCTCGAACACCCGGCGGTCGAGGTCCGCCGGGCGGCCGTAACCGGGCTGACCGGCTCCGCGGGGCGGGTGCGGGGCGTGCGGGTGTCGGGGCCCGACGGGGAGGCGGACCTCGACGCCGACCTGGTCGTCGACGCGAGCGGACGCGGTACGCGGATCGTCCCCTGGCTGGAGCGGCTCGGGCTGACCGGCGTCCGGACCAGGACCGTGGACTCGGGGCTGGTCAACGCCTCGCGCCTGTACCGGGTGCCGGCCGGGGCGGAGCGGTTCCCGCTGACGATCGTGCAGGCCGACCCGTACGTCTCCCGGCCGGGCCGGAGCGCCATGGTCATGCCGGTCGAGGGGGACCGCTGGCTGGTCAGCTGCGGCGGCACGCGCGGCGGTGAGCCGCCGGCCGACCCGGAAGGCTTCCTGCGGTACACGCTCGGCCTGCCGGACCCGATCGTCGGCCGGCTGGTCTCCGGCGCCGAACCGCTCACCGACGTGCACTTGAGCCGGTCCACCAGCAACGTGCGGCACTATCTGGACAAGGTGCCCCGCTGGCCGGAGGGCCTGGTGGTCCTCGGGGACGCGCTCGGCACCTTCAACCCGGCCTACGGGCAGGGCATGTCGGTCGCCGCGTTCGGTGCCCGGGTGCTCGGCCGGGAGCTGGACCGGGCGGACCGGCTGGACGCGCCCGGCCTCGCCCGGCGGGTAGTGCGGGGCGCGGCGCGCCCGGTGGACGCGGCCTGGGCCATGGCCGTCGGGCAGGACGTGCTCTACCCCGCCACGCGCGGCGGGCGGCCGGGGCTCGCCGACCGGGCGGCGACGGCGTACACGCGGCGCATGACGCGGGCGGCCACCGGTTCCTTCGCGGCGGCCTCGGCGATCTGGGACGTCACCAGCATGCGTACGTCACCGGCCCGCATGTTCCACCCGTCGGCGGTCCTGGCCGCCCTGGCCGGGCCGTCGCTGCCCCCGCTGTCCGGACCGCCGCTCACCCCCGGCGAGCGCGCGGTGCTCGCCGGGCTCGACCGCGCGGGGGTGTGAGCGGGCGGCCGCTCCCGGTGGTCCCGGGGCACGGCCGCCGCCGCTCGTGACGCCGTCCGGCGGCGTCCCCCGCCTCACCCGGCGAACGCGGGCTGCGGCGTCCCCCGGCCCGCCCCCGGCACCACCAGCAGCGAGCCGGCCAGCGGGTGCGGGGACGACAGGCCCACCCGGGCCGTGGTGACGTACAGGTCGGTGAGGTCCGGGCCGCCGAAGGCGCAGGCCGTGACGCGCGGGACGGGAAGGGTGATCACCCGGTCCAGCGCGCCGGACGGGGTGTAGCGGCGCACCGCCGAGCCGTCCCACAGGGCGACCCACACGCAGCCGTCGGCGTCGACGCACAGGCCGTCGGGGAAACCCGCGCCGTCCTCGATCGTGGCCAGGGGGCGGCGGTTCGCGACCCGGCCGTCCCCGGCGACATCGAAGACGTCGATGCGGCGGGTGGGGGTGTCGTTGTAGTACATCAGCCGGCCGTCGGGGCTCCAGCCGGTGCCGTTGCTCACCGTCACGTCGTCGAGGACGGTCTCGGCGGTGCCGTCGCCGGTGAACCGGGACAGCGTGCCCCCGCCGCGCGCCTCGTCGTAGCGCATGGTGCCCGCCCACAGGCTCCCGTCGGGGGCGACGGCGGCGTCGTTGCCGCGGCGGCCGGGGACCGGCTCGCGGTGCAGCCAGCGGAAGGTGTCGTCGGGGTCGACCAGGCCGATTCCGTCCCGGAGGTTGAGGACGAGCCCGCCGCCCGTGCGGGGCTTGACGGCGCCCACGTGCTGGTCGGTGCGGCGCAGCGTGCGCCGGCCGGTGGCCGGGTCGTAGGTGTGGACGCGGGAGTTCAGGATGTCGAGCCACAGCAGGCGGCCCGTCGCCGGGTCCCAGGTGGGGCCCTCGCCGAGGGCCGCCTCCGCGTGGACGGCCACCTCGAAGACCGTGCCGTTCGTCGTCATGCCGCGCTCCTGTGGCCGAGCCGCTCGGAGAGGTCGGCGGCGCCCTTGACGGCCAGCTGCTCCAGTTCGGCGCGGCGTTCCTCGCTCCAGCGGATCATAGGCACCGAGATCGACAGCGCGGCGACGACGCGGCCGGTGCGGTCGCGGACCGGGGCGGCCACGCAGGAGACGTCCGGGTTGGACTCGCGGCTCTCCACGGCGGTGCCCCGCTCGCGGATCACGGTCAGGGCCTCGCGCAGGGCGGCCGGGTCGGTGATGCTGTTCGGGGTCATCGCGGCCAGCTCGGCGCCGTCGGGGAAGCGCGCGGCGACCTCCGGCTCGGGCAGGGAGGCCAGCAGCATCTTGCCGACGGACGTGCAGTGCGCGGGCAGCCGGCGGCCGGCCGCGGAGACCATGCGCACCGCGTGCGTGGAGTCGACCTTGGCGATGTAGATGACGTCGGTGTCCTCGAGGATCGCCACGTGCACCGTCTCGTCGCAGGTCTCGGCGACGCTCCGGGCGACCTGCTGGCCCTCCGCGGCGAGGTCGAGGTGCTCGGCGTAGCGGGCGCCGAGCTGGTACGGACGCACGCCGAGCCGGTAGCGTCCGGACTGCCCGGGGACCGGGACGATGTACTTGCGGGCGGCGAGCGTGGTGACCAGCTCGTGCACGGTGGTGCGCGGCAGCTGGAGCCTGCGCACGATGTCGGGGGCGGAGAGCGTGCCGTCCCCGTCGAGGAAGAGCTCCAGTATGTCGAGAGCCCGGGTCACGGCCGGCACGAGGCGTCCCATGTCCAGCCCCCTCCCTAGATTGTTCGAGATTTCAACAGGCGGTCGGAATCGCGAACACAGGCTACTCATATCGCGTTTGCCTGGGCAATGGGCGGGTTCCGGCCCGTGCGCCACCGCCAGGGTCCGCCGCGTCCTCGGGAACGGGGCCCGTGGGGACGGGGCCCGCAGGGACGGCCGCCGCGCCGGCCGTCCCGGTCCGCGAAGGCGGTCGCCGGGCCCACCGGCCTCGTCCGCGAAGGCGGTCGCCGTGCCCGCCGTCCCCGTCCGTGAAGATGGTCGGCATGCCGACCGGAAAGCAGCCCGCAGGACCGTTCACCCCGCGCGACTTCCAGCTGGTCCTGCTGCGCCGCATGGCCGACCACAATCCCGGCCCCGTGGAGGACGCCCGCCGCGCGCTGGGCGCCTCGGTGGCGGACATGCGCGAGGCCAACAGACGCTGGCAGGCGATGCTCCGCTCCCCCAGGTCCCGTTCGGCCGCCGCGCGGTACCGCTCGGTCCTCGGGGAGCCGGACTCGGTGGCACGCCGCCGGATCGGCGACCTGGAGTGCGAGGCCCGGCAGTGGGCGCTGCCCCTCTGGCCCGACCTGCGTTTCGAGGTGCTGGTCGCCGACCGGGGCGTGGTGTGGAACGAGTGGCTGGTCCGCGCCCCCGGCTCCCCGGGGCCCGCACTGCGCACCCTGGACGACCTCACGCCCTGGTCCTGCACGGTCGACGAGGCGGCCCGCGCCTTCGCCCCCGCCCGGCCGCTCCAGGGCTCGGCCCCGACCCGTTGGGGGCTTGCCTTCACCGCCCCGGACCGGGACGGCGTACGGCACGAGGTGGTCGCCGAGTTCACCTGGGGCCTGCTCCAGCGCACCGCGCCCGGCGGGTGACGCGGGGCCCGCGAGTCGCGTGACGGCGGACGGTCGGTCGTCCTCCGGGTCCCGGTCCGGCGGGCGGACCTCGGCGACCGTACGGACGTGGCGGCGCGTCGCGGCGGCGGCCTACCGGGACTGCCGGACGGCGACGGCGACGGCGACGGCGACGGCGACGGCGACGGCGACGGCGACCAGGATCGCCCGGTGCCGAGCCGGGGACCGGGCGGAACGACCGGGACGACCGGGACGACCGGGACGACCGGGACGGCGCGGGTTCCCGGCCGGTGTCGGCCGGTACTGGCCGGTGCTGCCGGGCCCGGATTCGGGGAGGCCCCCTGGCGGATCCGGCGCGATCCGGCAGCCTTGTACGACAGTCCCGGACAACAGCAACGACGGGCAACAGCTCTCAGGCACCAGCTAAGGAGTACTCCGCGTGTCCTCTCTCTTCCCGGCCCTCTCCCCGGCGCCGACGGGCGCTCCGGGCGAACGGCCCGCGCTGCGGTTCGGCGAGCGCTCCCTGACCTACGCGGAACTCGCCGCCGCGGCGGGCGCCACGGCCGGACGGATCGGCGGTGCCCGGCGGGTCGCGGTCTGGGCGGCCCCGGTGATGGAGACCGCCGTCGCCGTGGTGGCGACCCTGCTGGCCGGGGCCGCCGCCGTCCCCCTCAACCCGAAGTCCGGCGACGGCGAACTCGCGCACATCCTCACCGACAGCGCGCCCTCCCTCGTCCTGGCGCCCCCGGACGCCGGGCTCCCGCCCGCCCTCGCCGCCCTGGAGCGCGTCGACGTGGACGTGCGGGCGCGCGGGACCGTCCCCGAGGACCGCGCCGGCGAGGGCGACCCCGCGCTCGTCGTCTACACCTCCGGCACCACCGGACCGCCCAAGGGCGCCGTCATCCCCCGGCGGGCGCTGTCGACGACCCTGGACGCGCTCGCCGACGCGTGGGAGTGGACCGGCGACGACGTACTGGTGCACGGGCTGCCGCTGTTCCACGTGCACGGCCTGGTCCTCGGCGTCCTCGGCCCGCTGCGCCGGGGCGGGTCCGTACGGCACCTGGGCAGGTTCTCCACCGAGGGTGCGGCGCGGGAGCTGAACGACGGCGCGACCATGCTGTTCGGCGTGCCGACGATGTACCACCGGATCGCCGAGACGCTCCCCGGCGACCCGGAGCTGACGAAGGCCCTCGCCGGGGCGCGGCTGCTGGTGTCGGGGTCGGCCGCGCTGCCCGTGCACGACCACGAGCGCATCGCCGCCGCGACCGGCCGGCGGGTGATCGAGCGGTACGGCATGACCGAGACGCTGATGAACACCAGCGTGCGCGCCGACGGCGAGCCGCGCGCGGGGACGGTGGGCGTGCCGCTGCCCGGTGTGGAGCTGCGGCTCGTGGAGGAGGACGGCACGCCGATCACGGCGCTGGACGGGGAGAGCGTCGGCGAGATCCAGGTACGCGGCCCGAACCTGTTCACCGAGTACCTGAACCGCCCCGACGCCACCGCCGCCGCCTTCACCGAGGACGGCTTCTTCCGCACCGGCGACATGGCGGTGCGCGAGCCCGACGGCTATGTCCGCATCGTCGGCCGCAAGGCCACCGACCTGATCAAGAGCGGCGGTTACAAGATCGGCGCCGGGGAGATCGAGAACGCCCTCCTCGAACACCCGGCGGTGCGGGAGGCCGCCGTCACCGGGGAGCCCGACCCCGACCTCGGGGAGCGGATCGTGGCCTGGATCGTCCCGGCCGACCCCGCCGCGCCGCCCGCCCTCGACACGCTGGCCGGCCATGTCGCGGCCCGGCTCGCCCCGCACAAGCGGCCCCGCGTGGTCCGGTACCTGGAGGCGCTGCCCCGCAACGACATGGGGAAGATCATGAAGCGGGCGCTCGACCGTGGCTGAGCGCCCGGCGGCGGCCGGACGCGCGACCGCGCGGGAGTTCCTCGCCCTCGTCACCGACGACCTGTCCTTCACCGAACTCCCCCACCCGGACGGCGCGTGGCCGCCCGACGGCCCCCTCGGCTGGCCGGGTTACGACACCGCGCGGGCCCGTGCCGCCGCGCGGACCGGCGAGGAGGAGTCCGTCGTGTGCGGCACCGGCCGCGTCGGGGGCACCCCGGCCGTGCTGATCTCCTTCGAGTTCGGCTTCCTGGGCGGCTCGCTGGGCAGCCGTACCGGCGACCGGCTGGAGGCGGCGTACACGTACGCGCGCGAACACCGCCTGCCGGTCGTGCCGTTGGTCGCGACCGGCGGCAGCCGGATGCAGGAGGGGATGCTCGCGCTGACCCAGCTCCAGCGGGTGGCCCGGCAGTCGGCGCTCACCCGGGCGGCCGGGCTCGCGCAGGTCGCGGTGGTGCGGGACCCGGCGACCGGGGGCGGCTGGGCGACGCTGGGCGCGGGCGCCGACGTGGTCCTCGCGCTGCCCGGCGCCCAGGTCGGCTTCGCCGGTTCGCGGGTCCGGCCGCCGGACGCCGACCCGGCGGCCTACACGGCCGAGGCGCAGGTGGCGGCGGGCAGCGCGGACGCCGTCGTACCGCCCGGCGAGCTGCGCGCGACGCTGGGGCGGTGGCTGCGCCTGCTGACGGCGCCCTCCGGCGACCCGGCGCCGGTGCCCGAGCCGCTGGGCGCGCGGGACCTGCCGTCCGGCGGCTGGGACGCGGTCCTGCGGGCCCGCGCTCCCGGACGCCCGCGCGCCCGGGCGTACCTGGACGCCTACTTCACCGACCGCGTCGCCCTGTCCGGGGACCGCTGCGGGGGCCGGGACCCGGAGGGCATGCTCTGCGGCTTCGGCGAGCACGCGGGGCGGACGGTCGCCTACGCCGCCCAGACGGGCGCGGCGACCCGGCCCGCCGGGTACCGCACCGCGACCCGGCTGGTCCACCTCGCGGACCGGCTCGGCATCCCGGTGCTGACCCTGGTGGACACGCCGGGCGCGGCCAACGACGCGGAGGCGGAGCGGCAGGGGGCGGGACCGGCGATCGCGGACCTGTTCGGCGCCGTGGCCTCGGTGCGCACGCCGGTCACCACGCTGGTGATCGGCGAGGGCGGCTCCGGCGGTGCGCTGGCCCTGGCCGCGCCCGGTGCAACCTGGGCCACCCCGGACAGCTACTTCTCCGTCATCGCGCCGGAGCACGCCGCCGCGATCCTCAAGCGCCCGCCGGGGGAGGCGGAGACGATGGCCCGACAACTGCGCATCACACCCCAGGAGTTGGCCGAACTTGGCGTGATCCGAACAAGCGAGCAGTTGTTCCCTGGAACAGGTGATCGTCGCTCTGGAGAGCGCATGTGACTGCAGGGACCAACGATACTTACGGTGTGCGAACGGCGGGCTGCAGACCGTAGTCGGCGCACATGTCCCGAGTACGTCCCGGCGGGGCCCCGCGGGTCCCGCACATGAACAGCGCAAGGAGCTGCACGATCATGAACCTTCTCACCGACATCCTCGCCGGCCTCGTCCACTTCGTCGGCTGGCTGGTCTGACGGTCCGAGAACCCGGCGGCGCCGCCTCCCCGTCCCAGGGAGGCGGCGCCGTCCGCGTGTCCGCGCCCGGGCACGGGCGCCGGACGGTCGCGGCCTACCGCACCGCCACCGCCCGCACGATCTCCTGCGTGACCGAGCCGCCCCGGTCGTCGTGCGCCGTGGCCCGCAGCGAGACGTGTTCGGCGTGGCGCGGCACGCTCAGCGTCCCGTTCCAGGAGGCGTCACCGCCGTGCAGCCGGACCCGCTGCCAGCTCTTCCCGTCGTCGTACGACACGTCGAGGCCGCCGCCGCCGATCGTCCCGGTGTCCGGGGCGCCCGCCACGTACGAGGCGCCGAGGCCGACCCGCAGCTTCTTCCCGCCGCGCACCGTCCCCGCGAGGTCGGTGTCCACGTCGAAGGAGAGGTTGATCAGCGGCAGATAGGTCCACCGGTCCTGCGGGGTGGCGGCGGAACGGAAGGTCCACTCCGCGTGCCCCTTGCTCGCGAGCGGCCACCGCGCCGCGTCGAGCGCGGTGTCGGTGACGAGCTTGTACGTGTGCTCGTCGGCCGGCGCGTCCGAGACGTACGCGGCGGAACTCGGGCCCTGGTCGACCAGTTCGCCGTCCAGGTAGACCGAGGTGGTCTGCGACACGCCGCTGCCCTCGCTCCACACGTCGCCGAAGCCGGTGTGGTCGGGGCCGGAGTCGCCCCAGCCGGGCGCGTTGAACTGGAGCTGGTTGCCGACGCGCTGCTGTCCCCAGCCGAGCCCGGTGCCGAGGTAGGGGTGCCACACCGGCTTGAACCAGTCCAGCTCCGCGCTGGACCCTCCGCGGTACGCGACGACTCCGCCGCGCTCCTCGATCGCCTCACCGGCGCTCGTCACGGTCTCGTGCCACCGCTGGCCGGGTCCGGTGGACACGTACTCGGTGCGCTGGACGGGGTAGTCGATCCGCTCCCGGAAGCCGAGGCCGATCGGGAAGGTGTCGGTGAGCGAGTACCGGAACTCGCCGCCGCCGGCCGGCTCGGCGCCGTGGTACGCGGTGTGCAGTTCGGCGAGGTCGCGGTGGCCGGGCCGGTAGGTGAGGCCGCGGTCGGGCACGGCGCCCCGGTGCCCCTCGGACAGGTCGTACACGTAGGGCGTGTTGCGGGTGCCGGTCATGTCGACCCGTCCGGCCTCGCGCAGCCGGCGGGCGTCGGCCGCGGAGACCGTGGCGATCTGCAGCGGCCGGTCGGCGTTGTCCTCCGTGCCCCACCACGCCATCAGGCGTCCGGCGGTGTCGTCGGTGACGAACAGCGCCTTGACGCCGACGTCCTGCGCGGCCGCGGCGAGCGCCGCCGGTTCGGTCCCGTCGGTGAGCCGGGCGAGGACCGCCTTGCCGCGCACGCCGTCCGGGAAGGGCCCGTCGCCGATGTCCCCGACGTCGGCCAGGGGCAGCCGGGTGCGGCCCTCGATCAGGGTGCCGCCGGACTGGACGGTGGCCTCGCCGATCCCCTTGACCTCCAGCAGCGGCTTGCCGAGCCGCCACACGGTCCGGTACTCGAAGCCGCCCTCGGTGACCTTCTTCGTGGGCGCGGCGAAGATGCTGTCGTACGTCAGCGGCACCTGGACGGCGCCGAACAGGTCGGAGCCGTTCGCCTCGCGGTCGTACTCCATGAGGAGCTGCCGGGTCTCGGTGCGCCGGTCGACGTCCGCGGCGATCTCGCGCAGCTCGCGGCCGTCCAGGGTGATCTCGCGGTCCCGGTCGACGACGACCTCCGGCGCGGCGAGGAAGCCGAGTCCGAGGGAGTCGGCGCCGTGGCTGCCGCGCACGTCGAGGAAGGACGACAGGCTGTACGTGCCGGGCTTGAGCCGCAGCTCCAGGGTGCCGGACTCGCCGACGTGCGCGGGGACCGGGTCGACGCCCTTCGCGAGCTGCTGGACGGTCAGGTCGGCCGGTGTCGCGGCACCGAAGCGGTCCTTGACGTGCACGGTGAGCGTGTACCGCTCCTCCTCCTTGACCAGGCCGAACGCGGTGTGCGCGAGGGTGGTCCCGGTCGCGTCGGCCGCCACGATCTGCCCGCCGGTGTTGCCGGCCGGCGCCTTGGAGGCGTCGCCGGTGACGGTGGTGGAGGCGGTGCCGTGCGCGGGGACGGTCAGGGAGGTGTCGGCGAGGGTGGCGACGCCCTCGGGGGCGCCCCGCACGGACAGCTTCAGCTCGACGTCGGAGGCGGAGGTGTTGGTGTAGGTGACGGTCCGGGTGACCGGCTGGTGGGCGTCGTACGGCCAGGAGTAGAAGCCGAGGTCGGCGCTGCCGGTCGCGGTGACGTCGGCGCCGACGGCGTCCGGCACGCTGACCCGGCCCGCGCCCAGCTGGTGGACGGGGGCGTCCAGCTCCTTCGACGTGGACATCAGCGCGTTCTTGAGCCGCGCGCCGTCCCAGTCGGGGTGCTCCTCGGCGAGCAGGGCGGCCACCCCGGCGATGTGCGGCGTCGCCATCGACGTGCCGTCCATGCTGGTGTAGTCGCCGGTGCCCTCCGCCAGCCGGGAGCGGGCGGCGAGGATGCCGACGCCCGGGGCCGACAGGTCGGGCTTGAGCGCGTTGTCGCCGTAGCGGGGCCCGGCGCTGGTGAACCAGGCGGCCTGGTCGGCGGAGTCGACGGCGCCCACGGTCAGTGCGGCGTCCGCCGCGCCGGGCGAGCCTATGGAGGACGGGGCGCCGGTGTTCCCGGCCGCGATGACGAACAGGGCGCCGGTCTCGCGGGAGAGGGTGTTGACGGCCTCGGCCATCGGGTCGGTGCCGTCGCTGGCCTCCGTGGAGCCGAGGCTCATGGACACGATGTCGGCGTCCACGTCCCGGGCGGCCCACTCCATGCCGGCGATGATCTCGGACTCGCTGCCGGAGCCCCCGTCGTCGAGGACCTTGCCGACCGCGAGGGTGGCGCCGGGGGCGACGCCCTTCTCCTTGCCGTCGGAGGCGGCGCCGCTGCCGCCCACGGTGGAGGTGACGTGGGTGCCGTGACCGTGCCGGTCGGCGACCTCCTGGCCCGGGATGAAGCTCTTGCTCTGCGCGATCCGCCCCGCGAGGTCGGGATGCCCGGCGTCCACGCCGCTGTCCAGCACGGCCACGGTGACGCCCTTGCCGGTGAGCCCGGCCTCCCAGGCCTCGGGGGTGCCGATCTGGGCGTTGGACTCCGCCATGTCGGCGGTGACCCTCCCGTCAAGCCACACGCCGTCGATCCCGGCGCCGCGGCGGGTGAACTCCCGCCAGAAGGTCCGCCCCTTGTCGGCGTCGACGGCGGCCCCGCGCACGCTGGGCAGCGCCCGGGTGCGCTCGGTGCCCCGCGGGGTGGCGGCCCGCGTGCCCTTGCCGTAGGTCACGATCAGCGGCAGCTCGCCGGTCTCGGTGTCGGCGAGCCCCTGCTCCAGCAGCGCCCCGACGTCGAAGAGCCGTTCGTCGAGGCTGCCGTCGCGCAGGTACGGCAGCGCCTCGTCCGGTACGACGGTGGTCCGGCCGCCCGAAGTGCTGGTGCGCACGGCCCCGGTGGCGCCCTCGGGGCGCTCGACCGTGACGGTCTTCCGGCCGCCGCCGAGGTCGGTGACGGTCACCCGGTCACCGGTGACGAGGGTGACGGTGCGGGCCGCGCCGGCCGCGGTGCCCGTACGGGCGGCCGCCGTCGGTGGGCGCGCCGGGTCCGGGGGCGGATCCTGTGCCGCCGCCGTCCCGGCCGACAGCAGCGCGATCACGAGCCCCGCCGACAGGAGGGCCGCCCCGCGTCTGACTGGTCCTGTGCTCATCCACGTCTCTCTTCGTGTCGTCGTCGAGTGCTGTGACGAGTGCTGTGAGCAGTCTCAGGGGGCCTGCTGGACACGGGAGTTGCACGGAGGCGGCGGATAGGCGCCCTGGCGGGTTCCCGCCAGCCGGGCGCGCCGACCTGCACCGGACGCACCGACGGACTCGACCACGGCTGCGGCTTCGACGGTGGGTTCACGGGCGGACTGCGGCCGCGACGGCCGGTTCGGCTACGACGACGGGTTCGGCTGTGGCTGCGACAGCTTCTGCGACCGCGACCGCGATTGGCGAGCCACCGCGACCACGACCACGACCGCGCCTCGGCTGCGACGGGGACGGGGACGGGCGACGGTGACGGCGACAGGGGCGGCGACGGTGACGAGCACGGCGACGAGGACGGCGACAGGGGCGGCGACGGCGGCAGGGGACGTCGGGTCAGGCTGAGCCGAGCTGGGGCCGCGGTGGTGAGATACGTCCGCCGGGCGTCCGACGTCCCGCCGCTGGGCCGGCTCCCTGCGGCCTCGCCCCCGCACACCCCCCGTTCAGCGGCCCCCCGCCCGGCCCCCTCCAGCAGGCGCCCGCCCCTCCCGCCGCGCACGATCGGTGCCAAGAGGCCGGCCACCGGGCGGCCCCGCACGGTCCGCGCTCTCGGGAGGATTCGCCATGACCGTCAGTACCGCCAGTCTGGAGGCGCTGCGCCGCTGCCACTTCGCCGTCGACATGGGCGCCGCGCGGACCCGGGTCTATGTGAAGGGTGCCGGGCTCGTCGTCGACCAGCCGTCCGCCGCGGCGGTCAACACGCGCACGGGCGCGCTCATCGCGGTCGGCGAGTTCGCGGAGAAGATGACCGGCCGTACCCCCGGCTACATCCGTGTCGTGCGGCCCGTCTCCGGTGGCACCGTGGTCGACATCGAGATGGCCCAGCGCATGCTGCGGCACCTGCTCGGCGACCGGATCCGCCGCAGTCTGCGCCGCAAGCCCCGGCTGCGGGCCGCCGTGTGCACCCCGCACGACGCGGACCCGCTGTCCCAGCGGGCGGCGATCGAGACCCTGGTCGGCCTGGGCGCGCGCCGGGTGGAACTCGTCGACACGCTGATCGCGGCGGCGGTCGGCTGCGGACTGCCCGTGGAGCAGCCCGAGGCGACCATGATCATGGTGTGCGGTGCGCACGCCACGCAGGTCGCGGTGCTCTCCCTCGGCTCGATCGTCACCGCCGTCCGCATCCCGGTCGGCGGTGAGGCCGTGGACCACGCGATCGTGCAGCTCCTGCGCCACCAGCACGAGCTGGTGCTGCCCAGCCAGTCCGTGCGCCCGCTGCAACTCGCACTGTCCGGCAACGGGCTGACCCCGCAGGGACCGGCGTCCACCGAGATCCACGGGCGGGACGTGGCGACCGGGCTGGCCCGCAGTGTGCAGGTGGACACGGCCACGGTGCGCAACGCCATCCAGACGCCGCTGACGGCGGTGCTCGACGGTATCGGCAAGGTGCTGCGGGACTGCCCGCCGGACCTGGTCGCGGACCTCGCCGACCGCGGGATCATGATGGTCGGCGGGAGCGCGCTGCTGCCCGGTTTCGACCAGATGCTGCGTCAGGCCACCGGCATGCCGGTGCACATCGCGGAACGGCCCGACGTGTGCGCGGTCCAGGGACTCGGCAGCATGTTGGAGGGCAGGGTCGAGCCACTGGTCCTGCACCCGACGACCTCGGACGCCGGTGTCGGCTCCGGCTCCCGCTCCCGCTCCGGCTCCGACGCCGGCGCGGACACCGGCACCGGCACCGGCACCGGCGTCGGCCCCGGTACCGGTTCCGCCTCCGACTGAGACGCCGCCGGGGGGCCACGGAACGGGGGAAGCCCGACGGATGACCGCGCAGCCCGCGCCCCGACTGACCCGTCTCCTCGAAGCCCTCCTGGACGTCGGCACCGACCTCGACCTGAGCGGTGTCCTGCAGCACATCGTGGACGGCGCCGCCGAACTGACCGGCGCCGGCCGTGCCGCCCTGGTCGTCGCGGACCCCGGCGGGGGCGGCCGCGCCGAGTTCCGCGCCCCGGGCCCCGACCCCGTACCGGAGACGGCCGTCCTGCTGCGGGCGCCGGTGCTCGTGGGCGACGAGGAGTTCGGCGAGCTGCGCCTCGCCCGGCCGCCCGGGTCCGGCCCTTTCACCGCCGAGGACGAGCAGCTGCTGCGGGTCCTGGCCGCCCAGGCCGGTGTCTCGATCGGCAACGTCCGGCTGTACGAGACGGCCCGGCAGCGGGCGCGCTGGATCGAGGGCGCGGCGGCGGTCACCACCGCGCTGCTCACCGAGGAGGGCACGGGGGACGCGCTGGCCACGGTGGCCGAACGGGCCAGGCTGCTCGCCGGTGCCTCCGCGGGCGTCATCCTGCACCCGACCGCCGAGGGCGGCATGGAGATCGTGACCGCCTCCACGCCCGACGACCCGGACGGCATGATCGGTGCGACCATCGCGCCGGGCAGCCCCGTGCTGGAACAGCTGCTGGGCGGTGAGCCGGTGTTCCTCGACGACTCGGCGACCGACCCCCGCATGACGACCCACGTACGGCACCGGTTCGGGCCGAGCATGATGCTGCCCCTGTCGGCGGGCGGCCGGCTGATCGGCACCCTCGCCCTGCCCCGCCGCCGCGGCGGACGCCCGTACACGGACGTGGAACGGCTGCTGGCGACGCAGTTCGCCTCGCAGGCGGCGCTCGCCCTCGACCTGGCCGACGCGCGGCGCGGCCGGGAGCGGCTCGCGGTCTACGAGGACCGCGACCGCATCGCCCGCGACCTGCACGACCTGGTGGTGCAGCGGCTGTTCGCCACCGGCCTGATGCTGGAGTCCACGCAGCGCCGCCCCGGTGCCGACGACGTCCGCGACATCCTCGGCCGGGCGGTGGACGAGCTGCGCTCCACGGTCCGGGAGGTGCGCTCCACCATCCTCGCGCTGCGGCAGCCGCCGGGCGAGGCGCCGACCGGGCTGCGCGGCCGGGTGCTGCGGGAGACCGCGTCGGCCGCCGCCCGGCTCGGTGTCGCGCCGTCCACGCACTTCAGGGGCCCGCTCGACACCCGCGTGCCCGACCGGGTCGCCGACCGCCTGATCACCGCCCTCCGCCAGGCCCTGGCCGAGGCGTCCGCCCGTCCGGGGCTCTCCCGCGTCGAGGTCACCGTCGAGACGCCCGCCGCGTTGCCGGAGGGCCGGGACGGGGTGCGCCTGAGCGTCTACGACCACGACGGGGACGAGGGGCGGGGGACGACGGTCACCTGGTGGGCGCCGCTGTGACGGATGGTGGGCCCTCCCCGCAAGGGGTACTCGGCCCGCGACCCGCGCGGCAGCCGGAGGAGGAGGAACCACCATGAGCGAGCCGACCCCGTCCCAGGCCGAGGGTGACCGCGACGACGCACCGGACGCACCGGACGTCCCGCGGACCACTCCCTCGCAGGCGGAGGGCGAACGCGACGACGAGGACGAGCAGGCCACGGAGGACACGGACGGCCGGTGACGCGCCTCGCCGGTCCCGAGAGTCAGGCTCCGCCGCAGGTGCGAACGTTCCTGCGGCGAAGCGCTCAGGTGGGGCGGGTGGGACTCGAACCCACGGCCGACGGATTATGAGTCCGCTGCTCTAACCGGCTGAGCTACCGCCCCGAAGCGGCGTGTCGCGTACACGTGTACGCGCCGTCTGCCGCAGCATAGCCGCTCATACGATCTCCTGCTTCGGATGGTCGGCTTCCGCGGCTGCCTTCATGACCTTGAGGACTGCGCAGCGTGCCGCGTGGTTCCCGGGTCGTGAGGGCACATGAAAAAGGACCCCGAAGGGTCCTCGTTCACGGTGCTCCCCCGACTGGACTCGAACCAGTAACCTGCCGGTTAACAGCCGGCTGCTCTGCCAATTGAGCTACGGAGGACCGAGCTCCCCGGACTGGACTCGAACCAGTAACCTGCCGGTTAACAGCCGGCTGCTCTGCCAATTGAGCTACCGAGGAATGTCGGTGTCGCATCGAACGCGTCTGCCTGGGTATTCGCCAGGGGGCGCGCGCTCGCTGCGACACATACATTAGCGCAAGCAGGGGGGTGCTCCGCCAATCGGTACTCTCCAGCACCCCGGAGCCAGTGAAGGGAAGGGTGGCCGCCATGCGTTACCGGCTCACGTTCGTCGTCGGACTAGCGGTGGGTTACGTGCTCGGCACGAAGGCCGGGCGGGAGCGATACGAGCAGTTGCGGAAGTCCGCGCGGCAGGTCGCGCAGAACCCGGCCGTGCGCAACACCGCGGAGTCCGCCGCCCAGCAGGGCAGGCACTTCGCCGACAAGGCGTACCACGTGGTGAGCGACAAGGTGGGTGACCGGATGCCCGATTCGGTGGCGCACCGGGTCCGCTCGCTGCGGGAGCGCGGGACCAACGGCAGCGGCCCCGACGACTGGGGCACCAGCAACACCTGAGGTCCCGGTACGGGCACCGCGTCCCGTGCGGCAGAATTTCGGGTATGGGGATAGTCGCCGGGTTGGACAGTTCGCCCGATTTCACTCGTATCGTCGTCTGCGATTCGGACACGGGTGCCGTGCTGCGCCAGGGCTACGCGCCGCATCCGCTGGACAGCCCCGAGGGTGGCGGCCGGCCCGCCGACGTCGATCCGCAGGCCTGGCTGCTGTCCCTCGGGGAGGCGGCCGGCGGCGGGCTCCTGGAGGGCGTGCAGGCCATCGGCGTGTCGGCGCAGGCCAACTCGGTGGTGCCGCTGGACGCGCAGGGCAACACGGTGCGTCCGGCCCTGGTCGGCGGCGACAAGCGGGCCCAGGTCGCGGCGGCCGACCTGATCGACGCGCTCGGCGGACGTGAGGCGTGGGCGCAGGCCGTGGGCTCGGTGCCGCAGGCCGCGCAGCCGGTGACGAAGCTGCGCTGGCTGGCGCGCAACGAGCCGGAGGCCGCCGCGCGCGTCGCCGTGCTCCTCCAGGCACACGACTGGCTGGTGTGGCAGCTGCTCGGGCGTCCCGTGCGGCGGACCACCGACCGGGGCGGGGCGTCCGGCACCGGCTACTGGTCGGCGGCGACCGGCGCGTACCGGCCCGACCTGGTCGAGCTGGCCCTCGGCCATCAGGTGATGCTGCCCGAGGTGATCGGCCCGGCCGAGGCGGCCGGTACGACGCCGGAGGGGCTGCTGATCTCCGCCGGCACCGGCGAGACCCAGGCCGCCGCCTTCGGGCTCGGGATCGGGCTCGGCGACGCGGTGGTGTCGCTGGGGGCGTCGGGGTCCGTGATGGCCGTGCACCACGAGGCGCTGGTCGACCAGTACGGCATGATCACCTCGCTGGCGGACGCCACCGGCATGCACCTGCCGGTCGTCACCACCCAGAACGCCGTACGGGCCCTGCGCGGCACCGCCGAACTGCTCGGCGCGGCGGACCTGGAGAGCCTGTCCGAGCTGGCGATGAAGTCGACGCCCGGAGCGCACGGGCTGGTGCTGCTCCCCTACCTGGAGGGCGAGCGGACGCCGAACCTGCCGCACACCGCCGGGACCCTGGCCGGTCTGCGGCGCGAGTCGATGAAGCCGGAGCACCTGGCGCGGGCCGCGTTCGAGGGCATGCTGTGCGGTCTCGCCGACGCCCTGGACGTGCTGCGCGGCCGGGGTGTGGAGGTTCGGCGGGTGTTCCTGCTCGGTGCGGCGGCCGAGCTGCCGGCCGTGCAGGCGGCGGCGCCCGCGCTGTTCGGGACGCAGGTCGTCGTGCCGCAGCCGGCGGACTACGCGGCGATCGGCTCGGCCCGGCAGGCGGCCTGGGCGCTGGGCGTCTCCCGGGGCACCCTGGACCCGCGCACTCCCCCGGTCTGGCAGGGCGCGGTGGCGCAGGTGCTGGAGCCGGGCGAGGAACTGGCGGTGGGGCAGGCGGTGCGCCAGCAGTACGTGTCGGTGCGCGAGCAGACGCACCCGGGCGCCCTGTGACGCGTGGGCGGGCTTACCGCTCGTAGGCCGGAATTTGCCGTGCTCTTGGGTTAATCGGTTGAGGTAACGCGGGTGGAGTGTTCGACGATAGGGGCCAGGGGCAACCAACCGCGGCCCCTGTCGCCGACTCCGAGAGACTCAGTGTGCTCATACGACTACTACGGACCTATCTCAGGCCGTACAAGAAACCCATCGCTCTGCTGGTGGCGTTGCAGTTCCTGCAGACCTGCGCCTCCCTGTACCTGCCGACCCTGAACGCGGACATCATCGACGACGGTGTCGTGAAGGGGGACTCGGGCTACATCCTGAGCTACGGCGCCCTGATGATCGGCATCTCGCTGGTCCAGGTGGTCTGCAACATCGGCGCCGTCTTCTACGGCGCGCGCACCGCGGCCGCCCTCGGCCGGGACCTGCGCGCCGCCGTCTTCGACCGGGTGCAGTCGTTCTCGGCGCGCGAGGTGGGCCACTTCGGCGCGCCCTCGCTGATCACGCGGACCACGAACGACGTGCAGCAGGTCCAGATGCTGGCCCTGATGACGTTCACGCTGATGGTGTCGGCGCCGATCATGTGCGTGGGCGGCATCGTGATGGCGCTCGGTCTGGACGTGCCGCTGTCCGGGGTGCTGCTCGGGGTCGTGCCGGTGCTGGCGATCTGCGTGACGCTGATCGTGCGGAAGCTGCGTCCGCTGTTCCGGGCCATGCAGGTGCGGCTCGACACGGTCAACCGGGTGCTGCGCGAGCAGATCACCGGCAACCGCGTCATCCGGGCCTTCGTGCGCGACGAGTACGAGCAGCGGCGCTTCCGGAAGGCCAACACCGAGCTGACCGAGGTGGCCCTCGGCACCGGCAACCTGCTGGCGCTGATGTTCCCGGTGGTCATGACGGTGGTGAACCTGTCGTCGATCGCGGTGGTGTGGTTCGGCGCCCACCGGATCGACAGCGGCGGGATGCAGATCGGCGACCTGACGGCGTTTTTGGCCTACCTCATGCAGATCGTGATGTCCGTGATGATGGCCACCTTCATGTTCATGATGGTGCCGCGCGCGGAGGTCTGCGCGGAGCGCGTCCAGGAGGTCCTGGAGACCGAGAGCAGCGTGGTGCCGCCGGTCGCCCCGGTGACCGAGCTGCGCCGGCACGGGCACCTGGAGATCCGGCAGGCGGGCTTCCGCTACCCCGGTGCCGAGGAGCCGGTGCTCCGGAGCATCGACCTGGTGGCCGAGCCCGGCGAGACGACCGCCGTCATCGGATCGACCGGCAGCGGCAAGTCGACGCTGCTGGGCCTGGTGCCCCGGCTCTTCGACGCCACCGAGGGCGAGGTGCTGGTCGACGGGGTGGACGTGCGGACCGTCGACCCGAAGACGCTCGCCAAGCTGGTGAGCCTGGTGCCGCAGAAGCCGTACCTGTTCGCGGGCACCGTCGCGACCAACCTGCGCTACGGCAATCCGGACGCCACCGACGAGGAGTTGTGGCACGCGCTGGCGGTGGCGCAGGCCAAGGGCTTCGTCTCCGAGCTGGAGGGCGGCCTGGACGCGCCGATCGCGCAGGGCGGCACCAACGTGTCGGGCGGTCAGCGCCAGCGGCTCGCGATCGCCCGGACCCTGGTCCAGCGCCCGGAGATCTACCTCTTCGACGACTCCTTCTCCGCCCTCGACTACGCCACCGACGCGGCGCTGCGGGCGGAGCTGGCCCGCGAGACGGCCCGGGCGACCGTGGTGATCGTGGCGCAGCGGGTGGCGACCATCCGGGACGCGGACCGGATCGTCGTGCTGGACGAGGGGCGGGTGGTCGGCGTGGGCCGCCACCACGAGCTGATGGCGGACAACGAGACCTACCGGGAGATCGTGCTCTCCCAGCTGACGGAAGCGGAGGCTGCCTGATGGCCGGGCCTGCGGGTCGCATGATGGCCGGGGGCGGCCCCGACCAGCGTTCGATGGACTTCAAGGGGTCGAGCAAACGGCTCGTCGCCCAGTTCCGGCCGGAGCGGGCGACGCTGTTCACGCTGCTGGCGTGCGTGGTCGTCAGCGTCGGCCTCAACGTGGTCGGGCCGAAGATCCTCGGCCGGGCCACCGACCTGGTCTTCGCGGGCATCGTCGGGCGGGACATGCCCTCCGGTGCCACGAAGGAGCAGGTCCTCGCCTCCATGCGGGAGCGCGGTGACGGCAACGTGGCCGACATGCTCCGCAGTACGGACTTCACCCCGGGCCGGGGCATCGACTTCGGCGCGGTCGGCGAGGTGCTGCTGCTCGCGCTGGCGACGTTCGCGGTGGCGGGACTGCTGATGGCGGTGGCCACCCGGCTGGTGAACCGCGCGGTGAACCGCACGATGTTCCGGCTGCGCGAGGACGTGCAGACGAAGCTGTCCCGGCTGCCGCTGTCGTACTTCGACAAGCGCCAGCGCGGCGAGGTGCTCAGCCGCGCCACCAACGACATCGACAACATCGGGCAGACGCTCCAGCAGTCGATGGGGCAGCTGATCAACTCGCTGCTCACCATCATCGGCGTGCTGGCGATGATGTTCTGGGTCTCCTGGATCCTGGCGCTGGTCGCCTTGGTGACCGTGCCGCTGTCCTTCGTGGTGGCCACCCGGGTGGGCAAGCGGTCGCAGCCCCAGTTCGTGCAGCAGTGGCGCTCGACGGGGCAGCTGAACGCGCACATCGAGGAGATGTACACCGGGCACGCGCTGGTGAAGGTGTTCGGACGGCAGGAGGAGTCGGCGAAGCAGTTCGCCGAGCAGAACGACGCGCTGTACGAGGCCGGGTTCAAGGCGCAGTTCAACAGCGGGATCATGCAGCCGCTGATGATGTGCGTGTCCAACCTGAACTACGTGCTGGTCGCGGTGGTCGGCGGCCTGCGGGTGGCGTCGGGCTCGCTGTCCATCGGTGACGTGCAGGCCTTCATCCAGTACTCCCGGCAGTTCTCGATGCCGCTGACGCAGGTGGCGTCGATGGCGAACCTGGTGCAGTCGGGCGTGGCGTCGGCGGAGCGGATCTTCGAGCTGCTCGACGCCGAGGAGCAGTCCGCGGACCCGATCCCGGGCACCCGGCCCGAGGACCTGCGCGGCCGGGTGGAACTGGACCACGTGTCCTTCCGCTACGACCCGGAGAAGCCGCTGATCGAGGACCTGTCGCTGAAGGTGGAGCCGGGCCACACGGTCGCCATCGTCGGCCCGACGGGCGCCGGCAAGACCACGCTGGTCAACCTGCTGATGCGGTTCTACGAGGTCTCCGGCGGCCGGATCACCCTGGACGGCGTCGACATAGCGAAGATGTCCCGGGACGAGCTGCGGAGCGGCATCGGCATGGTCCTCCAGGACACCTGGCTGTTCGGCGGCACCATCGCGGAGAACATCGCGTACGGGGCCTCGCGGGAGGTCACCCGCGGCGAGATCGAGGAGGCCGCGCGGGCCGCGCACGCCGACCGGTTCGTACGGACGCTGCCCGACGGGTACGACACGGTGATCGACGACGAGGGCACGGGGGTGAGCGCGGGTGAGAAGCAGCTGATCACCATCGCGCGGGCGTTCCTGTCCGACCCGGTGATCCTGGTGCTCGACGAGGCGACGTCGTCGGTGGACACGCGGACCGAGGTGCTGATCCAGAAGGCGATGGCGAAGCTGGCGCACGGGCGGACGTCGTTCGTGATCGCGCACCGGCTGTCGACGATCCGGGACGCGGACACGATCCTCGTGATGGAGGACGGGGCGATCGTGGAGCAGGGGGCGCACGCGGAGCTGTTGGCCGCGGACGGGGCGTACGCGCGGCTCTACAAGGCTCAGTTCGCGGAGGCGGTGGCTGAGGTGGGGTGAGGTGGGTCAGACGGTTGCCCGGCGTCGGGGTGCGCCATGCCTCAGTCCAAGTAGCCCCTCAGCTGGTCGGCGTAGGCGTGGTCGCGGAGTTTGTTGAGGGTTTTGGACTCGATCTGGCGGATGCGTTCGCGGGTGACGCCGAAGAGGCGGCCTATCTCCTCCAGGGTCCGCGGGCGGCCGTCGACCAGGCCGTACCGGAGCTGGACGACCTTGCGTTCGCGTTCGCCGAGGGTGGAGAGCACCGCCTCCAGGTGCTGGCGCAGCAGCAGGAACGCGGCCGACTCGACGGGGCTGGCGGCGTCGCCGTCCTCGATGAGGTCACCGAGGGCGACGTCGTCCTCCTCGCCGACCGGCGCGTACAGCGACACCGGCTCCTGGGCCAGGCGCAGCACCTCGCCGACGCGCTCGGGGGCCAGGTCGAGGTGGGCGGCGACCTCCTGCGGGGTCGGCTCGTAGCCGCGTTCCTGGAGCATGCGGCGCTGGACGCGGACGACCCGGTTGATCAGCTCCACGACGTGGACGGGGACGCGGATGGTGCGGGCCTGGTCGGCCAGGGCGCGGGACATCGCCTGGCGGATCCACCAGGTGGCGTAGGTGGAGAACTTGTAGCCCCGGGCGTAGTCGAACTTCTCGACCGCCCGGATCAGCCCCAGGTTCCCCTCCTGGACCAGGTCGAGCATGGTCAGCCCGCGGCCGACGTACCGCTTGGCCACCGACACCACGAGCCGCAGGTTCGCCTCGATCAGGCGCCGCTTGGCGAGGCGCCCCATGACGACCAGCCGGTCGAGGTCGAGGGCGAGGCGGTCGTCCAGGCCGGGGGTGCGCCGCAGCTTCTCCTCGGCGAACAGCCCGGCCTCCACGCGCCGGGCGAGGTCGACCTCCTCGGCCGCGGAGAGCAGCGGGATCCGGCCGATCTCGCGCAGGTACTGCCGGAACAGGTCGGAGGAGGGGCCGCCGGACTCCGTACGGGTGGGCGGCGGCGGTTCGGGAGCCTCCGCGGCCTCCAGGGTCTCCGCGGCGTCCGCGGGAGGGCGGTGCGCGGCCGGACCGGCACCGGGCTGTGCGGGCATCGCGACGAGCCTGCCGCGTTCCGCGTCCGGCTCCGCACCGCCGGTACCGGTGTGGGTCTGGGTGAGGGTCTGGGTCTGCACGGGGGCGACCTCCAGGATGGACGCGTCCGGCGGGGGACCGGCGGCGGTACGGCGGGGGACGAAGTCGGCTCGCTCGCCGCCGCCCGTCCCGCACGCGGGCACTCAGGCTCCGCCCCCAGTGTGGGGTACGACACATCGCCGCCACGAGGGGCGTGCGGTGACTTTTTGCGTCCGGGCCGTGACCCACGGGTTACCGGCCGGTGTTCACCGGGACCGGCACCCGGCGCCGTCTAGAGCGCGGCGGCGCCGTGTTCGCGCAGGTTCTGGTCGTACTGCTGGAGGATCCACAGCTCGTTCTGCACGGCGGCCAGCTCGGCGGGGTCGCCGTGGGTGGACAGGCGGGTGAGGCGGCCGGTGATGTCGCGGATGCGGCGCTCGACGGCGCGGCGGCGGACCGTGACCAGCTGGGCGCCCGCGTAGACCTCGTCGACGCCCTTGACGCCGCGGTGGAGCATGATCGCCTCGACCGCGAGTTCGGTGACCATGGCGCGGACGGCGTCGTCGGGGGCGGCCTCGCGGACCCGGACCAGGTAGTCCTGCGGGTCCTGGACGCCGAACTCGGCGCCGCCCGCCTCCATGATCGCCTCGCGCACGGCGGCGTAGGGCGGGGCGGTGAACTCGTCGACGCCGTACGCGTCGAAGGCCGGGGAGACCAGCTCGGGGCGCTGGAGGGCGAGCTTGAGCAGCTCGCGCTCGGTGGCGAAGACCGGGTTGCGGAGGTTGAGGGCGGGGCCGCGCGGGGCGGGCCGGGCGGGGCCGGACTGCTGGTGCGGGGCGCCGCCGCGCTGCCGCTGGTCGGGGGCGGGGCCCTTGCCGCCGCGGTCGCGGGCCCAGCGGGCCAGCTGGGCGATCCGCTTGACCACGAACTGGGTGTCGAGGATGCCGAGCATGCCGGCGAGCTGCACGGCGACCTCGTGCTGGGCGCCGCTGTTCTTGATGCGGGCGACGACCGGCCCCGCCTCGTCCAGCGCGGCCGCGCGGCCGGCCGGGGTGTCCAGGTCGTAGCGGGCGACGATCTGGCGCAGCGCGAACTCGAACAGCGGGGTGCGCGGCTCGACCAGGTCGGCCACCGCGTCGTCGCCCTTGGCCAGGCGCAGGTCGCAGGGGTCCATGCCGTCGGGGGCGATGGCGATGTAAGTCTCGGCGGCGAACTTCTGGTCGTCCTCGAAGGCGCGCAGGGCCGCCTTCTGTCCGGCCGCGTCGCCGTCGAAGGTGAAGATCACGCGGGCCGAGCCGTTGTCCATGAGGAGCCGGCGCAGGATCTTGATGTGGTCGCCGCCGAAGGCGGTGCCGCAGGTGGCGATGGCCGTGGTGACCCCGGCGAGGTGGCAGGCCATGACGTCCGTGTAGCCCTCGACGACCACCGCGCGGGACGCCTTCGCGATGTCCTTCTTGGCGAGGTCGATGCCGTAGAGGACCTGGGACTTCTTGTAGATGGCCGTCTCGGGGGTGTTCAGGTACTTCGGGCCGTTGTCCGATTCGTAGAGCTTGCGGGCGCCGAAGCCGACGACGTCGCCGCCGATGTCGCGGATGGGCCACATCAGCCGGCCGCGGAAGCGGTCGATGGGGCCGCGGCGGCCCTCCTGGGCGAGACCGGAGAGCAGCAGCTCCTTGTCGCTGAAGCCCTTGCCGCGCAGGAAGCGGGTGAGGTGGTCCCAGCCCTGCGGGCTGTAGCCGACGCCGAAGTGCTCGGCGGCGGCCTGGTCGAAGCCCCGGTCGGCGAGGAAGGCGCGGCCGGTGTCCGCTTCGGAACCGGTGGCGAGCTGCTCGGCGTACCACTGGGCGGCGATCTTGTGGGCCTCGACCAGGCGGATGCGCTCGCCGCGCTGGTGGGAGGGGTTGTAGCCGCCCTCCTCGTAGCGCAGGGTGATGCCGGCCTGGCCGGCCAGGCGCTCGACCGCCTCGGAGAAGGTGAGGTGGTCGATCTTCATCACGAACGTGATGGTGTCGCCGCCCTCCTGGCAGCCGAAGCAGTGGAAGAACCCCTTGCTCGGACTGACCTGGAAGGACGGTGACTTCTCGTCGTGGAAGGGGCACAGCCCCTTCAGATTGCCGCCCCCCGCGTTGCGCAGCTGGAGGTACTCCGAGACGACGGCGTCGATCGGGACCGCGTCCCGTACCGCCTTCACGTCCTCGTCGTTGATCCGTCCTGCCACGCGTGAAGTCTACGGGGCGGCACCGACATGCCCGTGCCCGCCGGGAGGGCTCGGCCCGGAGGCGGACCCCGCCGCGCAGCGGCCGCCCCGCGCGGCGCTCCCGGGGTCCGGCCGGGGGTCCGGGCGGTGCCCCCGGGAATCGGGGCCGGGGGCCGGCCGGCCGTCACGCGACCAGACTTTCCAGGGACACGTGCGGGTTCGCCAGCGCCTCCGTGTCCACCCGGGTCTTCGAGCGGATCAGCCGCTGGACCGGCTCCGTGACGTCCCACACGTTGACGTTCATCCCGGCCAGCACCCGGCCCTCCTTCACCCAGAAGGCGATGAACTCGCGCTTGGCCGCGTCCCCGCGGATCACCACCTGGTCGTAGGACCCGGCCGGTGCCCAGCCGGAGTACTCCATGCCGAGGTCGTACTGGTCGGTGAAGAAGTAGGGCACGCGGTCGTGGGCGAGGCCCTTGCCGAGCATCGCGCGGGCGGCGGCCGGGCCGCCGTTGAGCGCGTTGGCCCAGTGCTCCACGCGCAGATCGGTGTCGAAGAGGGCGTGGTGGAAGGAGGCCACGTCACCGGCCGCGTAGACGTCGGGGTCCGAGGTGCGCAGCTGCGCGTCGACGACGACGCCGCCGCCGTGGGCGCGGTCGGCGATCTCCAGTCCGGCGGCCTGGGCGAGCGCGGTGCGCGGGGCGGCGCCGATCGCGGCGAGCACGTCGTGCGCGGGGTGCTCCTCGCCGTCGTCGGTGCGGGCGGCCAGCACCATGCCGTCCTGGCCGATGATCTCGGTCAGCCGCACGCCGAAGCGGAAGCGGACGCCGTGCGCCTCGTGCAGCTCGGCGAAGACGGAGCCCAGCTCGGGCCCGAGGACGCCGTGCAGCGGGGTCGGGGCCGGCTCGATGACGGTGACCTCCGCCCCGTACTGGCGGGCCGCCGCCGCGACCTCCAGGCCGATCCAGCCGGCGCCGGCGACCACGAGGTGGCCGTTGTCCCGGCCGAGGGAGGTGAGGACGCCCTTGAGGCGCTCGGCGTGGGCCAGGCGGCGCAGGTGGTGGACGCCCGCGAGGTCGGTGCCGGGGACGTCGAGGCGGCGGGGCTCGGCGCCGGTCGCCAGGAGCAGCTTGTCGTACCTGACGTGGGTGCCGTCGTCGCCGTAGTGGACGGTCTTCGCGGCGCGGTCGATCGCGACGACGGTCTGGCCGAGGTGCAGCTCGATGTCGTGCCGCGCGTACCAGGCGGGCTCGTGCACGAAGACGCTGTCGCGCTCCTCCTTGCCGAGGAGGTAGCCCTTGGACAGCGGGGGGCGCTCGTAGGGGTGGTCGCGTTCGTCGCAGACGAGGATCACCCGGCCGGTGAAGCCCTCCGTGCGGAGCGTCTCGGCCGCCTTCGCGCCCGCCAGGCCGCCTCCGACGATGACGAATGTCTGATCCGCGTCGACCACTTGTTGCCTCCTCGTCAGGGTGCCGCCACATGCGAGCCTCCCGCACGTGGCGTGGTGCGGGAAGGGGCAGCGACCCGATCAGGCCACGGAGTGCCGCGTCACGGGCGCCCGAGCACCGCGTTCCGGACGCCCCGGGCCCCGCCGGGTCGTGCCTGTCCCGCCGCCAGTCTCATGGATGCCCCGTCAGGCGGGCGTGAAGCGAGCGGGCCGAGGCGTCGGTGAGCGAGGCGATCTGGTCGACGATCACCCGTTTGCGCGCCCGGTCGTCGGCGGCCCGGTCGAACAGGGCGCGGAACTGGGGGTCGAGTCCGTCGGGCGCGCGGGCGGTCAGCGCCTCGGCCAGCTCCGCGACGACGACGCGCTGGTCGGCGCGGAGCCGCTCCTGCTCGGTGCGCTGCATGACGTACCGCACGGCGACCGCCTTGAGGACGGCGCACTCCATGCGGATCTCGCGGGGCACGACCAGCTCGGCGGTGTACCGGGTGAGCCGGCCGCCTCCGTACGCGGCCCGGGTGGCGGCCTCGGCGGCCTGGCAGAAACGGCCGATGAGCTGGCTGGTGGCGTCCTTCAGGCGGGCCTGCGCGACGGCCGAGCCGTCGTAGCCGTGCGGCCACCAGTCCTGGGCGAGGAGCCGGTCGAGGGCGGCGGCGAGTTCCGCGTGATCGGTGCCCGCGGGGACGTACCGACCGACGGCCGCGTCGAAGACCGCCTCGCGTTCGGGGTCGGCGAGCAGGCAGTTCGGGTCGATGTGGCCGGCGTGCAGGCCGTCCTCGACGTCGTGCACGGAGTACGCCACGTCGTCGGCCCAGTCCATGACCTGGGCCTCGAAGCAGGTACGGGCGCCGGGGGCGTCCTTGCGGAGCCACTCGAAGACGGGCCGGTCGTCGTCGTACACGCCGAACTTGGGAGAGACCGGGCCGGCCGGGCCGCCGCCGCGCGGCCAGGGGTACTTGGTGGCGGCGTCGAGCGTGGCACGGGTGAGGTTGAGGCCGACGGGGCCGTCCTCGGTGAACCGCTTGGGCTCGATGCGGGTGAGGAGCCGGAGCGACTGGGCGTTGCCCTCGAAGCCGCCGCAGTCCTCGGCGAACGCGTTGAGCGCCTGTTCGCCGTTGTGCCCGAAGGGCGGGTGGCCCAGGTCGTGCGCGAGGCAGGCGGCCTCGACGAGGTCCGGGTCGCACCCGAGGGCGGCGCCCAGCTCCCGGCCGACCTGGGCGCACTCCAGGGAGTGCGTGAGGCGCGTGCGGGGGCTGGCGTCCCAGAGGTGGCTGCCCTCCCCCGGCGCGACGACCTGCGTCTTGCCGGCGAGGCGGCGCAGCGCGGCGGAGTGCAGGATGCGGGCGCGGTCGCGCTGGAAGGCGGTACGGCCGGGGCGTTTGTCCGGTTCGGGGGCGTAGCGGGCGGCTGACGCCGGGTCGTAGAGGGGTGCGGTGCCTGTGCCTTCCATGCCATGAACATTAAGCGGAAGGTGTGACAGGTGGGTCGCCTATGCGGGTGCCGGGTGCGGTTGTCGGGTGAGTGCGGCGTCTGTCGTGGCTGGTCGCGCCCACGCGGTGGAGCCGCAGGGTGATGCGCCCCGCGCCCCTTCACCCGCGTTGCTCGCATAGCCGATTCCCCGCGCACGGTCGTAGCGGTGCAGGAGCAGGTGGGCCATCGACGGGTGGGTGCCCAGGGGTTCGGAGGCGATCCACGGGGCCGCCGTCGCGCACTGGGTGGCGAAGCGGCCCGGGGCGGTGAAGCAGGAGGCGACGGCCACCCTGCGGTGGCCACGGTCGGTCAGCGCGCGTACGGCCTCCGGGACCGTCGGGGTCGCCGCCGAGGCGTACGCGGGGAGGACCGGGACGCCGAGGCGGGCCGAGAGGGCGGCGGCCGTGCGGGCCGTGTCGGCGCTCGACTCCGGGTCCCGGGAGCCCGCCGAGGCGAGGACGACGGCGTGGTCCGGGCCCGCGTGGGCCGGCCAGCCGGCTTCCGTGAGGCGGGCGTGCAGGGCGTCCACGAGAAGGGGGTGTGGGCCTAGCGGGGCGGCCACGCGGGTGCGGGCACGGGAGACGGCCGCCGTCTCGGGGATGTCCCGCTTGACGTGGTGGCCGCGGCTGAGCAGGAGCGGGACGAGGACCGCCTCCCCGGTGCCGAGCGCGGTCAGGGTGTCCGGCAGCAGCGGCTCGTTCAGCTCGATGTGGCCCAGGTGCACCGGAAGGGCGGGGCGCAGGGTGCGGACCCGGTCGAGGAGGGCGCGTACGGTGCCGAGCGCGCGGGGGTCGCGGCTGCCGTGGGCGACGACGACCAGGGCGGGGGCGTCCCCACGGGTCGCCGTGTCCGCCGTGTCCGTCCCGTCCGCCGTGCTTGCCGTGTCCGCCGTGTCCGTGCGGGTCGCCGTGCCTGTCGTGTCCGTCGTGCTGATCGTCCGTGTCCTCGCCGTCATGTGTCGAGGGTGCCCGCCGGACGTTGCCTTCCCGTTGCACGGGTGTCACGGGGGTTTTCCTTCGGTTCACACGGCGCCGGGCGCCCCGTGTGAGCGGCCCGCGAACCGGACGGCGCCTGCTGACGTCCCTGGGAGCAGGAGACGACCGGGAGGGGACCGACACCGATGCGCCGCTGGAGACCTCGCGTACCGCGCCTTCCGCGCACCCGGAAGGGGAAGCGGCGGCTGATCCGGCTGGTCGTGGCCGGATGCGTGCTGGCGCTGCTGCCGAGCGCGTGGATGCGGGTCGTGACGGACGACCGGCTGCGTACCGTCGCCGACGTGCCGCACACCCGGGTCGCGGTGGTCTTCGGCGCGGGGCTGTGGGACGGGGAGCCGTCGCCGTACCTCGCGCACCGGCTGGACGCGGCGGCCGGCCTGTACCGGGCGGGGCGGATCGAGGTGGTGCTGGTGACCGGGGACAACAGCCGCGAGGAGTACGACGAGCCGGACGCCATGCGCGCCTACCTGGTCCGCCACGGCGTGCCCGACGGGCGGATCGTCAGCGACTACGCGGGCTTCGACACCTGGGACTCGTGCGTCCGCGCCAAGAAGATCTTCGGGGTCGACCGTGCCGTGCTGATCAGCCAGGGCTTCCACATCCGGCGGGCGGTGGCGCTGTGCCAGGAGGCGGGGGTGGCGTCGTACGGCGTCGGGGTCGACGCCCGGCACGACGTGACCTGGTACTACGGGGGCGCGCGGGAGGTCCTCGCGGCGGGCAAGGCGGCGCTGGACGCGGTCCTCGAACCGGACCCGCACTTCCTCGGGCCGAAGGAGCCGGGGGTGGAGCGGGCGCTCGCCGCCGCGCCGTGAGGCGGTCCTCACGGCCTCCCCGCCGCGGCGGGGAGGCCGCCGTCCCGGCGGCGTAACAGAGCGCCGCCCGGTCGCGTAACACGGAAGCCGCAGGCTGGGCGGCATGCAGAACACCGGCACGGACACCACCGCCGCGGCGGGCAGCGCCACGCCCGTCCCCACGCACTGCCCGTACTGCGCCCTGCAGTGCGGGATGAACCTGACGCCCGTCCGGGGCGGGACCGTCGAGGTGTCCGAGCGCGCGGAC
Organism: Streptomyces sp. NPDC051136; assembly: GCF_044455745.1. Lineage (NCBI taxonomy): Bacteria > Bacillati > Actinomycetota > Actinomycetes > Kitasatosporales > Streptomycetaceae > Streptomyces > Streptomyces sp. NPDC051136. The sequence goes on along the minus strand of NZ_JBITFE010000002.1, from coordinate 620,843 downwards.
TTCCCGGTGAACCGGGGCGCGCTGTGCGGCAAGGGGCGTACGGCGCCGGAGGTGCTCGCGCCGGGGGCGCGGCTGACCTCGCCGCTGGTGCGGTCCGGGGACGGCGCGCTGGTGCCGGCCGGGTGGGACGAGGCGCTGGACCGGATCGCCGGGAACCTGGAGCGCACGCGGGCCCGGTACGGGGCGGACGCGCTCGGCGTGTTCGGCGGGGGCGGGCTGACCAACGAGAAGGCGTACGCGCTGGGCAAGTTCGCCCGGGTGGTGCTGGGCACCTCGCAGATCGACTACAACGGGCGGTTCTGCATGTCGTCGGCGGCGGCGGCCGGGACGCGGGCCTTCGGGCTCGACCGGGGGCTGCCGTTCCCGCTGGAGGACATCCCGAAGACCGGGTGCGTGATCCTCGTCGGATCCAACCCGGCGGAGACGATGCCGCCGTCCCTGCGCTACTTCACCGAGCTGCGGGAGAACGGCGGCACGCTGATCGTCGTCGACCCGCGCCGCACGAGGACCGCCGAGCAGGCCGACCTGCACCTCGCGCCCCGGCCCGGGACCGACCTCGCGCTCGCGCTGGGCATGCTGCACCTGGTCGTCGCCGAGAGCCGGGTCGACGAGGCGTACGTCGAGGAGCGCACGTCCGGCTGGGAGGAGGCGCGGGCGGCGGCGATGGCGCACTGGCCGGAGTACGTGGAGCGGATCACCGGCGTGCCGGTGCCCGAACTGCGGGAAGCGGTACGGCTGTTCTGCGCGCCCGAGGCGGCGATGATACTGACCGCGCGCGGGCCCGAGCAGCAGGCCAAGGGCACGGACACGGTGGGTGCGTGGATCAACCTGTGCCTGGCGACCGGCCGGGCCGGGCGGCCCCGGTCGGGCTACGGCTGTCTGACCGGACAGGGCAACGGGCAGGGCGGGCGCGAGCACGGGCAGAAGGCCGACCAGTTGCCGGGCTACCGCAAGCTGACCGACCCGGCGGCGCGGCGGCACGTCGCCGAGGTGTGGGGCGTGGACCCGGACACGCTGCCGGGGCCGGGGCGCAGCGCGTACGAACTGCTGGACGCGCTGGGCACGGACGTCAGGTCGCTGCTGGTGATGGGTTCCAACCCGGTGGTGTCGGCGCCGCGCGCCGCGCACGTCGAGGGGCGGCTGCGGTCGCTGGACTTCCTCGCGGTGTGCGACGTGGTCCTCTCCGAGACGGCGGAACTCGCGGACGTCGTCCTGCCGGTGACGCAGTGGGCGGAGGAGACGGGGACCACCACCAGCCTGGAGGGGCGGGTGCTGCTGCGGCGGCGGGCGATCACGCCGCCGGAGGGGGTGCGCGGGGACCTGGAGGTGCTGCACGCCCTGGCCGGGCGGCTCGGTGTGGAGAAGGGGTTCCCGGTCGAGCCCGAGGAGGTCTTCGAGGAGCTGCGGCGGGCGAGCGCGGGCGGCCCGGCGGACTACTCCGGGATCGACTACCGGCGGCTGGCCGAGGAGAACGGCGTGTTCTGGCCGTGCCCGGCGCCCGCACACGACGCGGCCCGGCCCGACCCGGGCCCCTTGGCGCCCGCGGACGACACCGCCCGGCCCGACCCGGGCCCCTTGGCGCCCGCACACGACACCGTCCGGCCCGACCCGGGCCTCGTGGCGCCCGCGGACGACGCCGCGCCGCCCCACCCGGGCTCCCCGGCGCCCGCGCACCACGCCACCCCGCCCCACCCCGACGGCTCCCCGGCGTCCGCGGACGACGCGCCCGTGCCCCATCCGGGCACCCCGCGCCTCTTCCTCGACCGCTTCGCGACCGACGACGGACGGGCCCGCTTCGCGCCCGTCACGCACCGGCCCAGTGCCGAGGAGCCGGACGAGGAGTACCCCGTGCTGCTGACCACGGGCCGGGTCGTGGCGCAGTACCAGTCCGGGGCCCAGACCCGGCGGGTGTCCGAGCTGAACGCCGCCGCGCCGGGCCCCTTCGTGGAGCTGCACCCGCGGCTGGCGGCGCGACTGGGGGCGGCCGAGGGCGACCCGCTGGCGGTGGTGTCCCGGCGGGGGCGGGCGGTGGCACCGGCCCGCATCACCACCGGCATCCGGCCCGACACCGTGTTCATGCCCTTCCACTGGCCGGGCGAGGGCCGCGCCAACACCCTGACCAACCCGGCGCTCGACCCGACCTCGCGGATGCCGGAGTTCAAGGTGTGCGCGGTGCGGGTGGAGCCGGTGCGGTAGCCGTCACCCCGGCCGGTTCCCGCCCCGGACGCGGCGACCGCGTGCCCTGAGCCGCACCGCGACCGCCGGGGGGACGACCTGCTCCTCACAGCCCCCTCGGGCGCCGTCTCGGCGCAGGGGTGGCCCGGACCCTCGTGCGCACGCTCCCGGCCCGGACGGGTGGGTCCTCCCGGTCCGGACGGGCGGTTCCTCCCGGTCCGGACGGGGGTCGGCCGGCCGGGCCGGGTCGGACAGGCCGGTCGGCTGGCCGGGCCGGGCCGGGCCGGGTCGGACCGGTCGGCCGGCGCGGAGGCGACCGCGCGGCAGGAGTCGTGCCGTCGGCCGCCGGGGGCGGTGTGCCGTGGGCGGGGAACCGGCGTCGCGCGGTGTCCACGGAGGGTCATCCTCTCCCCCCATGACTCCCGTGATCTTCACGGGACGGCTATGGACATGACAGGCCAGGGGCCTCGAACCTGAGTCGACATCAGCGCCCCCACCCCCGCCCCCACACGCCCCGAAGGTGTCCGATGAGCCGAATACGGCACGTCAGAGGTTCCCGTCTCGCCATGGCCGGTACCGCCGCCACCACCGCGACCCTCCTGGTCGCCGCCCTCGCCCCCGGCGCCACGGCCGCCGACCGCCCGACCCGCGCCGCGGCCCTGGACCACGCCGCGGCGGCCCTGCGGGAGCACGCCGACGCGCTGGACCTGACGGGCGCTCAGGACACCGAGGTCCGCGACGTCGTCGTGGACGAGGACGGCACCCAGCACGTCCGCTACGACCGCAAATACCGCGGACTCCCCGTCCTGGGCGGCGACTTCGTCGTCCACCTCGCTCCCGACGGCGCCTTCCGCGACGCGGACCGCGCGACCGGGACGCCGGTCGCCCTGCCCGGCGTCACCCCGGGGCTGCCGGCCCCCGAGGCCGCCGACCTGGCCGCGAGCGCGCTGCGCGCCGCCAACCCGGGCGAGCTGCTGAAGCGGCTCACCGCCAAGCCGGAGCTGGTCGTCGACGCCCTGCACGGCGCCCCGAGGCTGGCCTGGCGGACCGACGCGGCGGCGCTCGACTCCCTCGGCAACCCGGTCGCCCGCACCGTCCTGACCGACGCGGGCACGGGCGCGCGCATCGACGCCTGGGACACCGTCGAGTCGGCGTCCGGCGACGGGGCGTCGCTGTACGGGGGCACCGTGCCGTTGGAGACGACGCGGTCCGGCTCCTCGTACCGGCTCGAGGACGCCACGCGCGGCGGCACGTACACCGGCGACGCGGCGGGCAGGACGGACCTGTGCATCCTCACCGTCTGCCTGGTGCGGGCGCCCGCGACGCTGTTCACCGACGCCGACAACCACTGGGGCACGGGTACCGCGGACGACCGCGCCTCGGCCGCGGTGGACGCGCAGTACGGCACGGACGCCACCTGGGACTACTACCGGGACGTCCACGGGCGCGACGGCATCGCGGGTGACGGCAAGGGCTCGTACAACCGCGTGCACTACGGCACCCGGTACAACAACGCCTTCTGGGACGACACCTGTTTCTGCATGACGTACGGAGACGGTGACGGGACGACCATGGGGCCGCTGGTCTCGCTGGACGTCGCCGGGCACGAGATGTCGCACGGGGTGACGTCGAAGACGGCGGCGCTGACGTACTCGGGAGAGTCCGGCGGGCTGAACGAGGCGACGTCCGACATCTTCGGCACGCTCGTGGAATGGCACGCGGACAACTCCGCCGACCCCGGGGACTATCTGATCGGCGAGAAGGTGGTGCGCGGCGGCTTCGGCCGCGAGGCGCTGCGGTACATGGACCGGCCGAGCCGGGACGGCAGTTCGGCCGACTGCTGGGACACCGCGCTGGGCGACCTGGACGTCCACTACTCCTCCGGCGTCGCCAACCACTTCGCCTACCTGCTGGCCGAGGGCAGCGGCGCGCGGACCGTGGGCGGCGTGGCCTACTCCTCCCCCACCTGCGACGGCTCCACGGTCGCCGGGATCGGCCGGGACAAGCTCGGCGCCATCTGGTACCGGGCCCTGACGGTCCACATGACCTCGTCGACGGACTACGCGGGCGCCCGCACCGCCACCCTCGAAGCGGCCGGTGACCTGTACGGCACCGACAGCGCCGAGTACGCCGCGGTCGGCGCGGCCTGGAGCGCGGTGAACGTGGGCTGACGGCGGCCCCGGCCGGAGGCGGCCGGGCTCGCCTACGCTGGCGGAAGACCACCACGGTGCGGACCGCGGACCCGGTCAGGGCCCGCGGTCCGCCGCAGCGAGGGGACCTCAGCCGATGAGCCTGCGCCAGTTCGAGTACGCCCTGGCCGTCGCCGAGCAGGGCTCGGTCACGGCGGCGGCGGAGGCGCTGCGCGTCGCCCAGCCCTCGGTGTCCCAGCAGATCCGCGGTCTGGAGCGGGACCTCGGCGTGGAGCTGTTCTCCCGCACGCCGACCGGTCTCGTGCCCACCGTGGCCGGCCGGGCCTTCCTGCGGGAGGCGGAGGTCGCGGTGAACGCGGCGCGCCGGGCGCGGGCGACGGCACGGGCCGGTGCCGGTGAGCTGACCGGCGAGCTGGTGGTCGCCGTGCAGATGGGCCTGGGCACGCGGCAGTTGCCGGGCGCCCTGAGCGCGCTGCGCCGCCGCTTCCCGCGCCTGGAGGTCACCGTCTTCGAGGAACCGAACCCGACCGAGCTGGAGCGGCTGGCCCGCGGGGGCGTGCTGGACCTCGCCCTCATGGCCGGGCCGTGCGACGAGGGCCTGTACGACGGTCACCACCTCGGCGACGAGGAGTTCGTCGTGGTGCTGGCCGCCGGGCACCCGCTGCTCGCCGCGGACCGCGTCGCGCTGCGGGACCTGGAGCGGGAGCCGTGGGTGCGGTTCGATCCCGCCAGCGCGCTCGACGGCGCGCTGGTGGACGTCCTGCGGGACCACGGGCTCGCCCCGACCACGGTCGCCCGCGTCTCGCAGACGGCGACGGCGGTGCGCTGGGCCGCCCACGGCCTCGGGGTGACGTTCGTTCCGGCGTCCGCGGTGCCTCCGGGTCACGAGCACCTCGTGCGCCCGGTGTCCCCGGCCGTCTCCCAGCCCGTGGTGGCCGCCGTCCGGCCCGGCGCGGGCCCGGCGGAGACGGCCCTGCTGGAGTTCCTGCGCCAGGAGACCTGGTACAGGTCCGCTCAGAGCTGGGTGGCGCCGCCGTCCGCGACCAGCTCGGCGCCGGTCGCGTAGGTGGCCTCGAAGGCGAGGAAGGCGGTGGCCCCGCCGTCCATCGGCGTCCTCGCCGTCGCGGAACCGACGCCGCTGCCGCCGCCCGTGATCAGGCGGTCCTGCCGCTGCACGCACGCCTCCCCGGGCACTCCCTTTTCCCTACCGCCGCTATTTTTGGCCCCCTGGCCGCGTTTCCGCACCCCCTAGCCGAATTTCCGGCCCCTCTGGCCTTATTTCGTCCGCTCGCCGCATTTCCAGCCCCCTCGCCATTCGGGCATTCCGAATTCCACGGAATGCCTCGCGGACGTCAGCCCCTGGGAAATTCCCCGCCGTCCACGACGAGGTTGGTCCCGGTCACCCAGCCCGCCCGGCCGGACACCAGGAACAGCACCGCCTCGGCCACGTCCTCGGGCCGGCCGTCGCGGCCCAGCGGCGGGGCGGCCGTCGGCCCCGCCCCCGCGTCCAGGCCCGCCCAGTGCTCCCGGGTCTCCTCGCCGCCCGGGGTGGCGGTCCGGCCGGGGCTCACCGTGTTGACCCGCACGCCCGAGGGTGCCAGCGCCGAGGCCAGCCCCCGGCTGTAGGTCTCCAGCGCCGCCTTGGCCGCCTGGTAGTGCAGGAACGGGGGCACCGGGGGGACGACCGCCGCCGACGAGACGTGCACGATCGCCCCCGAGCCGCGTCCCCGCATGCCCGGCGCCAGCAGCGCGTCGAGCCGTACCGCCGCGAGGAGGTTCAGGTCCAGCGCGTCCCGCCACTCGTCGTCGGGGACGGCCAGGCCGTCCCGGTGCGGCCGCGCCCCGCCCGCGTTGTGGACCAGGACGTCCACCCCGCCGAGCAGTTCCTGAGCGGCCGTGGCGAGCGCCTCCGTCCCGGCGCGGGTCCGTACGTCCGCCCGCACGAGGGCGGCACCGTCGGGCGCCGTGCCCGTGGCCGACCTGGCGGTGGTGATCACCTCGGCGCCGGCCTCCAGGAGCCGGCGGACGACGGCCGCTCCGATTCCGCGCGTGCCGCCCGTGACGAGGGCGCGCTTTCCCGCGAGTTCCCTGTTTCCCGACGCGTTTTCATTCATGGTCATTCCACTGGCCTTTCCGGAATCCCGTGACGACGCACTCACGGTAGGTCCGGGAAACGGCCAGGGGCAAAGACGGAATTGCAGCAGGGGCCATAGGAAGCCCCTATGCCTCACGAGCCGCCGTACGGCCGCTTCTCCTTCGCCTCCCGCAGGGCACGCCCCCACCACACCAGCTGGTCGAACATCGTCTTGGCCGCTGCGTCCGGGCCGGACGGGTCCGTGAGCCTGCCCTCGCCGTCGAAGGACGCGCCCGCGTTGTGGAAGGAGACGGTGTCCCGGACGGTGACGGCGTGCAGTTCGGCGAAGACCTGGCGCAGGTGCTCCGCGGCGCGCACGCCGCCGGCCATGCCGCCGTAGGAGACCAGGCCGACGGGCTTGGCCCGCCACTCGCCGAAGTGCCAGTCGATGACGTTCTTCAGCCCCGCCGGGAACGAGTGGTTGTACTCGGGGGTCAGTACGACGAACGCGTCCGCGCCCGCCAGTTTCGGGGTGATCTCCGCCAGCGCGGCGGTCGCCTCCGGTGTCGGCGCGAAGGTCGTGGGCAGGTCGGTCGCGGCGACGTCCACCACCTCGGGGACGAGGTCGTCGCGGTCGTGGAGGTGGTCCAGGAGCCAGTCGGCGACGACGGTGCCGAAGCGGCCGTGGCGGTTGCTGCCGACCAGCAGGGTCACGCGCAGGGGCGCGGTCGTGGTGTCCATGCGGGAGACCTTGGTACCTCAATCTTGCTTCAGGTCAAGCCGGGCCGCCGCCGGGCCCGTTCGGCGGCACCGTCACCCGTTCACACCCGCTCGGGGAGCGGGCCGGGCACGGGGCCGATTTCCTCGGTAGGGCCGGGCCACCGAACAGCTCAAAGGAGCAGCACCGATGCGACGTACCGCCCGCCTGCTGACCGGTACCGCGCTCGCCGTCGCGGCCGTCGGTCTGACCACCGCGGTCCCGGTGTACGCCGAGGAAGCCGTCGCCACCGGTGGTCTGACGGTGTATCCGTCCTCGGTCGTGCCGGGTGAACAGGCCGTCGTGACGGTGGCGTGCGGGGCGGGCGGCGCGGCGGCGGGAGACGCCGGCGCGGTCGGCGCGGGCACCTTCCCGCTGGCTCCGGACACGGGCGACGGCGAGACGACCGGCCGCTTCGAGGTGCCGCCGAGCGCACAGCCGGGGACGTACGAGATCGTCGCGACCTGTGCGGACGACGAACGGCGGGTGACGGGTGACCTGGTGGTCACGCTGACGTCGGCCACCGGGCGGGTGTACCCCAGAGGAAGCGTGAAGACGGGGGTCGGCGGCGCTCTCGGCCCCGACCCCGTGCAGACCGCGGCCGGCGTGGCGGCTCTCGCCGTCGCCGCCGCGGGCGGTACCTGGCTCCTGCATCGCCGGGCGAGAGGCGACGGGATCTGACGGGCACCCTCCGCTGCCCGTCCGCAGGTACCGCACTTCCCCGCCCCCTCCGGGTCCGACGCCCCTCGCGGCCCGGAGGGGGCAGGGGGCCTTTCAGGACCCGAGGAAGAGGGACGTCATGCGCAGGGTGAAAGACACCGCGATAGCCGCGGTCACCGCGGTCGCCTTCGGCTCCGGGGCGTGGCTGCTGCTCGGCGGCGCCCGCACCGACGCGCCGCCCCAGCCGTCGGCCGCGCAGGCCCGCACCGCCGGCACCGACCGGGGCGCCGCGGCCCCCGCGATGCCGCCGTCCCCGCCCGACCGTGTCCGCATCCCCGCGATCGGCGTGGACGCCCCGCTGACGGGCCTGGGACTGACCGGGGCGGGCAGCCTGGACGTGCCGCCCGCGGACCGGAAGAACCTGGCCGGCTGGTACGAGGCCGGCACCACCCCCGGCGAGACGGGCACCGCGGTCGTGGCGGGCCACGTCGACAACGCCGAGGGCCCCGCCGTCTTCTACCGTCTCGGCGCCCTGGAGAAGGGCGCGGCGATCGAGGTCGACCGGCGGGACGGGGGCGTCGCGGTGTTCACGGTGGACGCGGTGGAGGTGTACGCCGCCGACGCCTTCCCCGACGAGAAGGTCTACGGCGCCGCCGACCGCCCCGAGCTGCGCGTCATCACCTGCGGCGGCCCCTACTCACGCGGTACCGGCTACCAGGGCAACGTGGTCGTCTTCGCCCACCTGACGGGCAGCCGCTGAGACGGCCGGCACCGCTGCGCACCGCCGGGGAGCAGGGGGTGAGCGCCGAGCTGCCGGCGCCGTACACGGAGCTGCTGGAGCGCCGGCTGGCCGAGGGGCACGGGGAGGAGGGGACGACCGGCGCGGTGGAGCTGCTGGACCTGCGGCGCGGGGAGGGCGGCGGAGGGCTCGTCCCGCGGTCGGCGGGCGAGAGCGGCGGACCGGCGCTCTGAGGCAGGGCACGGCTTTCCCGCGTCCGGGGCCGTTGCGCCGGGGCGGTTCGGGGTATCCGGTGCTCGCACGTCGACTTCATGAGAGAACGGTGTCCAGCCATGGCCGAAACCCGGGACGTTGTCGAACTCATCCTCCGGGACCACCGGAGGATGGAGGACCTCTTCCGTCTGATGCGCAGCGTCGAGGCCGACCGCGCGGCCGCCCTGCGGGAGTTCGCCGACCTCCTGATCGCGCACGCGGAGGCCGAGGAGGCCAAGGTCTACCCGGCGCTCAAGCGGTACAAGAACATCGACGACGACGAGGTCGAGCACGGCGAGCACGAGCACGAGGAGGGCAACGAGGCACTGCTCGCCCTCCTGGAGGTCGACGAGGTCGGCTCCGAGGAGTGGGACTCGAAGCTGGAGGAGCTGGTGGAGGCCGTCACCCACCACGCCGACGAGGAGGAGCGCACCATCCTCAACGGGGCGCGCGAGAACGTCGCCGCCGAGCGGCGGGAGGAGCTGGGCGCGGCCTTCCTGGAGGAACGCGAGCGCCTGCTCAAGGACGGCTGCGGCGACATCGACAACGTACGCCGCATCGTCCGGTCCTGATCCCGACGCGGGCCCGGTCCCCGGCGCACTCCGGGGCCGGGCCCGCGGCTAGGCCACCCACTGCTCGTACGCCAGGTTCGCCACCAGGGCGAAGACCACCGTCAGCAGGACGACGCGGACGAAGCCGCTGCCCTTCTTGAGGGCGGTGTGGGCGCCGAACATGCCGCCGGCCAGGTTGAAGACGGCCATCAGGACGGCCAGCTGCCACAGCACCGCGCCCTGCCAGGCGAAGGTGGCGAGGGCGCCCGCGTTGGTGCAGCAGTTGACGATCTTGGCGGTGGCCGACGCCGTCACCAGGTCCAGGTGGAGCAGGGCGGTGAGGGCCAGGACCAGGAAGGTGCCGGTGCCGGGGCCGATCAGGCCGTCGTAGAAGCCGATGCCGAGGCCCGCGAGACCGATCGCCGCGAGGATCTGGCGGCGGGTGGCCGGGCCGGTGGCGGGCGCGGTGCCGAAGGCGGGGCGCAGGATGACGAAGGCCGCGACCGCCAGGAGGACGACCATGATGACGGGCTTGAGGACCTCCGTGCTCATCCCCGCCGCGAAGAACGCACCGCCCGACGATCCGGCCAGCGCCGCCAGACCGATGCGTACGGCGGTGCGCACGTCGACCGGGGCCTTGCGTGCGTAGGTCACCGCCGCGCCCGTGGTGCCGACGATGGCGACCGCCTTGTTGGTGCCCAGCGCGTGCGCGGCCGGGGTGCCGGAGGGCAGGCCGAGCAGCAGCGCGGGCAGGAGCAGCAGGCCGCCCCCGCCGACCACGGCGTCGATCCAGCCGGCCGCGAGCGCGGCGAGGCACAGCAGGACGACGGTGGTCAGCGATATGTCGGGCATGATCGTGACCCTAGGGACGGGATGGATGTGGCGTCCATCGAGATGAGGGACTTCTGAGGTTCTGGGCGGGGTCGCGGCGAGGTGGGGGCGGGTCGCGGCGAGGTGGGGGGCGGGTCGCGGCGGGGCCGCGCGGGTCCGCGCCGGGATGCCGACAGGTGGGCGGCGCGGGCTCCCGGGACCCTCACACGGACCGCCCGCGCCCGCTGAGGGCAGCGTTCCCGGTGGGAAACAGAGGGGATGCGGCCGGGTAACACCCGCCCCGCACTCTCGGTGCCATGACCTCGAAAACGCGTGTGGTGGTGATCGGCGCCGGACTGGCGGGTGTGACGCTCGCCCGGCGGCTCGCTGAGCTGGGCACGCCCGCGCTGCTGGTCGGCGACGAGGAGCACCGCCCGTACAACCGGGTGCTGCTCGCGGAGGTGCTGGCCGGACGGTACAGCCCCGAAGTGATCGCCCTCCCGGCCCCCGCCGGACTGCTGCGCGGCCGGGTCACCGGCATCGACCGGGCCGGGCGGACCGTGCGGTGCGCCGACGGGTCCGTGATCGCGTACGACACGCTGGTCCTGGCCACCGGCTCCAACGCCGTGCTGCCACCCCTGCGTGGTCTGTTCACCCCGGACCACGAGCTGCCCGAGGGCGTGCACGCGTTCCGGACGATGGACGACTGCCTCGGGCTGTCGAAGGCGGTACGGCGGGGGACGCGGGCCGTGGTGATCGGGGGCGGGCTCCTCGGGGTCTCCGCCGCCCGTGCGCTGGCCGTGCGCGGGGCGCAGGTCGTCCTGGCCCAGCAGTCCGAACGGCTGATGGAGCGGCAGCTCGACCCGGCGGCCTCCGCACTCGTGCGGCGTCACCTGGAGGGACTCGGCGTCGAGGTGCACACCGAGTGCCGGGTGCGGGACGTGCGCAGCGTCGGCGGGGCGGTGCGGTCCGTGGAGATGGGCGACGGCTACGCCCTCGGCGCCGACCTCGTGGTGCTCGCCTGCGGGGTCCGGCCGAGGACCGGGCTGGCCCGGGAGGCGGGGCTCGACGTCGGCAAGGGCGTCCTCGTCGACGACGAGCTGCGCACCTCGGACCCGCACATCCGTGCCGTCGGCGACTGCGCCGAGCACGCGGGGCGCGTGTACGGGCTGGCCGCGCCCGCCCTGGAGCAGGCCGGCGTGCTGGCCGGGCTGCTCGCGGGGGACGGCACCGCTCCCCGGCACTACTCCGGCACCCGCTCCCTGACCCGGCTCACCCTCGCCGGGTCCGCATCCCCCGGGTCCGTATCCCCCGGGTCGGCATCCCCCGGGTCCGGCGTCCCCTTCGACGGGCCGGACACCCCCTTCGACCTCGCCGCGTTCGGCGAGACCGATCCCCGCCCCGGCGACGACGTCGTGCAGCTCGCGGACGCCACCCGGGGCACCTACCGCAAGGTCGTCGTCCGCGACGACCGGCTGGTCGGCGGGGTCCTGGTCGGCGAACTCGGCACCGTCGGCGCGCTGGCGCGCGCCTGGGAGGGAGCAGAGCCGCTCCCCTCCGACGGCGGCCCCCTGCTCCACCTGCTCACCCATGACGGAGGCTCCTGATGACCGCCACCCCGGGGAACCCCCCGACGATCGTGCTTGTCGGCCACGGCATGGTCGGCCAGCGCTTCCTGGAGGCCCTCGCCGAGCGCGGCCTGACCGGCACGCACCGCGTGGTCGTCCTGTGCGAGGAGCCGCGCCCCGCCTACGACCGCGTCCAGCTCACCTCGTACTTCTCGGGGAAGACCCCCGAGGACCTGTCGATGACCGACATGGCCTTCATCGAGGAGCACGGCATCGAGCTGCGCGTCGGCGACCCGGCCGAGTCCGTCGACCGGGAGGCGCGCGAGGTGACCGCCCGCTCGGGGCTCGTCCTCGGGTACGACGTCCTCGTCCTGGCCACCGGCTCCTACCCGTTCGTCCCGCCGGTGCCCGGCAAGGACGCCGAGGGCTGCTTCGTCTACCGGACGATCGAGGACCTGCTGGCCATCGAGGAGTACGCGAGCAAGGTGACGACCGGGGCCGTGGTCGGCGGCGGGCTGCTCGGTCTGGAGGCGGCCGGTGCGCTCAAGGGCCTCGGACTCACCTCGCACATCGTGGAGTTCGCGCCCCGCCTGATGCCGGTGCAGGTCGACGAGGGCGGCGGCGCGGCCCTGCTGCGCACCATCGAGGAGATGGGCCTGTCCGTCCACACGGGCGTCGGCACCCAGGAGATCGTCACCGGCGACGACGGCGCCGTCACCGGCATGAAGCTGTCCGACGGCTCCGAACTCGCCACCGAACTGGTGGTGTTCAGCGCCGGGGTGCGGCCCCGCGACCAGCTGGCCCGGGACTGCGGCCTCGCGGTCGGCGAGCGCGGCGGCATCAGCGTCGACGAGCAGTGCCGCACCGTCACCGACCCGTACGTCTTCGCGATCGGCGAGTGCGCGCTGGCCGCCGACGGCCGGGTCTACGGGCTGGTGGCGCCCGGGTACGAGCAGGCCGAGACGGCCGCCGCGACCATCGCGTCCCGGGAGGCGTCCTTCACCGGCGCCGACCTGTCCACCAAGCTGAAGCTGCTCGGCGTGGACGTGGCGTCCTTCGGCGACGCGCACGGCACCGCCGAGGACTGCCTGGACGTCGTCTACTCCGACTCCCGCGCCGGCCTGTACAAGAAGCTGGTCGTGGGCCGCGACGGCACGCTGCTCGGCGGCATCCTGGTCGGCGACGCGGAGGCGTACGGCACCCTGCGCGCCTTCACCGGGTCGGTCCCGCCCGTCTCCCCCGAGTCCCTGGTGCTGCCCGCCGGCGCCGGCGCCCCGGCCCAGCTGGGCCCGGCCGCGCTGCCCGACGACGCGGTGATCTGCTCCTGCCACAACGTCACCAAGGGCACCGTCCGCGGCGCGGTGACGGAGCACTCCTGCACGACCGTGCCCGAGGTGAAGAAGTGCACCAGGGCCGGCACCGGCTGCGGCTCCTGCGTCAAGGTGCTCGGCCAGCTCGTCACCGCCGAGCTGGAGGCAAGCGGCGTCGAGGTCGACAAGGGCCTGTGCGGCTGCTTCGCGCAGACCCGCGAGGAGCTGTACGAGATCGTCCGCGCCCTGCGGATCACCTCCTACCGGGAGCTGCTCGACCGGCACGGCCGGGAGGGGGCGCGGGGCGGTGAGGGCTGCGAGGTGTGCAAGCCGGCGGTCGGCTCGATCATCGCCTCGCTGGCACCGGCGATCGGCGCGAGCGGCTACGTCCTGGAGGGCGAGCAGGCCGCGCTCCAGGACACCAACGACCACTTCCTGGCCAACCTCCAGCGCAACGGCTCCTACTCCGTCGTCCCGCGCATCCCCGGCGGCGAGATCGCGCCGGAGAAGCTGATCGTCATCGGTGAGATCGCCCGGGACTTCGGGCTCTACACGAAGATCACCGGCGGCCAGCGCATCGACATGTTCGGCGCCCGCGTCGAGCAGCTGCCGCTGATCTGGGCCCGTCTGGTGGACGCCGGCTTCGAGTCGGGGCACGCGTACGGGAAGTCGCTGCGCACGGTGAAGTCCTGCGTGGGGCAGACCTGGTGCCGCTACGGCGTCCAGGACTCGGTGCGCATGGCGATCGACCTGGAGCTGCGCTACCGGGGCCTGCGCTCCCCGCACAAGCTCAAGTCGGCGGTCTCCGGGTGCGCCCGGGAGTGCGCCGAGGCCCAGTCCAAGGACTTTGGCGTGATCGCCACCTCCAACGGCTGGAACCTGTACGTCGGCGGCAACGGCGGCGCCACCCCGCGCCACGCCGACCTCCTCGCGCAGGACCTCTCGGACGCCGAACTGGTCCGCCTGATCGACCGGTTCCTGATGTTCTACATCCGCACCGCCGACAAGCTGGAGCGCACCTCCACCTGGCTGGAGCGCCTCCCCGGCGGCCTGGACCACGTACGGGACGTGGTGGTGCACGACTCGCTCGGCATCTGTGACGAGCTGGAGTCGCTGATGCGGGCCCACGTCTCGCACTACCGGGACGAGTGGGCCGAGACCGTCAACGACCCGGAGAAGCTGGCCCGGTTCGTGTCCTTCGTGAACGCGCCCGACACCCCCGACCCGGTCGTGGGCTTCGTGCCCGAGCGCGACCAGATGAAGCCCGACCTGCCGCTGCTGAGCATCGGCCTGCGGCGCCCCTCGGAAGACGACCTCCTGGAAGGAAGCACCCGGCGATGACCCTGGCACCCGAACCCCTGGCGCCCCGGACGACCGACCTCAAGGTCCGGCTCAGGCTGACCGACGACTGGTTCACGGCCTGCGACCTCGACGCCCTGCTCCCGGGCCGCGGCGTGGCGGCCCTGCTGCCGGACGGCGGCCAGGTGGCCCTGTTCCGCGACCGGGACGGCGAGCTGTACGCCATCGACAACCGGGATCCGTTCACCGGAGCCGCGGTCCTCTCCCGCGGGCTGACCGGCACCCACCGGGGCCGCCCGTTCGTCGCCTCCCCGCTGCTCAAGCAGCGCTTCGACCTCGCGACCGGCGCATGCCTGGACGACGAGACGATGCGGGTGGAGACCTACCCCGTGCAGGCCGTGGAAGCCGCCTGACTCCCCGACCCTCACCTCCCTTTTGTTGACCGATCGTTCCAGACAGGTCTAGGCTGCGTGACGTGGCCAGGACCAAGGAGTTCGATCCGGACGCCGCGCTGCGGGCAGCCCTTGAGCTGTTCTGGCGGCGCGGCTACGAGGCGACGTCGATGTCCGACCTCGTCGAGCACCTCGGCGTCGGGCGCGCCAGCATCTACGCGACCTTCGGCAACAAGCGCGAGCTGTACCTGAAGGCGCTGGCGCGCTACGAGCAGGGGCTGCTCCCGGACCTGCTGCGGGACCTGTCCCGGCCGGGCCCGGCACTGCCGGGCGTGCGGTCCCTGGTGCGGCGCTACGCCGCCGAGTCGACCGCCGACGACCAGCGCCTGCACGGCTGTTTCGTCACCAACACCGCCGCCGAGCTGGCCCCGCACGACGCGGACGCGGCCCGGCGGGTCGAGCGCAACTGGGACCAGCTGGAGACGGTGCTGCACGCGGCGCTGGCCCGGGCCCGCGCCGAGGGCGAACTGCCCGCCGGGCGCGACCCGCAGGCCCTCGCCCGGATGCTGCTGGTCCTGCTCCAAGGCATGCGGGTGGTAGGGAAGGCCTCGCCGGACCCGGCCAGGGTGCGGGACGCGGCGGAACAGGCGCTCGCCCTGCTCGACTGAGACGCCGGCGCACCCCTCTTCGGAGGGGTGTTTTACGGCCCTCATACTGAAACGATCGGTCAAGAAAAGCGGCGTCGCGGTCCCGCGGCACCGCGGTCGGGAAAAGGGGAGATCCATGACCATCCAGCGCTTCACCGGCAGGACGGCCCTCGTCACCGGAGCCGGTTCCGGCATCGGCCGGGCCGTCGCACTCGCCCTCGCCGCCGAGGGCGCGCACGTCGTCGTCGCCGGGCGGACCCGGGGACCGCTCGACGAGACCGCCGCCCTGATCGAGGAGGCGGGCGGCAAGGCGCTGGCCGTGTCCGCCGACGTCACCCGGCCGGCCGACGTGGACGCCCTCGTGGCCGCGGCCGTGGAGCACTTCGGCTCCCTCGACGTGGCGGTGAACAACGCGGGCGTCTTCCGCGGCGGGGCACCCCTGGCCGACCTGGCCGACGAGGACTGGCACGCGCAGCTCGACATCAACCTCACCGGCGTGTTCCTCGCGCTGCGCGCGGAGGTCCGGCAGATGCGCGCCCAGCCGGGCGGCGGCACGATCGTGAACGTCGCCTCCACCTTCGGGGCGCACAAGCGCAGCCCGGGCGCCGCGGCCTACGCGGCGACCAAGGCGGCCGTCTCGGCCCTCACCCGGGGTGCCGCCCTGGACCACGTCGGGGACGGCGTCCGCATCAACGCGGTCAGCCCCGGCGCCACCGCCACCTCGATGTCCCTGCGGCCGGGCGAGACCGAGGCGGGGCGGGACGAGCGGATGCGCGGGGAGACGCCTCTCGGCCGGGTGTCGGCGGTGGCGGAGGTCGCGGCGGCCGTGCTGTACCTGGCGTCGGACGACGCGGCGTCGGTGGTGGGCACGGACCTGGTGGTGGACGGCGGCCAGACCGCCTGACCCGACGGTCCGCCCGCACCCGCCGCCCGCCACCGGAGCCGCCGCCGGCCCGTCATGAGTTGTCCATGGACCGTCAACCAAGCCGTCCTAGGGTCCGTGAGCGCACGCTCCCGCCGCCACCCGGCGGCGGGAGGGCCATGACACCCGGAGGCAGCAGTGGATCGTCGTACCCTCCTGCGCACGGCCGTCGTCGGCGGCTCGGCCGCCCTCGGCGGAACCCTGTGGCGCAGCGCCGCGTACGCCGCCCCCGCACAACCCGGCAGCGGACCCTACGGGGCCCTCGGCTCGGCGGACGCCAACGGCCTGCGCCTGCCGGCCGGCTTCACGAGCAGGGTGATCGCCCGTTCCGGCCAGAAGGTCGCGGGCACGTCGTACACCTGGCACAGCGCACCGGACGGTGGCGCCTGCTACGCGGACGGCTCCGGCTGGATCTACGTCTCCAACTCGGAGGTCAACCCCTCCGGCGGCGCGAGCGCGGTGCGCTTCTCGTCCACGGGGGCCGTCACCTCGGCGTACCGCGTGCTCTCCGGCACCCGGCAGAACTGCGCGGGCGGCCGGACCCCGTGGAACACCTGGCTGTCCTGCGAGGAGGTGGACCGCGGCTACGTCTACGAGACCGACCCGTGGGGCGTGAAGGCGGCGGTGCGACGGGACGCCATGGGCCGCTTCAAGCACGAGGCGGCGGCGGCCGATCCCGTCCGCAAGGTGGTGTACCTGACGGAGGACGTCACCGACGGCTGCTTCTACCGCTTCCGCCCGGCGACCTGGGGCGATCTGTCCTCCGGCACGCTGGAGGTGCTGGTGGCGGGCTCGGCCGCCGGCGGACCGGTGTCCTGGGCGCGGGTCCCCGATCCCTCCGGTGCCACCGCGACCCGCGACCAGGTCCCGGGCGCCAAGCGCTTCAACGGCGGCGAGGGCTGCTACTACGCGGACGACACCTGCTGGTTCACCACCAAGGGCGACAACCGCGTCTGGCAGTACGACGCGTCCGCCGGAACCATCGAACTCGCCTACGACGATTCCCTGGTGACCTCGGGCACGGCCCCGCTGACCGGTGTCGACAACGTCACCGGCACTTCCTCGGGCGACCTGTTCGTCGCGGAGGACGGCGGCAACATGGAGATCTGTGTGATCACGCCGGACGACGTGATCGCCCCGTTCCTCCGCGTCGACGGGCAGTCCGGCTCGGAGATCACCGGCCCCGCGTTCTCGCCGGACGGCACCCGGCTGTACTTCTCCAGCCAGCGCGGTACGAGCGGAAGTTCGTCCGGCGGGATCACCTACGAGGTGCGCGGGCCGTTCCGCGGCTGAGCCGGGGAAGGACCGCGGTCAGGGCAGCAGCGGCTCGTAGACGACCCCCGTCAGCCGCTCGGAGGCGGCCCACAGCCGCTCCCCCATCGTGTCGTCGATGGTCCAGGGCGCCCGCCAGGACGGTGCGGGCGCCCCGCGCCACATCGCGAAGGACGGGCCGGTGAAGGAGTCGGAGGGGACGCCGGGCGCGGTCGCCGCGTACAGCACGGGCAGCGCGCCGGCCTCGGGGGACTGGGCGACGGCCCGGCTGCCGAGCAGCATCAGCCGCTCGGTGACCCGGCGTCCCTCGGCGCGGGGCCCGGCGGTGTGCAGCCCGGTCCCGGCGTATCCGGGGTGGGCGGCGACCGCGCGGACGTCCGAGGCGCCCTCCCGTGCCGCGAGCCGGCGCGCCAGCTCGTGGGTGAAGAGCAGGTTGGCCGACTTCGAGCGGGCGTAGGCGGTCCAGCGCCCGTACCGCCGCACGCTGTTGAGGTCGCGCGGATCGACCCTGGCCAGCGCGTGCAGCATGCTGGAGACGGTCACGATCCGGGCGCCGGGCGCCGCGAGCAGGGAGGGCAGCAGCAGCCCGGTGAGGGCGAAATGGCCCAGGTGGTTGACGCCGAACTGGGTCTCGAAGCCGTCCGCCGTGGTCCCGTGCGCCAGCGCCATCACCCCGGCGTTGTTGACGAGGAGGTCGACCCGCTCGTACGGCAGCCCGTAGGCGAATTCCCGGACCGAGCCCAGGTCGCCGAGGTCCAGTCGCGCCACCTCCACGGCGGCGGTGGGCACCTCGCCGAGGATGCGCTCCACGACCGCGCTCCCCCGTGCCTCGCTGCGGCAGGCGAGGACGACCGTCGCGCCCTTGCGGGCCAGCTCCCGGGCGATCACGTGGCCGAGGCCGCCGTTGGCCCCGGTGACGACGGCGACGCGTCCCTCCAGGTCGGGGATGTCACCCGTGTTCCAGCCGGTCATCCGCGGCTCCTTCGCTGGTCCGGACCGTCTCACCGTACGCGTCCCGCGGGCCTGAGCGGAGAGCTACCGTCCGGTCACGTCACGTTCTCGTCACGAGTCCTCCATATGACCACCACGCTTTCGCCACCTCACTAGCTTCGTCACCTCATATCCGCTCATCCACACCATTCCCGGGACTCTCGATGAAGCTGCTCCGCAAGCCCGCCGCCGTGACCGTCGCCGCGCTGGCCCTGGCCGCCCTGCCGGCCGCCGCCCAGGCGCACGACGGCGCCCACCCGTTCAAGAACTGCACCGAGGCGTACGACGCCGGGTACTCCGACATCGAGAAGGGTGACGAGCACTACGGCGAGCACCTGGACCGCGACCGGGACGGCGTCGGCTGCGACAAGCCGCCGGCCGGCTTCGTGCCCGCGAGCGACCGGGACACCGGCGACGCGGCGGGTGCCGGGAGCGGGAAGGACTCCGGCAGCGCGGAGGGCGGCGGGGACACCGACGGGCAGCGGGACAAGGGCACCGACCTCGCCGAGACCGGCGGCGGCGACAGCACACCGTACATCGCGGCGGGCGGCGGGATCGTCGTGCTCGCGGGCGGCGGGCTGCTGCTGGCCGCCCGCCGGCGCCGGGACGACGGCGCCGCCTGACCGTCCGGCCGCAGCACCCGGAACCGGAGCGCCCGGCCGGAGCGCCGGTGCCCGGCGCAGGGGCCCGGAGCCCGTCCGCCCGACGGCGGCGGGGCTCCGGCCTCCTCGGACCGGCCCCGACGACTCCGGACCGGTCTCCGACGACCCCGGGCGGGCCTCCGCCTACCTCGGACGGGCCTCCGGCGGCTTCCGGCGGGCCTCCGCGGGCCTCGGGCGGGCCTCCGGCGACTTCGGGCGGGGCTCCGGCGTCTTGAGGCTGAAGGCGGCGCTGCTGAGCCAGCGCCGCGCGGCCCGGGCCACCGGGCGCTCGACGAACCGCTGCACCACGTAGGCCAGCGCGACCAGGGCGCCGACGACGACGCCGACCATCACCCAGGGATCGGCCCGGTCGCCGAAACGGTGCAGGAGGTTGACGCCGATGGCGTCGTGCAGCAGGTACAGCGGGAAGGTCAGCGTGCCCGCGACGGTCAGCCCGCGCCAGCGGATGCGGCTGGTCCAGCCGAGGGCGACGGCGGCGATCAGCAGGAAGAAGACCGTGATGACCAGGACCAGCCAGCCGCGTCCCGGCTGCCACGAGTCCCAGTTGAGGCGGCCCCCGTCGGGGGTCAGCAGGTAGTGCAGCGCCACCAGCCACGACATGGCGACGATGCCCCACAGCAGCGGCGTCGGCCGGTAGCGGTACATCAGGTAGAAGGCCATGCCCGCGATGAAGTACGGGGCGGACGGCGGGTTCACCAGCAGCGTGAGC
Organism: Streptomyces sp. NPDC051136; assembly: GCF_044455745.1. NCBI lineage: Bacteria > Bacillati > Actinomycetota > Actinomycetes > Kitasatosporales > Streptomycetaceae > Streptomyces > Streptomyces sp. NPDC051136. Next base: position 600,904 of record NZ_JBITFE010000002.1, on the reverse strand, counting down.
AGGTGGATGTCGGCGCTGGGCGCGAGCACCGCGGCGACGGTCCACAGGCCGCAGTAGATCACCACGCGCTGGTAGGTCAGGCCCTTCCACACCACGACCGCGAAGGTGAGGTAGAAGCACAGCTCGGGCCAGAGCGTCCAGTAGACGGAGTCCAGGTTGTCGACGCCGAGCGGCGTCTGGAGCATCGTCAGGTTGGCGAAGATGACGCGCGGGTGCGGCTGCCCGAACGGGTTGTCGGCGAAGTAGATCACGCAGGCCGTGATGGCGACGGCCGCCCAGTACATCGGGTAGAGCCGGGTGACGCGGGAGATGAAGAAGTCCCGTGGGGTACGGCCCCACGCGCTCATGCAGATGACGAATCCGCTGATGAGGAAGAAGAGTTCGACGCCGAGCCGGCCGTAGGCGAAGGTGGCGTGCGCGTCAGGGAAGACGGTGTCGACGGGGCGGCCCCAGATGGTCTCCATGGTGGAGGGGACCTGGCCGACGAAGTGGAAGAAGACGACGGACAGGGCCGCGAGGAAGCGCAGTCCGTCCAGCGCCGCGAGCCGGTTCCTGGCCACCGGAGGCCCGGCCTCGGGGACCCGCTCCCGCACGCCGGTGCGGGGGCTGGGCACCGCGTCCGCGGCCCTGTCCCCCCTCCCGTCCCGGCCGGCCGTGGCGACCGCTTCCCTGTGCTCCGTCTGCGTCATCCAACCACCGTTCCGGGTGTCGGCCGCTGTCCGTCGCCAGGGCCCGCCAACTTCGCTGACAGCTAGCTGCTGCTCAGTCCACGGGAGTTCACACCGTTGAACGCGTCACAAAAGGCGGACCGACGAGAGGTGCCGCGGGAGGCGGCCGGCGACGTGCGAAGGGCGGCACCCCCGCACGGGTGCCGCCCTTCCTCGTGGTCCGGAGCCGCCGCCGATCGGTGAGGGTGGTCGGGTGACAGACGGCGGCTCCGGGGCTTCGTGCCCCTTTCGGTGACCTACCGGTGGTCGCTGCCCTTCGACCGCGACGCCGCCCGGCCTGCCTCCAGGCGGGCCACCGGGATCCGGAACGGGGAGCAGGAGACGTAGTCCAGGCCCACCTCGTGGAAGAAGTGGACGGACTCCGGGTCACCGCCGTGCTCGCCGCAGACACCGAGCTTGAGGTCGGGGCGCGTGGCGCGGCCGGCCTTCGCGGCGGCGGCGACCAGGGAGCCGACGCCGTCCTTGTCGATGGTCTCGAACGGGGAGACGCCGAAGATGCCCTTCTCCAGGTAGGCCGTGAAGAAGCTGGCCTCGACGTCGTCGCGGCTGAAGCCCCACACGGTCTGGGTCAGGTCGTTGGTGCCGAAGGAGAAGAACTCCGCGGCCTCGGCGATCTGGCCGGCGGTCAGCGCGGCGCGCGGCAGCTCGATCATCGTGCCGATCGACAGCTTGAGCCTGGTGCCGGTGGCGGCCTCGACCTCGGCGATGACCTGGTCGGCCTCCTCGCGGACGATCTCCAGCTCCTGGACGGTGCCGACCAGCGGGATCATGATCTCGGCGCGCGGGTCGCCCTTGGCCGCCTTGCGCTCGGCCGCTGCCTCGGCGATCGCGCGGACCTGCATGGTGAACAGGCCGGGGATGACCAGCCCGAGACGCACACCGCGCAGGCCCAGCATCGGGTTCTGCTCGTGCAGCCGGTGCACGGCCTGGAGCAGCCGCAGTTCGTTCTCGTGCGGCTCCTGCCGGGACTCGGCGAGCGCGACGCGCACCGACAGCTCGGTGATGTCGGGCAGGAACTCGTGCAGCGGCGGGTCGAGGAGGCGGACGGTGACGGGCAGCCCGTCCATCGACTCGAAGAGCTGGACGAAGTCCTGCTTCTGGAGCGGCAGCAGCTCCTTCAGGGACTCCTCGCGCACGGCCTCGGTGTCGGCCAGGATCAGCCGCTCGACCAGCTCGCGCCGGTCGCCGAGGAACATGTGCTCGGTGCGGCACAGGCCGATGCCCTGGGCGCCGAAGCGGCGGGCGCGCAGCGCGTCCTCGGCGTTGTCGGCGTTGGCCCGCACCCGCAGCCGGCGCTTGCGGTCGGCGAAGGCCATGATCCGGTGCACGGCCTCGACCAGCTCGTCGGCGTCCTCGGCACCCGCGTGCATGCGGCCCTCGAAGTACTCGACGACCGGCGACGGCACGACCGGCACCTCGCCGAGGTAGACCTTGCCGGAGGAGCCGTCGATGGAGATCACGTCGCCCTCCTCGACGACGTGCCCGCCGGGCACGGTCATCCGGCGGCGCTTGGTGTCGACCTCCAGCTCCTCGGCACCGCAGACACAGGTCTTGCCCATGCCGCGGGCGACGACGGCCGCGTGGGAGGTCTTGCCGCCGCGCGAGGTCAGGATGCCCTCGGCGGCGATCATGCCGTCCAGGTCGTCGGGGTTGGTCTCGCGGCGCACCAGGATGACCTTCTCGCCGGACCGGGACCACTTGACGGCGGTGTACGAGTCGAAGACCGCCTTGCCGACCGCCGCGCCGGGCGAGGCCGCGATGCCCCGGCCGACCTTCTCGACCTTCGCCTCCTCGTCGAAGCGGGGGAACATCAGCTGCGCGAGCTGGGCGCCGGTGACCCGCTGGAGGGCCTCGGCCTCGTCGATCAGCCCCTGGTCGACGAGCTGGGTGGCGATGCGGAAGGCGGCGCCCGCGGTGCGCTTGCCGACGCGGGTCTGGAGCATCCACAGCTGGCCGCGCTCGATGGTGAACTCGATGTCGCAGAGGTCCAGGTAGTGGTTCTCCAGCGTCTCCATGATCTGCATCAGCTGGTCGTACGACTTTTTGTCGATCTGCTCCAGCTCCGCCAGCGCGACGGTGTTGCGGATGCCGGCGACGACGTCCTCGCCCTGGGCGTTCTGGAGGTAGTCGCCGTAGACGCCCTGGTGGCCCGAGGCGGGGTCGCGGGTGAAGGCGACGCCGGTGCCGGAGTCGGGGCCGAGGTTGCCGAAGACCATGGAGCACACGTTGACGGCGGTGCCGAGGTCGTGCGGGATGCGCTCCTGGCGGCGGTAGAGCTTGGCGCGCTCGCCGTTCCAGGAGTCGAAGACCGCCTTGATGGCGAGGTCCATCTGCTCGCGCGCGTCCTGCGGGAAGTCCCGGTCGGCCTCGGTCTTGACGATCTTCTTGAACTTGGTGACGAGCTTCTTGAGGTCGGCGGCCTCCAGCTCGGTGTCGACCGCGACCTTCTTGGCGGCCTTCGCCGACTCCAGCGCGTCCTCGAAGAGTTCGCCGTCGACGCCGAGGACGGTCTTGCCGAACATCTGGATCAGGCGGCGGTAGGAGTCCCAGGCGAAGCGGTCGTCGCCGGCCTGCTGGGCCAGGCCCTGCACCGACTTGTCGGAGAGGCCGATGTTGAGGACCGTGTCCATCATGCCGGGCATGGAGAACTTGGCCCCGGAGCGCACCGACACGAGGAGCGGGTCGTCGGCCTGGCCGAGCTTCTTGCCCATCTTCTCTTCGAGGGCGTCGAGGTGCGCGCTCACCTCGTCGCGCAGGGCCGCCGGCTCCTCGCCGCTGTCGAGGTAGGTCTTGCAGGCCTCGGTGGTGATCGTGAAACCGGGAGGGACCGGCAGACCCAGGTTGGTCATCTCGGCGAGGTTGGCGCCCTTGCCGCCGAGGAGGTCCTTGAGGTCCTTGTTGCCCTCGGTGAAGTCGTAAACGAACTTCGGCGCGTTCGCTACCTGGGGATCTTTGTTTTCCGACACGGGTCTCGACTCCTCGAGGACGCGGTGGCTGCCCTGACGGCGAGGAATCTACCCAGATCAAAGGCACCTGGGTACGTCCACTTGCGCGTCATGCGCCCGTAACCACTCGTCCGCCAGCGGATCGAAAGTCAAGGCTTGGCAAGCGACCGATGGCCAATGTTTTCACTTCTTGAACTCAAGCCCGCTCGAACACGGGTCGTGTCGCTCATCTGAGCATCATTCTCCACGCTTGAGTTCGATCGATGAACGATCAAGGCATGGCACTCAGTGCCACCCTTTGGAGAAGTGGAATCGCCCATGATCCGCTCATCTGAGCGCAGGCCCTATCAGAGGTGGCGAGAATCACGCTTCCACAGACAGCCGGATTTCACCATCCGGACCGGTGAACGGACCGCTCGCGCGGGACGTAGGAGAGTGCGGCGGGTCCCGGCCCCCTCGCCGGGGCCCGCCGTCCACCGGGTTTCGCACGGAAGGACCTTCGGGTGCCCGTCATCACGCCTTCTCCCCGGCCGTCGCAGCCCGCCGACGGCGGCCCCGAGACCCCCGGCGCACCCGGTTCCGCCCCGTCCGGTGCCGTGCGGGCCCTGCGGGCCCGTCTCGCGCGCCACCGGGCGTGGCGCACCCGGCACCCGCGGACCGCCCTCGTCGTCCGCCGGAGCACGACCGCACTTTCGGCCATTCTCGTGCTCGGCGCCCTGCTGCTGCCGAACACGCTCACCGCCCTGGAGCCCAGCCGGTTCGCGCGGATCCCGGTGGAGGCGGTCATCGCGGCGGTGCTGCTGCTCTGCCTGCCCCGGGTGCCGCGTCTGGTGGCGGCGGCGCTGTTCGGGACCGCGCTCGGCGCCCTGACCGTGCTGAACCTGCTCGACATGGGCTTCACCGAGTATCTGGGCCGGAGCTTCAACCTGGTCCTGGACTGGAGCCTGCTCGACGACGCCCAGTCCTTCGTGGCGGACTCGATGGGCGGGGCGGCGGCGGCCTGGGCCGCGGTGGGAGCCGTCGTGCTGGCCGCCGCGCTGCTGGTGCTCACGGCGCTGGCGGCGGTCCGGCTCGGCGAGCTGCTCGCCGCGCACCGGGAGCGGGCGGCGCGGGGCGCGCTGATGACGGGCACCGTGTGGATGACCTGCGTGGCGCTGGGCGTGCAGACCTTCGGCCTGCCGGTCGCCACCAGCAGCGCCTCCCGGGCGGCCGAGGCGCAGGCGCACCGGGTCGTGGACACGCTCAGGGACGAGGCGGCCTTCGCGAAGGAGGCGAAGGCGGACCGCTTCGGCGCCACGCCCGGCGCGCAGCTCGTGCCGGACCTGCGCGGCAAGGACATGATCTTCACGTTCATCGAGAGCTACGGTCGCAGCGCGATCGAGGACCCGGTGATGGCACCGGGTGTCGACCGGACCCTGGACGCGCGCACCGATGCGCTGGCGAAGGCGGGCTTCCACGCCCGCAGCGGCTGGCTGACCTCGGCGACGTACGGCGGCAGCAGCTGGCTCGGGCACTCCACCTTCCTGTCCGGCCTGTGGGTGGACAACCAGCAGCGCTACCGCACCGTCACCGCCGGCGACCACCTCACCCTCACCAAGGCGTTCGAGAAGACCGGCGACTGGGACACCGTCGGGATCATGCCCGGGGTGCAGAAGGCCTGGCCGGAGGCCGGCTGGTACGGCCTGGACAAGGTGTACGACGCCTTCGGCATGGGCTACCGGGGACCGAAGTTCAGCTGGTCGACGATGCCCGACCAGTACGCGCTGGAGGCGTTCCAGCGCCTGGAGCACGGCAGGAAACGCGACAGGCCGCTGATGGCGGAGGTCATCCTCACCTCCAGCCACCAGCCCTGGGCGCCGATCCCGCGGACGGTCGGCTGGGACGAGATCGGCGACGGGTCGGTGTACGACGGCATCGAGGCGTCGGGCGTGAAGGCGGCCGACGTCATCACCGACTCCGCCCGCTCGAAGGAGGAGTACGGCAAGTCGATCCAGTACTCGGTCACCAGCCTCACGCAGTGGCTGGAGCGCTACGGCACCGACGACACCGTCCTCGTCTTCCTCGGCGACCACCAGCCGCTCGCCCGGGTCAGCGGCGACCGGGCGAGCCGCGACGTCCCGGTGTCGGTCGTCGCCAAGGACCCGAAGGTGCTCGACGCGATCGACGACTGGAACTGGACGGAGGGCCTCAGGCCCGCCGAGGACGCCCCGGTGTGGCCGATGAGTTCCTTCCGCGACCGCTTCCTGACGGCGTACGGCTCCGTCCCGCACCCCACCGGGGCCGGTGGCTGATCAGCCGCCGGAGGTGTCCAGCTCCGCGTCCTCGCCGACGCCCGCGCAGTCGTACGGGTCCTTGAGCCAGCCGTCCGGCAGGACCACCCGGTTGTTGCCGGAGGTACGGCCTCGGGGGCCGTCGGCGCCGGCCGGCCAGGGCTGGTCGAGGTCCAGCTCGTCCAGCCCGGCGCGCAGCGCCTCCAGCGAGGAGGTGATCCCGAGCCGCTTGCGCATCTCGGAGCCGACGGCGAAGCCCTTGAGGTACCAGGCGACGTGCTTGCGGAAGTCGATGACGCCGCGCGCCTCGTCGCCGATCCACTCCCCCAGCAGCGTGGCGTGCCGGACCATGACGTCGGCGACCTCGCGCAGGGTGGGCCGGACGAAGGAGTCGGTGCGCCCCTCGAAGGCGGCGACCAGGTCGGCGAAGAGCCACGGCCGTCCCAGGCACCCGCGCCCGACGACGACGCCGTCGCAGCCGGTCTCCCGGACCATCCGCAGCGCGTCCTCGGCGCACCAGATGTCGCCGTTGCCGAGCACCGGGATCTCCGGGACGTGCTCCTTGAGGCGGGCGATGGCGTCCCAGTCGGCGGTGCCGCCGTAGTGCTGGGCGGTGGTGCGGCCGTGCAGGGCGATGGCGCTCACGCCCTCCTCGACGGCGATGCGGCCCGCGTCGAGGAAGGTGAGGTGGTCGTCGTCGATGCCCTTGCGCATCTTCATGGTGACGGGAAGGTCCCCGGCGCCGGTGACGGCCTCGCGGACGATGGCCCGCAGCAGGTTCCGCTTGTACGGCAGGGCCGAGCCGCCGCCCTTGCGGGTGACCTTGGGGACCGGGCAGCCGAAGTTCAGGTCGATGTGGTCGGCGAGGTCCTCCTCCGCGATCATGCGGACGGCCTTGCCGACGGTCACCGGGTCCACGCCGTACAGCTGGATCGAGCGCGGGGTCTCGGTCGCGTCGAAGTGGATGAGCTGCATGGTCTTCTCGTTGCGCTCGACCAGGGCCCGCGTGGTGATCATCTCGCTCACGAACAGGCCCTTGCCGCCACTGAACTCACGGCACAGCGTGCGGAAGGGAGCGTTGGTGATCCCCGCCATCGGGGCCAGCACCACGGGCGGCGCGACGGTGTGCGGGCCGATCCGCAGCGGCGCGGCGGTGGCGTGGGGGGCGGGCGTGGTGAGCGTGGACATTCCTCCATTGTCACGTACGCGCGGCGGTGCCCGTCGCGGCTCGGTGCGGCCGGGCGAAGGGCGGCGGGGCGGCGGGGCGGCGAGGATCATGTATGGGTCATTAGTTAGCCGCACTATCGAAACGGGCGTACGATGGAGTCCATGCCCGAGCTGACCCGTCGCCGCCGCATGCTCGTGCTCGCCATCTGCTGCATGAGTCTGCTGATCGTGAGCATCGACAACACGATCCTCAACGTCGCCCTCCCCTCCATGCAGCGCGATCTGCACGCGAGCACGTCGGGGCTTCAGTGGGCCATCGACGCGTACACGCTGGTGCTGGCCGCGCTGCTGATGCTCTCCGGCTCCACCGCCGACCGGATCGGCCGCAAGCGGGTCTTCATGACCGGCCTGGTGATCTTCACCATCGGCTCGCTGCTGTGCTCGCTGGCTCCCGGTCTGTCCTCGCTGATCGTCTTCCGGATGATGCAGGCGGTGGGCGGTTCGATGCTCAACCCGGTGGCCATGTCGATCATCACCAACACCTTCACCGACCCGCGCGAGCGCGCCCGCGCGATCGGCGTCTGGGGCGCGGTGGTCGGCATATCCATGGCCGCCGGTCCGCTGGTGGGCGGGGTGCTGGTCGAGTCGGTCGGCTGGCGCTCGATCTTCTGGGTCAACCTGCCGGTGGGCCTGGCCGCCCTCCTCCTCACCCTCCGCTTCGTCCCCGAGTCCCGCGCGCCGAAGGCCCGCCGGCCCGACCCGCTGGGCCAGCTGATGGTGATCGTGCTGTTCGGCTCCCTGACCTACGCGATCATCGAGGCGCCGGACGCCGGGTTCACCAGCGTGCTGCCCTTCGCGGTGCTGGCGCTGGCCGCGCTGATCGGCCTGCTCGTGCACGAGCCCCGGCGCACCGACCCCCTCATCGAGCTGAGGTTCTTCCGGTCGGCGCCGTTCAGCGGGGCCACCGTCATCGCGGTCAGCGCCTTCGCCGCGCTGGGCGGCTTCCTGTTCCTGTCCACGCTGTACCTCCAGAACGTGCGCGGGCTGAGCGCCCTGGAGGCCGGCCTGTGGATGCTGCCGATGGCCGTCCCGACCTTCCTGTGCGCCCCGCTCTCCGGCCGCCTGGTCGGCAGCCGGGGGCCGCGCCTGCCGCTGCTGATCGCGGGCGGCGCGCTGACGGTCAGCGGGACGCTGTTCGCCGCCTTCGAGGCCGAGACCTCCGACCTCACCCTCTTCCTCGGCTACGTCCTGTTCGGGGTCGGCTTCGGCTTCGTCAACGCGCCCATCACCAACACCGCGGTCTCCGGCATGCCCCGCGCCCAGGCCGGGGTCGCCGCGGCCGTCGCCTCGACCAGCCGCCAGCTGGGCCAGACCCTCGGCGTGGCGGTGATCGGCGCGGTGCTGGCGACGGGCGTGGGCGCGTCGTCGTACCGCGACACCTTCGTCTCCGCCGCCCGCCCCGGCTGGTGGATCCTGGCCGCCTGCGGCCTGGCGGTCCTCGTCCTCGGCGCCGTCACCAGCGGGCGCTGGGCCCACCGCACGGCGGAGCGGACGGCGGAGCGCCTGCGTGCGCCGGAGGTGCGGGAGTCGGCGCGGGCGGGGGTGTGACGGTGACTCACACGTAGTCGAAGTACCGGTCGGCCCAGACCGCCCGCAGGTCGTCGTCCCCGTCCTCGTCGTCCTCGCCGTCCCCGTCCTCGGGTAGGAGCGCGGCGAGGGCCTCCACGAGGATCCGGTCCTCGTCCACCAGGGTCGGGGTCGGGCCGTCGTACGGCTCCAGCAGCACGTCGAGCGGGACGACGACGCATCCCGACGCCGTGCACACCTCGTCCAGCCACGTCACGAACTCCCCGCTCAGGCCCGTCGCGGAGTCCGCGGTCCAGTGCGTGCCCGTACCGGCGGTGACGAAGCCGCCGAAGTTGCTCAGCTCGACCCACAGTCCCCCGGCGGGACCGGCGCCGTCGGCGGGGACCGAGCACCGTCCGCACGCGCTGGAGTCCTGGTGGAGACCCGCCCGGACGGACGGCCCGAAACGCCGCCTGAGCGCGCCCGTGAGCAAGTCGAAGCGGCGCACCGCTTCACGCGGGTCGAAGTCCCGGGGCCGTTCCCGGTGGTCCGGGTCGTCGTGTTCCCTCAGCAGCGTCCGGATCTCGTCCAGAGCAAGCACGGACACGCCTTTCGGCCGACGACGGCGGACCCGCGCATCATCCCCTCGCGCCCTGCGGCCCCGCACCCCATTTCGCCACCGGCAGCCGCTCCGCAACCTTCGGCCAGTACGTGCCGATCGCGTCCTCCACACCGGGCAGCGCCCGCTGTCCCGCCAGTGCCAGCGTGATCGCCGCGGCCACGCCGGTCCAGGCGACCGGGCCCAGCGGGGTGCAGCCGAAGAGGCGGCTGACGCCGGGGGTCTGAACGAGGGCGATCAGGGCGACGGCGGAGCCCAGGGAGGTGACCTGGACGAGGCGGCTGTCGCGGCGGTCGGCGAGGGTCTGGGCGAGCTGGGTGCCGACGACCGCGCACAGCGCCATGGTCGTCGAGCGCCGCTCCGTGCCCGGCGTGAAGCGGCCGAGCAGCCAGGCCGCGGTCGCTCCGAGGGCCGTGGTCAGGGCCCGGTGCCGGATCTGCCGGATGAGGGGTTCGCCCAGCACCGCCGCGCCGAGGGGCGCGCCCGCGTCGGCGGCCTCCTGCTCCGGATCCCCCGTCTTGGTCACCGCTACCGCCATCGCCGGGAACAGGTCGGTGAACAGGTTGACCAGCAGCATCTGGCGGGTGGACAGCGGGGACGAGCCCGCCAGCACCGTGCCGAGGATGCCGAAGCCGACCTCGCCCGCGTTGCCGCCGATCAGGATGGCGATGGCGTCGGCGACGCTGTGCCACAGCGCCCGGCCCTCCCGCACCGCCTCCACCAGCACCAGCAGGTCGTCACCCGTGACCACCAGGTCGGCGGCGTTGCGGGCGGCGGCCGAGCCGCGGGCGCTGATGCCGACGCCGATGTCGGCGGCCCGGATCGCGGCGGCGTCGTTGGCGCCGTCGCCGACCATGCCGACGACCCTTCCGGCGTCCCGCAGCGACTCGACGACCTGGAGCTTCTGCTCGGGCGCCACCCGGGCCACGACGTCCGCGTCGCGCAGCATCCGGGAGCGGGCCGTGCGGTCGGCGGCGGCGAGTTCGTCGCCGGTGACGACGACCGCGTCCTCGGGCCAGCCCAGGTCGACGGCGATGGCGTGCGCGGTCTGCGGATGGTCGCCGGTGAGCACCACCGGCCGCACGCCCGCCTCGCGCAACCCGCGCACCAGCGCCGGGGAGGTCTCCCGGGGCACGTCGGCGAGGGCCAGCAGACCGGTGAACTCCAGCCCCGCGGGCCGCTGTTCGATGACGTCGGCCGCCTTCTCGCCCTTGGCCAGGGTCCGTCGCGCCACCGCGATGATGCGCAGTCCGGCACCGGCGAGACGCTGCGCCACCTCGATGGCGTCCGCGGGCAGGCCGGCGCAGGCGGGCAGCACCGTCTCCGGGGCGCCCTTGACCACCAGCACGGCGCGGCCCCTCGCGCCCTCGCGTCCGACGGCGGCGGCGTAGCCGCGGGAGGTCTCGAAGGGCAGTCCCTCCAGCTGCGTCCACTTCGGGTCGTCCCCGGCCGCGTCCAGGACCGCCTCGTCGGTGGCGTGGGTGGGCCGGGCCCCGTCGCCGTCCAGCCGGGGACAGGCGCGCGCGGCGGTCCGTACGGCGTCGGCGGCGTCCGGGTCGCCCGCCCTGCGGACCGCGCCGTCGGGGCCCGCGACCCGCGACAGCCGGAGCCTGTTCTCGGTGAGGGTGCCCGTCTTGTCGAAGCAGACGGTGTCCATCCGGCCGAGCGCCTCCAGCGTGCGCGGGGTGCGCACCAGGACGCCCCGGCGGCTCAGCCGGCGGGCCGCGGCGAGCTGGGCCACCGTCGCCACCAGCGGCAGCCCCTCGGGCACGGCGGCCACCGCAACCGACACGCCGCCGGCGACGGCCTGCCGGATCGGCGCCCCGCGCAGCAGCGAGATACCGGTCACCGCGGCGCCGCCCGCCAGGGTGAGCGGCAGCGCCTTGCGGGTCAGCTCCTGGAGCCTGGCCTGCACTCCGGCCGCCGACGGCGTCCGGGCCGCCAGCGCCACCGCACGCGCCGCCTCGGTGTGGTCTCCGGTGTCGACGACGACGGCGCGGGCCCGGCCGGCCACCACGGTGGTGCCCTCGAAGACCATGCAGAACCGCTCGGCGACGGGCGCCCGGGGCGCCGGGTCCACGGACTTGTCCACCGGAAGCGACTCGCCGGTCAGCGCGGACTCGTCCACCTCCAGGCCGTCCTCCCACAGCAGCCGGGCGTCCGCCGGCACCACGTCGTCGGCCTTCAGCTCGATCACGTGGCCGGGGTGCAGCTTGGCCGCGTCCACGATCCGCGGCTCGCCCTCCGCCGCCCACTCCGCGCTGTCCGGGCCGATGTGCTCCTCGGTCACCCGGGCCTTCTGCTTCTGCTCCGCCAGCAGTCCGGACAGCGCCCGCTCGGCGCGCAGCCGCTGGAAGCCGCCGACCAGCGCGTTCAGGTCGAGGGCGCCGACCACGAGCATCGCGTCGACGACCGACCCGAGGATGGCCGAGGCGGCCGAGCCGACCGCGAGCACCGGGGTGAGCGGGTCGTCCAGCTCGCCGCGTACGGCTCGGGCCAGCTGCCACGACCAGCGCGCCGGGGCCAGCGCGGGCACGTGGCCCGCCCGCTCGGCGGCCGCCCGCAGCCGGGCGGTGGCCTGTTCGACGGCGGTCGGCTCGGGTTCGCGCTCCCGCTCCAGCCGCTCCCGTACGTCGTCCGGGTGCAGCGCGTGCCACGCGACCCGGGCCCGGGGGTGCGGGGCGCGGGCCATGGCCACGCCGAGCGCGGCCCGCGTCCCGGACAGCAGGGCCACCGCCGCGCTCGCGTCCACCGGCGCGTGCCGCATCCCCACCAGCGAGGACACCCCGCCCCGGCGTCTGCCGCGCGCCTCGCCGACCGCCACCAGCAGCCCGGACAGCGCGGCCCCTGACCGGGCCAGCGTCTGCGAGCGGCTCCCGACCGCGCGGGCCACCGGCACCGCCCGCAGCACCCGCCACACGTCCGCGAGCCCCTGCGGCGCGAGCACGTCCGCACCCCAGGCCACCGGCGAGTCGACGTCGGCCAGCGCGACGGCCACGTCCCCGGCGAGCAGCCCGGCCGACACGGACGCGTCGTCGCCGGGCAGCGGACGTACGACGGTGATGACGCCGCCCTCGGAGCGCAGCCCGGCCACGACGTCCGCGAGCGGGCGCCCGGCACCGACGACCTGGTCGGCGAGACCGGTGAAGTCGGCCAGCGCCGGGTCCTCCACCATGACCACGCGCAGTCCCGCGCGCCGCGCGGCGTCCAGCACGTCCTCGGTCCACGGGTCCGCGCCCGCGTCCGGCACCCGCAGCGCGCTGGGGTGCAGGACGACCGTGCGGGCCATCTCCAGCTGCCGCAGCCGCCCGGGATCGCGCACGAGCACCCCGGTACGGGACAGCGCGGCGCTCAGCACGGCGTGGAAGGCGGCGGGTCCGTAACGCGCGGCCTTCGGCGAACCGGCGAGCACCGCCTCCGCCGCCTCCGTCACGTCGTGCTTGACCAGCAGGGTCGCCGCGGCGCCCGCCACGCTGCCGGCCGAGGCGTGGGCGGCGTACTCCTGGGCCGGCGAGGTGCGCGGCGGCGGGCGCAGGGCACCTCCGGCGGGCAGGCTGCCCCGGCCGGGGACGCACAGCCGGTCGTGCACGACCTCGAAGGCGGCTCCCCTCGCCAGCGCCTCCGTCAACTGGCAGACCCGCAGCGCCCCGTCGAGCACCAGCGAGGTGGGGCTCTGTCCGGCGCCGTGGGCGGCGGCGTTGGCGGCGGCCAGCGCCACGTCCATGCGGTGGTCGCCGAGCCGCTCGCGCAGCCAGGCCCGGAAGGCCGGGTTCTCACGCAGGAGGGTCGTCACGGCCGTGACCAGGCGGGGCGAGGCCGGCAGGCGGAGCCGCGCACCGGTCACGGCGGCGGCGACGCCGAGCACGTCGGCCCCGAGCGCGACCGCCGCGACCCGCACCGGGGCCGGGTCGCCGGGGTGGTCCGCCTCGTCCGGGTCGTCCGGAACCGTCCGGCCGGCCCGGTCCGCGCGGGCGAGTCCGTGACGCTCGGCGAGTTCTGCGGCGTGGTCGACGACGCGGTCGGTGAGCCGGTCCTCGGTCGCGGTCACCACCAGCCGGGCGAGTCCGGTGTCCCAGTAGGCGAGCAGCACGTCCGGGTGCTCGGCCAGGGCCTCCGCCACCTGCCGCGCCACGCGTTCCGTGCCGCCCGCCCGGCGCACCTCGTCCGTCGCGGCCGGCCGCAGCGCGAGGTGCGCCCGGTGTCCGGCCCGCCACTCCCGCGGCCCGCCGGGCAGCGCGGCGCGGGCGACCCGGGCCGCCCGCGCCGCGAAGTCCGCGCCGCGCACACCGGCCCGTGCGGTGCCCGCCGCCGCGCCGGCCGCGGCGCCCACGGCGGGCGCGGTGCCGCGCGCGAGCAGCCGGGGTCCGGCCAGCACGAACCCCGTGACGGCATCCTGGGAACGCGTCAGCAGTCCACCGGGCATCGGCTCCCCCTCAGCCGGACTTGCGGGTGCGCGAGGAGGCGGCCGTCCTGCGGCCGCGCCCGCGGTTGCCGCCGGTGGCGGAGGGCCGGCTGGAGGCCGTCTTGTTTCCCGACCGGCTCTTGCTCCGAGTGGGCGACGCGGTGGTCTTGGCGGGGCTCTTCCTGGCGGTCGTCTTCTTGGCGGTCGTCTTCTTGGCGGTCGTCTTCTTGGCCGTGGTCCCGTTCGCCGCCGTCTTCTTCGCCGCGGTGCTCTTGGCCGCCGTCTTCTTCGCCGCGGTGCTCTTGGCCGCCGTCTTCCTGGCCGTCGTCTTCTTCGCCGTGGCCCTGTTCGCCGTGGCCCTGTTCGCCGTGGCCTTGTTCGCCGTGGCCTTGTTCGCCGTGGCCTTGTTCGCGGTCGTCTTCTTCGCGGCGGACTTCTTCGCAGCGGCGGCCGTGGTGGCCGCCGACCTGGCGGCGGACTTGGCGGCGGACTTGGCGGCCGCGGACCCGGCCGTGGACTTGGCGGCACCGGTGGTCTTCTTCGCCCCGCCGGCGCCCGACGTGCCCGTCCTGGCCGCACCGGCCGTACTGGCCGTCCGTCCCGCACCGGCCGTACCGCCCGTGCCGGCCGTCTTCGTGGCGGCCGCCCTGGCGGTGGTCTTCCTGGCCGACGTCCGGGCGGGCTTCGTCGCCGTGTTCGTGCCGGTGGCGCCCTGGGCACCGTTACCGGCGCCCGCCCCCGCGCGGCCCTTCGCCGCGCTCCCGCTCCCGTTGCCGTTCCCGTTCTGCCGGGCCTGCCCGTTCCGCCCGCGCTGCTGCGTCAGCCAGGCCACCGCCGCTCCGGTGGCCGCCACCGGCCACTCCACCAGTCCGGCGACGCCCAGCACCCCGGCGCCCGTGTAGACGAGCACGCGCCGCCCGCGCGGCGACACCTCCCCGATCCTGTCCAGCGCGCCCTCGGCGACCCTGCCCACCGTCTCGGCACCCGGCACCTTCCGCACCGCCGAAGCGGCCGCGTGCAACGGCCGCGGAAGTGTCCGCGCCGACTTCTGCTCAGCCATGACTGTTCGTCCTCGCCCTGTCCGTGCGGTGGGAACCCGGGCTGTGGCAAGCCTGGGAAACCCCGGGAACATCACCTTCCGCATTTCCCGGGGTTCCCGCACCTCGGGCGCTCAGCCCGAGGCAGCCGGCTCCCGCTCCCGGGCGATCGCGTGCAGCTTCTCCAGCCGCTCCCGGGAGACCTCGTCGGCCGGTGCGTACGTCACCATCCGGGGCCCGGGTTCCGGACCGAGCCACAGGTCGGTGTGGTCGACGCGGATGCGGCCGACGTGCCGGTTGAGGAACTCCTTGCGCTTCCCGCGGTGCGCGACGACCTCGTGCCGCTCCCAGGCCTCCCGGAACTCCGGCGACTGGGTGCGCAGTCGCTTGAGCAGCATCTTCCAGGCGGGCTCGGCGAGGTGGCCGGCCATCGTCGCGCGGAACCGGGCGGCCATCAGCCGCTGCGTCTCCTCCAGGTGGACGATCGAGGAGCGCCACTCCTCGTGGGTGAAGCAGAGGACCATGCAGTTGCGGTCCTCGGGCGGCACCGCGTCCAGGTCGCACAGCAGCAGCCCGTACGTGCGGTTGTGGGCGAGGATGTCGTACCGGCTGTTCTGCACACAGGCCGGGTAGGGCTCGAACTGCTCCAGCAGGGCGCGCACCGCCGGTGTGATGGCCGGGCAGGCCGTCGCGGGCGTCGGATCGACGGTCCCCGCCAGCCGGAAGAGGTGGGCGCGCTCGGTGGGGTCGAGCAGCAGCGCGCGGGCGAGTGCGTCGACGACCTGCACGGAGACGTGGATGTCCCGGGCCTGCTCCAGCCAGGTGTACCAGGTGACGCCGACGGCCGAGAGCTGGGCGACCTCCTCGCGCCGCAGCCCCGGTGTGCGGCGGCGCCGTCCGCGGGGCAGCCCGACCTGCTCGGGCGCGATGCGCTCGCGGCGGCTGCGCAGGAAGGCGGCGAGTTCGTGCCGCCGGATCTCCGAGCCGGTGTCCCGGGGCCGGGGTGGTGCCGTCGTCTCCTGACCCGTCACTGTCGTCATGCCTCCAGGGTGCCGTGTGCGGAACCCTGTTGCCAGGTACTTCCACTACCAGCACAAGGAGACTCTGGTACCACCCTGGAATCGGCCGCAGGCTCGATCGCGTGACCGACATCCTCACTTCACGTCCCGTCCGTCCGGGCCCCGCGGCCCCGCCCTCGCTCGGCGGCCTCGGGCTCTTCACCGTGCTGCTGGCCGCGGCTCTCCCGCTCGTCGACTTCTTCATCGTCAACGTCGCCCTGCCCACCGTCGGCGCCGACCTGTCCGCGGGCGAGGCGGTCCTGGAACTGGTCGTCGCCGGATACGGGGTGGCGTACGCCGTCCTGCTGGTTCTCGGCGGCCGGCTCGGCGACCTCTTCGGACGGCGCCGCCTGTTCCTGGGCGGCATGGCGGCCTTCGGGCTGACCTCGCTGGCCTGCGGACTGGCGCCGGACGCGTGGTCGCTGGTGGCGGCCCGGGTGGCGCAGGGCGCCTCGGCCGCCGCGATGCTGCCCCAGGTGCTGGCGACCATCCAGGCGACCACGTCCGGTCCCCGGCGCGCGAAGGCCATGAGCCTGTACGGCGCCACGGCCGGCCTGTCGATGGTGGCGGGTCAGATCCTGGGCGGTGTCCTGGTGGCCGCCGACATCGCGGGCACCGGCTGGCGTGCCGTCTTCCTGGTGAACGTGCCGGTCGTCCTGGCGGGCCTGGTCCTGGCCGCCCGCGCCGTCCCCGAGACCCGCTCCGCGCGCCCCGAGCCGGTGGACGTCCCCGGCACCTTCCTGCTGGCCGCCTCGATCCTGACCCTGCTGGTCCCGCTCACCGAGGGCCGGGCGGCGGGCTGGCCGCTGTGGACGTGGCTGTCGCTGGCGGCGTTCCCGTTCGCGGCGGTGGCGTTCTTCACGGTGGAGCGCCGGGCGGACCGGGCCGGCCGTACGCCCCTGGTCCCGCCGAGCCTGTTCGCGATCGTGTCGCTGCGCCGCGGCCTCTCGCTCATCGTGCCGTTCTCGATCGGCTTCAGCGGCTTCATGTTCGTCATCGCGGTGGCGTTGCAGCAGGGGGCGGGTCTGGGCCCGGTGGCCGCGGGGCTGGCGCTGGCCCCGCTCGCGGCGGTGTTCTTCGTCTTCTCCCTCGCAGGACCGAGGCTGGTCGCCCGCTACGGCACCCGTGTCGTGCCCACCGGCGCCGCCCTCCAGGGAGTGGGTCTCGCCCTGATGACGCTGGCCGCGTGGCGCTCCTGGCCCGGCCTCGGCGTGGTCGAACTGCTGCCGGGAGCGGCGCTCGCCGGTGCGGGCCAGGCGCTCCAGCTTCCCGTGATCTTCCGGGTCGTCCTGTCGGAGGTGCCCGCCGCGCGCGCGGGCGTCGGCAGCGGTGTCATGATCACCGTCCAGCAGTCCTCGCTGGCCCTGGGCGTGGCGACCCTGGGCACCCTGTTCCTCTCCCTGATCCCGGGCATGGGCATGCGCGACGCCCTGGTGACGACGCTGCTGGTCCAGTTGGCGGCGGTGGTGCTGACCGGCCTGCTGGGCCTGCGTCTGCCCCGGAGGATCGGCTGAGCCGGCCGCCGATGAGTTCCGGACGCGGACGGAGTCGACACCACGACGACGACGAACCGGAGGCCCGCCCATGAACGACGCGACCGCACTGAGCGCCACCTTGCAGCGGCATGTGGACGACGGCACGGTGCCGGGGGCCGTGGCGCTGGTGGCCCGCGGTGACGACGTGCAAGCGGTGGCCGTCGGGCAGGTGGACACCGACGGCAGCGCCCCCATGACGCGGGACAGCCTCTTCCGGATCGCGTCGCTGACGAAGCCGATCGTGGCCGCGGCCCTGCTGGGGCTGGTCGAGGACGGCCTGCTGGCACTGGAGGACCCGGTGGACGCGTGGCTGCCGGAGCTGTCGAAGCCGATGGTGCTGCGCCACCCGGCCGCCGCCCTGGACGACGTGGTTCCGGCGGAGCGCGCGATCACGGTGGAGGACCTGCTCAGCTCCCGGGCGGGCTGGGGCTTCCCGTCGGACTTCTCGCTGCCCGGCGCGCAGGCGCTGTTCGCGGCGCACCAGGGAGGCCTGGACCCGCGTCGGGCGCCGGAGCCCGACGCGTGGCTGGCGGGCCTGGCCCGGGTGCCGCTGCTGCATCAGCCGGGGGCGGCCTGGCTGTACAACACCTGCTCCGACCTTCAGGGCGTGCTGATCAGCCGGGTCACCGGCCGGCCCCTGCCGGAGGCCCTGGCGGAGCGCCTGCTGGAACCGGTGGGCATGGCGGACACGGCGTTCGAGGTGCCGCCCGCGAAGCGGGACCGCTTCACCAGCCAGTACACGCCCACCGCGGCGGGCGCCCTCGAACTCTCCGACACACCCGACGGGCAGTGGAGTTCCGTGCCCCCGTTCCCGTCCGGGGCCGGCGGGCTGGTCTCGACGGCGGACGACTGGCTGGCCTTCGCGCGCATGCTGCACGCGCGGGGCGCGGTGGACGGCCGGCAGGTCCTGTCCCCCGCATCGGTGAGCCGTATGACCACCGACCACCTGACGCCCGGCCAGCGCGAGGCGGGCCGTCTCTTCCTCCTCGGCCAGGGCTGGGGCTACGGCGGTCAGGTCGACGTGGACCGGGCGGAGCCGTGGAACGTGCCGGGCCGCTACGGCTGGGTCGGCGGCAGCGGCACCACGGCCCACCTGGTCCCGGCCGCCGGGACGACCGCGATCCTGCTCACCCAGGTGGCCATGACGGGCCCGGAACCGACGCCGCTGATGCGGGACTTCTGGCGGAGCGCGGCCGGCGCCTGACGTTCAGCCGCGCCGGCCGCGTGTCACCAGGTCGAGGACGTCCTCCAGGTCGTCCTCGATCACCGGCTGCCCCCACTCCCCGGCGTGGACGGGCTTGTGGAAGCGGCAGGTGGCGCGGAAGAGGGCGCGGGCGGTACCCCGGGCGTCGCGGGCCGTGAAGGTCCCGGCGTCCGGGCCCGCCTGCACGCGGGCCGTGAAGGTCCCCGCGTCCGGCCCGCCTGCACGCTCACCACCCCGTCCGCCTTCCCTTGACGAATGGTCTGGACCAGAGCATTGTCATGCCTGCGCCACCTCACCCCCACACAGGAGGCAAGCCGCATGACCCGTCGCAGACTCCGCCTGTTCGCCGCCGCGCTCGCGGCAGCCGTCCTCACTCCCCTGACCGCCGTCGGCGCGTCCGCCGCCCCCACCGACGCGGCCCCGGCCCCGGCCGCCGACACCTGCGCCGTGAAGTCGAAGCCCGCCGGCAAGGTCCTCCAGGGCTACTGGGAGAACTGGGACGGCGCCGCCAACGGCGTCCACCCGCCCTTCGGCTGGACACCGATCACCGACTCCCGCATCGCCGCGCACGGCTACAACGTCCTCAACGCGGCCTTCCCGGTGATCCGTTCCGACGGGACGGCCCTGTGGGAGGACGGGATGGACGCGGGCGTGAAGGTGGCGACGCCCGCGGAGATGTGCGCGGCCAAGGCGTCGGGGCAGACGATCCTGCTCTCCATCGGCGGTGCCACGGCCGGCATCGACCTCAACTCGACCGCCGTGGCCGACCGTTTCGTCGACACGATCGTGCCGATCCTCAAGAAGTACAACTTCGACGGCATCGACATCGACATCGAGACCGGCCTCACCGGCAGCGGCAGCATCGGCCAACTCTCCACGTCCCAGGCCAACCTGATCCGCATCATCGACGGCGTGCTGGCCCGGATGCCCGCGAACTTCGGCCTCACGATGGCCCCGGAGACGGCGTACGTCACCGGCGGCAGCGTCGTCTACGGCTCCATCTGGGGCGCGTACCTGCCGGTCATCAAGAAGTACGCCGACAACGGCCGCCTGTGGTGGCTGAACATGCAGTACTACAACGGCAGCATGTACGGCTGTTCCGGCGACTCCTACTCGGCCGGCACCGTGCAGGGCTTCACCGCCCAGACCGACTGCCTGAACAAGGGACTGGTCATCCAGGGCACGACGATCCGGGTGCCCTACGACAAGCAGGTCCCGGGCCTGCCCGCACAGCCCGGCGCGGGCGGGGGCCACATGTCACCGTCCCTGGTCTCCCAGGCCTGGAACCGCTACAACGGCTCCCTCAAGGGCCTGATGACCTGGTCCCTCAACTGGGACGGCTCGAAGAACTGGACCTTCGGCGACAACGTGAAATCCCTCCAGGGCCGCTGACCCGGGAACCGGAACCCGAGCCCCCGGAACTGAGACGCCCACCCCCTGCCGACCGAGTCGGCAGGGGGTGGGCACAGGTTCCGGGGGTCCAGGGGGCGCAGCCCCCCGGCACCTCACCGCAACGGACGTTCAGCAGCCGACGAGCCGGGACGCGAGGTACCCCTCGATCTGGTCCAGCGACACGCGCTCCTGCTTCATGGTGTCCCGCTCGCGCACGGTCACCGCGTTGTCGTCCAGCGTGTCGAAGTCGACGGTGACGCAGAACGGCGTCCCGATCTCGTCCTGGCGCCGGTACCGGCGCCCGATCGCACCGGCGTCGTCGAACTCGATGTTCCAGTTCTGCCGCAGCGCCTGCGCGAGCCCCTTCGCCTTCGGCGACAGCTCCGGGTTGCGGGACAGCGGCAGCACGGCGACCTTCACCGGGGACAGCCGCGGGTCGAGGCGCAGCACCGTGCGCTTCTCCAGCTTCCCCTTGGCGTTCGGCGCCTCGTCCTCGATGTACGCGTCGAGCAGGAAGGCGAGCATCGCCCGCCCGACACCGGCCGCCGGCTCGATGACGTACGGCGTCCAGCGCTCCTGGGCCTCCTGGTCGTAGTAGGAGAGGTCCTGGCCGGAGGCCTTGGCGTGCGAGGAGAGGTCGTAGTCGGTCCGGTTGGCGACACCCTCCAGCTCGCCCCACTCGCTGCCGCCGAACTGGAAGCGGTACTCGATGTCGGCGGTGCGCTTGGAGTAGTGGGAGAGCTTCTCGGCGGGGTGCTCGTACCACCGCATGTTCTCCTCGCGCATGCCGAGGCCGGTGTACCAGTTCCAGCGCTGCTCCATCCAGTACTCCTGCCACTTCTCGTCCTCGCCCGGCTTGACGAAGAACTCCATCTCCATCTGCTCGAACTCGCGGGTGCGGAAGATGAAGTTGCCGGGCGTGATCTCGTTGCGGAAGGACTTGCCCATCTGGGCGATGCCGAACGGCGGCTTGCGGCGCGAAGTGGTCTGCACCTGGGCGAAGTTGGTGAAGATGCCCTGCGCCGTCTCGGGCCGCAGGTAGGCGACGGAGCCGCTGTCCTGGGTCGGGCCGAGGTGGGTGGAGAGCAGACCGGAGAACTGCTTGGGCTCGGTGAAGGTGCCCTTGTTGCCGCAGTTGGGGCAGTTGAGGTCGGCGAGGCCGTTCTCCGGGGCGTGGCCCTTCTTCTCCTCGTACGCCTCCTCCAGGTGGTCCGCGCGGAACCGCTTGTGGCAGGAGGTGCACTCGGTCAGCGGGTCCGTGAAGGTGGCGACGTGACCGGAGGCGACCCAGACCTCGGGGGCCAGGATCACGGAGGAGTCGAGACCGACGACGTCCTCGCGCGAAGTGACCATGTAGCGCCACCACTGGCGCTTCAGGTTCTCCTTGAGCTCGACACCGAGCGGACCGTAGTCCCAGGCGGCGCGCTGACCGCCGTAGATCTCACTGCAGGGGAAAACGAAGCCACGGCGCTTGCTCAGGCTGACGATGGTGTCGATCTTGTCGGCGGCCACGGTGCTCTCTTCATTACGACGACGGTGACTGACTGGTGCGGCGGGCGAAGCGAGACGCTTCCAGAGAATGCTTCAGGTTACCGGCGTGGGTCACCCCTCGGCCAAATCGGGGGCTCCCATCTGCGTGACCGACCGCTTGTTGACAACGGTTTCCATATTTGTTGAAAATGAGTGTCATGAACGCACGACGACGCCGTATCTCCGGCATAGCAGTCACCGCGGCCACCGCACTGGGCCTCGGGACCCTCTCCGCCTGCTCCACCGACGGCGCGGGGGCCGGCAACACGGACAAGTTCGACGTCGTCGCGTCGTTCTACCCGATGCAGTACCTCGCCGAGCAGATCGGCGGGGAGCACGTGAACGTCACCACGCTCACCGAGCCCGGCCAGGAGCCGCACGACCTGGAGCTGAGCGCCCGGCAGACCGCACGGATGGGCGAGGCGGACGCGGTGCTCTACCTGAAGTCCCTCCAGCCGGCCGTGGACGAGGCCGTCGCCCAGTCCGACGCAAAGACCAAGATCGACGCGGCCTCGCTGACCACGCTCGAGGACCACGGGGACGTCGAGCACGACCACGGCGGCGAGGAGCACGCCGAGGAGGAACACTCCGAGGAGGGCGAGCACGGCCTCGACCCGCACGTCTGGCTGGACCCGGTGAAGTACGCCGAGATCGCCGAGGGCGTCGCGAAGGCCTTCGAGAAGGCCGACCCGGACCACGCAGCCGACTACCGCAAGAACGCCGAGGCGCTGGCGAAGAAGCTGGGCGGCCTGGACACGGCGTTCAAGGACGGGCTGGCGAAGACCGGCACCAAGGTCTTCTTCACCAACCACGCCGCCTTCGGCTACCTCGCCGAGCGCTACGGGCTCACCCAGGAGGCCATCAACGGCCTCGACCCGGAGAGCGAGCCCAGCCCCGCCCGGATCAAGCAGCTCCAGCAGGAGGCCCGGGCCGACGGCGTCACCACGGTCTTCTACGAGACACTGGTCTCCGGCAAGACCGCGAAGACCCTCGCCAAGGACGCGGGCCTGAAGACGGACGTCCTCGATCCGCTCGAAGGCATCACCGACCAGTCCAGGGGCGACGACTACGTCTCGGTCATGGAAGCCAACCTCAAGGCGCTCCGGGCCGCCCTCGGCGCCGAGTAGGGCCAGGCAAGCAGCAATCCCCAGCAGTTCGACCGTTACGGAGGACATCGTGAGCGACGAGTCCGTCATATCCCTGCGCGGCGTGCGCGCCGAGCTGGGCTCACGCCCCGTCCTGCGCGGCATCGACCTCACCGTGCGGCGCGGCCAGGTGGTCGCGCTCCTCGGCGCCAACGGCTCGGGCAAGTCCACGGCCGTGCGCACGATCATCGGCCAGGTGCCGGTGACGGCCGGCGAGATCGAGCTGTTCGGCTCCCCGCGGCGCCGCTTCCGCGACTGGGCGCGCGTGGGCTACGTCCCGCAGCGCACCACGGCCGCCGGCGGCGTCCCCGCCACGGTGACCGAGGTGGTCGCCTCCGGCCGGCTCTCCCGGGCCCGCTTCGGCGTCCTGCGCAAGGCCGACCACGAGGCCGTACGCCGCGCCCTCGACCTGGTCGGCATGGCCGACCGCGCCAAGGACTCGGTGAACGCCCTCTCCGGCGGCCAGCACCAGCGCGTGCTGATCGCCCGCGCGCTCGCCGCCGAACCCGAACTGCTGATCATGGACGAGCCGATGGCGGGCGTCGACCTGGCCAGCCAGGAGGTGCTGGCGGCCACCCTGCGCGGGCAGGTCGCGGCCGGCGCCACCGTCCTCCTCGTCCTGCACGAGCTGGGCCCGCTGGAGCCGCTCATCGACCGGGCCGTGGTGCTGCGCGACGGCTGCGTCCTGCACGACGGCCCGCCGCCCGAGGCCGTCGGCCAGCACGCGCTGCCCGGCCACGACCACGTCCACCCGCACGCCCCCGCGGGCGCCGAACCGATCCGTACGGGACTGCTGAGCTGATGGAAATCCTGAACTACGCCTTCATGCAGCGGGCCCTGCTGGCGGCCCTCCTGGTCGGCATCACCGCCCCGGCCATCGGCATCTACCTGGTCCAGCGCCGCCAGGCCCTCATGGGCGACGGCATCGGCCACGTGGCCATGACCGGCGTGGGCCTCGGCTTCCTGCTCTCCTGGTCCCCGGTGTGGATGGCGACCCTCGTCTCCGTCCTCGGCGCGGTCCTCATGGAGCTGATCCGCTGGTACGGCAGGACCCGCGGCGACATCGCCCTCGCCATGCTCTTCTACGGCGGCATGGCGGGCGGCGTGATGTTCATCAACCTCGCGCCGGGCGGCTCCAACGCCAACCTCACCTCGTACCTCTTCGGCTCGCTGTCGACGGTCTCCGAGTCGGACGTCACCGCGATCTGCGTGCTCGCCGCCTTCGTGGCCCTCGTCACCGTCGGCCTGCGCCGCCAGCTGTTCGCCGTCAGCCAGGACGAGGAGTTCGCCCGGGTCACCGGCCTGCCGGTGCGCGCGCTGAACCTGCTGACGGCCGTCACGGCGGCGGTCACGGTGACGGTCGCGATGCGCGTCGTCGGTCTGCTGCTGGTGTCGGCGCTGATGGTGGTCCCGGTGGCCGCCGCGCAGCAGCTCACCCGCAGCTTCGCCGCCACCTTCGCGATCGCCGTCGCGCTCGGGGTGAGCGTGACGATCGGCGGCACCGTCACGTCGTACTACCAGGACGTGCCGCCCGGCGCGACGATCGTGCTGCTCACCATCGGCGCGTTCGTCGTGCTGAGTCTGCTGGCCGCCCCGCTGGCCCGGCGACGCGCGCGGGCCCTGGCCGCCGCGCAGCCCGCCGCGGATCCGGCGGAGTGCAAGATTCCGGCCACCAGGGGGGCCGCCGACGAGGTCGGCGTCTGACCGCGGGTGAACCGGGCTGGCACAATGGCCCGGCAAGCCGTGAAGACGTGAGGAGGAATCCAGTGAGCACCGCTGGACCGCCCGTGAAGGGCCGCGCCACCCGGCAGCGGGCTGCCGTGTCGGCCGCCCTTCAGGAGGTCGAGGAGTTCCGCAGCGCGCAGGAACTCCACGACATGCTCAAGCACAAGGGCGACGCGGTCGGGCTCACCACGGTCTACCGCACCCTTCAGTCCCTCGCCGACGCCGGCGAGGTCGACGTCCTGCGCACCGCCGAGGGCGAGTCCGTCTACCGCCGGTGCTCCACCGGCGACCACCATCACCACCTGGTCTGCCGCGCCTGCGGCAAGGCCGTCGAGGTGGAGGGCCCCGCGGTGGAGAAGTGGGCCGAGGCCATCGCCGCGGAGCACGGCTACGTCAACGTGGCGCACACCGTGGAGATCTTCGGCACCTGCGCCGACTGCGCGGGTGCCGCCGGCGGTTGAGCGGGTACGGCAGGGGCTGCGCCTCGGGCCCCCGCATCGGCCTGAACGGCCTCGTCCTCAAACGCCGGACGGGCTGATTTTGCCGCCCGGGGCTTACTCGGTACTGCGGCCCTCCATGGCGAGCAGCTCCTCGTTCGGGATGGCGCCGCCGAAGCGGCGGTCGCGGGAGGCGAACTCCAGGCAGGCCCGCCACAGGTCGCGCCGGTCGAAGTCGGGCCACAGGACGTCCTGGAAGACCATCTCGGCGTACGCGCTCTGCCAGATCAGGTAGTTGGACGTGCGCTGCTCCCCGCTCGGCCGCAAAAAGACGTCCACGTCCGGCATGTCCGGGTAGTACAGGTACTTCGCGAGCGTCTTCTCGTTGACCTTGGCCGGATCGAGCCTCCCGGCCCGCACGTCCTCGGCGAGGGCCTGCGCGGCGTCGGCGATCTCGGCCCGCCCGCCGTAGTTCATGCAGAAGTACAGCGTGAGCCGGTCGTTGTCCTTGGTCTGCTCCTGTGCGACCTGGAGCTCCTTGGCCACCGACTTCCACAGCCGGGGCATCCGGCCCGCCCAGCGCACCCGCACCCCCAGCGCGTCGAGGGTGTCACGGGACTTGCGGATGAAGTCCCGGTTGAAGTTCATCAGGAAGCGCACCTCTTCCGGCGAGCGCTTCCAGTTCTCGGTGGAGAAGGCGTACAGCGAGATGTTCCCCACGCCCATCTCGATCGCCCCTTGGAGAACGTCCATGACCTGCTCGGCGCCGACCTTGTGGCCCTCGGTGCGCGGCAGGCCGCGCTCCTTGGCCCAGCGCCCGTTGCCGTCCATGACGATCGCCACGTGCCCCGGGACCAGCTCACCGAGCTTCGGCGGCCGCGCGCCCGACGGGTGCGGCTCCGGCGTCCTGTACTCCCGGCGCTGGCGCCCCAGAATCCCGCGTACGGCCATATCGGTTCTCTCCTACTTCTCGACGTACCGCAGGGAGCGCAGTCCCCGCTCCAGGTGCCAGTGCAGGTAGGCGGAGACCAGTCCGCTCCCCTCCCGGACGTACCGCGGCTCGGCCGCGTCCGCCGTGCACCAGTCTCCCGCAAGCAGCGCCCCGAGCAGTTCCAGGGCCTGCGGCGAGGGTACGACGCTGCCCGGCACCCGGCAGTCCACGCAGACGGAGCCGCCCGAGCCGACCGAGAAGAACCGGTTCGGACCGGGCAGGCCGCACTTCGCGCAGTCCCCGAAGGTCGGCGCGTACCCGTTGACGGCCAGCGAGCGCAGCAGGAACGCGTCGAGCACCAGGTTCGGCGCGTGCTCGCCCCGGGCGAGGGTCCTGAGCGCGCCGACGAGCAGCAGGTACTGCTGCACCGCGGGCTCACCCTCGTGGTCGGTGAACCGCTCGGCCGTCTCCAGCATGGCCGTCCCGGCGGTGTACCGCGCGTAGTCGGCCACGATCCCGCCACCGTACGGCGCGATGGTCTCGCTCTGCGTGCACAGCGGCAGACCGCGCCCGACCAGCTCGCTGCCCTTCGAGAAGAACTGCACGTCCACGTGCGAGAACGGCTCCAGCCGCGCCCCGAACTTCGACTTCGTGCGCCGCACCCCGCGCGCCACGGCGCGTACCCGTCCGTGACCGCGCGTGAGCATGGTGATGATCCGGTCCGCCTCGCCCAGCTTCTGGGTGCGCAGCACGATGCCGTCGTCGCGGAACAGACTCATGCCGACCATTCTCGCGCATGCTTCAAGGGACCTCGCCGCGGCTCCTGGCGTTGGTGTACGCCATCGCCGCGCTGAGCCGCTCGGACGGGGTGGCGTGACGTACGTCACCCGGCTGGGCGTCCCACTCCCGTCCGCCGCCGTACGGCCGCATCTGCACGTACGGCCCCTCGTGCCCCATGACGATCCCGACCCGTCCGCTGCGGGTGTCCACGGCGTGGACCCCGACGGGCGGCGTCGTCATCGCAGGACCGCCGCGAGGCGCCGCGCGGTCTCCACGGAACACCGGCCCAATTCGACGAGCGGACAGGGCGCCTCCCGCGCGAGACTCACCGGGTCGAGCCCGAGAGAGGGCAGAGTGATTCCCGCCTCCGCGAGTGCCGCGCGCAATTCTTTCACCGCGTCCTCCGCTCCTTCGACGCAGAACGCCGAGTGCCGTGCGTCCATCGCTTTCCCTTCCCTTTGCGACTTCACTCTTCGTGTCCCCAGAATGCCGGTCGGCACCTACACTCGGCAGGAGTGTGTGCACTACAAGTGCGGGTCAGCGCGGGGGGATTGGTTATGGCCAACGGTTCACGGCAAGCCGCGTGGGAGTTCTTCGGAACGGAGCTGAAACGACGGCGTGAGGACGCCGGAATCACCCAAGTGGAGCTGGGTGCGCGGGTATTCGTCTCGGGTGGTTACATCGGCCAGTTCGAACAGGCAATTCGGAAGCCGCAGTTGGATGTGGCCCAGCGGATTGACGAGGCGCTACAAACCGACGGTATTTTCGAGCGCTTGTGCAGGAAGCTGATCGACGACCCTCGGTATGCGGATTACTTCGCCGGGGTTGTCGAGCTGGAGCGGCTGGCCACGAAGATCTGCGAGTTCGCGCCGACGGTCGTGCCGGGCCTGCTCCAGACTGCGGACTACGCCCGCGCGGTCACGATCGCCGCGAACCCGTTCAAGTCGGACTCGTACGTCGACGAGATCGTCGCCGCGCGTTTGGAGCGGTCACTGATCCTGGCCGACGCTACAAGGCCCGAGTATTGGGTGACGTTGCACGAGGGGGTAATGCGGATCCCTGTGGGCGGCCCGCGGGCGATGGCGGCACAACTGGAGCACGTTGCGCGGCTGATGCGGGAACGCGCGGCGGTCGTGACGGTGCTGTCGTTCGGGGCGGGGGCGCATGCGGCCATGACCGGAGATCTGAGGCTCATGGACTTCGAGGACGCACCTCCGGTCGCCTATACAGAGACCTCGTTCTCGGGGACGCTGGTGGATGTTCCGGCCGTGGTGAAGCGAGCACAGCGCGCATACGATCTGCTCAGGGTCGCCGCGCTGTCGCCGGAGGCGTCCCTGGCCCTGATCGACTCGGCGGCGGAGGACTTCAGACGATGCGCGAGTACGACCTGACCAACGCCCACTGGCGCAAGAGCACCTACAGCAATGGCGAGGGCGGCAACTGCCTCGAAGTCACCGACGGAGTGCCCGGTGTCGTACCCGTCCGGGACAGCAAGGTGGCCGACGGCCCGGTGGTCGTCGTCGGGTCGGCGGCCTGGACGGAGTTCGTACGCACCGTATGACCGCCGCCGCCGTACTCTTCGACGTCGACGGCGTGCTGCTGGACTCGGCGGCCGCTCACCGCAGGGTGTGGGACTCCTGGGCGCTGTCGCACGGACTGGACACCGAGACGGTGTGGCGGCTCACCTTCGGCCGGCGCCCGGAGGACACCGTGCGGGACGCCGCGGCCCGGCTGGACCCGGTGCTCGAGCGGCAGGTGCTCGACCAGCTGTTGGCCAGGGAGCGGGACGGCATCCTGCCGGTCGACGGAGCCGGGGAGTTGCTGCGGGACCTGTCCGGGCGGGACTGGGCGATCGTGACCTCGGGCAACCGGGACTTCGTCGAGGCACGCTTTGCGGCGACCGGGCTCCCCCTGCCCGCCGTACGGGTCTACGGCAGCGACGTCGAGCACGCGAAGCCCGCCCCGGACTGCTTCGCCCTGGCCGCGTCCCGGCTCGGCGTGGCGCCCTCGGCGTGCGTGGTCGTGGAGGACGCACCGGCGGGCGTACGCGCCGCGGTGGCGGCCGGGTGCACCGTGATCGGCCTGACGACGACACACGCGGCGGCGGCACTCGGAGAGGCCCACCGGTGCGCGGCTTCCCTCGACGAGGTGCGCGGACTGCTCATCGAGCAAGGGATCTTGGGCCAGGAGCCGGAGGCCGTTGTTCCGCCCGGCCGACCAGGTGCCTGAACAACGCGGCGGACGCTTCACGACGATCCTGACGCTGTCGAACGACGTGAGCCGCCGCCGGCTCCGTCCGACGCTCTTGCGTTGGGGCAACCCCCCGTACACACCGGGTTGTTACCCGGATGGGGCGAGCCCTTCCGGTCCGCGAAGCTCTTCGCATGACGCAGCCCAAGCGCAGCAGACGCATCCGCAACGCCGCCCTCGTCGGCGTGTCCACCGCCCTCCTCGGCGTCACCGCACCCGTGACCGCCTCCGCGACGAGCGCGAGCGGGCCCGAAGCCCTCGCCTGGTCCGCCTGTGAGGGCACCGGTGTCGACCCCCGGCAGGAGTGCGCCACGCTCGACGTGCCGATGGACTACGCCGATCCGGACGGACCCCGTGTCGAGATGGCCGTCTCCCGGATCCGCAGCGAGAATCCGGACGCCCGGCGCGGAGCCCTGTTCCTGATCCCCGGCGGACCGGGCGGCTCCAGCCTCAACGACCCCTCGGGGAAGGGGCAGAAGCTCCCCCAGGACGTCCGGGACGCCTACGACCTCGTCGGGTTCGCGCCGCGCGGCCTCGCGCCGTCCACGTCCGTCGACTGCGGCCTGGAGTACGGCGACCTCGCCCTCTCCAAGCTGCGCCCCTGGCCCGCCCCCGACGGCTCCGTCGACGGGAACATGGCCACCGCCCGGCGCATGGCCGACGCCTGCGCCCGCAACGGCGGTGAGCTGATGAAGCACCTCACCACCGCCAACGAGGCCCGCGACCTGGACCGCCTCAGGGCCGCGCTGGGCGAGCGGCGGATCTCCGCGTGGGGGGTGTCGTACGGGACGTACGTCGGGGCCGTGTACGCGCAGCTGTTCCCGCAGCGCACCGACCGGATCGTGCTGGACAGCAACGACGATCCCGATCCCACCCGGGTCGCCCGCGGCTGGCTCGCCGGGCACGAGCAGGGCGTGGAGGACACCTTCCCGGAGTTCGCCGCCTGGGCCGCCCGGCCCGACAACCCCGACCGGGTGGCGCCGCGGGCCGCCGACGTGCGGCCGCAGTTCCTGCGGCTGGCCGCCCGACTGGACCGGGAACCGATCCCGTGGCCCGGCGCCAACCCGGCGGAGCTGAACGGCAACGTGCTGCGGCAGACCATGCTGGACGTCCTCTACTCCCCCGCCAAGTTCCCCACGCTGGCCAAGCTGATGCTGGCCGCCGAGCGGGGCACCGTGCCGCCCGCGCCCCCGGCGCCGCCCGAGGCCGTCCTGCAGAACGTCGCCGCCGTCGGGGCCGCCGTGCTGTGCAACGACGTCGCCTGGCCCGACGCGGCGGCCGTGTACGAGAAGGGCGTCGCCGAGAGCCGCGCCAAGTACCCGCTCACGGCGGGCATGCCGCGCAACGCGATGCCGTGCGCCGCGTGGCCGTACCCGCCGCGCGAGGCACCCGTGCGGATCACCGGCCGCGGGCCTTCCAACGTGCTGCTGGTCCAGAACGAGCGGGACGTCGCCACCCCGCTCACCGGTGCGCGCAGGCTGCGGGCGGCGTTCGGCCGGCGTGCCGTCATGGTGACCGTGAACTCCACCGGGCACGACGCCTACCTGGCCAACGGCAACGCCTGCGGCGACGCCACGGTCTCCCGGTTCCTGGCGACCGGGCGGCGGCCGGCCTCGGACGTCTACTGCGACTGACCGGCGCCCGGCGTCACCAGGCCCGACTCGTAGGCCGTGATGACCAGTTGGGCCCGGTCCCGCGCTCCCAGCTTGCCCATGATGCGGCTGACGTGGGTCTTGGCGGTGAGCGGGCTCAGCCCCAGGGTGTCGGCGATCTCCGTGTTGTT
The DNA here is from genome assembly GCF_044455745.1 of Streptomyces sp. NPDC051136. NCBI lineage: Bacteria > Bacillati > Actinomycetota > Actinomycetes > Kitasatosporales > Streptomycetaceae > Streptomyces > Streptomyces sp. NPDC051136. Next base: position 570,400 of record NZ_JBITFE010000002.1, on the reverse strand, counting down.
GAGACCCCGCGCCACCAGGGTGAGCACCTGCCGTTCCCGGTCCGAGAGGCCGTCGGGGCCGGGGCCGGGCACGTCGAGGGCCGACGGGCTGCGCAGGAACCGCTCGATCAGCCGGGCCGTCGGGCCGGGTGACAGGAGGGCGTCGCCCGCGGTCACCGTGCGGATGGCGTCCAGGAGTTCGGCCGGCCTGGTGTCCTTCACCAGGAATCCGGAGGCGCCCGCGCGGAGCGCGTCCACGATGTTCTCGTCGGTGTCGTAGGTGGTGAGGACCAGCAAGCGGACCCCGGCCAGGTCCTCGTCGGCGGCGATCAGCCGGGTCGCCTCGATACCGTCCAGGTCGGGCATGCGCACGTCCATCACGACGAGGTCGGCGCGTGCGGCGCGGGCCAGCTGCACGGCCTGGCGGCCGGTGGCGGCCTCGCCGACGACCTCCATGTCAGGGGCCGACGCCACCAGCAGGGCGAACGCCGCGCGGACGAGGTTCTGGTCGTCCGCGAGCAGCACGCGTATCGTCATCCGGCTCTCTCCGAGGTCGCAGGTGTCCGGGGAGCGGCGCGCGTCGGCAGCACGGCCGTCACCGCGAAGCCGTCGGCGTCCCCCCGCGGTCCGGCGTCGAGTGTGCCACCCACGCTGCGGGCCCGCTCCCGCATGCCGACGAGTCCGAAGCCGGGGGTGCCCGCCGGGTCGGGTCCGGTGCCGTCGTCGGTGACGGACAGGCGCAGGGCGCCCGGCTCGGCGTGCACCTCGACGCGGACGGACGGTGCGGGTCCCGCGTGGCGCACGGCGTTGGTCAGCGCCTCCTGGGTGATGCGGTACGCGGCGGCGCCGACCGCGGCCGGGACGTCGTCGGCCTTCACCGACAGGTCCACGGACGCTCCGGCGAGCCGGGCGCTCTCCGCCAGGTCGGGCAGCCCGCTCAGGCCGGGCAGCGGGCCCCGGGCATCGGGGACGCCCGCGGTGTCCTGGGCCCGCAGGACCTCCAGGGTGGTGCGCAGTTCGCCGCGCGCGGTGCGGCAGGTCTCGGCGATGTCGTCGAGGGCCTTGGCGACGGCCGTGCGGTCCAGGCGTTCGGGGTCGGCGGTCAGGACGTGGGCGGCGACCGAGGTCTGCACGCCGATGAGGGTGATGCTGTGCGCCAGCAGGTCGTGCAGGTCCCGGGCGACGCGCAGGCGCTCCTCGGCGACGCGGCGCCGGGCCTCCTCCTCGCGGGTGCGCTCGGCGCGTTCGGCGCGCTCCACGATGGCGGCGACGTACTGCCGGTAGTACCGGATGTCGATGCCGCAGAACAGGATGGCGATGACCCAGCCCGAGATGCGGATCAGCTCCAGGGCCTGGTGGGTGTTGACGGTGAGCATGATGCTCACGGACACGGTGAGGACCACGACGCCGGTCAGGACGGTGCGCAGGGGACGGCCGGTGACGGCCAGCGTGTAGAGCGCCACGTAGGAGGCGGGGCCCACCGCGGTGTGGTTGTTCTCCATCGCGTGGTACGGCCCGACCACGGCCATCACCGCCGCGAGGACCAGCAGCGGGCGGCGCCGGCGCCACACGATCGGGACGTGCGCGGCGACCAGCAGTGTCCAGCCCAGGGCGTCCGGACGGCGCCCCTCGTCGGTGAGCAGCGCCAGGCAGACGGCGCCGGCGAGGAGCACGGCGGCCAGTACGGCGTCGTTGCGGGTGCCGTGTGCGGCGGTGCGGGGGTCGCGGTTGACGGCGGCGATGATCCGCTCGCCGACACGGGGAGCGGACGGTGCCTCGGTGGTTGCCTGCACGCGTCCATCCTCCGCGACGGGCGCGCCCCTCCGGGAGGGGAGGGGCGCGGTCCGGTGGCCCGGCGTCTCAGACACCCAGGGGCTCCCGCACCTCGTCCGCCGCGGGCGGGCCGGTCTCCCGGGAGAGCCGCCCCGGCCACCACACCCGGCGCCGCAGGGCGACGCTCGCGCTGGTGACCAGGTAGGTGCGGACGAGGAAGGTGTCGAGCAGGACGCCGACCGCGATGACGAAGCCCAGCTCGACCAGCTGCACCATCGGCATGCTGGTGAGCACGGCGAAGGTGGCCGCGAGGACCAGACCGGCCGAGGCGATGACACCGCCGGTGGTGCGCAGCGCGGACAGGGCCGCCTCGGTGGGTCCGGCGCCGTTCAGGGCCTCCTCGCGCATCCGGTGCATCAGGAAGATGCCGTAGTCGACGCCGAGGGCGACCAGGAAGACGAAGGAGAGCAGGCCCAGGCCCGGGTCGGTGCCCTCGAAGCCGAAGAGCGGCTCGAAGACGAGTCCGCCGATGCCGAGGGCCGCGCCCCACACGGCGACGACGGCGGCGACCAGGATCAGCGGCGCGACCAGCGAGCGCAGCAGCACCGTGAGGATCAGCAGGACCGACAGCAGCACGATCGGTACCACGAGGGCGGTGTCCCGGGCGTTGGTGTCCTCCAGGTCGATCTGCTGTGCGCTCGGGCCGCCGACGTAGGAGCCGTCGAGCTTGTCGCGCAGTTCCTCGATGGTGGCGGTCTCGGCGGCCGACTGGGGCGGGGTGGAGGCCAGGACCGTCAGCTCGGTCCAGCCGCCGCCGCTGCGGCCGGCCTCCGCGCTGTCCACACCGCGGGTGTCCCGGATGGCGGCCAGGGCGTCCTGGGCGCGGTCGGTGGGGGCGATGACGGTGACGGGCTGGCTGCCGCGCTCCGGATAGGCATCGGCGAGGGTCTCCATCGCGGCGATCGCCTCGGGGCGGGTGGTGAAGGAGTCCTCCTGCTTGAGGTGCCCGGGCAGCGCGAAGGTGCCGAGGGCGAGTGCGCCGAGCAGGACGGCGCCGCCCACCAGCACGGTGCGGGGCCTGCGTTCGGCGGAGCTGCCCATCGCGGTGAACAGCGACCTGCGGACCTTGGGGGTGCTGCCGTGGCGGGGCACCAGCGGCCAGAAGACGCGGCGGCCCAGCAGCACGAGGAGCGCGGGCAGCAGGGTCAGCATGGCGGCCAGCGCGCACAGCACGCCGACGGTGCCGAGGGGGCCCATGCCACGGCTGGAGTTGAGGTCGGCGGCGAGCAGGCACAGCAGTCCGGCGGCGACGGTGCCGGAGGAGGCGAGCACGGCGGGGCCGCAGCCGCGCAGGGCGGCGAGCATGGCGTCGTACGGCCGCTCGACGCGGCGCAGTTCCTCGCGGTAGCGGGAGACCAGCAGCAGCGCGTAGTCGGTTTCGACGCCGAAGACGAGGATGGTCATGATGCCGCTGCTCTGGCCGGAGACGGCGGTGCCGAACCACTGGTTGAGGCCGTAGGCCACGCCCATGGACAGGTAGTCGGCCAGGCCGGCGACGGCGAGCGGCACGAGCCACAGGAAGGGGCTGCGGTAGATGAGGATCAGCAGGAGGGCGACGACGGCGGCGGTGGTGTACAGCAGCGGGCCGTCCAGCGAGTCGTAGACCTCGGCGGAGTCGGTGGCGAGCGCGCCGGGGCCGCCGACCTCGACGCCGAGCCCGCCGCTCCCCCGCGCGACGTCCCGTACGTCGTCGACCAGTGCGTCGCGCGCCTTCTCGTCCGTGCCGGGCTCGGTGGAGGCGACCGGGTACATGAGGGTGGCGCCGTCCTCGGAGGGGATGCCCTCGGGGCGGCCGACGAGTTCGTGCGCGCCGGCGATCTCGGCGATCTGCCCGGCGGCGGTCCTCTTGTCGGCGGCGGTCAGTCCGCCGTCGCGGTGGTAGACGAGGACCATCTCGGTGGCCTCGCCGCCCGGCAGCCGCTCCTGGATCTTGGCGACCTGTGTCGAGTCGGCGCTCGCCGGCAGGTAGTCGACGGCCCGGTCGCGCTGCACCTCGCCGAGTTTCGCCGCGAACGGCGAGGCGATCGCCAGCACGGCGATCCACAGTCCGAGCACCAGCCACAGCACGGCCCGCCGCCGCCCCGCGCCTGTCTTCGTGGCCCCCATCAGACGGGCCTCCCTCCGGTGGGTGTCTGGGTCGGTCTCCAGACTTCCGGCGGCGGGGAGCGGGCGCGTCGGGCGTGAGGGCGAGGCTCGGGCTACTGCCCGGGGAGACGCGGGGCCGCCGCTACTCCCCGGGGAGTACGGCGGCGGTCAGGCCCGGTCGACCATCCAGTTGCCGTCCTCCTCGTCGTCGACGCGGACCTCCAGCTCGCGCAGGCCCATGCCCGCGTCCCAGAGTTCCCGGAAGCGCTTGAGCCGGTCCCGCACGTACTCCTGGCGGGCGGTGAGCCGGGTGCGGACGTTGACGTCGCGCAGGTCCTGCTCGATCTCGAACGACACCTCCTCGTCGTAGAGGATGAAGTCGTTGGTGGTGCCGCGCTGGAGGTGCGGGGGCAGCTCGGGCAGGACCGCCACGCGGACGTCGATGCGGCGCAGCTCCTGCTCCTCGCACAGCCGCAGCAGCCGGTCGTCGAGCTCGCGGGCGCTTCCCAGCAGGAACAGGCGGCGCACCGAGACGCCCTGTTCGTCGATGGCCGCCTGCTGGGCGTCGAGGTAGCGTCCGGCGGGCTCGCTGTTCCAGAACTCGCGGTCGACGGAGGTGCTGGTGGCGAGGATGGAGTGCTCGGCGGCGCGGGTGAGGGTGAGCATCCAGTCGTGGTTCTCGCCGGGGCACTCGGCGCTCAGGTTGGTGAGGTCCGCCATGTGCCCGACCACCCGGGACATCTCCAGCCGCACGAAGGTGTGCAGGATGGACGGGTTGGGCAGCAGGACGTCGGCGAAGCCCTCGGCCAGGTCCGGCAGCCGGTCGATGCGGACCGGGTCCAGGGTGCGCGCGGACTCGGCGGGCCGGTGGTCGGCCTGGGCGACGTGCGTCTCGACCAGCTGCTTGACGTCCTCGGTGTGCCGGGTCAGGCCCGACTTCAGCTCGTCGTCGTACCGGCTCAGACCGTCGCGTACGGCGGCGGTGTTCTCGGCCAGCGCGGCCTCCACGCGGCGGGTGTGCTCGTCCAGCGGGCTCCGTGCCGCGCGCGGGGCCAGGCCGAGGACGTACTGGACGGCCAGCGCCGCGCCGGCGCAGAGCACGGCGGACAGGAACTGCCGCGGGGTGCCGTCGTCCGGGTCCAGGAGCGCCGCGACGCTCCAGAAGAGGCCGCCGACGACGAGGGCGACCAGGACCATGCGGGCCCAGGGGGACTCGCCCCTCGGGTCGATCGGGCTGGTCGTGCGGGGTGTGTCGTCGGGGCGGGGTGACTGTGCCGTGCTCATCTCGCTCTCCCCCCGTTGGGATACGCGTCGGATCGTGCGGGGACTGGCGTGCGCCGATGTGCGTGCGCCTGGGGTGCGTGCACCGATGTGCGTGCGCTGATGCAGGTGACGGACGGCGGGGCTCGGTCAGGGAGCCGGTTCCACCTCCCGGTGGGCTGCGGGAATGGCGTGCAGGGTGAGCTGGTCGCGGATGCGCTGCACCAGCGCCTGCCACTGCCGGGTGAAGCCGGGCCGCTCCTCCAGCGGGTCCCAGAGCGAGGCCAGTTCGCGGGTGACGCGGGCGCGGGGCATCCACAGGTGGAGCAGGTGGTCGACGGCCGGGCGCAGGGTCCGCACCACGGCGTCGGCGTCCTGGGCGGCTCCGGCGCCCAGCCGCAGGCCGTCGAGCATGCGCACGACGGTGGTCAGCAGCCAGTCGTGCAGGGCCAGGTCGTCGCAGAGCGCGGCGAGGTCGCCGGCGGTGACGGTCGCGGGCACGCGCAGGCGCACGGTGCGCAGTTCGTCCTCGGCGAGGGTGAACCGTTCGAGCCGGGGGCCTTCGCCCGGGGCCGCGGGCAGGGCCGCCCAGCGCAGCCGGGTGGGGCGGGAGCGGAAGGGCGGGCGCTGGTCGAGCAGCGGATGGCGCAGGACGCGCGTGAGCAGGCCGTCGGCGATGAGGCCGACGTCGAGGTCGCCCTGGCGCGGGCCGCCGAGGACGCCCTGGGCGACGGCCTCGTGGGGGAGCCTGCCGAGCGGCTCGACAACTCCGGGCCGCACCAGGTACTCGCCCCAGGGCCGCCGCTGGTCGGGGCCGGTGCCGGGCATCCCGCAGTGCGCGGAGGTCTGCAGGACGCGGCCCTCGGTGAGCGCGGCGTGGGCGGTGACGGTGCCGACGGCGCGGACGCGGGCACCGTTGGCGCTGGGCAGGGGGCAGTCGACGCCGGTGAGGGTCTCGGGGGAACGCGCGTAGAGACCGGGACGCTCGGAGAGCAGGACCCGCTCGCCGGGCCGCAGGCCCAGGAGCTGGGCGGCGGAGCGGATGTCGAGGGCCTGCCGGGCGGGCAGCAGGCAGGTGCGGATCTCGCCGCAGGCGAGGACGGCGGGCGGGGTGCTCTGCCGCGGCGCCATGTCAGGGCCCCGAGTAGTACACGTAGGAGATGCGGTCGGCGACCGAGTCGGGGACGGCCATGCGTTCCTTCCCGGAACGCTCGGCGACCTGCTCCAGTGCGCCCGGGTCGGCCACGACCTGGTCGAGGATCACGCGGACGGCGTGCTCGACGGGGAGGAAGCGGGTGGGCAGGACCGAGCAGGTGCGGTAGGCGGCGAAGGGGGCCGCGCGGTCGTTCAGCCGGAGCAGGGTGGGTAAGTCGTCCCACGTGTCGGGGAAGCGGGCGGCGGTGTGCGGCTGGGGGGCGAGGACGGCCTCGCCCTCGTGGCGCAGGAGTCCGAGGCGGGCGAGCTGCCAGACGGCGGCGAGGAAGGGGCAGGACCACAGGCGCTGCCCGTCGGCGTCGTCGCTCCACAGCTCGACGTCGAGGAAGACGGAGTGGCGGCGGGCCGCGGTCTCGTGCGGCGGCTGCCAGGGCACGGCCCGCTTCATGGCCTGCGGGGCGCGGGCCACGGGGCTGCGTTCGCCGTTGGCGAGCCAGCCGGTCTGCGCGGCGGGCGGGCGCAGGCCGTAGCTGCCGGCCGGCGGGGACTCCACGATGCGGGCGGCCACCGCCTCGGCGACGGGCACCTTGCCGGTGACGGCGCAGCCGGACTCGCGGGCCAGGTAGTCGACTTCCAGCCCGGCCTCCTGCGCCTCGGCGAGGAGCATGGGGACGACCTCGGCGGGGGTGGAGAAGCGGGTGAAGTAGTCGTCGATGAGGAAACAGGTGCTGATCCGGGCCCGCTTGCCGCCGGCCCGGGCGGTGGCGGCGGTGCGGGCCGCCTCCACCCAGGGGCGCACCTCGGCGAAGTGCGCCCGCAGCCGCTCGGGCCCGGCCTCGAAGTCCTCCATGTAGAGGTGGCCCAGCTCCAGGGAGAGGTGGGCCAGCGGCACGGACTGGGTGCGCGGCTCGGCGGCGGTCTCGCTGTACACGGACTCCGTCACAGCCGCCCCCAGTGGGTGTCGTCCGTCAGGCGCCGGGCGATCTCCTCCAGCGCCTCCAGCGTCTCCTTGTTCGCTATCTGGGTGGAGAGGACGTCCTCCTCGGTGATCAGCTGTTCCTGCCACTGGAGGATGGGCTCAAGCGGCACGATGCCGAGGACGACGCTGTCGCCGATGCGGTGCTCGGCGGCGAGCCGGCGCAGCGCCTCGTCGCACGCCTGCATCCAGGTGGCCTGGGCGGTGGAGCCCTGGGACCACAGGGGCGACTCGGGGTCGGGCACGGCGGCCCGGACGAAGCGGATCGCGGCGCGCAGGCTGTCCTCGTCGTGCCCGCGGTCCACGCCGCCGCCGATGATGCCGTTCTCGGCGTGGACGAGTCCGGAGGCCGCGATCACGTGCTGGCGGGTCCAGCGGTGGAAGACCAGCCAGCGGAACGGGACGCTGCTCATCCGGGGGTGGGCGGTGGCGGCGAGGACCATGTCGACGGCGTAGCTGCGGCCGGCGCTGAGGTCGACGAAGGTGACGTCGAACTCGCTGTTGAGCCTGAGCAGCAGGTCGACGCAGCGCTCCAGGGCCTCGTCTCCGGTGGCGAACTCGCCGCCGCCGGCGTCGCCGGGGAACAGCACCAGGCGGCCGGACTGGTTGGGGCGGGCACGCAGCAGGGGATGCTCGGTCTGCCGCCAGACGTCGATGCGGACCGGTTCCGCGGTCTCGCCCTCCAGGTAGGAGTGGAGGCCGAGGTCCTCGGTGCCGCGCATGGCGCTGGGTACGTCGAAGACGGCGGCGGCGGTGGGCGAGCCGAAGTCGAAGTCGACGTAGGCCACGTGGTCACCGGTGAGGGCGCGCTGGTAGGCCAGGTTGGCGCTGGTCACCGAGCGTCCCGTGCCTCCTTTGTCGGAGGCGGCGAAGACCAGCACCTCATACCTCCTGGGCGGCGGCGCCCCTGGCCTGGGCCAGGGTGTCGAGTTCCTGGAGCACGGGCAGGGCCAGGGCGAAGGCGGTCGCGGGCCGTTCGTCGACGAGGCTGCGGGCGTGGTCGAGGCGGCTCTCGATGCTCCGCATGGCCCTGGCCCTGCTTCCGTCGGGGGCGGCGGACGCCTCCAACTGCTCCCGGCCGAACAGGTGGGTCGCCTCGCTGAGCAGTTCCCGTGCGAACTCGGCGAGTTCGGGGCTGCGGATGGGCTGCTGCTCGTAGAGGCTGCGGGCGGCGACGAGGCATTCGGTGACGCGCTCGGTGATGCTCCAGGACAGCCGCGGTCCGGCGTCCCGGGCGTCGGGGTAGACGGCCTGGATGCTGTCCCAGAGCCCGGCGCCCTCGTCCTCGTCGATGCGCCGCTTCCACAGGTGCTCGAAGGACTGCTCGGCGAGGCGCAGCAGGCGGTCCTGGGCGCCGATGTTCCGGGAGAGCTCGGCGAGCTGGATGATCCGCTTGAGGAGCTGGGCGGAGAAGTCGGTCATCCGCCACATGAGCTGGCCGCCGGCCCGCTCGGACCCGGCGAGCGGCATGGTGACGCCGGGGGTGTGCAGCAGGAGGGTGGGGTCCCTCTTGGTCATGCGGCTGGTGACCCGGCCCCGGTCGGCGAGGCGCTCCATGATGGCGACGGTGCGGGTGAGGTCGTCGTCGGTCGCCTTCCGGCGGACCAGGTCGTGCACGAGGATGGCCGCGACGGTCAGCGAGAAGTACTCGGACTCCAGGCGCAGTCCGGTGGTCTGCCAGGGCAGGTCCTCCAGGGGCCAGCGGTCGGCGCCGAAGCGGGCGATCGCGGACCAGTACTGCTGGCTCAGCTCCCAGCGCAGGCGCAGCATCTCGGCGAGCTTCTGCTGGTCCTCGTCGAGCAGGCCGAGGGTGAGGGTGCGGTCGGAGAAGAGGTCCTGGATGCCGTCGAGGGCGACGACGGTGAAGTACACGTAGGGCAGGCGGTCGGCGATGCCGTCGGGCTGGCCGACGGCGTCGACGTTCAGGTCGGTGATCCGGGGCGCGTCCTTGACGATGCCCCAGGCCCAGCCGCATTCGAAGAGCTGGCTCTCGTCGCGGATGCCCTCGTCGACCTGGATGCCCCTCGACAGGCTCTCGATGATCGTGGCGCGCAGCGGGCGTAACCGCCGGGAGAACTGCTGGAGGACGATCCGGTCGGACTGCCCGCCCTGGCCGATGACCTGGATCAGCCGCTTGCCCTGCTCCGACTCGGAGTCGAAGACGTTGACGGTGAAGGAGCGCAGCAGGCTGATCATCGCGGCGGTCAGCCGGGCGTTGGTGGCGTCCCGCAGCTCGGCGATGGCCTTGAGGATCTCGGGCCGGGTCGTGGTCCCCTCGTAGACCTTGAGGAAACCGAGGGTGGCGAGGCAGAGCGTGACCGACATGGAGTAGGAGTCGACCACGCCCAGCTGACGCTGTTCGTGGGTGATCGTGCCGTCGGGCTCGGCGGGGCGGAAGTAGTGGCCGCCGGAGAAGGTGGGGCTGTCGTCCGTGCCGGTGTGGGTGCGCATGAACTGGGTCAGCGCGGCGATCAGGTTGGGCGGGATCTCCAGCCGGCTGCCGACCTGTTCGAGGGCGCGCAGGACGTCACGTTCGGTGGTGTCCGGCTGGTCGAGCCGGAAGGCGGGGACCTCGGTGGCCGGATACAGCAGGCAGAGCAGGCGTTCGGCGTCGGCGACGCTGCTCATTCCGTCGGTGTCCCCGCGGACGAGCTTCCCGTCGTCGAACGAATGACGGGCCATGGCCTGCCAGATGTCCAGCAGGTGCTGGCGTGGCTTGATCTGCATCCCCGCACCCCTCGTACAGACCTCGTTGCCCTGTGTTCGGCATGTCCCCGTTGCGCTTGGTCCCCGCCCAGGATGTCCCCTTTCCTAGGGGGCGGCAATCTCCGAATTGCGCCGTCCCAGGGCGAGGAGCATTCCGTCGTGCCCCGGCCGCACCGAGTGGTGCAGGTCGTGGATCTCCAGCTCGCCGGTGAACGGGGCCAGGCTCTGCCGGACCGTCTCCTCGTTCACCCGGTAGGCCGGGTAGTCGTGTTCGCCGACGCGGTAGCCGACGGACTCCTTCATGAAGGCGGCGGCGAACGGCGCCCCCTCGCCGAGCGCGCTCATGAAGCAGCTCACGCCCCGGTGGAACTCCTCGGGCGCCTCGGACATGGAGTCGGCGACGAAGAACATGGTCCCGATGGACCAGCGCCGGTCCCCGCCCTCCAGGTCGAACAGGTTGCCGCGCTCCACCCGGACGATGTCGGCGACCAGCGGTCTCGGCTCGACGGCGGCGTAGCCGGGAGCCTCGCGCAGCACGTCCCAGAAGGGGTCCCAGGCGATGTCGTAACCGGCCGGGGAGACCTGCTTCTCCAGGTACTCGACGTTCGGGTGCGCGTACTCCAGCAGGAGCACCTTCTCGCACCAGGGCAGCATGGACAGGGCCGGGTACAGGTTCGCACCGGCGCCGACGTCGATGCCGCGGGCGGAGCGCGGGGGTGCCCCGTCGAAACAGCGGGTGAAGTAGTCGCGCATCAGCCGGACGATCAACAGGTCGACTTCGAGCGGTGTCCGGTAGTTGTCGTCGACGTAGACCTCCGGATCGAACTTCGACCACGGTGCGTCGGCGTTGCGATCCATAGTCACCCTGCCACGTTCCATTCGATTTCGGACAAACTCCTAGTACCGTTCACGGTAAGTGACCCGGTCGCTACGGAACAGCGGGGGAATACGCCATCCTCTTCCGCCCGGCGCACGTCGGGCGCATGGTCGCACACCCGAACTCGCCCTTGCACGAGGGAAGTTGGACGCTCACTCTAGCCAGAAGCAGACACCGGCCGCCACAGAAGTCCTTCACCCGACCGTGTGCGGCTCGGATGCCCACGAGTTGACGCAGTCCGATCAGGGGGTTGCATGACCGCCGAACCGCTGGAACGTTCCCTCGACCACGACGACCGGCTCGCGCACCCCGGCCTGCCACCGGAGGACCTGCCACTGGACCTGCGCACGGCACGGGAGTCCGACCTGCCGGAGCTGCGGCGGCTGGACGAGGAGGTCTTCCAGGACTTCGCCTATCCCGGGTTCCTGCTGCGCCAGCTCTTCGACATGTACGAGGAGCACTTCCTGGTCCTGGACGACGGCACGGGCCGGCTGCGCGGTTACGTGCTGGCCGCCACCCGCACGATCGGCGCGGACAGCTGGATACTCGGGCTGTGCGTGACGCCGGACCGGCGCCGCCACGGGCTGGGCCGGGAGCTGATGCGCGAGGTCCTGAGCCGGTTGCGCCGGGACGGCATCAAGGAGGTCCGCCTCACCGTGGAACCCGCCAACCTCGCCGCCATCTTCCTCTACCGTTCGCTGGGCTTCCGCCCCGAGGAACCCGACGGCGGCCTGCGTCCGGACTACTTCGGACCGGGTGTGCACCGCCAGGTCATGCGGCTGGACCTGCCCGGGGGGCCGTGAGTCCGGCGCGCCCCGGTCCACCCTAGGACGGCGTGCCCGCCGACTCCAGGAGGCGGGTCACGTCGTCGGAGCAGAGGGTGAGGGCCGCGCCGACGGTGGCCAGGGCGTCGCGTTCGGCGGGGGTGTAGGGGCCGTCGGCCAGCGCGATGCGGGCCCCCTGGAGCAGGATCGACTCGCGGCCGACGGCGGCGAGGTGCGGGGCCAGCGGGTCCAGGGCCTCGTGCAGCTCTATCGCCAGGCCCGGCACGCAGGGTTCGCCGCGGACCCGGCCGGTGTCCGCCTCCAGCGCCTCGACGAGCGCGTTCAGCTGGTCCTCGGTGCAGTCCTCGAAGCCGGCCGCGCGCACCGCGACGGTCGCGGTCTCCAGCGAGGTGCGGGAGCCGGTGCCGCCCGCGGTCAGGATCGCGAGGGCGACGGTGTGGACGGCGTCGCGGAGCATCGCGGAGAAGCGGGTGGTGGTCGGGTGGTCGAGGACGTCGGTGCCGTAGTGGCGGCGGCAGGCCGCGCACTCGACGGTCGGCGCGGACTCGCCGCGGGGCAGCACGGGCACGCCGAGCACCGCGAAGCGGCGGTGGCCGGTGAGGCGCGTGTAGTTGCGGTCGCCGCCGCATCCGGGGCAGAAGAACTCGCCGTCGCCGACGGGCGTCCACGCGGTGCGGGTGCCCAGGATGCGCGGCAGCCGGGCAGCTCGGCCGTTTCGTCCAGGTCCAGGCACCACGTCGCACCTCCGTAACGGCGCGACAGCATCGTCGCGCTGGCGTGATGTTAGCCACATCACCGACCTGGAGTCAGTACCCAGGACGAGACCTTTCCGTGACCATCACAGATATATGGCCGGTATATGACGGGGTCCCGCCCGCCGGTTTCCGGCGAGCGGGACCACAAACCACTGATTCGGCTGGTCAGCGGGAAGCGCGGTTGACGGCGGAGACGACCGCCTTCAGCGAGGCACGCGTGGTGTTCGCGTCGATTCCGATGCCCCACAGCACCTTGTCGCCGATGGCGCACTCGATGTAGGAGGCGGCCTGCGCGGAGGCGCCCTCGCTCATCGTGTGCTCCTGGTAGTCCAGCAGCCGTACGTCGATGCCGACGCCCTGCAGCGCGTGGAAGAACGCCGAGATCGGGCCGTTGCCGGTGCCGACCAGGGTGGTCTCCACGCCGTCCACGGTGGCGTCGACGGTGAGGGTGTCGACTCCGTCGCGGTCGGTCGTGGTCTGCCCGTTGGCGACCTGGATGCGGCCCCAGGGGTTGTCCGGGTTGGGCAGGTACTCGTCCTGGAAGACGTCCCAGATCGCGGCCGGCGTGATCTCGCCGCCCTCGGCGTCCGTCTTGGCCTGGATGTTCTTGGAGAACTCGATCTGCATCCGGCGCGGCAGGTCCAGGTTGTGGTCGTTCTTCAGGACGTAGGCGATGCCGCCCTTGCCGGACTGCGAGTTGACCCGGATGACGGCCTCGTAGGAGCGGCCGACGTCCTTGGGGTCGATCGGCAGGTACGGGACGGCCCACTCGATGTCGTCGACGGTGACGCCCCTGGCGGCCGCGTCGGCCTCCATCGCGTCGAAGCCCTTCTTGATGGCGTCCTGGTGGGAGCCGGAGAAGGACGTGTAGACCAGGTCGCCCACGTACGGGTGGCGCGGGTGGACCTCCATCTGGTTGCAGTACTCCCACGTGCGACGGATCTCGTCGATGTCGGAGAAGTCGATCTGCGGGTCGACGCCCTGGGAGAACAGGTTCATGCCCAGGGTGACCAGGTCGACGTTGCCGGTGCGCTCGCCCTGCCCGAACAGGCAGCCCTCGATGCGGTCGGCGCCGGCCATCAGCGCCAGCTCGGCCGCCGCCACCGCGGTACCGCGGTCGTTGTGCGGGTGGACGGACAGGCAGACGTACTCGCGGCGGGACAGGTGGCGGCCCATCCACTCGAAGCGGTCGGCGTGCGTGGACGGCGTGGAACGCTCCACCGTGGCGGGCAGGTTGAGGATGATCTCGCGGCCGGGGCCGGGCTGGTAGGTGTCCATCACCGCCTCGCAGACCTCCAGGGCGAAGTCCAGCTCGGTGTCGGTGAAGATCTCCGGCGAGTACTGGTAGCCGAACTCCGTCTCGGGGCCCAGCAGCTTCTCGGCGTACTCCATCACCAGGCGGGTGCCGTCGACCGCGATCTGCTTGATGTCGTCCCTGGAGCCGCGGAAGACGACCCGGCGGAAGGCGGGGGCGGTGGCGTTGTACAGGTGGACGGTGGCCCGCCTGGCGCCCTTCAGGGACTCCACCGTGCGCTCGATCAGGTCCTCGCGGGCCTGGGTCAGCACGGAGATGGTGACGTCGTCCGGAATGGCGTCCGGGTCCTCGATGATGGACCGTACGAAATCGAAGTCGGTCTGGCCGGAGGCCGGGAAGCCGACCTCGATCTCCTTGTAGCCCATCTTGACCAGCAGGTCGAACATGGCCCGCTTGCGGACCGGCGACATGGGGTCGATCAGCGCCTGGTTGCCGTCGCGCAGGTCGGTGGAGAGCCAGCGGGGAGCGGTGGTGATCCGCTGGTCGGGCCAGGTGCGGTCGGCGATGTCGACCTGGTCGTAGCCGCGGTACTTGGCGGTCGGCATGGGGCTGGGCTGCTGGCGGTTGGCCATGATGGCGTGGGCTCCTCGTGATGTCCGCGGATCTCGGCGGTGTCCGCGTCGTCCGCGTGTCCGGAAGGACGGCCGACGGCACCACCAAGCTCCGCGGGGAGGGAGTCGGCCTCTACAGGCCCTCGCCGCGGCAGCTAAGGAGAAGCAGCCCGAATCGCATGATGCCCAGCACCTTAGCCGAGTCACGCGGGTCACGCGGGTCCGTATCAGTATGCGGGACCCAGGGGACAACCGGGACAAAAAGTGCCGCATACCACTCCCGGCCGGTCACGGGCCCTTCTTGCCACCGCTTTTCACCAATCATGGTTGCGGCTGGTGACACTGCGGTCACGCAGTGCGAAAGTGCCGGACATGACGACATACGGGGGCTTCCAGCCCGTCTTCTGCACGATCGTCCCGCCCCACGTCCTCGACCGGCTCGCCCGGCACGCGGACCCGGTGCTCGCGGGGCCGGCCCGGCGCACCCTGCAGCGCGACGCCCTGGAGCGCACCCGCCGCGGCCTGACCACGGTCATCGGCGCCCCCTCCGTCGCCCCGCCGGCCGGCACCGAACCCGGGCAGCCGCAGCGCACGGTCTACGACGCCCGGCACGGCACCGACCTGCCGGGCCGCGAGGTGCGCGCCGAGGGCGAGGAGCCGGGCAAGGACGCCACCGTGAACCGCGCCTACGCGGGCCTGGGCGCCACCTTCGAGCACTACCTGGAGGTCTACCGGCGCGACTCCATCGACGGCGCGGGCCTGCCGCTGGACGCGACCGTGCACTACGACCGCGAGTACAACAACGCGTTCTGGAACGGCGAGCAGATGGTCTTCGGCGACGGGGACGGGGAGATCTTCCTCGACTTCACCATCGCCCTGGACGTGATCGGCCACGAGCTGACCCACGGCGTCACCCAGCACACCGCCAACCTGACCTACTACGGGCAGCCCGGCGCCCTCAACGAGTCGGTGTCGGACGTCTTCGGCTCCCTCATCAAGCAGTACTCGCTGGGCCAGACCGCCGCCGAGGCGGACTGGCTGATCGGCGCCGGGCTGCTCGCCGAGCGGGTGACGGGCGAGGCGCTGCGCTCCATGAAGGCACCGGGCACCGCCTACGACGACGACGTGCTCGGCAAGGACCCGCAGCCCGCGACGATGGACGACTTCGTGCGCACCGGCCGCGACAACGGCGGCGTGCACATCAACTCCGGCATCCCCAACCACGCCTTCTACCTGCTCGCCACCGCCCTCGGCGGGCACGCCTGGGAGCGGGCCGGGCAGATCTGGTACGACGTGCTGACCGGCGGGGAGCTGGCCGAGGACGCGCTGTTCGCGGACTTCGCGGCGCTCACCCTGAAGGCCGCCCGGGAGCGCTACGGCGACGCGAACGAGCTGGAGGCGGTCGGCAAGGCCTGGGAGCAGGTCGGGGTGCGGACGTCGTAGTTCCGTACTAGACACGGGTCCATGCGGATTCAGGTGAGGCGCACAGGAGGCTTCGCGGGCATCGAACGCCACGCGGAGGTCGAGACCGCGGGACGCCCCGACGCGCAGGAGTGGCACGCGCTGGCCGAGCGGGCGGTCGCCGACGGCCGGAGCACCCCTCCGGTCGGGGTGCCGGACGGGTTCAGCTACCAGCTCACCGTGGACGGGAGGACGGTGTACGCCGCCGACCCCCGGCTGACGGAGGAGCAGCGCGCGCTGATCTCCCGGGTGCTGAAGGAAGGGGCGTAACCCCGCCCGCGCGCACGGGCGTTGACTTCCCCGGCCGGGGGTGCGGATGATCCGCGCATGGCGACTGACGCGATGCCGCGGTTCCCGGGCGGTTTCCTGTGGGGCGTGTCCACGTCCGCGCACCAGATCGAGGGTGCGGCCGGGCTGCGAGGGCCGTCCGTCTGGGACGCCTTCACGGCCGAACCCGGCCGGGTGAAGGACGGCTCGACGGCGGCGGTGGCCTGCGACCACTACCACCGGTACCGCGAGGACGTGGCCCTGCTCGCGGGCCTCGGCGTGGACGCGTACCGCTTCTCGGTCTCCTGGCCCCGGGTGGAGTCCCCCGGCGGCCTGGACTTCTACGACCGCCTGGTGGACGAGTTGTGCGCGGCGGGCGTACGGCCGGTGCCGACGCTCTTCCACTGGGACCTGCCGGCCGGTCTCGACTGGCTGGAGCGGGACACGGCCGCCCGGTTCGCCGCCTACGCGGCGGTCGTCGCGGAGCGCCTCGGCGACCGGGTCGGCACGTGGATCACGCTCAACGAGCCCGCCGAGCACACCCTGCTGGGCCACGCCCTGGGCGTCCACGCCCCCGGCCGCGAGCTGCTGTTCGACGCGCTTCCGGTCGCCCACCACCAGCTGCTCGCGCACGGTCTGGCGGTTCGGGCCCTGCGCGCCGCGGGCGCGACGGACGTCGGCATCGCCAACTCCCACGGCCCGACCTGGCCCGCCTCGGACGAGCCGGCCGACCGGGAGGCGGCGGAGTTCTACGACCTGCTGCTGAACCGGATGTTCTCCGACCCGGTCCTCACCGGGCGGTATCCGGAGGGCATCGGCGAGCTGATGCCCGGCTCCCCCGGGGAGACCGACGCCGACCTGGAGATCATCGCCGAGCCGCTGGACTGGTACGGCGTGAACTACTACGCGCCGACGCGGGTGGGCGCCCCGCAGGGGGCGGAGACCGGGTCCGGCGGCGTGACGCTCCCGGCCGGACTGCCCTTCTCGGTGCGCGCGATCGAGGGCCGGCCGCTGACGGACTTCGGCTGGCCCGTGGTCCCGGAGGGGCTGACGGAGCTGCTCACCGGCTTCCGCGACCGCTACGGCGAGCGGCTCCCGCCGGTCATGATCACGGAGAACGGCTGCTCCTACGAGGGCCTCGACGACCGGGAGCGCATCGCCTACCTCGACGGGCACGTCCGCGCCCTGCACCGGGCCGTGGAGGCGGGCGTGGACGTACGCGGCTACTTCGTGTGGTCGCTCCTGGACAACTTCGAGTGGGCCGAGGGGTACGCCCGCCGCTTCGGACTGGTCCACGTGGACTTCACGACACTCGAGCGCACGCCCAAGGCGTCGTACGGCTGGTTCCGGGAACTGGTCCGTGCACAGCGGTGCCCGCCGGTCGGATAAACCCCTCGGTGCTGTCGGCGGGGAGTCGTACGCTGGAGACAGCAGACACACCCGTCACGCGGCGCACGCCGCAGAGGAGGACGAGCAGGCCTAGAGCGCCGGCCCATGACTCAGACACCCTCAGCTCGCACCCCCGCGCGGGGGCAGGCGAGAGCGCAGATCACCGTCCCCGCCCAGCACCCGATGGTGACGGTGCTGGGCTCCGGAGACTCCCTCCTGCGCGTGATCGAGAAGGCCTTCCCGGCGGCCGACATCCATGTCCGGGGCAATGAGATCAGCGCCGTCGGTGACACCCGTGAGGTCGCCCTCGTACAGCGCGTGTTCGACGAGATGATGCTGGTGCTGCGCACCGGGCAGCCGATGACGGAGGACGCAGTGGAACGCTCGATCGCCATGCTCAAGGCGAGCGAGAACGGGGAGAGCGACGCTCGGGAGACCCCGGCCGAGGTGCTCACGCAGAACATCCTGTCCTCGCGCGGCCGCACGATCCGCCCCAAGACGCTGAACCAGAAGCGGTACGTCGACGCGATCGACAAGCACACCATCGTCTTCGGCATCGGCCCCGCGGGCACCGGCAAGACCTACCTGGCGATGGCCAAGGCGGTGCAGGCCCTGCAGTCCAAGCAGGTCAACCGCATCATCCTGACCCGCCCCGCGGTCGAGGCCGGCGAGCGGCTCGGCTTCCTGCCGGGCACGCTGTACGAGAAGATCGACCCGTACCTGCGCCCGCTGTACGACGCGCTGCACGACATGCTCGACCCCGACTCGATCCCGCGGCTGATGGCGGCGGGCACGATCGAGGTCGCGCCGCTGGCGTACATGCGCGGTCGCACGCTGAACGACGCGTTCATCATCCTGGACGAGGCGCAGAACACCAGCCCCGAGCAGATGAAGATGTTCCTCACCCGGCTCGGCTTCGACTCGAAGATCGTGATCACGGGTGACGTGACGCAGGTCGACCTGCCCGGCGGCACGAAGTCGGGTCTGCGGCAGGTGCAGGAGATCCTGGAGGGCGTCGAGGACGTCCACTTCTCCCGGCTCACGTCCCAGGACGTCGTCCGGCACAAGCTGGTGGGCCGTATCGTCGACGCCTACGAGCAGTACGACAGCAGGAACGGCACCGAGAACGGCGGCCACAACGGCGGCCGGACTCCCAGACACGGTGCCAAGACCAAGGGGAAGTAGACCAGCACGACCATGTCGATCGACGTCAACAACGAGTCCGGAACCGAGGTCGACGAGCAGGCGATCCTCGACATCGCCCGCTACGCCCTCGCGCGGATGCGCATCCACCCGCTCTCCGAGCTCTCGGTGATCGTCGTGGACGCCGGCGCCATGGAGCAGCTGCACATCCAGTGGATGGACCTGCCCGGCCCCACCGACGTGATGTCCTTCCCGATGGACGAGCTGCGTCCGCCGTCCAAGGACGAGGAGGAGCCGCCGCAGGGGCTGCTCGGCGACATCGTGCTCTGCCCCGAGGTCGCCACCAAGCAGGGCGCCGAGGCGCCGACGCAGCACTCCATGGACGAGGAGCTCCAGCTCCTGACCGTCCACGGGGTGCTGCACCTGCTCGGGTACGACCACGAGGAGCCGGACGAGAAGGCCGAGATGTTCGGTCTGCAGGCGGCCATTGTGGACGGCTGGCGTGCGGAGAAGGGCATGACCGGCCCGTCCCCGGCCCCGACGGTCTCATGAGCCTCCCGCTCATCGCCGGCGCCGTCGCCCTGGTGGTGGTCGCCTGGCTGGCGGCCTGTGCGGAGGCGGGGCTCGCCCGGGTCTCCAGCTTCCGCGCCGAGGAGGCGGTGCGCAGCGGGCGACGGGGCGGCGAGAAGCTCGCCCAGGTCGCCGCCGACCCGACGCGCTACCTGAACGTGGCGCTGCTGGTGCGCGTCGCCTGCGAGATGGCGGCCGCCGCGCTGGTGACGTACGCCTGCCTGCGGGAGTTCGACGGCACCGGCGAGGCGCTGATCATCGCCATCGCGGTGATGGTGCTGCTCTCCTACGTCGCCGTCGGCGTCTCCCCGCGCACCATCGGCCGCCAGCACCCGCTGAACACGGCGACCGCCGCGGCGTACGTGCTGCTGCCGCTGGCCCGGATCATGGGCCCGGTCCCGTCGCTGCTGATCCTGATCGGCAACGCGCTCACCCCCGGCAAGGGCTTCCGCCGGGGCCCGTTCGCCTCGGAGGCGGAGCTGCGGGCGCTGGTGGACTACGCGGAGAAGGAGTCGCTGATCGAGGCCGAGGAGCGCCGCATGGTGCACTCGGTGTTCGAGCTGGGCGACACCCTGGTGCGGGAGGTCATGGTGCCGCGCACCGACCTCGTCGTCATCGAGCGCTACAAGACCATCCGGCAGGCCCTCACCCTCGCCCTGCGCTCCGGTTTCTCGCGGATCCCGGTCACCGGCGACAGCGAGGACGACGTCGTCGGCATCGTGTACCTGAAGGACCTGGTCCGCAGGACGCACATCAGCCGGGACGCGGAGAGCGACCTGGTCTCCACCGCGATGCGTCCGGCGTCCTTCGTGCCGGACACCAAGAACGCCGGTGACCTGCTGCGCGAGATGCAGAAGGAACGCAACCACGTCGCCGTCGTCATCGACGAGTACGGCGGCACGGCCGGCATCGTCACCATCGAGGACATCCTGGAGGAGATCGTCGGCGAGATCACCGACGAGTACGACCGGGAGCTGCCGCCGGTGGAGGAGCTGGACGGGGGCCGTTTCCGGGTCACCGCGCGCCTGGACATCGGCGACCTGGGCGAGCTGTACGGCCTGGACGAGTACGACGACGAGGACGTGGAGACGGTCGGCGGGCTGCTGGCCAAGGCGCTGGGCCGCGTCCCGATCGCCGGGGCGTCCTCGGTCGTCGAGCTGCCCGACGGCCGGGAGCTGCGGCTGACGGCGGAGGCCGCGGCGGGCCGCCGGAACAAGATCGTGACGGTGCTGGTGGAGCCGGTCCCCGCGGCGAAACCGGCCGAGGAGGCCGTACCGGAATGACGCCCGGCCGGCTGCGCGACCTCTGCCTGTCCTTCAACGCGGCGGTGGAGGACTTCCCCTTCAGCCCGGAGATCTCGGTCTTCAAGGTGCTGGGCAAGATGTTCGCGCTCTCCTCGCTGGACGGGCGCCCGCTCACCGTCAACCTCAAGTGCGACCCGGACGACGCGATCCGGCTGCGGCGCGAGCACCCGGGGCTGATCGTCCCGGGCTGGCACATGAACAAGCGGCACTGGAACACGGTGACGGTGGGCGGCGGACGCGAGGGCGAGCTCCCGGACCGTGTGGTCCGGGAGCTCGTCGAGGATTCGTACGACCTGGTGGTCGCGGGTCTACCGCGCGCCGACCGGCTCCGCCTCGACCGCCCCTGAGCCCGCGCGGGCGCTCCGCAGTCCCGTCGCGACCAGCACGGCGGCCGCGAGCACGATCGCCGCGTCCAGGAGCAGCACCGTGTGGACGCCGGAGCGCAGGTCCGTGGCGGTGGTGGCCAGCACGCCGAGGAGCGGGATGCCGACGGTGATGCCGACCTGCTGGGTCGAGGTGACCAGGCCGGTGGCCAGGCCCTGCTCCTCGTCGGGGACGCCGGAGGTGACGGTCAGGCCGTAGGAGATGATCGCGCCGAGGTGGCACATGCTGGCGAGGGACACGGCGGCCGTGGCGAGCACCACCGACCAGCTTCCCTCTCCCAGGGCCAGCAGCGGCAGCCCCAGCAGGCCCTGCCCGGCGAGCGAGCCCACCAGCGTGCGGCGGGCGCCGAAGCGGCCGATGACGCGCGGGGCGCAGGAGCCGGCCACCACCGAGAGCACGCCCTGCACGCCGAAGACCAGACCGGTCTCGAAGGCGCTCAGGTGCAGGATCTCCTGGAGGTACAGGGTGAGGACGAAGATCACCGTCGACATCATCGAGAAGGTGACGAGACCGCCCAGGTTGCCCCAGGCCACCGTGCGGCGGCGCAGCATGGGCAGCGAGACCAGCGGTTCCGGGGTGCGGGACTCGACGGCCGCGAAGGCGGCCAGGAGCAGCAGGCCCGCGCCGAGGGTGACGAGGACGTCGGTCCGGCCGAAGCCGTGCTCGGCGGCGGTGGTGAGCGCGTAGATCAGGGCGAGCAGGCCGCCGGTGACGGTGACCGCGCCGGGCACGTCGAGGCGGGGGCGCTCCGGGGTCCGCGACTCGGGCAGCAGGCGCGGGGCCAGCGGCAGCACGATCAGCGCGAACAGGGCGAGCAGCCCCATGGTGGAGCGCCAGCTCAGCAGGTCGGTCAGGACACCGCCGGCCACCATGCCGACGGTGAAGCCGAGCGAGAGCAGGGTGCCGGAGATGCCGAGGGCGCGGTCGCGGGCGGGGCCCTCCGGGAAGGTCGTGGTCAGCAGGGACATGCCGGTCGGGACGATGGCCGCCGCGCCGAGGCCCTGCAGGGCCCGTCCGGCGAGGAAGGAGGCCGGGTCCCAGGCGAGGGTGGCCAGCAGGGAGGCGGCGCCGAAGAGCGCGAGTCCGGCGAGGAAGAGCCTGCGGCGGCCGAAGAGGTCGCCCATGCGGCCGAAGAGCAGCAGGAACCCGCCGGACGGCAGCGCGAACGCGGTGACCGCCCACTGGAGGGCGGAGGTGCTCATGCCGAGATCCGCGCCCAGCACGGGCAGGGCGACGTTCAGGACGGAGAAGTCGAGCGCGACCATGAACTGGGCCGCGCAGAGCACGAACAGGACGAGCCGGTCGCGGGAGGAGAGCCGCGGAGCGGCCGGTTCCGCCGCCGCGGGGACCGGGGTGGAAGTCGGGGTGGTGTCGATCGCCATGGACATGAGCCTCGGGCCCCCGGAATAGTTGTGGGGAGACGCCGATTGTTCTGGTGGTGCCACCACCAGGCACCGGCAGGTCGCCTACGGGGGGAGTACGCACGTGCCGGACGTGATCACGAGGGACCGGACCGCGGGCCGGGACCGGCGCCGCAGCGAGCTGCGGGAGTTCCTGATGAGCCGCCGGGCCCGGGTGTCCCCGGCCGAGGTCGGTCTGCCGGACGGCGGGGCGCGGCGCCGGACGCCGGGGCTGCGCCGCGAGGAGGTGGCCGTGCTCGCCGGGGTGGGCGCGTCCTGGTACCAGTGGCTGGAGCAGGGCCGCGACATCTCCGTCTCCCCGCAGGTCCTGGACGCGGTCGGCCGGGTGCTGCGGCTCAGCAACGCCGAGCGCCGCCACCTGTACGTGCTGGCCGGACTGAACCCGCCCGCCGCCGAGGTGGAGCCGGCGAAGCGGGAGATGTGCGACGGGCTGCGGCGGCTGATCGACACGTGGATGCCGTATCCGGCGCACATCATGGACCGGTACTACAACTGCGTGATGTACAACGACGCGGCGGCGATGGTGCTGGGCATGCGGCCCGAGACGACGTGGAACTGCATCGTCGACTACTTCACCGACCCGCTGTACCGCTCCCGGGCCCGCAACTGGGAGCGCAACGCGCGCACGGTCGTCGCCCAGTTCCGCGCCACCTGCGCGGCCAACCCGGACGACGAGGGGTTCCAGCAGGTGCTGGCGGACCTGAAGGAGGCCAGCGCCGAGTTCGCCGCGCTGTGGGAGGAGCGGGACATCGAGGACGCCGGGCAGATCCGCAAGGAGCTGGACCATCCGCTGGTCGGCCTGCTGAGTCTGGAGTCGACGGCGCTCCAGGTGCCGGCGCGGCCCGATCTGACCATCGTGCTGCACACGCCGCTGGACGAGGCGAACACCGCGGCGAAGCTGGAGTGGCTGGCCTCACCGGAGGGCCGTCGCGGGGCGATGTACCCGGTGGCGGGGTGAGCGGGCGGGCGTCCGGCGGGGCTCCGTATGCTCGCCCCATGACCGAGACTCCCGACCTCGACCCCGAGGACCGCAAGATCGTCACCCTGGCCCGCTCGGCCCGGGCCCGCAACGGCGTGCCCGAGGGCGCGGCCGTACGCGACGAGACCGGCCGCACCTACGTCGCCGGCACGGTCGCCCTGGACTCCCTGAAGCTCAGCGCGCTGCGTACGGCGGTGGCGATGGCGGTGGCGTCCGGCGCGAAGTCGCTGGAGGCGGCGGCGGTGGTGACCGAGTCGGAGTCGGCGTCGGAGGAGGACCGGGCGGCGGTGCGCGACCTGGGCGGGCCGCAGACGCCGGTCCTGGTCGCCGGGCCCGACGGCACGGTACGGACCGCGGTGAGCGCGGGCTGACGGCCGGGTGCCCGCGGTCGCCCGCGGGACGGTGGGCGACCGTGGTACGGCGGGGCTTCGGGGATCAGGGACAATGGGCGCCATGAGCGTTCGTACCCAGTCATCCGAAGAACCGGCCGAGGCTGTTCACCGGGCCGGCTTCGCCTGCTTCGTGGGCCGTCCCAACGCGGGCAAGTCCACCCTCACGAACGCTCTGGTCGGGCAGAAGGTGGCGATCACCTCCAACCGCCCGCAGACCACCCGGCACACCGTGCGGGGCATCGTGCACCGTGAGGACGCCCAGCTGATCCTGGTGGACACCCCGGGACTGCACAAGCCGCGCACGCTGCTGGGCGAGCGGCTCAACGACGTGGTGCGCACGACGTGGGCCGAGGTGGACGTCATCGGCTTCTGCCTGCCTGCCAACGAGAAGCTGGGCCCCGGCGACCGCTTCATCGCGAAGGAACTGGCGGGGATCAAGAAGACCCCGAAGATCGCGATCGTCACCAAGACCGACCTGGTGGACTCCAAGACTCTGGCCGAACAGCTCATCGCGATCGACCAGCTCGCCCAGGAGCTGGGCTTCACCTGGGCGGAGATCGTCCCGGTGTCCGCCACCGCCAATCAGCAGGTGGACCTGCTCGCCGACCTGCTCACCCCGCTGCTGCCCGAGGGCCCCGCGCTCTACCCCGAGGGCGACCTGACCGACGAGCCCGAGCAGGTGATGGTCGCGGAGCTGATCCGCGAGGCCGCGCTGGAGGGCGTACGGGACGAGCTGCCGCACTCCATCGCGGTGGTCGTCGAGGAGATGCTCCCGCGCGAGGACCGCCCCGCCGACAAGCCGCTGCTGGACATCCACGCCAACGTTTTCATCGAGCGCCCCAGCCAGAAGGGGATCATCATCGGTCCCAAGGGCAAGCGCCTGAAGGACGTCGGCATCAAGTCCCGCAAGCAGATCGAGGCGCTCCTCGGTACGCCGGTCTTCCTGGACCTGCACGTGAAGGTCGCCAAGGACTGGCAGCGCGACCCGAAGCAGCTGCGCCGGCTCGGGTTCTGAACACCCCGAGCCGAGGGCCGTCAGGGCGTCGGGGGGCGGAAGCCGATCGTGGGGACCGCGCGGCGCAGGGGCCAGGAGCCGGGCAGGTCGTCGGGGACGAGGCCGGCCAGGAAGGCGTAGCGGCGCAGGGCCGTGGGGTCCTGGCCCTCCACGGACTGGACCTTGCGCCACCAGGTCGCGATCTCGCACCAGCCCGGCGCCGACAGCGAGCCGCCGAACTCCTGGACGGAGAGGGCGGCGGTCAGGCCGGCGAAGGCCAGGCGGTCGGCGAGCGGCCAGCCGGCCAGGGTGCCGGTGACGAACCCGGCGACGAACACGTCCCCGGCGCCGGTCGGGTCCAGGGCCTCGACCTCGATGGCCGGGACCTCGGCGCTCTCCCCCGTGCGCCGGTCCACGGCGTAGGCGCCGTCCGCGCCGAGGGTGACGACCGCGAGCGGCACGTGCTCGGTCAGGGCGTGCGCGGCGGCGCGGGGGCAGGTGGCGCCGGTGTAGCGCATGGCCTCCTCCGCGTTCGGCAGGAAGGCCTCGCAGTGCGCGAGGTCGGGCAGCCCGGCCAGGTCCCAGGCGCCGGTGTCGTCCCAGCCGACGTCGGCGAAGACGCGGGTGCCCCGGGCGGCGGCCCGGGCGATCCAGGGGGCGCTCACGCCGGGCGTGAGGGAGGCGACGGCGGCACGCGCGCGGGGCGGGCATTCCGGGGTCGGCTCCCCCGGCGGCGGCTCGTGGCCGTGGGAGACCATCGTGCGCTCTCCCTCGTACGCCATCGAGACCGTGACCGGCGAGTGCCAGCCGGGCACGGTGCGGGACGGGGACAGGTCGATGCCCTCGCCCTGGGCGAGCGCGTCCCAGCAGTAGTCGCCGTAGTGGTCGTCGCCGAACGCGGCGGCCAGCGACGTGCGCAGGCCGAGGCGGGCCAGTGCGGTCGCCATGTTCGCCACGCCGCCGGGGCTCGACCCCATCCCGCGGGCCCAGGACTCGGTGCCCCGCACGGGGGCGGAGTCGAGCCCGGTGAAGACGACGTCGAGGAAGACGGTGCCCGTCAGGTACACGTCCCAGGGCGGGTCCTGCGGGACGCGCAGGTCGGCGAGGGGATCGACCTCGGGGCGGCGGCGCGCCCCCTCGCCCTGGGCGTGGCGGTGCGTTCTCTCGTCAGCGGGCAGGACGGGCGTCTCGGGCACGTCGGACGCATTGGCCCCGGACGCGGTGGACACGGACGCGGTGGACTCGGTGGAGGCGGTCACGGTGCGCTCCCTGGCATGGTGCGGATCAGGCCAGTGTGCACCACGCCGTCGGTGGGGCGACGGAGTTCGGGCTCGGAGCGTCAGGCCGGGGCGGGGCCCTGGCGCGCGCTCCGGGCCGCGCCGGGTGTGGTCTCGGACGCCGGCACGGCGGGTGCCTTCGCCGGGCGGGTGCGGACCCGGTCGTTGCGTCCGCCGCCGCGCACCAGCAGGACGCTGAGCGCGGCCAGGAAGCCGACGACGGTGAGCCCCACCAGGCCGCCCTTGGTCGAGCCGGTCGAGTCCTCGATGAGGCCGAAGGCCGTGGGGGCGACGAACCCGCCGAGGTTGCCGATGGAGTTGACGAGCGCGATCCCGGGGGCGGCGGCCCGTGCGTCGAGGTAGCTCTGCGGGATGGTCCAGAAGACCGGGGAGGCCGGTTTGAAGCCCATGGCCGCCAGGCACAGCGCGCCGAGCCCCACCCAGGGCGAGACGAACACGGCCAGCAGGGTGCCGCAGCCGCCGAGCACCAGCAGAGTGACCAGGACGGGCCGGCGCTTGCCGATGCGGTCCGAGATCCGCCCGCTGACGTACAGCGCGCCGATCGCGCAGATCCACGGCACGGAGGTGAGCAGTCCGACCTGGAAGTCGCTGAGGCCGCCGATGTCGTCCACGATCGACGGCAGCCAGAACGTGACCGCGTACAAGGCGACGTTGATGGCGAAGTAGATCCACAGGAAGAGGAGCATCTGCGGGTCGGCCAGCAGTTTCCAGCGGGAGACCTTGGCCGCCTTCTCACCGCGCCGCTCGTCCCGGGCGTCCTGTTCGGCGTCGATGACGGCGGTCAGGCCGGTCTTCTCCTCGTCGGTCAGCCAGGTCGCCTGCTCGATGCCGGAGTCGAGGAAGCGGTAGACGACGAAGCCGAGGACGACGGAGAAGACGCCCTCGACGAAGAACATCCACTGCCAGCCGGAGTGGCCCCAGAGGCCGTGCAGCTCCAGCAGCGCGCCCGAGACCGGGCCGACGACGACGGTCGCGGTGCCGGAGCCCATGAGGAAGACGGACGTGGCGCGGCCGCGGTGGGAGTCGGGCAGCCAGCGGCTGAAGTAGTAGATGACGGCGGGGAAGAAGCCGGCCTCGGCGACCCCGAGGAGGAAACGCAGGGCGTAGAACATGCCCACGCTGTCGACGAAGGCCATCGCGGTGGCGACGACGCCCCAGCTGATCATGATGCGGGTGAGCCACACCTTGGCCCCGAACCGCTCCATGAGCATGTTGGAGGGGACTTCGAAGAGGGCGTACGCGATGAAGAAGATGCCGGCGCCGAGGCCGAACGCGGCGGCCGACAGCCCGACGTCGGCCCGTAGCTCGTCCTGGGCGAAGCCGAGGTTGACGCGGTCCATGTAGTTCGCCACGAACATGACGAAGAAGAGGGGGACCACGCGGCGGAAGATCTTGCGGACGGCGGACTGGACGGCGGGTGGGTGCTGCACTTCGGGGGCGGGGGGCACTGCGGACACGAGCGGCTCCGGTCGCGGCAGGGGGGAGGGGACGGGTGACTCACCCAACGGGGTCGGTGACTCACCAACGGGGCACGGGCGGGGTGACCCACGCGGGGTCGGCGACCCGCATCGCGGCGGCGTCGTCGCGGTCGTGGAGGGTGCCGTCGTCGTCAAGCCAGCGCCGGTGGAGGAACGCGAGCCTGTCGCGGTCGAGTTCGACACCGAGGCCGGGGGCGTCGGAGACGGCGACCTTGCCGCCGTCGAAGGTGAGCCGTTCGGTGAGCACGTCCTCGGACTGCCAGGGGTAGTGGGAGTCGCAGGCGTGGTGGAGGTTCGGCACGGTGGCCGCCACGTGGGTCATGGCGGCGAGGCTGATGCCGAGGTGGGTGTTGGAGTGCATGGACACTCCGACGCCGAAGGTGCGGCAGACGGCGGCGAGTTGCTGGGTGTTGCGCAGCCCGCCCCAGTAGTGGTGGTCGGAGAGCACGACCTGCACGGCGCCCTTGGTGAACGCCTCCCGGATCTCGGCGAACGTCGTCACGCACATGTTGGTCGCGAGCGGCACCTCCGTCCCGGCGGCGACCTCGGCCATGGCCGGGGTGCCGAGCGCGGGGTCCTCCAGGTACTCCAGGACGTCCCCGAGTTCGGCGGCGACCCGCAGCGAGGTCTCCACGGACCAGGCGCCGTTGGGGTCGAGGCGCAGCGGGTGGCCGGGGAACGCCTCGGCGAGTGCCCTGATCGCGGCGATCTCCTCGTCGGGCGGGAAGACGCCGCCCTTGAGCTTGAAGGAGGTGAAGCCGTACCGCTCGGTGAAGGTGCGGGCCTGCTCGACCACGCCGGCCGGGTCGAGCGCGGCGCCCCAGTCGTCCTTCTCGCCCGCCACGCCCTCGGGGTGTTCGGCCCACTTGTAGAAGAGGTAGGCGCTGTACTCGACGGCGTCCCGGACCTTGCCGCCCAGCAGCGCGTGCACGGGCAGGCCGAGCGCCTTGCCGAGGGCGTCGAGGCAGGCGACCTCGAAGCCGGAGACGACGGACAGGCGCAGCTTGTCGGCGGTCTGGACGCCGCGCAGCCCGCCCACGTCGACCTGTCCCGAGACGCGGGAGTCGTCGACGGCGACCTCGTCGGCGAGGGCGAACAGCCCGTTCAGATCGCTGACCTGACGCCCGACCAGCTGGTCGGCGAACGGGCGCGCCAGCTCCAGGTACTTGGCGTCGCCGTAGGTCTCCCCGACGCCGGAGATCCCGTCGGCGGTCTCGACCTCGATGATCAGCCGGGGGGTGTACGGCTGGTGCACGCCCTGCGTGTTGAGCAGCGGCGGGTCCGCGACGAGGATCGGCGTGAGGTGAACGGCGGTGATGGTCAGGTCGGCGGTCACAGGGTGGCTCCAACGAGGTCGAGTCCGGTGGCGAGCATGGTCTTCAGTTCGGCCAGTTCGGCGGCGGTCGGGTCGGTGAGCGGGGCGCGGACGGGGCCGACGGGGCAGCCGCGCAGCCGGGCGGCTGCCTTCACGAGCGACACCCCGTAGCCGGGGACGCGGTCGCGCAGTGCGACGAAGGGCACGTAGAAGTCGCGCAGCAGCGTGTCGACCGTGCCGTGGTCGCCGGCGCGCAGGGCGGCGAGGAAGGCGTTCGCGATCTCGGGGGCGAAGGCGTGGACGGCGGAGGAGTAGGCGGGGACGCCGACGGCGGCGTAGGCGCGGGCCTGGACCTCGGCGGTGGCGGCGCCGTTGAAGAACAGGAAGTCCCCGGGGGCGGCGAGGACCGTGCGCTGGAGGCGGTCCAGGTCGCTGTGGCCGTCCTTGAGGCCGATGACGCCGGGGACGGCGGCCAGGCGCCGGACGGTCTCGGCGGTGTAGGCGACCTGGCCGCGCTGGTAGGCGATGAGCGGCAGCCGGGTCCCGGCGGCGATCCGCTCCACCTGTGCGACGAGTCCGTCCTGCGGGGCGGGCGTGAGGTAGTGCGGCATGACGAGGAGCGCGTCGGCGCCGGCCTCCTCGGCGATGCGGGCGAACCGCAGGGCCTGCGCCCAGCCGTACCCGGTCCCGGCGACCACGGGCACCCGGCCGGCCGTCTCCTCGACGGCGACGGTCACGACCCGCCGGTACTCGTCCTCGTCCAGGGAGAAGAACTCGCCGGTGCCGCAGGCGGGGAAGAGGGCGCCGGGCCCGGCGGCGAGCCGGTCGGCGACGTGGGCGCGGTAGCCGTCGGCGTCGAGGGAGCCGTCCTCGTGGAAGCTGGTCAGCGGGAAGGACAGCACGCTCGCCGCCATGCCTTCCCGCAGCCGCCGGACGACGGCCGCCCGGCCGGCGTCGATGTCGGCGTCGGCGTCGGCGTCGGCCAAGCCGTCGGAGCCGCTGATGCCGATGCCGGTGTCGGTGCTGATGCCGGCACCGGGGCCGGTGCCGGCGCTGGTCGGGGCGTCGGGGCCGGGGCCCTCGCTCGTCGTCTCCACTGCCCTCACTGTCTCCGTATGTAGATGACGTCTACGTATGGAGATGGAGGTTAGAGACGTGACCGGTGGGCGTCAATGGGTCGGGCACCTCCGATTACGATCGGCCCATGTCGGAGACTGGGGACGCGACGGCGGGCGGCGTCCGCGAGGTGAAGTCCGCGGCGCGCACGGTGGAGCTGCTGGAGGTGCTGGCCGCACGCGGGGACCGGCCGGCACGCCTCCAGGAACTGGCGGACGAGCTGGGCGTGCCGCGCAGCTCGATGTACGCGCTGCTGCAGACCCTGATCTCCCGCGGCTGGGTCCGCACCGACGTCACCGGCTCCCTCTACGGCATCGGCATCCACGCCCTGCTCACCGGCACCAGCTACCTCGACTCGGACCCGCGGGTGCGGGCGGCGCGGCCGTTCCTCGACGAGGCGTCCCAGACGCTGGGCGAGACGGTCCACCTGGGGCGGCTCGACGGGTACGACGTGGCCTACCTGGCCACGCGCGAGTCGCACGAATACCTGCGCACGATCAGCAGGGTGGGGCGCCGGCTGCCCGCCCACGTGGGAGCGCTGGGCAAGGCACTGCTCGCGGAGCGGCCGGACGCGGAGCTGCCGGCCGGCCCGTACGAGGCGCTCACCCCGAACACCCACACCACCCGCGAGTCCCTGGCGGCCGACCTCGCCCGGACCCGGGAGCGCGGCTACTCGGTCGACCGGGAGGAGGGCGTGCCGGGGATCGTCGGCTTCGGCTTCGCCCTGCGCTACGAGATCCCCGCCCTGGACGCGGTCAGCTGCTCGGTGCCGGTGGCCCGGCTGACGCCTGATCACGAGGCGCGCATCGTTGCGGTGATGCGGGAGATCAGGGGCAAACTGGAGGCGACTATTCCGGCCGGGAGCGGCTCGGTGCACTGGCGTTAGCGCCCGCTGCTACCCAGCCTTCCGACCCCCAAACGAATATGTGACCCAGATCACATAGTCCCGGCTTCTTCGCGCCTCCCCGCGCTTGATACAAATTGCCCGCGCGTTCCTGTCAGTCGACGGTCGTCGCCCCCCTCTTCTCCCCACCGTCCCTTTCGCATGCCCTGGGAACGCCCGTGTTCGCCCCCCGCACCACTCCCTGGCCCCTCGTCGCCCTTTTCACGGCCGGGTACCTGCCTCCCTATCTGCTGCCCACCACCGTCGGCCGGCTCGACACCGGTCTCCCGCTGTCCACCACGCAGGCGGGCGCCGTCGGCAGCGCCCTGCTGCTGAGTTCGGCGACCGCGGGCTTCCTGCTGGCCTCCCGGGTCCAGTCGGCCGGCGCGCGGACCCTGGCCCGCCTCGGGCTCGCGCTGGCGGTCCTCGGTTACGGCGCCGCCGCGCTCACCACCGCCGTCCCGGCCGTCGTCGCCGGCGCGGTCGTGGGCGGTTTCGGGTCGGGGACGGCCACGACGGTCGCCGCCACCCGCATCGCGGCCGAGCGCGACCCGCACCGGGCGTCCACGCTGGGCCTGCTGAGCGTGTCCGCCCTGGCGGGCGCGGTGTACCTGACGGTTCCCCACCTCGGCCGGGCGCACGGGCTGCCGCTCGCGGCGATCGCCCTGACCGCGCTGGCGGTGTGGCCGTTCACCGCCCGGCTGCCCGGCGCGGCGTCCGACGCCCCGGCCGCGCACGGCACGGGCACCGGCACCGGCACCCCGCTCCCCCATCGCCGTTCGGGGCTGGTCCTCGCCGTCACGGTGCTGTGCTGGTCCCTCGCGCAGAACTCCCTGTGGGGTGTCAGCGGCCGGATCGGTCTGACGCAGGCCGGTCTGGGCGACGCCACCCTCGGGGTCGTCTTCGCCGTCGCGCTGGGTGCGGGCCTGCTGGGCGTCCTCGGGGCCGGCGCGCTCGGGCCGCGGCTGGGGCGGGCGATGCCGGTCGGCGCCGGCACCGTGCTCATCGCGGGCTGCATCGTGGTGAGCGCGTCCGCGACGACCCCGACGGCCTTCGCGACCGGCGAGATCGCGTGGAACACCGTCTACCCGGTCGTGCTGTCGTACCTGATCGGCCTCGCCGCCTCGCTCGACCCGCGGGGCCGGTGGGCGGTGCTCGTCGGCTCGGCCTCCTCGCTGGGCACCGCGGCCGGTCCGCTGACCGGCAGCGTGCTGTCGGCGCAGGCCGGCTACCCCGTCATGGGCCTGGTGCTCGGCGCCGGGCTGCTGCTGGTCGCCGCGCCGATGACCGCCGTCGCCCTGCACACCGGCGGGCGGCCGCTGCTGCCCGGCGCGATCCGCCGCCGCGGCGGCACCCCGGCCGCGCTGGTCGCGGCCGCCACGGGGACGCCCAGCGGTGCGGTGCCGGAGGTGGGCGCCGTCGAGCAGCCGGTCGTCGAGATCGAGGTGGAGGCCCCGGCGGTGGCCGTCCGGGGTGCCTACGACACGGCGGGACCCCGGCAGGCGGCGGCCGCGCCGGGGTCCGGGACGGGCTGAGCCCGCCGCGAGGACGCTACGCGGCGGGGAACTCGTACGCGTCGACCTCCGCGAGGTACCGCGCCCGCAGCTCCTCGTCGTCCTCAAGGAAGGAGGCGAGGAACGAGTTGCGGGCCAGCTCGCGCAGCCGCTCGCCGGTGAGGCCGAGGGCCTCGCGCACGGCGTCGAAGTTGTCTCCCGCGTAGCCGCCGAAGTAGGCGGGGTCGTCGGAGTTGACCGTGCACATCAGGCCCGCGTCGAGCATCGCGGGCAGCGGGTGGTCGGCGAGGGTGTCGACCGTGCGCAGCCGCACGTTGGACAGCGGGCACAGGGTGAGCGGGACGCGCTCGCGCACCAGCCGCTCGACCAGCGCCGGGTCCTCCACCGAGCGCAGCCCGTGGTCGATCCGCTCGACGCCGAGGACGTCGAGGGCCTCGACGACGTACGCGGGCGGCCCCTCCTCGCCGGCGTGCGCGACCCGGTGCAGCCCGAGGGCGGCGGCGGCCTCGTACACCTCGCGGAACTTCACCGGCGGATGACCGACCTCGGCGGAGTCCAGGCCGACTCCGGTGATGCGGTCGAGGTACGGCTTGGCGGCGTCCAGCGTCTCCAGGGCCGACTCGGCGGACTCGTCGCGCAGGAAGCAGAGGATCAGCCGGGTGGAGACCCCGTGGTTCTCGCGGCTGTCGCCGAGCGCCCGCCACAGCCCCTCCACGACCGTGCCCATCTCCACGCCCCGGGCGAGGTGGGCCTGCGGGTCGAAGAAGATCTCGGCGTGCCGCACGCCCTGTGCGGCGGCCCGGGCGAGGTAGGCGTTCGCGAGGTCCTCGAAGTCCCGCTCGGTGCGCAGGACGGCCATCAGCTCGTAGTACAGGTTCAGGAAGGACTGGAGGTCCGCGAAGCGGTACGCCTCGCGCAGCGCGTCCTCGTCCGCGTACGGCAGGGACACGCCGTTGCGGGCGGCCAGCGCGAAGGCCAGCTCGGGTTCCAGGGTGCCTTCGATGTGGAGGTGCAGTTCAGCTTTGGGCAGGGGCATCAGAGCATCGTACGGCGCTTTCACCGACGTTTCGGAACCGGTACGCGGGTGAGGTCACGGGCCACGGTCAGCTCACCCGTATATCCGGCCGCCCGCGCCTGCCGCTCGAACTCCCCGGGGTCCGGGTAGCGCTGGCTGAAGTGGGTCAGGACCAGGTGGCGGACGTCCGCGTCCCGGGCGACCCGCGCCGCCTGCCCGGCGGTGAGGTGACCGTGGTCGGCGGCGAGGCGCTCGTCCTCGTCGAGGAAGGTCGACTCGATGACGAGCAGGTCGCAGCCCTCGGCGAGCGCGTGCACGCCCGCGCAGAGCCGGGTGTCCATGACGAACGCGAACCGCTGGCCGCGGCGGACCTCGCTGACCTCGTCGAGCGCCACGCCGTTCAGCGAGCCCTCGCGCCGGATGCGGCCGACGTCGGGCCCCTCGATGCCGTGCGCGGCGAGGCGGTCGGGCAGCATGCGGCGCCCGTCGGGCTCGGTGAGCCGGTAGCCGTACGACTCGACGGGGTGGGACAGCCTGCGGGCGTCCAGGGTGTAGGCGGGCGTGACGGCGAGGGGGCCGTCGGTGCCGACCGGGGCCTCGGTGAGGGCGACGGTCTCGCGGTAGGCGGTGGCGTACCGCAGGCGTTCGAAGAAGCGTTGCCCGGAGCGCGGGTAGTGGGCGGTGATCTCGTGCGGGACCTGGTCGAGGTTGATCCGCTGGATCACTCCGGCGAGGCCGAGGCTGTGGTCGCCGTGGAAGTGCGTGACGCAGATCCGGTTCAGGTCGTGGGCGGCGACCCCGGCGCGCAGCATCTGGCGCTGGGTGCCCTCGCCCGGGTCGAACAGGATGCCCTCGCCGTCCCAGCGCAGGAGGTAGCCGTTGTGGTTGCGGTGCCGGGTCGGGACCTGACTGGCGGTGCCCAGGACGACGAGTTCACGTACGGACACGGTGTTCGTCCCGGGCTATCCGGGGGGCCACTGGAGGCCGCGGCCGCCGACCACGTGGGCGTGCGCGTGCCAGACGGTCTGTCCGGCGCCGCTGCCGGTGTTGAAGACGGTGCGGTAGCTGTCCAGCTGCTCCTGGTCGGCGACGGCCTGCGTCTCGCGCAGCACGTCGGCGGCGAGTTCCGGGGCGGCGGCGGCGAGGGCGGCGGCGTCCTTGTGGTGGGCCTTCGGGATCACCAGGACGTGGGTGGGCGCCTGGGGGTTGATGTCCCGGAAGGCGACGGTGGTATCCGTCTCGCGGACGATCGTCGCCGGGATCTGCCCTGCGACGATCTTGCAGAACAGGCAGTCGTCCTGGGGTTCCCCTGCCATGGGGTGCTCCTCACGCCGGTGATCTTCTCGGGGCATCGTATCGGCCGCCCCGCCCGGGGCCGGTTGCCGCTCACGCTGCGGGCGATCGTGCGTTCCCCAGCGCCTGAACGGCCTGGGAGGTACCCCAGGGCGGCACGGGCGCTGGGGGTCACCCTCCGGGTGGAGGCACCCCGTTGCCCGGGCCGCGCACCCCACCCCGGGCCGACACGGTCACGGCAGCGTGGGCGGGGTCTTCGCCGGGGTTTCCTCCAGTGCTGCCAGCGCCAGCGCGATCGCCTCGTCCAGCTGGGGGTCGCGGCCCGCCGCGTGGTCCTGCGGGCGCTGCGGCACCTCCACGTCCGGGTCGACGCCATGGTTCTCCACGCCCCAGCCGTAACCCTCCAGCCAGAACGCGTACTTCGGCTGTGTGATCAGCGTGCCGTCGACCAGCCGGTAGCGGCTGTCGATGCCGATGACGCCGCCCCAGGTGCGGACGCCGACGACCGGCCCGATGCCCAGCGCCTTGATCGCCGCGTTGACGATGTCGCCGTCCGAGCCGGAGAACTCGTTGGCGACGGCGACGACCGGCCCGCGGGGCGCGTCCAGCGGGTAGCTGGACGGCCGCATGCCGCGCGGCAGGTCCCAGCCGACGATGCGCCGGGCCAGCTTCTCCACGACCAGCTGGGAGGTGTGCCCGCCGCGGTTCTCGCGGACGTCGACGACCAGGCCCTCCCTGGCCACCTCGACGCGCAGGTCGCGGTGGATCTGGGCCCAGCCGGGGGCCTGCATGTCGGGGACGTGGAGGTAGCCGAGCCGGCCGCCGGACTTCTCGTGGACGTAGGCGCGCCGGTCGGCGACCCAGGCGTGGTAGCGCAGCGGCTCCTCGTCGGCGAGCGGGACGACGACGGCGTGCCGCGCCTCTCCGCCGCCTGACGGGGAGACGGTCAGCTCGACCGGCTTGCCCGCCGTGCCGACGAGCAGCGGCCCGGGCCCGGTGACCGGGTCGACGGCCTGCCCGGCGACCGCGACGATCGCGTCCCCGGCGCGCACGGCGACTCCGGGCGCGGCGAGCGGGGAGCGGGCG
Source organism: Streptomyces sp. NPDC051136 (assembly GCF_044455745.1). Lineage (NCBI taxonomy): Bacteria > Bacillati > Actinomycetota > Actinomycetes > Kitasatosporales > Streptomycetaceae > Streptomyces > Streptomyces sp. NPDC051136. The sequence continues at coordinate 534,821 of NZ_JBITFE010000002.1, read as the reverse complement.
TCGGGGTCGGAGGTCTCCGAGGGCAGGACGCGGTCGACGCGCCAGGTGCCGTCCTCGTGCCGGGAGAGGTCGGCGCCGAGCAGGCCCTGCCGGGCGCCGGAGCCGTGTCCGCCGCGCGGGGTGACGTAGGCGTGCGAGGTGCCGAGTTCGCCGTGCACCTCCCACAGCAGGTCGACCAGGTCGTCGTGGGTGGCGAGACGGTCGAGGACGGGCCGGTAGCGGTCCAGGACGCCGTCCCAGTCGACGCCGTTCATGTCGGCCCGCCAGAAGTGGTCGCGCATGATGCGGCCGGTCTCGTCGAACATCTGCCGCCACTCGGCGGCCGGTTCGACCGTCTGCCGGACCCGGCCCAGGTCGACACTGATGTTGGTGTCGCTGTCCTCGTCGCCGGAGGCCCGCCGGTCGCTGGGCACGACCTTGAGCCGGCCGTCGGTCCACAGCAACACCCGCTTGCCGTCGCCGCTGACCTCGAAGTGGTCGGCGTCGCCCGCGAGGTGCTCCACGCGCTGCTGGACGAGGTCGTACCGCTCCAGCTCGGTGTTGGGGTCCGGGTCCTCCGGGTTGGCGCGGGAGGAGCCGAGGACGCCGGTGAGCGGGTGACGCAGCCACAGGACGCCGTCCTTGGCGGCGCGCAGCCGGGAGTAGCGGGCGGCCTCCACCGGGAAGGGCACGATGCGGTCGGCGAGGCCCTCGATGTCGATCCGGGTGCTGGGGGTGCCCTCGCTGTCGGGGGTCTCCTCGCGGTCCGGGGTCTCGAAGGGGCGGCCGTGACGCTGCGGGCCGAACGGCGAGGGGGTGGTCGCGGCCAGCGTGATCAGGTACGGCCGGGCGCCCTCGACGAAGGCGAGGTCGAAGACGTGCTCGTCGTAGACCGGGTCGAAGGACCGGGTGGAGAGGAACGCGAGGTGCTTGCCGTCCAGGGTGAAGGCCGGCGAGTAGTCCTTGAAGCGCAGCGGCGTCGCCTCGCTCACCGACAGGTCGGTGGTGTTGGCGAGCTTGAGCTGCCGCAGCGGCTCCGGGCCCGGGTGGGACCAGGCGAGCCAGGCCGAGTCGGGCGAGAAGATTAGGCCGGAGGCGTCACCGTCCTCGCTGCGGTCCACCTCGCGGACCTCGCCGCTCTCCCGCTCGACGAGCAGCACCCGCCCGTCGTGCGAGGCGACGGCGACGCGGCTGCCGTCGGGGGCCACGGCGAGGTGCAGCACCCGGCCGAGCTGTCCGGCGGCCAGGCGGCGGGCGGTGGCCCCGGGGGCGAGTCCGGTGGCGGGCGCGAACTCCAGGGCGTCGTCGCCCTCGGCGTCCGTCACCCACACCACCCACTCCTCGCCGTCGCTGCGGAAGGTGCGCGGCAGCCGGGTGCGTACGCCGGGGGTGGCCGCGAGCGCGCGGGCCGGTCCGGCGCGGTGGGTGACCCAGTGCACGCCGCCGCGTACGGCGACGGCGCTGCCGCGCGCGGTGTGGTCGGGGGACGCGGTGCCGAACCAGCGGGCGGCGTTGACCGGGTGGGACCGGAGGTCGACGCGGGCGCCGCCGAGCCGGATGTCGAGGCGGCGGGGCTCGGCGCCGTCGAGGTCGTCCAGCGTCCACAGCTCACCTGCGGACGAGTAGACGACGCGGCTGCCGTCGGTGGCCGCGTGGCGGGCGTAGAAACCGTCCAGGGGGGTGTGCCGGCGCAGGTCGGAGCCGTCGGCGAGGGAGGAGTAGAGGGCGCCGGTGCCTTCGTGGTCGGAGAGGAAGGCGATCCGGTCGCCGACCCAGAAGGGGTACTCGATGTTGCCGTCGAGGTCGGCGTGCAGGCGGACGAACTCGCCGTCGTCCTCGGGGTCGATCCACAGCTTGCCCGCGGTGCCGCCCCGGTAGCGCTTCCACCAGGCGGCCTCACGCCCCATCGGGGCGGACAGCAGCACGGTGTGCGGGCCGTGGGCGACGTCGCCGACGGGTCCGTAGGGCAGGGTGGTGGCCGGTCCGCCGTCGAGTGGGACGGCGCGGGCCCAGCTGCGGCGCAGGCTGGCCTCGCCGTAGGTGCTCAGGGCGAGGACGTGACCCTCTGCGGTCCAGCCGCGCACCTGGGTCCTGATGCTGCCCCAGTGGGTGAGGCGCCGGGCGGGGCCGCCGTCGACGGGGGCGGCGTGCACCTCGGGGGCGCCGTCGCGGGTGGAGGTCCAGGCGAGGGTGGTGCCGTCGGGCGAGATGCGCGGGTGGTTCACCGGCACGTTGTCGGCGCTGACCCGCCAGGCGCGGCCGCCGTCGAGCGGGGCGAGCCACACGTCGTCCTCGGCGGTGAAGGCGACCAACTCGCCGTGCGGGTGCGGAAAGCGGAGGTAGGCAGGCGTCGCTGGCTGAGTCACCCCCTCACCCTATGCAGGGGTGCCGCCCGCCGACAGAGGTTTGGATCACTTGCCGGCCGAGGACGCGGGGCCGCCGGTCCTCACTTCCCTTCGACCGGTCGGCAGTGCGGGTCGTCGGGGCACCAGATCGTCCGGGTCAGGGTCACGGTGGGCCCGGGCCCGTTCGGGGAGGGCCGGCCTGCGGGCGGCGCGGTGGTGGCGTCGCAGTCGCCCAGCCCCTTCACCCGGAACCACTCCTTGCCGTCCACCTTCGCGGTCAGGTCGCCGCGCACACAGGCGCCGTCGACGACCCGGGTGACCTTGCCGTCGACGGTGATGTCCCGGCCGGCGTCCGTCCTGCCCTCGCAGTGGACGGAGGCGACGGTGTTCCCGGTGGCCGAGGCGGTGGCGCCCTTGTCGCCGTAGTCGGCGGTGCAGGTGAGCCAGCGCACCTCGGCCTTCTGCCGCTCCAGTTCACGGGTCACGGTCCGGTCGGTCGTGTAGGCCACGGTGGCGGAGCTGAGTCCGCCCGGTTCGCACGCGACGACGGCGCCGACGGCGACGACCGAGCCGACCACCACCGGAGCCGTGCGCCAAATCCGCCTCAATGCCCCCATGGAGGGCAGCTTCCCACCACCGCGGGACCGGCGGTAGGGCGCATACGGCCACTCCTCACCACCCGTCGGCGCCATGGGCGACGCCCGCGGGCGCGCAGGCCGGTCGGGGACGACCGGGCCGTTTACCCGGGGAGGCAGGGGCGTCAGGGCACCGTGTTCCCGGGGCCGTCAGGACCAGCGGCCGGTGCGGGCCAGCAGGACGGCGGTCGCGGCGGTGCCCGCGGTGGAGGTGCGCAGGACGCTGCGGCCCAGCCGGTAGGGCAGGGCACCGGCCTCGGCGAACAGGGCCAACTCCTCCGGGGACACGCCCCCTTCGGGACCGACGACGAGCACGATGTCGCCGGTGGCGGGCAGTTCGGCGGCGGACAGCGGGGCCTCGCCGCTCTCGTGGAGTACGGCGGCGAAGTCCGCGTCGGCCAGAAGTGAGGCAACCTGCTTGCTCGTCGCCGCGTCCGCGACGTCGGGGAAGCGGACCCGGCGGGACTGCTTGCCGGCCTCCCGGGCCGTCGCCCGCCACTTGCCGAGCGCCTTCTGGCCTCGCTCGCCCTTCCACTGCGTGATGCACCGGGACGCCGCCCACGGCACGATCGCGTCGACGCCGACCTCGGTCATCGTCTCGACGGCGAGCTCACCGCGGTCGCCCTTGGGCAGGGCCTGGACGACGGTGACGCGGGGCTGCTCGGCGGGCTCCTCGCGCACCCCGTCCGCGACGGTGACGACGAGGCGGTCCTTGCCCTCCGCGGCCTTCACCGAGCCCTCGGCCCAGCGGCCGCGCCCGTCGGTGAGGACGACGTCCTCGCCCGCCCGCAGCCGCTTCACGGAGACGGCGTGCCGTCCCTCGGGGCCGTCGAGGACGTACTCCCCCGCGGGCAGGTCCTCCGGCCGCAGGGAACCGACCACGAACACCGGTGCCGTCATCGGGCGCCGCCTCCCGTCGCGTACCCCGACAACGCTGTCCCCGCGGCGGCGAGTTCGGCTGCCAGCACCTCCACGAGCCGCCCGGCGGGCAGCTCCCTCGCCATCCGGTGTCCCTGGCCCGCCCACAGCGCCATGCCCTGCGCGTCGCCCGCCTTCGCCGCCGCCCCGCGCACCGGCGAGGTGAGGTGGTGCACCTCGGGATAGGCGGCGGGGGCGTAGGGGCCGTGCTCGCGCAGGAAGCGGTTGACCAGGGCGCGGGCGGGACGGCCGGAGAAGGCGCGGGTGAGTTCGGTGCGGACGAACAGCGGGTTGGTCAGCGCCTGCTTGTGCAGGTCGTGCGCGCCCGACTCGGGGGTGGCGAGGAAGGCGGTGCCGAGCTGGGCCGCGCTCGCGCCCGCCGCGAGGACCGCGGCGATCTGGGCGCCGCGCATGATGCCGCCCGCGGCGACGATCGGCAGGGTGACCGCTTCCCGGACCTGGGCGACCAGCGACAGCAGCCCGGTGCCCGCGCCGCCGGTCTCCGGGTTGTCCCGGTGGGTGCCCTGGTGGCCGCCGGCCTCGACGCCCTGCGCGATCACCGCGTCGGCGCCGGACTCCTCGACGGCCCGGGCCTCGTCCGCGGTGGTCGCGCCGGCCAGGGCGAAGGTGCCCACCCGGTGCAGGGAGTCGACGACCTCACGGCTCGGCACGCCGAAGTGGAAGGACACCACCGGCACGGGGTTGTCCAGCAGGACGGCGAGCTTGGTCTCGTAGCCGTCGTCGCGTCCGCCGTCCGGGTCGCCCAGCTCCGTCTCGTACCAGGCGGCCTCTCCGGCCAGCTGGTGGGCGTAGACGTCGACGGCGGCGGAGTCGGCCGCCTCGGGCTGCGGGAGGAAGAGGTTGACGCCGAAGGGGCGGCCGGTCAGTCCCCGCAGGTGCTTGATCTCCTGGTACATCCCGTCCGCGGTCTTGTACCCCGCGGCAAGGAAGCCCAGCCCGCCCGCCTCGGACACCGCCGCCGTGAGCCCGGGCACGGAGACGCCGCCCGCCATGGGCGCCTGCACGATCGGGTAGGGGAAGAGATCGGTCAGTGCGGAGGACATGACGGCATGTTGTCACGTCCTCCACACAAGTCCGAATCCGGGCTTCCGACGGCATACGCCAGAAGCATCCGCATCCCCGGAATCCCCGTCACCGCCCGTTGAACGCGTCCTTCAGGCGGGAGAACAGACCCTGCTGCCCCGGCTGGAACTGACCCGTCGGGCGCTCCTCGCCGCGGAGCTTGGCCAGCTCGCGCAGGAGGCGTTCCTGTTCGGGGTCGAGCTTGCCCGGGGTGGTGACCTCGACGTGGACGATGAGGTCGCCCCGGCCGCCGCCGCGCAGGTGGGTGACGCCCCGGCCGTGCTTCGGGATCGACTGGCCTGACTGGGTGCCCGGGCGGATGTCGACCTCCTCCATGCCGTCGAGGGTCTCCAGCGGCACCTTCGTGCCGAGGGCCGCCGCCGTCATCGGGATGGTGACCGTGCAGTGCAGGTCGTCACCCCGGCGCTGGAAGGTCGAGTGGGGCAGCTCGTGGATCTCGACGTACAGGTCGCCGGCGGGGCCGCCGCCGGGGCCGACCTCGCCCTCGCCCGCGAGCTGGATCCGGGTGCCGTTGTCGACGCCGGCCGGGATCTTCACGGTCAGGGTGCGCCGGGAGCGGACCCGGCCGTCGCCCGCGCACTCGGGGCACGGGGTCGGGACCACGGTGCCGAAGCCCTGGCACTGCGGGCAGGGGCGCGAGGTCATGACCTGGCCCAGGAAGGACCGGGTGACCTGGGACACCTCGCCGCGTCCGCGGCACATGTCGCACGTCTGGGCCGAGGTGCCGGGGGCCGCGCCCTCACCGTTGCAGGTGTTGCAGACGACCGCGGTGTCGACCTGGATGTCCTTGGTCGTACCGAAGGCGGCCTCGTCCAGCTCGACCTCGATGCGGATCATCGCGTCCTGGCCGCGGCGGGTGCGCGAGCGCGGTCCGCGCTGCGACGCCGTGCCGAAGAACGCGTCCATGATGTCCGAGAAGTTCCCGAAGCCACCCGCGCCGAAGCCGCCCGCACCACCGCCGGCGGCCTGCGAGAGCGGGTCGCCGCCGAGGTCGTAGACCTGCTTCTTCTGCGGGTCCGACAGCACCTCGTAGGCGGCGTTGATCTCCTTGAACCGCTCCTGGGTCTTCGGATCGGGGTTGACGTCCGGGTGCAGCTCGCGGGCGAGCCTCCGGAACGCCTTCTTGATCTCGTCCTGGGAAGCGTCGCGGCGCACGCCGAGTACGGCGTAGTAGTCCGTGGCCACCTACGACTCCGCCAGGATCTGTCCGACGTACCGTGCCACTGCGCGTACCGCTCCCATCGTTCCCGGGTAGTCCATGCGGGTCGGTCCGACCACGCCGAGCTTGGCAACCGCCTCGCCGCCCGAACCGTAGCCGACCGACACGACGGACGTTGAGTTGAGTCCCTCGTGGGCGTTCTCATGACCGATCCGTACGGTCACGCCCGGATCCTTCGCCTCGCCGAGCAGCTTGAGGAGCACGACCTGCTCCTCGAGTGCCTCCAGCACCGGCCGGATCACCAGGGGGAAGTCGTGCCCGAAGCGGGTCAGATTGGCGGTGCCGCCGATCATCAGCCGCTCCTCGTTCTCCTCGACCAGCGTCTCCAGGAGGGTGGAGAGCACGGTGGAGACCGTACCGCGATCCTCGGCCTCGAACGCCTCCGGCAGATCCTCGACCAGACCGGGCACGTCCGAGAAACGGCGTCCCGCGACCCGGCTGTTGAGCCGCGCCCGCAGGTCGGCCAGCGACGCCTCGCCGAACGGCGCGGGGCAGTCGACCATGCGCTGCTCGACCCGGCCGGTGTCCGTGATCAGCACCAGCATCAGGCGCGCGGGCGCGAGCGAGAGCAGCTCCACGTGCCGCACCGTCGAGCGGGTCAGCGAGGGGTACTGCACGACGGCGACCTGCCGGGTCAGCTGCGCGAGCAGCCGCACCGTGCGGGCCACCACGTCGTCGAGGTCGACGGCGCCCTCCAGGAAGTTCTGGATGGCACGCCGCTCGGGCGCGGTCATCGGCTTGACGCCGGCCAGCTTGTCGACGAAGAGCCGGTAGCCCTTGTCGGTCGGGATGCGTCCCGCGCTGGTGTGCGGCTGCGCGATGAACCCCTCGTCCTCCAGGGCCGCCATGTCGTTGCGCACGGTGGCCGGGGAGACGCCGAGGTTGTGCCGCTCGGTGAGGGCCTTGGAGCCGACCGGTTCCTCGGTGCCGACGTAGTCCTGGACGATGGCGCGCAGCACCTGGAGCCTGCGTTCACTGAGCATGCGGCGCGCACCTCCAGCTGTCGTCCGCCCGTTTCCGGCCTGTCTGTCCTGGCACTCACGGCTTGCGAGTGCCAGACTTCCCCGGCCCAGTGTACGGCCGTGGGGTACGCCCCCGGCAAGGCCGGGGCCGAGCCGTTAGCGTCGGCCCCGTGACGGTGACTTGGGAAGAGCTGGGCTGGGAACGGCTGGCGGACGGCGTGGGCCGGTGCCGGCTGCCGGGGTGGGACTGCACGGCGGGGCTGGTGCTCGGTGCGGGCGGGGCGCTGATGGTGGACGCGGGGTCGAGCCTGGCCGAGGGTGCCCGGCTGGGCGAGGCGGCGCGGCGGCTCGCCGGCCGCCGTGTGACACATCTCGCGCTGACCCACCCGCATTTCGACCACGTCTTCGGCGCGGCGGCCTTCGCGGGCGCGGAGGTGTACGGCGCGGTGGGCACGCACGCGCTGTTCGCGCCGGGCGGGCCGGAGCGGGCGGCGCTGCGTGCGGACGCGGTGGCGGAGGGGCTGGACGCCCGCGCGGCGCGGGAGGCGGCCGACGCGCTCGTCGCCGTCCCGCACGAGATCGGCGGCGAGCACGTGCTCGACCTGGGCGGTGGCCGGCGGGCCCTGCTGGCCGGCCTGGGCCCGGGGCACACCGGTCACGACCTGGCGGTCCTGGTGCCGGGCTCCCCGGACGTCGTGTTCTGCGGCGACCTGGTCGAGGAGTCAGGCGAGCCGCAGGCGGGTCCCGACGCCGTGCCGTCGCGCTGGCCGGCCGCGCTGGACCGGCTGCTGGCGTGGGGCGGCGCGGACGCGCTGTACGTCCCCGGTCACGGAGCGGTGGTGGACGCGGCGTTCGTGCGGGCCCAACGGGACGCGCTGGCCGCCCGGTTCGGCGTGTCGCGCTGATCACGGCGCGGGCGTTCCTCGTATCGTCGGGAGAATGCGCCAGTACTCCGCCGACCTCACCCCTCCGTGGAAGAAACCGCAGCCCGTTCCCGAGGTTCCCGCCGATCCCGGCCTGGTGGTCGAGGAGCCCGTCACCGGGTTCTGCGGCGCGGTGATCGGCTGCGAGGCGGGCACGGTGACTCTGGAGGACCGCTTCGGCAAGCACCGCGTCTTCCCGCTGGAGCCGCGCGGCTTCCTGCTGGAGGGCCGCGTGGTGACGCTGGTCCGCCCGGCCGCGTCCGGTCCGGCGCGCCCCTCCCGGACGGCGTCCGGTTCGGTCGCCGTCCCCGGCGCTCGTGCGCGGGTCGCGCGCGCCGGGCGCATCTACGTCGAGGGGCGGCACGACGCCGAGCTGGTCGAGAAGGTCTGGGGCGACGACCTGCGCATCGAGGGCGTCGTCGTGGAGTACCTGGGCGGCGTGGACGACCTCCCGTCGATCGTGGCCGACTTCGCCCCCGGCCCGGACGCGCGGCTGGGCGTCCTGGTGGACCACCTGGTGCCGGGTTCCAAGGAGTGGCGCATCGCGGAGGCGGTGACGAGCGAGCACGCGCTGGTCGTGGGCCACCCGTACATCGACATCTGGGAGGCGGTGAAGCCGTCGTCCGTCGGCATCGACGCCTGGCCCCGGGTGCCGCGCGGCCAGGACTGGAAGACGGGGGTGTGCCGGGCGCTGGGCTGGCCGTCGGAGAACACGGGCGCGGTGTGGCAGGCGATCCTGGCCCGGGTGGGTTCGTACAAGGACCTGGAGCCCGAGCTGCTGGGGCGGGTCGAGGAGCTGATCGACTTCGTGACGGCGTGAGAGGTTCTGCGCAGGACGGTGAATCCGGCCCCTCCGGCGTTCGAGGAGCGGGGGTCCGGGGGCAGCGCCCCCGGGTCGGGACGGGAGGGGGCGGCAGGGGCGGGAACAGCCCGGTCAGTCCACCAGGTCCCGCACCACCGCGTCCGCCAGCAACCGCCCGCGCAGGGTCAGCACCGCGCTCCCCGCCGCGTACGGCCCCTCCTCCAGGAGCCCCTCCGCCAGCGCCCGCCGCGACGCCGCGAGCCCCGTCTCCCGCAGCAGCGACAGCGGGACGCCCTCCCGCAGCCGCAGCTCCAGCAGGATGCGCTCCACCCGCCGGTCCTCGTCGGCGAGGACCTCGCGTCCGGCGCCCGGCGACTTCCCCGCCGCCAGCGCCCCCGCGTACGCCCCCGGATGCTTCACGTTCCACCACCGCACGCCCCCCACGTGGGAGTGCGCGCCCGGTCCCGCGCCCCACCAGTCGGCGCCCCGCCAGTACAGCTCGTTGTGCAGGCAGCGGCCGGCGTCGGAGGTGGCCCAGTTCGACACCTCGTACCAGTCGAAGCCCGCGGCCGACAGGGCCTCCTCGGCGATCAGGTACCGGTCCGCGTGGACGTCGTCGTCGGTCATGGGGACCTCGCCGCGCCGGATGCGCCGGGCGAGCTGGGTGCCCTCCTCCACGATCAGGGCGTACGCCGAGACGTGGTCGGGTCCGGCGCCGAGCGCCGCGTCCAGGGAGGCGCGCCAGTCGTCGTCGGACTCCCCCGGGGTGCCGTAGATCAGGTCGAGGTTGACGTGGTCGAAGCCCGCCGCGCGGGCCTCGGCGACGCAGGCCTCGGGTCGGCCGGGGGTGTGGGTGCGGTCCAGGATCCTCAGGACGTGCTGCTTCGCGCTCTGCATGCCGAAGGAGATCCGGTTGAAGCCGCCCTCGCGGAGAGTGGCGAGGTACGCCGGGTCGACCGACTCCGGATTGGCCTCCGTCGTCACCTCCGCGTCCGGTGCCAGGCCGAACTCGTCGCGGATCGCGCCCAGCATCCGCACCAGGTCACCGGCGGCCAGCAGGGTGGGCGTACCACCGCCGACGAAGACGGTGCGGACCTCGCGGGGGTCGTCACCGAGCACTTTGCGGGCCAGGCGCACCTCGTCGACGAGCGTGTCGGCGTAGTTGTCGCGGGAGGCCAGGACGCCACCGGTGCCGCGCAGCTCGGTGGCGGTGTAGGTGTTGAAGTCGCAGTAGCCGCAGCGGGTCGCGCAGTACGGCACGTGCAGGTAGAAGCCGAGGGGACGGTCGGCGGCCCCGGCGAGCGCGGACGCGGGCAGGGCGCCGTCGGCGGGGACGGGCTCGCCGTCGGGGAGTGCGGAGGGCATGCGTTCCATTGTCCCGCACCCGCACCGATCCCCCGTCCCGCTCACTCGGCCTGGAGCACCAGCAGGGCCAGGTCGTCCTCCGGCGGCCGGGGCCCGAACTCGTGCACCAGCCGCCTGATGCGTTCGGCGACCAGCTCGGCGTCCAGGCCCGCGCACCCGGCCAGCGCCGCCGCGAGCCCGTCGCCGTCGTCGAACTGGCGGGAGCCGCTGCGCCGCTCCGTGACGCCGTCCGTGACGCACAGCAGGGTGTCGCCGGACCGCAGCTCGAAGGTCTCGCTGACGTACGTCGCGTCCTCGACGACGCCGAGCAGGGTCTGCGGGCACGCGACGGTGGACACGGCGCCGTCGGGCCCGAGGAGCAGCGGCAGCGGGTGTCCGGCGGACGCGAGGGTGCAGCGGACGCCGCCCCGCACGGGGACCAGCTCACCGTAGAGCAGGGAGAGGAAGCGGGTCTGCGGTCCGTCGCCCGGGGCAACCGGTGGGCCGCCCGCGGCGACCAGTGCCCGGGCGGCGGCGTCGGCGGCCTCGGTGGCGTCGTCGAGGAGGAGCTGGTTGAGGCGGTCGAGGACGTCGGGGACGCCGTACTGCTCGCGGGCCAGCAGGCGCAGCCAGGGCCGGGCGAGTCCGATGACGACGGCGGCCTCGGGGCCCTTGCCCTGGACGTCGCCCACGGCGAAGCACCAGCGGCCGTCACCGGCCGGGAAGAGGTCGTAGAAGTCGCCGCTGGGGCCGCCCTTGTCGCGCGGTTCGTAGACGAGGGCGCTGCGTACGCCGGGGATCTCGGCGACGGCGCCGGGCAGCAGGCCGCGCTGGAGCACGGCGCTGATGGTGGCCTGCCGGGCGTACTGGCGGGCGGCGCCGATGGCGAGCGCGACCCGGCGGCTGAGGTCCTCGACCAGGCCGGTGATCTCGTCGGGGAAGCCGGGGAAGCCGCTGCCGTCGCAGGTGTCCGGGGGGCCGGTGGCGTCCGGGGTGCCGGTGGTGTCCGGGGTGCCGGTGGTGTCCGGGGTGCCGGTGGTGTCCGCAGGGCCGGCCCGTCCGATGACCAGGGTGCCCAGTGGCCGGCCGCCGGCGACCAGGGGGTAGGCGAGTGCGGTGCCGTGCGGGGCGCCGGGGCCGAGCGCCTCGCCGGGCCAGGGATGGCCTACGGGGCCGGAGCGCCACGGGTCGCGCGGGCGGGGCGGGTCCTTCTCCAGGGCCGCGCGCAGCTCGTCGAGGTATCCCTCGCCGGCGTGCCACACGCGGGCCAGCCGGGCGCCGACGGCCGCCCCGGAGTCGTCGCTCCAGGCACCCCGGCCCAGGGCCTCGTCCTCCAGCCACACCCCGCACCAGTCGGCAAGCCGGGGCACGATCAGCTGGCCGGTGAGGGAGGCGACCAGGTCCTCGTCGAGCTGCCCGGCCAGCAGGTCGGAGGCCTCGGCGAGGAAGGACAGCGCGCCGCGGCCCAGCCACTCCCGGTCGCGCGGGCGGCGCCGGCCGGGCCCCGTCGGCCCTCCGGACGCGCTGCCCGGGTCGCCGTCGGCCTCCCGTCCCGCCGCACCCGCGTGCGGCGTGCCACGGCGCTCCGCGGGGTGCGCCGCGCTCCGCTCCCCGCGTCCCGCCGGCTCGACGGCGTCGCCCGCACGGGCGACGGCCCCGGCGATCCCGGCGGGGCCCGGCGCGACGGCGTCGGCGGGCTCCGCGCCCTGGGCCGGCAGCCGCGCCCACACCGTCTTGGTGCCCGGGCGGTACGTGATGCCCCAGGCCTCCGCGAGCGCGGCGACCAGGGGCAGCCCGCGCCCGTACTCGGCGGGGTCGTGCGGCAGCTCGGAGTCGGCGCTCCTCGGCGCACGGGACGGGTGCTGGTCCGCCGCCTCGACGACGAGGGTGCCGTCCTCCTCCACCCGCAGGCCCACCTCGACGTCGGTGCCGGCGTGCACGACGGCGTTGGTGACCAGCTCGCTGACGACGACCAGGGCGTCGGCGGCGAGGTGCTCGGTCAGGTACTCCGTGCCGGGCAGGCCGAGGGCGGACCATTCGGCGAACGCGGCCCGCACCATCGCGCGGGCGGCGCCGGGCGCCAGGGAGCTGCCGAGCAGGGTCACGCGCGCCCGCGCGCACTCTTCGGCGCCCTCCGCGGTGCGCGCCGGCGCCGCGCCGGCGCGGGAGGCGGTCTCCCGCTGCGTCGGAATGGCCGCCATGGACGTCTCCCCGGGCAGTTCGTGCGAGTTCCTCGCAGTCGATGCCGACAGAGTGACAGACCGGCCCCGTCCATAAGCACGGAGTTACCGAAGTCGGCCGCCATGGACGAGAACCGTGCTAGGCGAACGTTCGAAGACGGGCGGAAACCGACCGGAAACCGGACCTCTTCGAACGTTCGCCGTCGGACGGCGACACGCGCGGGCCCGAGGTTCACGCGCGGGCCCGCGCGCCGCGAGGCGCCGTGCGCTACGCCTCGCGCGAGCCCTCGTACATCTCCTCGATCAGGTTCTTGTACTCCCGCTCCACCACCGGCCGCTTCAGCTTCAGGCTCGGGGTGATCTCGCCGTGCTCGACGTCGAGGTCACGGGGCAGCAGGCGGAACTTCTTGATGGTCTGCCAGCGCTGGAGGCCCTCGTTCAGCTCCTTGACGTAGCCGTCGACCATCTCGACGGTCGCCGGCGCCGCGACGATCTCGGCGTACGGCTTGCCCTCCAGGCCGTTCTCCTTCGCCCACTCGGTGATCGCGGCCTCGTCCAGGGCGATGAGCGCGGTGCAGAAGTTCCGGTCGGCACCGTGCACCAGGATGTTGGAGACGTAGGGGCAGACCGCCTTGAACTGGCCCTCGACCTCGGCCGGCGCGATGTACTTGCCGCCTGAGGTCTTGATGAGGTCCTTCTTGCGGTCGGTGATGCGCAGGTAGCCGTCGGCCGAGAGCTCACCGATGTCGCCGGTGTGGAACCAGCCGTCGGCCTCCAGCACCTCGGCGGTCTTCTCGGGCAGCTTGTGGTAGCCCTCCATGATGCCGGGGCCGCGCAGCAGGATCTCGCCGTCGTCCGCGATGCGCACCTCGGTCCCGGGCAGCGGCTTGCCGACGGTGCCGGTGCGATAGGCCTCGCCGGGGTTGACGAAGGACGCGGCGGAGGACTCGGTGAGGCCGTAGCCCTCCAGGATGTGGATGCCGGCGCCGGCGAAGAAGAAACCGATCTCGGGTGCGAGGGCGGCCGAGCCGGAGACGCAGGCGCGCAGGCGGCCGCCGAAGGCCTCGCGGATCTTGGCGTAGACGAGCCGGTCGGCGACGGCGTGCTTGGTGCGCAGGCCGGTCGGGGCGCTCGCGGTGCCGGTGCGCTTGAAGTTGTCCTGGGTGACCTTGGCGTACTCGCGGGCGATGCCCGCCGCCCACTGGAAGATCTTGTACTTCGCACCGCCGCCCGCGCGGGCCTTGGCGGCGACGCCGTTGTAGACCTTCTCGAAGATGCGGGGCACGGCCGCCATGTAGGTCGGCCGGACCACCGGCAGGTTGTCGATGATCTTGTCGACGCGGCCGTCGACGGCGGTGACGTGACCGGCCTCGATCTGGCCGGAGGTGAGCACCTTGCCGAAGACGTGCGCGAGCGGCAGCCACAGGTACTGCACGTCGTCCTTGGTGACCAGGCCGGTCGCGGAGATCGCCTTGGCCATGTACGACCAGCAGTCGTGCGGGAGGCGGACGCCCTTGGGGCGGCCGGTGGTGCCGGAGGTGTAGATGAGGGTGGCGAGCTGGTCCTTGGTGATCGCACCGACCCGCTCCTTGATCAGCTGCGGGTCGTTCTCCAGCCGGGCCGCGCCCCTGCGCTCCAGCTCGTCGAGGGTGAGGACCCACTCCTCGGAGGTGTCCGCGCCGGCCGCGTCGATCACGACCACGTGGGTGAGGTCGGGCAGCTCGGCCCGCTTCTCCCTCGCCTTGGCCAGCTGCGCGGCGTCCTCCGCGATCAGCACCCGGCTCTCGGAGTCGGAGAGGATGTACGCCGATTCGTCGGCGTTGGTCTGCGGGTACACGGTGGTCGTCGCCGCGCCCGCGCACATGATGCCGAGGTCGGCGAGGATCCATTCCAGCCGGGTGGAGGAGGCCAGCGCCACCCGCTGCTCCGGCTGCACGCCCAGCTCGATCAGGCCGGCCGCGATCGCGTGGACCCGCTCGGCGGCCTGCGCCCAGGTCAGCGGCTTCCAGTCGTCGGGGCCCTCGCCCGAGGCCGGCGGCACCGGGTAGCGGTACGCCTCGGCATCCGGCGTGGCGGCCACCCGCTCCAGGAAGAGTCCCGCCACGGAGGGCGGACGGTTCTCGATCAGTGTCTGTGTGTCGCTCACGACATCCTCCGGGCCCGCGACGGTGCGGCTGACTCGTTGCGGCTGGCTCAGGTGCGGCTGGTTCACTCTCGGGCGGTGTTCAGATGAGGTGCGGGTGATGAGGTGTGGGTGATGTGCAGGCAGTCACGGGGACTGTTGCCCGATCACTTGTTTAACTCACGAGTAACTACGGGGCAGGCATCAGAGTAAAGGGCGACCGGCCCCCGCGTAAGTGCCCGCGCCCTGTCATTTCCTACAGACGCCTGCCCGTGACATGCGAAGAGACCCGCCGCACTTTCGTACGACGGGCCCCTCGGTGTCCGTTTTGACCGGACTCCGCGCGCGGTGCGGCGGTTACTTCTTGCCCTTGCCCGATCCCGCGCTGTCGTCGCTGGACAGGACCGCGATGAAGGCCTCCTGCGGAACCTCCACGGAACCCACCATCTTCATCCGCTTCTTGCCTTCCTTCTGCTTCTCCAGCAGCTTCCGCTTGCGGGAGATGTCGCCGCCGTAGCACTTGGCGAGGACGTCCTTGCGGATGGCGCGGATGGTCTCGCGGGCGATCACGCGGGAGCCGATGGCGGCCTGCACCGGGACCTCGAAGGCCTGCCGCGGGATCAGCTCCTTGAGCTTGGCGACGAGCCGTACGCCGTACGCGTACGCCTGGTCCTTGTGGGTGATCGCCGAGAAGGCGTCCACCTTGTCGCCGTGCAGCAGGATGTCGACCTTGACCAGGCTGGAGGTCTGCTCGCCGGTGGGCTCGTAGTCGAGGGAGGCGTACCCGCGCGTCTTGGACTTCAGCTGGTCGAAGAAGTCGAAGACGATCTCCGCGAGCGGGAGGGTGTAGCGGATCTCCACCCGGTCCTCGGAGAGGTAGTCCATGCCGAGCAGGGTGCCGCGCCGGGTCTGGCACAGCTCCATGATCGCGCCGATGAACTCGGTCGGCGCCAGCACCGTGGCCCGCACGACCGGCTCGTAGACCTCGTCGATCTTGCCCTCGGGGAACTCGCTCGGGTTGGTGACGGTGTGCTCGCTGCCGTCCTCCATGACCACCCGGTAGACCACGTTGGGCGCGGTGGCGATCAGGTCGAGGTTGAACTCGCGCTCCAGCCGCTCGCGGATCACGTCGAGGTGGAGCAGGCCGAGGAAACCGACGCGGAAACCGAAGCCGAGGGCGGCGGAGGTCTCCGGCTCGTAGACCAGGGCGGCGTCGTTGAGCTGGAGCTTGTCCAGGGCCTCGCGCAGCAGGGGGTAGTCGGAGCCGTCCAGCGGATACAGACCGGAGAAGACCATGGGCCTCGGGTCCTTGTAGCCGCCCAGTGCCTCCTCGGCGCCCTTGTGCTGGCTGGTGACGGTGTCACCGACCTTGGACTGCCGGACGTCCTTCACACCGGTGATCAGGTAGCCCACCTCACCGACGCCGAGGCCGTCGGCGGAGAGCATCTCCGGCGAGTTGGTGCCGATCTCCAGCAGCTCGTGCGTGGCGCCGGTGGACATCATCCGGATCCGCTCGCGCTTGTTGAGCTGGCCGTCGATGACACGGACGTACGTCACGACACCGCGGTAGGAATCGTAGACCGAGTCGAAGATCATCGCGCGGGCCGGGGCGTCCTTGACGCCGACCGGGGCGGGGATCTCCGCGACGACCTTATCGAGGAGCGCGTCGACGCCGAGACCGGTCTTGGCGGAGACCTTCAGCACGTCGTCGGGGTCGCAGCCGACCAGGTTGGCCAGCTCCTCGGCGAACTTCTCGGGCTGCGCCGCCGGCAGGTCGATCTTGTTCAGCACGGGGATGATCGTGAGGTCGTTCTCCATCGCCAGGTAGAGGTTGGCGAGGGTCTGGGCCTCGATGCCCTGGGCGGCGTCGACGAGGAGGATGGTGCCCTCGCACGCGGCCAGCGAGCGCGACACCTCGTAGGTGAAGTCGACGTGCCCCGGGGTGTCGATCATGTTGAGAATGTGCGTGGAGCCCTTGTCGTGGGTCGGGGCCCACGGCAACCGCACCGCCTGGGACTTGATCGTGATGCCGCGCTCGCGCTCGATGTCCATGCGGTCGAGGTACTGGGCGCGCATCTGCCGCTGCTCGACCACACCGGTCAGCTGGAGCATCCGGTCGGCGAGCGTGGACTTGCCGTGGTCGATGTGCGCGATGATGCAGAAGTTGCGGATCAGCGCCGGGTCGGTACGGCTCGGCTCGGGCACATGGCTGGGGATCGCGGGCACGCAGGGTCCTGATTCTTGAGGCGTCCGCAGGGTCTGCGGTCTCGGGTCTCGGGTCGGAGCGATACGTAGCCTCCATGGTCCCACGGGTGGGGACCCGGCACGGGTTTGGGACCCTCGACGACCCGCTGGTAGTGTGGGTGGCTGTGTCTCTTGCCCTCTCAGCGGGAGGCACTCCTTCAAGAAATCACCGGCACGGGACCCTCGCGGCCTCGTGCCTGAACCTGCAAAGGCTCATTCGTGGCGAACATCAAGTCCCAGATCAAGCGGAACAAGACCAACGAGAAGGCCCGGCTGCGCAACAAGGCCGTCAAGTCCTCTCTGAAGACCGCGATCCGCAAGGCCCGCGAGGCCGCTGCCGCGGGTGACACCGAGAAGGCCACCGAGTACCAGCGCGCCGCTTCGCGTCAGCTGGACAAGGCCGTCTCCAAGGGCGTCATCCACAAGAACCAGGCCGCCAACAAGAAGTCGGCGCTGGCGCAGAAGGTCGGCGCTCTCAAGGGCTGAACCCCTTATCTGGTCTGATCGCCGGAGGGACTCCGAGCGGGCCCTCTCTCATCCGCTCCCGTCCGGCACCCAGGATCCGTGCGCGGCCTGCGTTCGCCACGCGGGCATGGATCCGCGAGCTTGATCCGAAGGCCCCGGTGGCCGTCCTTCCCCAGGACGGCGGCCGGGGCCTTCGGTGTGCCGAGCGTGAGGGGGACGGCGGGGCAGGGCGGAGGCGGGGCAGGCGGGGGGCGGTGCAGGCGGAAGCGGACGGGCGGCCAGGAGTGTGCGCCAGGCCGGGATCGGGCGCCAGGCCGGGAGCGGGCGCCAGGCCGGGAGCGGGCGCCAGGCCGGGAGCGGGCGCCAGGCCGGGAGCGGGCGCCAGGCCGGGAGCGGGCGGCAGGCCGGGTGGGGACCTACGACCGTCCTCGTGAACGGGCCGCCCGGGCGATGGTCACCACGGCCTTCTCCAGGGCGTACTCGGGGTCGTCCCCGCCGCCCTTGACGCCCGCGTCCGCCTCGGCCACCGCGCGCAGGGCGACGGCGACGGCGTCCGGGGTCCAGCCGCGCATCTGCTGCCGGACGCGGTCGATCTTCCAGGGCGGCATGCCCAGCTCGCGGGCGAGGTCGGCGGGGCGCCCGCCGCGGGCGGAGGACAGCTTGCCGATGGCCCGCACGCCCTGCGCGAGGGCGCTGGTGATCAGCACGGGTGCCACTCCGGTCGCCAGTGACCAGCGCAGCGCCTCCAGGGCCTCCGCCGCACGTCCTTCGACCGCCCGGTCGGCGACCGTGAAGCTGGAGGCCTCCGCCCGGCCGGTGTAGTACCGCCCGACGACCGCCTCGTCGATGGTCCCCTCGATGTCGGCGATCAGCTGGGACACCGCCGAGGCCAGCTCACGCAGGTCGCTGCCGATCGCGTCGACCAAGGCCTGGCACGCCTCGGGCGTGGCCGACCGCCCGGCCGTGCGGAACTCCGAGCGGACGAAGGCCAGCCGGTCGGCGGGCCTGGTCATCTTCGGGCAGGCCACCTCGCGCGCGCCCGCCTTGCGGCCGGCGTCGAGCACGCCCTTGCCCTTGGCGCCGCCCGCGTGCAGCAGGACGAGGGTGATCTCCTCGGCGGGGGCGGCGAGGTAGGCCTTGACGTCCTTGACCGTGTCGGCGGACAGGTCCTGCGCGTTGCGTACGACCACGACCTTGCGCTCGGCGAAGAGCGAGGGGCTGGTGAGCTCGGCGAGGGTGCCGGGCTGCAACTGGTCGGGGGTGAGGTCGCGTACGTCCGTGTCGGCGTCGGCGGCCTTCGCGGCGGCCACCACCTCCTGCACGGCACGGTCGAGCAGGAGGTCCTCCTGGCCCACGGCAAGGGTCACCGGGGCGAGAGGGTCGTCGTTCGCAGTCTTCCTGGCCATCGCGACAAGCATCGCACGCGCCACCGACAACGAACGCGGGCCTGCGGGACGGGACGGAAGGGGACGGGACGGGACGGGGCGAGCGGCTAGGGTTCCTCGCGCCAGCCCTCCCACTCGCCCGCGAACGCGTCCAGCTCACCGGGGTCCAAGCGCTCCCGCTCGTCGTGCAGGACGACCAGCCACTGGGCGTCCTCGGCGTCGTCCTCACCGGCCAGGGCGTCCCGGACGATCCGGGGCTCCTCATCGGTCCCGAACCGCTCCCCGAGTGCCTGGGCCACCTCCTCCGCGGCGTCCCGGTCGGGCAGTACCAGCACATGTCTCACGTCGCTCACGGGAGCCATTGTCGGTCAGCCCGTGCGGACGGTGCCGGTCAGCCCTTGGGGACGGTCTGCACGTCGAGGTCGATGCGGATGCTGGGGCCGACCACCGCGATCCCCCGCGCCAGCATCGTCTGCCAGCTCACCGTGAAGTCGTCGCGGTGCAGCTCGGTGGTGGCGCGGCAGGCGGCCCGCGTCTCGCCCTCCATGCCGTTGCCGAGACCGAGGTACTCGGTGTCCAGGGTGACCGTGCGTGTCACTCCGTGCAGGGACAGCGCCCCGGTGACGGCCCACCGGTTGCCGCCCCGGTGCGTGAACCGGTCGCTGAAGAACTCCAGGGTCGGGAACCGCTGCACGTCCAGGAAGTCGGCCGACCGTAGGTGGTCGTCGCGCATCTTCACGTTGGTGTCGATGGACGCCGCGTCGATCACCACGTGCATCGCCGACTGCTCCATCGTGTCCGCGATCCGCACCGCGCCGGCGAAGGAGTTGAACCGGCCGTGGATCCGGGCCAGCCCGATGTGCCGCGCGGTGAACGCGATCGAGGAGTGCGCCGGCTCGATCTCCCAGTCGCCCGGCGCGGGCAGCTCCGGCGGCTGGGCCACCTGGAGCGTCACGTCACCGAGCGAGGCCAGCGTGTCGGGCACGATCGTCACGGAGGCGCGGTAGGGGGTGTAGCCCTCGGCGGACACGGCGAGCCGGTACTCCCCCGCGGGCATCGCCGCCACGAACGACCCGAAGGGGTCCGTACCGCCGCCGACCACCTTGCGCCCCATGGTGTCGCTCACCGTGAACTCCGCGTTCGGCACGGGCGTGTCGACCGGGTCCAGGACGCGGCAGCTCAGCACACCCGCGTCCGGCGGGGTGCGCACCGCCGCCAGGGGACCGGTCCGTTGCATCCGCTTCGTACGGCTTCCCAGCAAGCGGCCGATCATCTGCGACACCCTCTGCACGACACGAGAAAAGTAGTTGACGGAGAAACATTCGATCACCGATGTGGCTTTCGAGGCAACACGGGGCCACATCACGCGAAACCGTCACATGTGCTGGGAGTGCACGGCGGTGGCCGCGTGTGGTGCGGTATCGCCGTACCGGATACGAATTCTCACGGACTGGACCCGGGCCGGACGGCCCGGGTCGGACTCCTGGTCACCTCTCCCAGTACAGGCCGCGCACCTTCACGCTCGTGACCGTGATCGGGGCTCGGTCGGCGGCGTCGGCCGGGTAGTAGACGCACTCGAAGCGCAACCGCTCGTTCGCGGCGATCGACCCGCTGTTGCCGAAGTCCGGGAAGCTGCTGCCCTCGGTGCCCACCCGTTCGACGATCGGACCGGTCCACCGGGTCCCGTCCGGACGCAGGTGGTAGAAGCGGCCCTGGAGCGTGGAGCCGGCGGGAACGTCGGCCCGGAGATGGGCCGTCGCCTGGTAGTGGGACGCGCCGGTCAGCAGGTCCGCCCCGTCCACGGTGAGCGTCGTCCACGTCCGGGGCGTGATGTGCTGGGCGTCGTCGTCGGAGCGGCTGATCGCTCGCGGCATGTCTTCCTCCTCGGCGTCGCCGGGCGTCCAGCCGGCGGGGTGGGTGAGGCGTTCTTCGACCCGGGCGCGCATCGACGCCATCGTGAAGCCGCGCGGGTCGACCTTTCCGGGCTGCCATTCGAGGTGGCCGATGACGGACCGCTCGCCCCAGCCGTGCTGGCGGCACACGGCCGCGGCAACCCGCTCGATGGCGTCCAGTTGTGCGGCCGGCCACGGGTCGTCGCCGTCACCGAGGTTCTCGCACTCGAAGCCGTAGAAGTGCCGGTTGCCGTCGGTGTTGGCCTCGTTGTCCGGGGGCAGTGGCTGCTCCGCGACGACGGCACGCAGGACGTCGTCGTCGCCGAGCCCGGCGTGGTTGGCCCGGCCGTAGCCGACCAGGTGCACCCGGCCGTCCTTGGTGATGACGCCGTGGCACAGCGGGCCGGGCAGGCTTTCGTAGCCCTTGCGGCAGATCTCCACCGTGGCGGCGCTGCCCCGGGTCACGGTGTGATGGATCATCACGCCGTTGACTGGGCCCCAAGCGCCCTTGTGGTTGCGGTTGTGGTTCCGCCAGTCGCCGACCTCGACGACGACCAGGCCCTCGTCCCGCAGGGCCTTCAGGAAGCCGCCCGCGCTCATGGGGGCGGCCATCACGCACGCTCCGACCGGGGCCGGGGGGACGGGCGGCGGTCGTCCTCCTCGTCGAGCCGGTGCACCACGGTGCGACCCTGCCTGGGGGGTGGGGGCATCGGTTTCTCCTTCTGCCGATCGGACGGGTTCCGTCGTGCGCCCGTCGTGTGAAGTCGGCGGTGATCAGGGCGGCTTGCGCGGCCGACGGTGGCGCGGCGCGATGTCGTCCTCCCCGCTTCCTTCCGTGCTGGACTGAAAATTCCCGGTGGTCGCCCGCCTACGCCTCCCACGGCACAGCAGGCACCGGAACGGCCGCCATCCGGCCGGCCCCCGGTCCGGCTCTCTTCCCTCAGCCACCTGCCGCCACCCGCAACTCCCGGCCCGTACCGGCGACCGCCACCGCCCCGTCCCGGTCCGTGCGCCGCACCGTCGTGCCCTGGGCGCGCAGGGCCGCCACCGTGCCGGGCGCCGGGTGGCCGTAGGTGTTGTCCGCGCCGCAGCTGATGAGCGCCAGACGTGGGGCGACGTGCCGTATGAGCGCGAAGTCCTGGTGGGCGGAGCCGTGGTGGGCCACCTTCAGCACGTCGACGCCGGCCAGTGCCGCTGCCGCCGGGGAGCGGGCCAGCTCTCGCTGGGCCGGGGGCTCCAGGTCGCCGAGGAGGAGCAGGCGCAGGCCCGCCGTGCGGACCAGGAGGGTGACGCTGGCGTCGTTGGCCCCGCCTTCCGTGTCCGGTGCGGGGCCCGTCGCGTGGCCCGTCGGGCTCGACGGGCTCGACGGGCTCCGACTTCCAGGAGTCGGAGGGGGCCAGACCACCTGCCAGGACAGCGGGCCTGAGCGGCGCTGCTCTCCGGCGGCGGCCTGCCGCAGCGGGATGCGGTGGGCGGCCGCCTGCCGGTGGACGAACTCGGCCTGGTCGGCGGGCTCTTCGAGGGCGGTGGTCTCGATCGCCCCCACCGAGCGGCCCCGCAGCACTCCGGGAAGCCCCGCCACGTGGTCGGCGTGGAAGTGGGTCAGCAGCACGAGAGGGACGCGGGTGATGCCCAGCGTGCGAAGACAGCGGTCGACCAGGGCGGGGTCGGGCCCCGCGTCCACGACCACACCGGCTCCCTCGCCCGCGGCGAGGACCAGCGCGTCGCCCTGTCCCACGTCGCACATCACCATCCGCCAGCCTGGTGGGGGCCACCCCTTGATCACCCGGGCCAGCGGCGGCGGTTGCACCACCACGAGGACCAGCAGCAGGACGCAGACACCGCACCACCACGGATGCCGCACCAGCCTCCTGCCTGCCGGCAGCACGCCCACCGTGACGAGGGCGAGCAGCGCCGCCCCCGCCCAGCTGCCCGGCCAGTCCACTCCCGCGCCGGGCAGCGCCGCCCCGGTGCGGGCGATCCCCGCGATCCACTCGGCCGGCCAGCCTCCGCACCAGGCCAGTACCTTGGCCGGCGCCATCGCCACCGGTGCCGTCGCCAGCGCGGCGAAGCCGAGCACGGTCGCCGGGGCCACGGCGAACTCCGCCAGCAGGTTGCACGGCACCCCCACCAAGCTCACCCGCGCCGACAGCACGGCGACGACCGGCGCGCACAGGGCCTGCGCGGCGCCCGCGGCGGCCAGCGCCTCCGCCAGCCGGGGCGGTACCCGGTGCCGGCGCAGCCCCGCGCTCCAGCGTGGGGCGAGCGTGAGCAGCGCCCCCGTGGCCAGCACCGAGAGCAGGAAACCGTAACTCCGGGCCAGCCAGGGGTCGTACAGGACCAGCAGCAGTACCGCCGTCGCCAGGGCCGGGAGGAGGGATCTGCGCCGTCCGGTGGCCAGGGCGAGCAGGGCGACGGAGCCGCAGGCCGCCGCCCGCAGCACGCTCGGGTCGGGGCGGCACACGACGACGAAGGCGAGCGCCAGCACTCCGCCGAGCAGCGCGGTCGTCCGCAGGTGCAGGCCGAGCCGGGGTGCCAGCCCTCGGCGCTCGCTGCGCTGGGCCAGGCCCGGTGGGCCGAGGAGCAGCGCGAGGACGATGGTGAAGTTGGCGCCGGACACCGCGAGCGTGTGCGTCAGGTCGGTTTCCTCGAACGCCTCCTCCAGGTCCGGCGTGACCCGCCGGGTGTCCCCGACCACCAGCCCAGGCAGCAACGCCCGCGCGTCGGACGGCAGGTCCTCGGTCGCCTCGCGCAGGCCGGACCGCAACCGGCCCGCCAGCCGTTGCGCCGTCGAGGGCGCCGCGGCCGGCTCCGGTGCCTGTCGGCCGGCCCGCACGCGCAGCACCGCGGCGATCCGGTCGCCGCGCTGCCTCGGCGGTGACAGCCGGCCGGTGACACGGATCCGTGTGGTCGGCAGCAGGTCTAGCCAGCGGGAGGGTGCGGGCCGGGTACGGGACCGCTCGCCCTCCTCGCCGACGTCCACGAGGACGAGGACCGGCGTCCGGGTCGTCACCGCCGTCCCGCCGCTCTCGGTCAACCGCCGCACGTCGGCCTCGATCAGCACCGTGGGCGGCACGGCGCGGTCACCCCGGACGCGTGGCCGGGTCAGGCGGGGGTCGGCCGTGACCTCGACCTCCGCGGTGACGGTGGCGTACCGCCGCGCCGGCTCCGGCACGGGCCCCCTGCGCAGGTCCGCGCCGTGCAGTGCGGCGGAGGTGGCGGACGCGGCGACGCAGAGGAGCAGCGCGGCGACCGATACCCGCGCCCGGCCGCGCGACGACACCAGCAGCAGCGCGCCGGCCAGGAGCAGGGCGCCCGTCGCCACGCCCACCGCCCAGCCGGCCGGCACGTCCAGCACCAGCGCCGCCGTCGCCCAGGCCGCCAGGGCGGGCGGCACCAGGCGCAGGTCGGCGGGGCCCTCCTGCCGAGGGTGAGCCGCGCCCAGCCGGTGGCCGGAGGCGGCGTGCACAGCGGCGCGCGCGGGCCTCGCACCTGGCCGCACCGGCCCGACGCCGGTGTTGAGCCCGGCGACGGTGTCCGGCCCGGCGGCTGCGTGTAGTCCGGCGGTTGCGTGTGGTCCGGCGGTTGCGTCCGGCCTGTCCGGCCTCGCCGTTCGCGTCACGTCCGTGCTCATGGCCGCACGAGATCCCGCAGGTCGGCGAAGCGGCGCTCACCGATGCCGTTGACCTCGCGCAGTTCGTCCACCGAGCGGAATCCGCCGTGCTGGGTGCGGTAGTCGATGATGTGCTGGGCGAGGACCGGGCCGACGCCCGGGAGGGTGTCGAGCTGCTCGGTGGTGGCCGTGTTGAGGGAGACCGGCGCCGTGGGTCCAGCCCCCGCCTGCCCACCGGGTGCGGGCTGCGCTCCGGGCGGCGGAGGCGCGGGGGCGGACGCTCCGACGATCACCTGCTCGCCGTCCACCAGGAAGCGGGCCTGGTTCAGTCCGTCGGTCTTCGTGCCGGGTCGCACGCCTCCGGCGGCACGCAGGGCGTCCGCGACACGTGAACCGGCGGGGAGGGTGTGGATGCCGGGCTCGCGGACCTTGCCGCCGACGTCCACCACGATCTCGGCCCCGGTCGTGGACGAAGGCGCTGATCCGGACCTGGACGGCCCGGTGGTGGCGCCCTCCCCGACGCCGCCCTCCCCGGTCTTCGGCGCCGCGTCCCCGGCTCCGTACGCCGCCGCCTCCCGCACCACCTCCGGGGCGGCCACCGGCTGGGTGCGACCGGCCCGGAAGTGCTGCACCGCGAAGACCGCCGCGACGACGAGCAGCACCGAGAGCGCGGCCACGCTGCGCCGCTCCAGCCCGCACCGGGCCTGCAACCACAGCGGCATCCGCTCCCGCAGCGCCTGTCCGGCCCGTTGCCGCCAGGTCGTCCCGGCGCCCTCGGAGCAGGGGGCGGCGGTGCTCGTGCCGGTGCCGGTGCCGGTGCCGGCAGCGGCGTCGATGCCGGGCGGCGGCGGGCCCTTCCCCGTCTCCTCGCGCGACCCGTCGTGCGCGGCGTGCGCGGCATGCGCAGGGTGCGCGGCATGCTCGCCGTCCTCGGCGCGCCCGGCGAACAGCGCCTCCGCCCTGCGGCGCAGCTCCTCCGGCGGTGCGTGCCGACGGCCGTGCCGGGCGTGGGACCGGAGGCGGGAGTGGGAGCGTGAGCCGGACGCGCGACGGTGCGCGAGGCGGCCGTCGGACCCCGGGGCGCGACCCGGGCCACTGGTCGCGTTCGCGGTGCGTGAGCGTGATCGAAGAGCCATGCGACGAGGATCGGACACCTCGCCCTCACCGCGATGATCATGGTCAATTACCGGGGACTACCCACGGGTTGTGGAAAACTCCGCCCACCGCACGAGTGACACACGACGCCGCTCACCACACCGGCCCACGGCGCACGCTGCACGCGCCGCACCCCTCTTACCGCACCGGTCACCGCGACCGCAAGCAACTCACCCCACTGTCACCGCGACCGCACTCCCCTCACCGCACGCGCCCACCCGCCGCGCCCCCTCACCGCGTCGAGACCACAACCCCCAGCAACCCCGGCCCCGTATGCGCGCCGATCACCGCACCGACCTCGCTGACGTGCAGGTCGGCCAGCCCGGGCACCCGGTCCCGCAGGCGGTCCGCAAGGGCCGACGCCCGGTCGGTGGCGGCGAGATGGTGGACGGCGACGTCGACGGGCGCGCTGCCCGCCCGGTCGGCGGCGATCTCCTCCAGGCGGGCGATGGCCTTCGAGGCCGTCCTGACCTTCTCCAGGGGTTCGATGCGGCCGCCCGCCAGCTGCAGCAGCGGCTTCACGGAGAGCGCGGAGCCGAACAGCGCCTGGGCCGCCCCGATCCGGCCGCCGCGGCGCAGATAGTCCAGGGTGTCGACGTAGAAGTAGGCCGAGGTGCCCGCCGCCCGCTTCTCGGCCGCCGTCACGGCCTCGTCCACCGTGCCGCCCGCCTCCGCCGCCTCCGCGGCGGCGAGCGCGCAGAACCCGAGGGCCATCGCGATCATGCCGGTGTCCACGACCCGGACCGGGACGGGCGCCTCCCGGGCCGCGACGACGGCCGCGTCGTGGGTGCCGGAGAGTTCGGCGGACAGGTGCAGGGAGACGATGCCGTCGGCCCCGGACTCGGCGATCCTGCGGTAGGTCTCGGCGAAGAGCGCGGGACTGGGCCGGGAGGTGGTGACCGGCCGCCGTTTCTGCAGGGCCTGGGCCAGGGAACGGGTCGAGATCTCCGTGCCCTCCTCCAGGGCGCGGTCGCCCAGGACGACGGTCAGGGGTACCGCGGTGATGCCGTGCCGCTCCATCGTCCGGGCCGGGAGGTAGGCCGTTGAATCCGTGACGATAGCGACATGGCGGGACATGAGCTGGAGGTTACCTGGCGTAGTGCCCGTACGGCAGTCCGGCCCCGACGACCGGGCGTTCACCGCGCACGGCCGACGGACCGGCCGGCCGGATCAGGTCGTGCTCTCCGGGCGGGTCTTCTTCTGCCACGGATACACGGGACGAGCGGCGGGCGGGGTGATGGCGGGCCGCTCGGGGTCCGCGGCCGGTGCCTGCGCCGGGGAGTCCGGCCAGGTCTGCCGGGCGGACGGGGCGTCGGCGGACGGCGCGTCGGGCCAGGACGACGGCGCGACGGGCCGGTCCTCGCCCGGCGTCGTCCCGGTCTCCGCATCCCGGTCCGTCCAGTGCCGCAGGGCGCCGGCCTCCACGTCGATCTGGGCGCTCAGCGAGTCCAGGTCGTCGTCGGCGAAGTGGCGTGCGCGGTCGCGGGCCGCCCAGCGCAGGGCGTCCGCGGACCGGGTGATGCGCTCGGTGCGCTCCCGCAGGCCGGGCAGACGCTCGGCGAGGGTGGCGCGGTCCGGCTCGGACTCCAGCCGCCGCAGCTCGCCGTCCAGCTCGAAGCCGTGCGCGCTGAGCCGCTCGAAGAGGGCGAGGGACTCCTTGAGGGACGCGTCCTCGGCCACGCGCGCGTGCAGCGCGTCCTGGGTGGCGCGCATGGAGGTGCGCAGCGTCAGCCGCAGCTGGGCCAGCTCGGCCGCCGGGCCCACCTGGACGAAGGACTTGGCCCGCAGGGTGTGGTCCTCCACGGTGCGGCGGGCCTGGGTGAGACCGCGGTCCACGCTGCGCTTGGCCGCGCCGACCGCCTTCACCGTGGCGTAGACGCCCAGCACCACGGCGAGCAGGAAGAGCAGGGCGAACACTGTGAGCGCTGCTTCCACGGAGCTCCTCCTTCGGACGTCCGGCCCGCGCACCGGCGGTCACGGCACTCGTGGTGCCGCTTTCCCGCGCACCGGCGGTCGACGGCACATGTCGCGCCGCTCTTCCACCGTAAACGCACCGGGCAGGCCCGAGGTTCCGCGAGAACCCCGAACCTGCCCGCACCCGACCCGTAGGGGACGCCGGGGGCGCCCCGGTCATCCGCTACGCCGGGACGATGTTCACCAGCTTCGGCGCCCGCACGATCACCTTGCGGATCCCGGCCCCGTCCAGCGCGGCCACGACCTTCTCGTCGGCCAGCGCCGCCTTCTCCAGGTCGCCCTCGGAGATGGACGGGGCGACCTCCAGCCGCGCCTTGACCTTGCCCTTGATCTGCACGACGCAGGTCACGGTCTCGTCGACGACGTAGGCCGGGTCGGCGACCGGGAAGTCCTGGTGGACGACCGAGGACTCGTGCCCCAGCTTGCGCCACAGCTCCTCGGCGACGTGCGGGGCCAGCGGCGCCACCAGCAGCACCAGGCGCTCGGCGACCGGCCGCGGGACGGGGCCTCCCACCTTGGTCAGGTGGTTGTTCAGCTCGGTGACCTTGGCGATGGCGGTGTTGAAGCGCATGCCCTCCAGGTCCTGCCGTACGCCGTCGATGGCCTTGTGCAGGGCGCGCAGGGTGCCGGCGTCGATGTCGCTCTCCGCGACGTCGGCCACGGACAGCTCGCCGGTGTTCTCGTCGACGACGTTGCGCCACAGCCGCTGCAGCAGCCGGAACTGGCCGACCACCGCGCGGGTGTCCCACGGCCGGGACACGTCCAGGGGGCCCATCGCCATCTCGTACAGGCGCAGCGTGTCGGCGCCGTACTCGGCGCAGATCTCGTCGGGGGTGACCGCGTTCTTCAGGGACTTGCCCATCTTGCCCAGCAGCCGGGAGACCTTCTCGCCCTGGTAGTAGTACGCGCCGTCGCGCTCCTCGACCTCGGCGGCGGGCACCGCGATGCCGCGGCTGTCCCGGTAGACGTAGGCCTGGATCATGCCCTGGTTGAACAGCTTGTGGAACGGTTCGGCCGAGGACACGTGGCCCAGGTCGAACAGGACCTTGGACCAGAAGCGCGCGTACAGCAGGTGCAGCACGGCGTGTTCGGCGCCGCCGACGTACAGGTCGACGCCGCCGTGCGGCAGGCCCTCGCGCGGGCCCATCCAGTACTGCTCGATCTCGGGGTCGACCAGCTGCTCGCTGTTGTGCGGGTCCAGGTAGCGCAGCTCGTACCAGCAGGAGCCGGCCCAGTTGGGCATGGTGTTGGTCTCGCGGCGGTACCGGCGCGGGCCGCGGCCGTCGCCCAGGTCCAGGGTGACGTGGACCCAGTCCTCGTTGCGGGACAGCGGGGTCTCGGGCTTGGTGTCGGCGTCGTCCGGGTCGAAGGTGCGCGGGGAGTAGTCCTCGACCTCGGGCAGCTCCAGCGGCAGCATCGACGCGGGCAGGGGGTGGGCGATGCCGTCCTCGTCGTAGACGATCGGGAAGGGCTCGCCCCAGTAGCGCTGGCGGCTGAACAGCCAGTCGCGCAGGCGGAAGTTGACGGTGCCCTCACCGGCGCCGGTGCGCTCCAGCCACTCGGTGATGCGCTCCTTGGCCTCGACGACGGTCAGGCCGTCCAGGCTGACCTCGTCGTTGGACGACGCCATGATCTTCGCGTCGTAGGAGGCGAAGGCGTCCTCCCACGTCGCGGTGTCGGTGCCGCGGCCGTCGGTCGGCTCGACGATGCAGCGGATCGGCAGCTCGAAGGCGCGGGCGAACTCGAAGTCGCGCTGGTCGCCCGCCGGGACGGCCATGATGGCGCCGGTCCCGTAGCCCATCAGCACGTAGTCGGCGATGAAGACCGGGACCTGCTCGCCGTTGACCGGGTTGGTCGCGTACGCGCCGATGAAGACGCCGGTCTTGTCCTTGGCCTCGGCCTGCCGCTCGACGTCCGACTTCGAGGCGGCCTGCGCGCGGTACGCGGCCACGGCCTCGGTCGGGGTGGCGTGGCCGCCGGTCCACGCCTCGCGGGTGCCCTCGGGCCAGGCGGCCGGGGTGAACTTCTCGACCAGCGGGTGCTCGGGCGCCAGCACCATGTAGGTCGCACCGAACAGGGTGTCGGGGCGGGTGGTGAAGACGGTGATGCGCTCGCCGTCGACGGGGAAGTCGACGCGGGCGCCCTCGGAGCGGCCGATCCAGTTGCGCTGCTGCAGCTTGATGGCCTCGGGCCAGTCCAGCTGGTCCAGGTCGTCCAGCAGCCGGTCGGCGTAGGCGGTGATGCGCATGTTCCACTGGCGCAGCTTGGACTTGAAGACGGGGAAGTTGCCGCGCTCGGAGCGGCCGTCGGCGGTGACCTCCTCGTTGGCCAGCACGGTGCCCAGCCCGGGGCACCAGTTGACCGGCGCGTCGGAGGCGTAGGCCAGGCGGAACTCGCCCAGGACGTCGGCGCGCTCGGCCTCGCTCAGCGCGCTCCAGGTGCGCCCGCCGGGCACCGCCCGCTCACCGGAGTCGAACTGCGCGACCAGCTCGCCGATCGGACGGGCCCTCTTCGCCTCGTCGTCGTACCAGGAGTTGAAGATCTGCAGGAAGATCCACTGGGTCCACTTGTAGTACTCGGGGTCGATCGTGGCGAACGACCGCCGCTTGTCGTGGCCCAGGCCCAGCCGGCGCAGCTGGCCCACCATGTTCTTCATGTTGGCCTCGGTCGACACGCGCGGGTGCGTGCCGGTCTGCACCGCGTACTGCTCGGCGGGCAGGCCGAAGGCGTCGAAGCCCAGGGTGTGCAGGACGTTGTGGCCGGTCATCCGCTGGAAGCGGGCGAAGACGTCGGTGGCGATGTACCCCAGGGGGTGGCCGACGTGCAGGCCCGCACCGGAGGGGTACGGGAACATGTCCATGATGAACTTCTTGGGCCGGGCGACCAGCTCCGGGTCGCCCGCCAGGTCACCCTTGGGGTTCGGTGCGGCGTAGGTCCCCTCGGCGTCCCAGAAGTCCTGCCAGCGTGCCTCGATCTCGGCGGCCATGGCAGCCGTGTAGCGGTGCGGCGCGGCGTCCGCCGACACAGGGGCGGTCGCCGCGGGGTTCGTCTCGCTCATGATCCTCAAAGCTCCATCGATCGTCTCTGCCAGCGGCTGCGACCTTCATGTCCAGCGGCTGCGGGGCCGGGAAATGAAAAATCCCCTCGCACAGGAGGGGACGCCGCGCCGATTCCGGCCACCGGATACGACCGGGGTCGGGACTGATCAGCGCGGCTCGCTAAGCAGAAGGCGTACGGCACGCATGGCGTCAGGGTACCGCAGTCGCCGAGCGGGCCGCGACGGGCTTCGGGACCACCGGAATGCGGGCCCCGGGACCCGGAAACCGGGGGCAGTCCTGAACCAAGGTCAAAGGTTACTTCGCGTAACGACCACTAAGGGACGCCACTACAAGCGGACTGCCATTTGATAACAACGCAATAACTCAAACCTCCTACCCACGGGTATGGCGCCACTTAGAGTGCGGCAGCGGGACCGCTTTCCCGAACCGCTCCGGAGTTGCCCCCATGAACCCTCCCCCGCTCCACCCTCGCGACACCAGTTCGCCGCCGCCCCGCGCATCCCTGACGTGGGGAGGCCGTTCGTCATGACGGACGACAGCACGATGGACGACACCTTCGCCCAGTTCCTCAACTTCGGCGCAGGGGTCCTCTCCCTGGTCCTCCTCAGCTGCTCGGTGATCTGGGGCCTGCTCGCCCAGGACCGGATCGTCCTCGACACCCGGCAGCGGATCCTGGCCCAGGCGGTGCACCGGACCACCGCGGTCGCCTCGGTCGTGTTCCTCCTGGTGCACATCGTGGTCAAACTCCTCCTGGACCACACCACCTGGGTCGCCGCCGTGATCCCGTTCGGGCTGCTGGCCACGGAGGACGAGGCGTTCGGCGGCCGGGCCGTCCTCATCGGCTTCGGCACCCTGGCCAGCATGCTCATGATCTTCGTGGGCGTCACCGGAGCCCTGCGCAACCGCTTCGCCTCCCCGGCCCCGGTGGCGGCCCGCTGGCGGGCGATGCACATGCTGGCCTACCCGGCCTGGTGCCTGGCCCTGCTGCACGGGCTCTACGCGGGTCGAGCGGCGAAGCCGGTCTTCGTGGTGCTGTACGCCCTGTCCGTGGTCGGCGTCATGGCGGCACTGGCGCTGCGGGCGGCGCCCCGCCCGGTCAAACGCAAGGTCGCCGACCGGATCGCCGACTTCCTGGGGACCGCGCGGCGGCCCGCCCGTGAGGAGGAGGCCGACAGCCGGCCGACGGGCGCCTCCGCCCTGCCGGGCGACCAGCGCGCCGGGGGGTTCCGGTCGCGCGGCCCGTCCTCGTCCGCCCCGCTGTACGAACCGGCGGAGCGCCTCACTCCCCCGGAGACCGCGGGCGGCTTCGCGGCGGCCTACCGCGCCGTGTCCGGGCCCTCGGGCGCACGCCGGACGCCGCTGACGGCCGACCCGGCCACGTCCGCCGCCCCGCTCCCGCCGGACGTGCGGCCCACCGAGGCGATGCCCCTCGTGGACGGCGGCGGCAGCACCTCGGGCAGCTGGCCCATACCGTCGCCGCCCCCGGTCGGCGAGGCTCCCCCGTCGCACTACGACCCGCTCAACGACACCGGGTACACCATCCCGGTGTACGGCGCCACGGACGCCTCGGGTCACTCCGAGGCGTACTCGGCGCAGTACTCCTCGCCCCCCGCCTCGGGCTACGGCTCGAGTGACGTGTACGACACCCGTGAGACGAACGCCGCCTTCGACACGTACTACCCGGACGACACGTACAACAGCGGTCCCACCCCTGAACCAACTCCCGGTGCGCCCTCGTCCCGCGACTTCGGCGCACCGGGTTCCGGTGAACCTTGGAACACGCCTTCCGGAGGCTTTGAGTGAACGAGGCCCTGCCCGACGTCCCCGAGGTCCGCGTGGTCGGGCTTCCCCAGCTCACGTCGGGCTTCGACCTTGTCGAGCGGCTTGATCTGCCCATGCACCTGAAGGTGCACGGCCCGCTCGAACCGATGGGCGGGGAGCAGCTCGCGCAGCTCTCCGAGCGCATCAACCTGAGGGGCCGCGGCGGCGCGGGCTTCCCCTTCCACAAGAAGCTGCGCTCGGTCGCCGAGGCGGCGATCAAGCGCGGCGTACGGCCGGTCGTGGTGGTCAACGGCAGTGAGGACGAGCCGGCCTGCCGCAAGGACACGGTGCTGATCAACCGCGCCCCGCACCTGATCCTGGACGGCGCGCTGCTGTGCGCCGAGGCCATGGGCGCCCGCACGCTGGTCATCGGCGTCACGCGCGAGTCGACGCAGCGCTCCATGGAGGCCGCGCTCGCCGAGCGCGGCCTGAGCAACGGCCGCCGGTCCGCCCTCCGCGCGCGCGTGCAGCGCAACCCGGTGCGCATGGTGACCGGCGCGGCGGCCTCGCTGATCCGCTCCATCGACGGCGGCCCGGCCATCCCGCCGGGCCGCAAGGTCAGCGCCTCCAGGAGCGGCGTCGGCGGCGCGCCGACCCTGCTGTCCAACGCCGAGACCTTCGCCCAGCTGGCGATCGCCGCCCGCATCGGCCCGGAGCGCTACGGCAACACCGGCCTGTACGACGAGCCGGGCACCGTGATGCTCACCGTCTCCGGCGCGGTGGCCCGCCCGATGGTGATCGAGGTCCCCACGGGTGTGCCGCTGCGCTACGTCCTCCAGCTGGCCGGCGCCCCGCCGGTGCCCCAGGGGGTGCTGACCGGCGGGTACCACGGCAAGTGGATCGACGCGGCGACCGTCGACGAGGCGATCGTCTCCCGCAACTCGCTGCAGCAGGTGGGCGGCTCGCTCGGTGCGGGCGCGATCCTGCCGATCGGTCAGGACACCTGCCCGCTGGGCGAGTCGCTGCGGGTGGCGCAGTGGCTGGCCGAGGAGAGCGCCGGCCAGTGCGGCCCCTGCTACCTGGGCCTGCCGGCCGCCGCGCGGGGCCTGGAGGACATTCTCAACGGGGGCGGTCCCGCCGCCCTGGAGGCGGTCAAGCAGGTCGCCAGGAACGTGAAGCGTCGCGGCGCCTGCTCGCACCCGGACGGCTCGGCGATGTTCCTGGAGTCGACCGTCAAGGCGTTCACGGACGACCTGGCCGCCCATGTCCTCGGCAACGGCTGCGGACGGCCCGTGGAGGGCGTCCTGCCGCTCTTCGAGGGGGGCAGGACCCCGACCGGCGTCCCGGGCGGCGGGGAGGAGAACGGGCCCAGCCGCCAGAAGATCCACGTCGACTGGACGCTGTGCCGGGGCCACGGGCTGTGCGCGGACATCCTCCCGGAGGTCTTCCAGCTGGGCGCCGACGGTTTCCCGACCGTCGCGCAGGCCGAGGTGCCGCGCTTCGCGGAGGCCAAGGCGGTGCGCGCGGTGCGCCGCTGCCCGGCGCTGGCGCTGCGCATCGAGGAGGACACCCGTGGGCAGGCGCCGTCCTCGCGCACCAACCTGCCGGTGCTGTCCCAGGGCCGCGGCCGCCGGGCGCTCGGCCGCTGAGACGGAGCACGAGAAACCCCCCGGATCGAGGATCCGGGGGGTTTCCCTGTCACTGTGGAGCTAAGGAGAATTGAACTCCTGACCTCCTGCATGCCATGCAGGCGCTCTACCAACTGAGCTATAGCCCCTTGTTGTCCGCCGCCCGGTCTCCCCGACGGCGACGCCAACATTACACGGTCGACCGGGCACAACACCAAATCGTTTCCGGTTTGCCCGCTTTGCCCCCTTGCGGGCTCCGGCGAGGCCGCAAGACCCGGGACGCGGCTACGCCGTCACGAACGAGTAGAACCGCTTGAGCGTGCAATGTTCCTCGAGGAGCCGGCCGTAGATCGGCTCGCCCTCCAGCTCGCGGTACGTCTCGATGGGGTCGCCTTTTATGATCAGCGCCCGCGCGCACTCCTCGCACCAGTACTGGTAGTCGGGGTTGACCGGCTCCATGTCGCGCACGATGGGCGTGCCGCTGCCGCACCAGTCGCACTTCCGCCTGTGTGCACCCATCGATCAGCTCCAGCTGTGGCCGCAGGCCGTGCACACGTACGAGACTCCGCCGTTGTCGCCGAGGACTTGGGCCACGTGCCCGGAACCGCAGGAGGGGCATCTGAGACGAGTGACGGTGTTCCTTGCCATCGCTCCACCGAGGAGGTGACCGACCTCCTCGAGGATGCTCCCAGGCATCGCCACTCCCTCCCGTCGGGCCGCGGTCCCCTTCCGGCCGTTTGATTCTGCCACGACCGGGCCAACACGGTCAGCGACGCCTCAGTACCGGTCCGGACACGGAGGCCCCGCAGATCTATACGCCTGTGGGACGTGTGTTGCTCAAGCGGGCGCGAAACGAAAAATCCCGCCCCCCGAAGGGGACGGGATTCGTCCGTGGGCTGTGGAGCTAAGGAGAATTGAACTCCTGACCTCCTGCATGCCATGCAGGCGCTCTACCAACTGAGCTATAGCCCCTGGTGCCACGCGACCCTGGCCGCATGGTCCTTCACTTCGCTCCGCTCGGCGGGGCGAACAAGAAGAACTTTAGCCTGCGACCTGCCGGAAAGTGAAATCCGGGGTCCGGGCCACCGGCCGGGGCACGGGCGCCCGGCCCGGCCGCCCCGCTCAGACGTCGTCGCCGATCACCGGTTCGGGCAGGGTGCCGGCGTTGTGCTCCAGCAGGCGCCAGCCGCGGGCGCCCTCGCCCAGGACGGACCAGCAGCAGTTGGTCAGCCCGCCGAGGCTCTCCCAGCTGTGCGGCTCCAGGCCGAGCAGGCGTCCGATGGTGGTGCGGATCGTGCCGCCGTGGCTGACCACGACGAGGGTGCCGTCCTCGGGCAGCTTCTCGGCGTGCCGGAGCACCACGGGGGCGGCCCGGTCGGCGACCTCGGTCTCCAGCTCGCCGCCGCCGCGGCGCACGGGCTCGCCGCGTTTCCAGGCCGCGTACTCGTCGCCGTACCGGGCGATGATCTCCTCGTGGGTCAGGCCCTGCCAGACGCCCGCGAAGGTCTCCCGCAGCCCCTCCTCCAGGGTGACCTCCAGGCCGGTGAGCACGGACAGCTCGGCGGCCGTGTTCGCGGCGCGCGCGAGGTCGGAGGCGACGATGGCGTCGGGCCTCAGGTGCACGAGCAGTCCGGCGGCGCGGCGGGCCTGGGCGACCCCGGTCTCGGTCAGCTCGACGTCCGTGCTGCCCTGGAAGCGGCGCTCCACGTTCCACGCGGTCTGGCCGTGCCGCCAGAG
This sequence comes from Streptomyces sp. NPDC051136, assembly GCF_044455745.1. NCBI lineage: Bacteria > Bacillati > Actinomycetota > Actinomycetes > Kitasatosporales > Streptomycetaceae > Streptomyces > Streptomyces sp. NPDC051136. The sequence continues at coordinate 499,375 of NZ_JBITFE010000002.1, read as the reverse complement.
GATGACGCGCCGGCCGCGGCCCGGCTTGCCGGCCGTCACCTCGCCGGTGGCGCTCATCGCCAGTCCTCGTCGGTGCGCGTCGCCTCCTCGGCGGCCTGGAGCTTGGCGTGCTCCTCCGCCTTGCCGCGGGTCTCCTTGGCGTCGGCGGGCAGGTCCAGCTCGGGGCAGTCCTTCCACAGCCGCTCCAGGGCGTAGAAGACGCGCTCCTCGCTGTGCTGGACGTGGACGACGATGTCGACGTAGTCGAGCAGGACCCAGCGGGCCTCGCGGTCGCCCTCGCGGCGCACCGGCTTGGCGCCGAGCTGCTTGTTCAGCCGCTCCTCGATCTCGTCGACGATCGACTTGACCTGGCGGTCGTTGGGCGCGGAGGCCAGCAGGAAGGCGTCCGTGATCGACAGTACGTCGCTGACGTCGTAGGCGATGATGTCGTGCGCGAGCTTGTCGGCCGCCGCCTGTGCGGCGGCGTTGATGAGTTCGATGGAGCGGTCGGTCGCGGTCACTGCCTGGCTTTCGGGTCGGCGGTCGGTTGACCTCAAGGGTCTCACGACCGCCGACACGGGCCCACGCGGAAACCGTGCGCCCCCCGCGCCCCCTACGACGCCGGCTCGTAGTCCTGGCCGAGCACCACCGAGACCCGCGCGTTCGCGGAGACCTTGCCCTGGGAGACGGAGCCGGTGGGCAGCCCCAGGGTCTTGGCCACCTGGACGGCGTTCTCCTTGTCGGCGGCCGCCGCGTAGACGACCTTCGAGGTGGTCTCGGTGCCGGAGGCGGTGCCGCCCGACACGAAGGTGAAGCCGCCGTTGAGGAGTACGACGCGGGCCTTGCCGGTGCGGTCCTCCTCGCCGGTGGCGTTGCGGACGGAGACGCTGACGGCCGCGTCCTTGTCGGGGCTCTTGGCGGTGCCGCCGAGGACGTCCTTGACGACGCTGTCACTGGCCTCGGCGCTGAGCCCGCCGTCGTCCTGGACGGGCAGCAGCGCGGTCTTGAAGTCGCCGCCCTTGGCGCGGTCGGAGAGCCCGGCGAGGAACGTGCCCAGGTCCTTCTCCGTCAGCGGCGGGTCGAGGATCATGCCGAGCGTCTGGATCGTGGTCGTCGCGCCCTGCGGGTCGGAGGACAGCTTGCGCAGCACGCCCTGCATGACCTGCCCGAACCGCTGCAACTGGGCGTTCGCCTGCTCGCCCGGGCCCTTGTACGTGGCGTAGGCGACGGCCGTCTTGCCGCTGAGGGTCTGGCCCTCGCCCTTGTGCACGAGGGGCGCGGCGCCCTTGTCCTTGGACTCCGGGTCGGGGACGTCGGCGTCGGTGTCGACGTCGATGTTGCCGACCAGGTCGACGAGGATCTGGAGGTACGGGGTGTCCAGGCGCCAGGTGCCCTCGATGTCGGTGCCGAGGGCCGTGTCGAGGGAGCTGCGGGTCGCGTCCGGTCCCTCGTCGCCGACCGACTTGGCGAGCGTGGTGGTGCTGCCGTCGTCGCCGGTCAGGGCGAGCGCGTTGGGCACCAGTACGGCGGTGCCCTGCTTGGTGGTGGTGTTGTTCACGAGCAGCGCGGTGGAGGTGCCGCCGCCCTTGGTGTCGTGCAGGTGTACGGCGATCACGTCGCGCTTCTGGGCACCCGCCGCCGTCGCGGCGCCGCTCTTGTCGTCGGAGGAGGACAGGCCGGGCAGCTTCCCGGCGTACCAGAGGTAGCCGACGCCGCCGGCCGCGACCAGGGCCAGGACGACGACCAGGGCGACGACACGCGTGCGTGCGCGCCGCCTGGCCTCCTCACGGCGCTCGGTGCGGTTCTCCGTGAACTTCATCCAGTCGATGACGTCCTCGGAGTCGCCGGCCGGCTCCTCGACGAAGGCGAACTGCTCGGTGCGGTACTCCCCGCCGGGTTCGGCGGTCTCGGCGCTCTCGGCGCTCTCGGCGGAACGATCCCGCTGCCGTTCCCCGGCCGGGCCGGCCTGCTGCGGGATGTGGGCGGTCTGCTCGGCGACCCTGGGCAGCGGGCCGCCGCCCGCCGCCCGGTCGTAGGGGTCGTACGGCGCCTGCGGGGCCGGCTCGCCCCCGTGCGGGCCGGAGGGGTGGCCGTCGTAGCCGCCGTAGCCGGGCGCGGGCGGCTGCGCCGGCTGCTGACCGGTGTCGTGGCCGCCCTGGGAGCCGTAGGGGTCGTAGTGCGGCTGAACGGGCTGCTGGGTGCCCGTGGCGTACGGGTCGTACCCGTAGTCCTGCTGCCCGTAGTCCCCCTGCCCGTACTGCTGCCGGTACTGCTGCTGGTACTGCCGCGCGTGCTGGTCGTACTGCTGCCCCTGCTGGCCGTAAGGCTGCTCCTGCTGCCCGTACTGCCCGTGGAAGTGGCCCTGGTCCTGGCCCTGGGACTGACTCTGGGCCTGGCGGTACACGGGGCGGCCGTACTCGTCGTAGCCGACGAGTTCGTACTGGTCGTCGCCGTGTCCCGCGTCGTATCCGTCGTTCACCGGTGCCCCTCTCGGCTCACTCGCCGCGGTACAGGTGGCGTTTGTCGATATAGCGCACGACACCGTCCGGCACCAGGTACCAGACGGGATCGCCCTTGGCGACTCTCGCACGGCAGTCCGTGGAGGAGATGGCGAGGGCGGGGACCTCGACGAGCGAGACACGGCCCTTGGGCAGTCCGGCGTCCGTGAGGGTGTGGCCGGGCCGGGTGACGCCGATGAAGTGGGCGAGCGAGAACAGTTCCTCGCTGTCGCGCCAGGTGAGGATCTGGGCGAGGGCGTCGGCCCCGGTGATGAAGAACAGGTCCGCGTCGAGGTTGAGCGCCCGCAGGTCGCGCAGGGTGTCGACGGTGTAGGTGGGGCCGCCGCGGTCGATGTCGATGCGGCTGACGGAGAACTGGGGGTTCTCGACGGTCGCGACCACCGTCATCAGATAGCGGTCCTCGGCCGCGGAGACCGCGCGGTGGCTCTTCTGCCACGGCTGCCCGGTCGGGACGAACACCACCTCGTCCAGCTGGAACTGCGCGGCCACCTCACTGGCCGCCACGAGGTGGCCGTGGTGGATCGGGTCGAAGGTGCCGCCCATGACGCCCAGGCGCCGCTTGCCCGCCGACGGGCCGTCGCCCCGACCGCCGGCCGGGCCGGTGGCGCGGGCGGGCACCGCGTTCTGCGTGCCGCGCGCCGTCTGCGCCGCCGGCGCGTGCGCCGGGCCGGTAGGCGTGTCGTGCTCTCCCATGCGAGCAGACCCTACCGGCCCGCCCGGAGCGGCCCGGTCGCGCCCACGGAGCCGCGGGCTCAGCGGTCGCGGTTGAACCGGGTGGTGATCCACAGCAGGAGCAGCAGGATGACGAACGCGCCGATGCCGGTGACGTAGGGGCTGAGGCTCTCGTGGTTGCCGCCGTGCTCCTCGCCGCCCTCGGCGGCGAGGGTGGCGAACTGGGCGGCGCTGAGGGGAAGGCTCATCTTCGACAGGACCTATCCGGTGTGGGCGGGACAAGACGTCCGCTCATCGTATGCGGGCGCCCCGCGGGCGATCACGCCGACTCCGCCGTTGGTGACGGGCCGACGGCCGGCACCCGGCGGTCCGGGGGAACCTTCGGATCCCCTCAGTCGTCCTTCTGCTTGTACCCGCGCAGCAGGAACCACGCCGTCAGTACGCAGCCCACCACCATGACGATCAGGACGATCCGGAGCAGATTCCCCGGCCCCTGCTGCTCGGCGGCGGTCGTGGCTGCGGCGAGCCGGTCGGCGTGGGCGATGTGCTGCATGGCGTGGGCTCCTTAGACGTACTGCCCGTCCACGGTATCTCCGCCTAGGCTGGGCCCGGCTCGGGGGGCGCAAAGGACCGCACAAGGGTTCGTAAAGGCCGGACACGCACACAGGTCGGGCACACGTACATACAGGCCACATACACGCACATGGGGGAAGACATGTCCGACGGCTACCACAACGGGCACGAGCACGTCCCGGGCAGACAGCGCAGGCGCTTCCCCGGCATCTCCTCGCGTGCCTACGAGCATCCGGCCGACCGCAGCGCGCTGGTGGCGCTGCGCAGGCTGAGCGGTTTCGACACGGTCTTCAAGGCGCTGAGCGGCCTGCTGCCCGAGCGGAGCCTCAGGCTGCTGTTCCTGTCCGACTCGGTGCGGGTCTCCGACCGGCAGTTCGCCCACCTGAACGTCATGCTGCGCGACGCCTGCTACATCCTGGACCTGGAGAAGGTCCCCGCGATGTACGTCAAGCAGGACCCGGCCCCGAACGCGATGTGCATCGGTCTCGACGAGCCGATCATCGTCGTCACCACGGGCCTGGTCGAGCTGCTCGACGAGGAGGAGATGCGGGCGGTCGTCGGGCACGAGGTGGGCCACGCCCTGTCCGGGCACGCGGTCTACCGGACCATCCTGCTCTTCCTGACCTCGCTGGCCGTACGGGTCGCGTGGATCCCCCTGGGCAACGTGGCGATCATGGCGATCGTGACCGCGCTGCGCGAGTGGTTCCGCAAGTCGGAGCTGTCCGCCGACCGCGCGGGGCTGCTGGTCGGCCAGGACCTGCGGGCCTCGATGCGGGGCCTGATGAAGATCGCGGGCGGCAACCACCTGCACGAGATGAACGTGGACGCGTTCCTGGAGCAGGCCGAGGAGTACGAGGCCGGCGGTGACCTGCGCGACTCCGTGCTGAAGATCCTCAACGTGCTGCCCCGCTCGCACCCGTTCACCACGGTGCGGGCCGCCGAGCTGAAGAAGTGGGCGGCCTCCCGGGACCACCAGCGGACCATGGACGGCCATTACCCGCGGCGCGACGAGGACAAGGACGCCTCGGTCCGGGACTCCTTCCGCGAGTCGGCGTCCAGCTACGCGACACACGTGCGCAACTCCAAGGACCCGCTGATGAAGCTGGTCAACGACATAGCGGGCGGCGCCGGTGACCTCGGCGACCGGATGCGGCGGGGCTTCGGCGGCTTCGCGGGCTCCCAGCGGCAGCCCGGGAACGGGGACGGTCCGGCGGAGGGGCCCGAGGACGGCTCCGGGCGTCCTGACGGGCCCGAGGGGCCTGGAGGGCCCAAGGGGCCCGGGGACGACGGTCCGGGGTCTTCGCGGGACTCCGCGCCGCGCGACGGCGCCTGAGCCGCCCCGGGCTCACACCTTCGGCTGGGCGTGCTGCGCGAGGCTGCCGCACAGGGCCGTGGCGTCGCCCGCGGCGTACGGATCGGTGCCCGCGGGGACGCCGGCCCCGGCCTGCTGGCCGGCCAGCAGCGGGCGGAGGTGGCTCGCCGTGTCCTCGGCGCAGGAGAGCGGCCCGGCCTGGACGTAGGAGGCGACGAGCCGGGTCTGGTGGAGGCGCAGGTCGTCCCGGTCGAAGCGGAAGCGCAGCTCGCGCCGGACGGTGAACAGCGACTCCTCGGCCCGGGCGGCACCGGCCGGGCGCAGCGCGTACACCATGGTGTGGTCGGCGGCGACCTCCAGGGTGGACGCGTCGCTCTCCACGACGCGCAGACTGCCGTCCACCCGGACGCCGGGGTCGGCCAGCTCGACGCGGCCGGGGTCGAAGCGGATCAGCCAGCCGGTGGGCGCGTGCCGGCCGTCCGCGGCGGGCCTGTCGAAGCTCTCGTCGAACTGTTCGAGCTGGTCCGGGTCGAGCAGCACCCGTACCGAGCGGACCTGGTCGCCGCCGAGCACGTCCGGGTCGAGCGCCGAGCGGACGATGTAGTTCTTGGCGGTGGTGAGCGCGTTGAGCACCTGGTCCTCGGAGAAGTGCGCCGTGCGCCGGGCCCCGGGCAGCGGGACGCCCTTGGCCGCGGTCCTGAAGTGCGCGGCGGGGCTGTGCGCGTACAGGAAGGCGGCGTCCTCGGCGCCGGGCACCCGCTCCCGCGGGGCGAGCGGGACGACGGTCATCCGCACCGGCTCGGCGGGCCGCTGGCCGGCGGCGCTCTGGTAGGGGTGCCGTACCCCCATGTAGATGGCGGTCCCGAAGGCGACGGCGATGAGCACGACGAGGATCAGCGCCTGCCGGGACAGTCCGGCCCGGCGCAGCGGCGTGCGGCGGCGTACAGCGGGCGCGTGGTCGGTGATGCGCTCCTGGGCGGAGAACTCCTGGAGCCGGGCAGCGCGCACGAACGATTCGTCGAAGACGACGGACCGGTACTCGTCCTCTCCGCCTCCGGGGGCGCCCTCGGGCGTTCCTCCGGGCGGACCGCCACGCCCTGCCATACCTTCAGAGTGGGTCTGCGGAAGGGCGCGTAAACGCACTGCCACAGGTCAAGTTGGGACAGCTTGTCACCGCTCCGAGGGGCAGGTCAGGGACTGCGCGGGAGCACCGAGACGGCGGGGCGGGCGGAGTCGGCGGCGGCCGAGGGCGTCGCCGCACCGCCCTGCTCCGGGCCGGTCGAGGCGGGCGGCGGCACCCGCTGCGGGCCGCCGCCCGAGGACGCGCCCCGGTAGACCGCCACGAAGGCCAGCGCGACCATGCCGATGCCCATCGCGAGGGCGAGCAGCCAGGCGACCGGGCGGTGCCACCGCACCTGCTTGCCGGAGGCCGGGGGCGCGCCGTACGGGCGGTCGAGGAGGTCGCGGTCGTCGTCCGGGTCGTCGAGGTCGGGATCATGGCCGAAATCGCCGTACCCGTCGTCGTAGCGCTCGGCTCTGCTGCGGCCGCGGCGGGCCGCTTCGGCCTCGGTGGCCTCGGCTCTGGCCTGCGCGGCGGCCAGGAGGCGCTCGACGGCGGTCGGCTCGTGCACCGCGGCCGCCTGTACGAAGGCCTCGTCGAAGACCACGGAGGCGAACTCTTCGTCCGACACCCCGCGGTCCTGGTCGTCGTCGGGCTCCCTGCCGTCCGGGAACGGCGTGCCCCCCACGTCCTCCGGCACGGGTCCAGCCTAGACCTGGGGGGTCGTTTTGGGCAGACGGCGGCGAAATTCTCCCGGTGGGTGAGATGCCCCGATCGGGGCGTCCGGCGCCGGCCGTCAGCGGCGTACGTGCCCGTCGCCGGTGACGATGTACTTGGTGCTGGTCAGCTCCGGCAGCCCCATCGGGCCCCTGGCGTGCAGTTTCTGCGTCGAGATGCCGATCTCGGCGCCGAAGCCGAACTGGCCGCCGTCGGTGAAGCGGGTGGAGGTGTTCACCGCGACCGTGGTGGAGTCGACCAGCTGGGTGAAGCGCCGGGCGGCCTGCTGCGAGGTGGTGACGATGGCCTCGGTGTGACCGGAGGTCCACAGCCGGATGTGCTCGACGGCCCGGTCCAGGGAGTCGACGACGGCGGCCGCGATGTCGTAGGACAGGTACTCGGTCTCCCAGTCCTCGGGGGTCGCGTCGACGACGGTCGCCCGGGAGTCCTTGGCGTACGCCGCCACGCGCTCGTCGGCGTGCACGGTGACCCCTGCCTCGGCGAGGGCGTCCAGCGCGCGGGGCAGGAAGTCGGCGGCGACGTCCTGGTGGACCAGGAGGGTCTCGGCGGCGTTGCAGACGCCGACCCGCTGGGCCTTGGAGTTGATCAGGATGTCGACGGCCATGTCCAGGTCGGCCTGCGCGTCGACGTAGACGTGGCAGTTGCCCGTGCCGGTCTCGATGACGGGGACGGTGGACTCCTGGACGACGGTGTTGATCAGCGAGGCGCCGCCGCGCGGGATGAGCACGTCGACCAGTCCGCGGGCCCGCATCAGCTCGCGCACGCTGTCGCGGCTCTCGCCGGGCACCAGCTGCACGGCGTCGGCGGGCAGCCCGGCCCCGCCCACGGCGTCGCGGACCACCCGGACCAGGGCGGTGTTGGACCGGTAGGCGGAGGACGAGCCGCGCAGCAGGACCGCGTTGCCGGACTTCAGGCACAGGGCGGCGGCGTCGACGGTCACGTTGGGCCGGCCCTCGTAGATGATGCCGACCACGCCGAGCGGCACGCGGACCTGCCGCAGGTCGATGCCGTTGGGGAGGGTGGAGCCGCGCACCACCTCGCCGACCGGGTCGGGCAGGGCGACGACGTCGCGCACGTCGGAGGCGATGGCGCGGACCCGCTCCGGGGTGAGGGTGAGCCGGTCGATGATGGCCTCGCTGGTCCCGGCGGCCCGGGCCTTGGCCACGTCCTGGGCGTTGGCCTCGACGATCTCGCTCGTACGGACCTCCAGCGCGTCCGCGACGGCGAGCAGCGCGTCGTCCTTGGCGGCCCGCGGCAGCGGCGCGAGGTCGGCCGCGGCGGACTTGGCCCGGTAGGCGGCCCGGGTGACGGGTGACATCGAGTCGTACGGCGAGAGCGTGGTCATGGGGGGAAGGGTAGTGCGCGCGCTCCGGGCGTCCACCTGGCGTCCCATCCCGCGAGATGGGTCAAAACGGGTGAACGCCGACGGGTGTGGCCGGCGCCGGCCCGTACCCCGCGGCGATGCGCTGGTGGTAGGTGACCCGGTCGATGACCTCCAGGCCGACGATCTCCCAGGGCGGCAGTCCCGCCGTCTGCCGGTGCTCGCCCCACAGCCGCAGGGCGACGGCGGCGGCGTCGTGCAGGTCGCGGGCCTCCTCCCAGTACCGGATCTCCGCGTGGTCTTCGGCGTACCGGCTGGTCAGCAGGAAGGGGTGGTCGTGCGCGAGCTGTTCGAGCGCCCGGCGCACCTCGGTGAGCGGGGCGCGGGCGCCGGAGACGCTGAGGGTGACGTGCCACAGGCGCGGGGTGTGCTCCGGCTCCTCGCCGCGGAAGCGGTCGCCGGCGGCGACGCTGGTGAGGGCGCGTTCCTCGCCGCCCGCGCGGTTCGCGCTCCGGGCGCCGCCGGGGCGCGCGCCCGTGGTGCCGCGGGCGCCCGCACCACCGCGGGAGGTGGTACCACCGCGGGCCGCCGCCGTCCCAGGGCGTACTCCGCTCACGACGGCCTCCTTCACGCGCACGGCTCGGCCCGGTGGTCGGCCGGACTTGTCCCTGAGGAAAGTTGAGCAGGCTACGTGAGATCGCGGGGCGGTTTTGCGGAACGTGCACCACCGATTCGGGGACGTTTCGACCTATTACGGGTGCAGGATCACCAGATCGTCCCTGTGTACGACCTCACGTTCGTACGCGGGTCCGAGCTCGCGCGCCAGTTCCCGGGTGGAGCGGCCGATGAGCCGGGGCATCTCCTTGGCGTCGAAGTTGACCAGCCCCCGGGCCACCGCCCGGCCCGCGCCGTCGCGCAGCTCGACGGGGTCACCCGCGGCGAAGTCCCCCTCGACGCCCGCGATCCCGGCCGGCAGCAGCGACTTGCGGCCCTCCACGACCGCCCGTACGGCGCCGTCGTCGAGGACGAGCGCGCCCTGCGGCGCGGAGGCGTGCTGGAGCCACAGCAGCCGGTCGGCGGAGCGCCTGCCGGTGGCGTGGAAGTAGGTGCCGGTGTCGCCGCCGGCCAGGGCGTCGGCCGCGTGGACGGCGCTGGTCAGCACCACGGGGATGCCGGCGGCAGCGGCGATCCGGGCCGCCTCGACCTTGGTGACCATGCCGCCGGTGCCCACGCCCGCCTTGCCCGCGCTGCCGATCTCGATGCCGGACAGGTCGGCCGGGGCGCGCACCTCGGCGATCCGCGAGGTGCCCGGCCTGCTCGGGTCCCCGTCGTACACGCCGTCCACGTCCGACAGCAGCACCAGCAGGTCGGCGCGGACCAGGTGGGCGACGAGCGCGGCGAGGCGGTCGTTGTCGCCGAAGCGGATCTCGTCGGTGGCGACGGTGTCGTTCTCGTTGACGATCGGGAAGGCGCCCATGGCCAGCAGCTGGTCGAGGGTGCGCGAGGCGTTGCGGTGGTGGGCGCGGCGGCTCATGTCGTCGCTGGTCAGCAGCACCTGGCCGACGCGGACGCCGTAGCGCGCGAAGGAGGCGGTGTAGCGGGCGACCAGCAGCCCCTGGCCGACGCTGGCGGCGGCCTGCTGGCGGGCCAGGTCCCGCGGGCGGCGGCGCAGCCCCAGGGGGGCCAGGCCGGCGGCGATGGCACCGGAGGAGACGAGGACGATCTCCTTGTCGGTCCCGCGCACCTTGGCCAGCACGTCGACGAGTGCGTCGACCCGGTCGGCGTCCAGGCCGCCCGCGGCGGTGGTCAGCGAGGAGGACCCGACCTTGACGACGATCCTGCGGGCCTCGCCCACGGCCTGCCTGGCCCCCGGCCCTGTCCCCGGCCTTGCCCCTGCCACGGCCCCGTCCGCCTCTCCCGTCGACACGCGCCGATCCCTGCGCTCGCCAGGCAATCTACGCGAAGGGCGACGCGCGCCGCACCGGAGTTCAGACCGCGGACGGCACCCCCGGCCCGCGCCGCGCCCGGCGCCGGGGCCGGCACGTGCGTGTCGTCGGACGGTCACCGGCCGTTAACCCGGTTGTCCGATGCGCGACGAGCCTGGAGCGACCGTAGTGCCCCTGTCCCTGCCCCGCCGCCGTCTCCCCCGCCTTCCCGGGCGGCGGACCACCGTGAAACTGCTCGTCCTGGGAGTGCTGGCGGCCGCCTTCGCCGCACAGGCCCTGGGCGCCCTGCTGCCGCACGTACCGCTGCTGCTCGCCGCGAGCGCCGCCTCGCTGGCCGCCGAGGGGGCGCTGTACCGGTGGCAGCGGGGCATGGTGTCGCTGTTCGCCAAGTCGCACGCCGACGTCACGGTCCGGCACGTGCTGCGGGACCTGCTGCTCGTGGTGGGCCTGCTGCGCCTGGGCGAGCAGCACCGGGAGGGGGAGTACGCCCCGCTCGTCGCCGGCCTGCTCGTCTTCTACGCGCTGCACTGGGCGATCCAGGCGGTGTCCGTCCTGGTCCGGCGCAGCCGCACGCTGCCCGTGGTGACGCGGAACATCGACGCCCGTGCGCTGCGGCTGACCCCGGCGCCCCCGGTGCTGCTGCGCCGCCCCGGGCACCGGCTGGCGGCGTTCGGGCTGCCCGCGACGGCCGGACTGCTGGCGACGGCGGCGACCGACGCGCCGGTGTACGGGGCGGCCGGGCTCGCGCTGTCCCTCGCGGTGGCACTGACGGGCCTCGGCGCCCTGCTGCTGCGGCTGCTGCCGGGGCGCCGGCCCGCCGGTGAGCAGGAGGTGCTCGACTGGTTCGACGCGTGGCTGGCCCGCTACCGGCCCACCGTCGGCCTGTACTTCTCGGGCGGCGCGTCCTCGGCGTACCAGGCGAACATGTGGCTGGAGCCGCTGGCGCGCCTGGAGGGCCGTCCGGTGATCGTGCTGCGCGAGCGGCACATGGTGCAGCGGATCGCGGCGACCGACATCCCGGTGGTGTGCCTGCCGAAGGTGTCCACGCTGATGCGCCTGGAGCACTCCAGCCTCCGCGTCCTGCTCCACCCGTCCAATTCCGGGAAGACCTCGCAGGTCCTGCGCATCCCGACCATCAAGCACGCCTTCGTCAACCACGGGGAGAGCGACAAGCTGTCCTCGTGCAACCCGTACGCCAAGGCGTACGACGAGGTGTGGGTGGCGGGTCCCGCGGCACGCGAGCGGTACGCGCTGGCGGACGTCGGCGTCGAGGACAAGGACGTCGTGGAGATCGGCCGTCCGCAGCTGGACGCCGTACGGCGGCACTCCGGGCCGCCCGCGCCCGGGGCCGCCACGACCGTCCTGTACGCGCCGACCTGGGAGGGCTGGGACGGCAACCCCGGCAACACGTCGGTCGTAGAGGCGGGCGAGAACCTGGTGCGGGCGCTGCTCGCGGACCCCGGCGTCCGGCTCCTCTACAAGCCGCATCCGCTGACGGGGTCGGTGGACCCCCGGGCCCGGGCCGCCGATCTGCGCATCCGGGAGCTGGTGCGGGCGGCCAACCGGGAGCGGGGCGGGCCCCGGCCGGACGCGTCGGCGGCCGCGTGCCTGGCCCGGCGGACGGCGGAGCTCGACCGGCTCACCTCGGCCGGTTTCCGGGCGGCGGCGGACCAGGCGGAGCGGATGCTGCGGCAGCCGGCGCCGGAGCCCGGGCGCGCGGAGGCGGTGCGGCGGGCGACGGCCGCGTGGGAGGAGGCGTACTGGGCGTCGCTGCCCGAGTGGGAGCACCAGGTCGTCACGGACGCCCGGCCACCGCTGTACGCCTGCTTCAACCGGGCCGACCTGCTGATCAGCGACGTGTCCAGTGTGATCAGCGACTTCCTGGCGAGCGGCAAGCCGTACGCGGTCGCCAACACCAGCACGCTGGCCGAGGACGTGTTCCGCAAGTCCTTCCCCACGGTGGCGGCGGCGACCGTGCTGGCGCCGGACGCGTCCGGGGTGCCGGCGCTCCTCGAAGCGGTGCGGCATCCGGAGCGGGACGAACTCGCCGGGGAGCGTGCCGCGTTGGCGCTGCGGCTGCTGGGTCCGGCCGAGCCGCCGTCCCGTGAGCGCTTCGCCGGGGCGGTGCGGGACCTGTGCGAGACGGCCGGGCGGCACCGGGCCCGCAGGGCGGAGCGGCTCGCCGCGGACGTCCCCGTGCCCGGCCCGCGCCGGGAGGAGGCCCGGCCGTCCGCCCCCTCGGCGGCCCGGGAGCCGCACCATCACCGCTGATCCCGGTTCCCGGCCGTGACGGGCCCCGCGCCTGTCACAGCCTCGTCACGAAACACGCCTCCGGAAGGGGGCGGCCGGTTCCGTTCCCGGCCACCGGCGGTACTCCCCCGCCGCCCGGCCGGGGCCGCACCCGTGCGCACCTGCGTGCCCGGCTCCGCCCCCGGCCGGCCGGCTCGTCCTCCCGACTCCCGGGGCCGCGCCACTGGCCGCGGGCCCGTCCACGGGTTCCGGATATCGACTCGGGCACATGGGTCGTAAAGCGACGCACGCCGATAAAGGGGACAGGGGGGCCGAATGTGAGGAAGTTCTCCAGCCGCTTCGACGCGGCCCATTCGGGCGGCCGGTGCGGCCATTTCCCGCTGTGGCGGGGCACAGGGCGGCCGACTACCGTGCCCGCGGAAACTCCGCGTGAATCCTTTACGCTGATGCGGCGGCGCGCTCCAGGCCCGAACGGGGTCCGGGGCGCGTTCCGGTCCCAGCCCGCGGTCCCGTGGTCAGTTCTCGGAACAGGTTGTAAGGATGCCCAAATTCTCTCTCGTTGTCCCCGTGTACAAGGTGCAGGGCTATCTGCCCGAGTGCCTTGACTCCGTACTCGGGCAGGACTGCACGGACTTCGAGATCGTCGCGGTCGACGACTGCTCGCCGGACGGGTCAGGGGCCATTCTCGACGAGTACGCCAAACGCGACGACCGGATTCATGTGATTCACCTCACGGAAAACGTGGGCCTGGGTCGCGCGCGCAACGCCGGCCTCGAAAAGGCCACCGGTGATTACGTGTTGTTCCTGGACAGTGACGACACGTTGTCCGAGGGCGCCCTGTCGGCCATTCGCGACCGGATCGAGGCCACGGGCGATCCCGAGATCCTGATCTTCGACTACGCGCGTACCTACTGGGACGGCCGCGTCCGCCCGAACCTGCGGACCGACCTGCTCAAGGAGAAGGGCCCGGACTCCTTCTCCCTCGCCGAGCGCCCCCAGCTGCTCGACCTGCTCCAGATCGTGTGGAACAAGGCCTACCGGCGCGACTTCGTCGCCCGGACCGGACTCACCTTCCCGCCCGGGTACTACGAGGACGCCCCCTGGACGTTCTGCTCTCTGATCAGCGCCGAGCAGATCGCCGTCCTCGACCGGGTCTGCGTGTACTACCGGCAGCGGCGCGAGGGCGGCAACATCCTCAAGACGGTCAGCCGCAAGCACTTCGACGTCTTCGACCAGTACCAGCGGGTCTTCGACTACCTCGACGCGCACGAGGAACTCGCCACGTGGCGCGCCCCCTTGTTCCGCAAGATGGTCGACCACTACCTGACCGTCCTGGAGCGCCCGGGCCGCCTGCCGCAGGACGCGCGCGGCGAGTTCTTCCGCCGGGCCTCGGCCGACTACCGCGCCCGTGTGCCGAAGGGTTTCACCCGCCCGGGCGGCGGCCGCGGCCACAAGTACGCCATGTTGGAGCGCAACGCCTACACCACCATGGTGAGCGCCCTGGCGGCGGTGAAGCTGCGCCAGCGGGTCAAGACCCGTACCCGCACCGCGCTCAACCGGTCCAAGCGCGGTGCGATGGGCGCCTTCTACCAGTCGCAGCTCAGACTGCCGCTGGACGACGACCTGGTGCTGTTCTCCGCGTACTGGAGCCGCAGCGTCTCCTGCAACCCCGCCGCGATCGACGCCGAACTGGCCCGCCTGGCCCCGCACATGCGCCGCGTCTGGGCGATCCGCCCGGACAACGCGGACCGGGTGCCCAAGGGCGTCAGGACCGTGCGCGTGGGGTCCCGCGAGTACTGGGCGGCCGTGGCGCGCGCCAAGTACCTGGTGAACAACGTGAACTTCGCGGACTCCGTGGTCAAGCGCGAGGGCCAGGTGCATCTGCAGACCCACCACGGCACACCGCTGAAGACGATGGGCCTGGACCAGCAGAAGTACCCGGCGTCCACCGACATGAACTTCGACAAGCTCCTGGAGCGCTGCGACCGCTGGGACTACAGCGTCAGCGCCAACCGGTTCTCGACCGTGATCTGGGAGCGGGTCTACCCCTGCTCGTACACCACGCTGGAGACCGGCTACCCGCGCAACGACGTCCTGGTCAACGCCACGGCCGAGGACGTGCGCGCGGCCCGCGCCGCGCTCGGTCTGGCCGACGGCTCCAAGGCCTTCCTGTACATGCCGACGCACCGCGAGTACCAGCCGGGCTTCACACCCCCCTTGAACCTGTCCGTGTTCGCCCGCGAACTCGGCCCCGACGTGACCCTGCTGGTGCGCGGCCACTACTTCTACGGCGACTCCCCGCACGTCGACGAGCTGCGCCGCACCGGCCGCGTCATCGACGTCTCCGGGCACCCCCGGGTGGAGGAGCTCTACCTCGCGGCCGACGCCCTGATCACGGACTACTCCTCGGCGATGTTCGACTACGCCGTGCTGGACCGCCCCCTCATCAGCTACGTCCCCGACTGGGACGTCTACTCCGCGGTGCGCGGCACGTACTTCGACCTGCTCCAGGAGCCGCCCGGCGCGGTGGCCACCACGCAGGCGGAGCTGCTGCGGCTGCTCGCCTCCGGCGCGTACGACAGCCCGGAGACGACGGAGCGCCGGGACACCTTCCGCCGGCGTTTCTGCGAATTCGACGACGGACACGCAGCCGAACGGGTCGTGCGACGCGTCTTCCTCGGTGAAGAGAGCCTGCCGTCCATCGTCCCGTTCGACGAACGCCACCACGCCCCTACTCCCGCCCAGGCGCTCGAACTGGTCGAGCGGGCCTGACCCCGAAAGGAGACCACCAAGCCATGGCCCCTCGGCTCAGTGTCATCGTCCCCATCTACAACGTCGAGCGTTACCTGCCGGCCTGCCTCGACTCGCTCGCCGCGCAGACCTTCCGGGACCTGGAGGTCCTGATGGTCGACGACGGTTCGCCCGACGGCTCGGCCGCGATAGCCGCCGAGTACGCGGACCGCGACGAGCGCTTCCACCTGATCCGCAAGGAGAACGGCGGGCTCGGAGCCGCCCGGAACACGGGCATCGCGCACATGTCGGCCGAGTCGGAGTACCTGACCTTCGTCGACAGCGACGACGTGATCCCGCCCGACGCCTACCGGCTGATGGTCACCAGCCTCGACGAGTCCCGCTCGGACTTCGCGACCGGCAACGTCTTCCACCTCAAGGGCGAGAAGTCCTGGCAGGTGCCGCTGCTGAAGATGCTGGCCGGCGAGGCCCGCAAGCGCACGCACATATCGAAGATCCCCCGCCTGGTGGCCGACCGCATCGCCTGCAACAAGGTCTTCCGGCGCACCTTCTGGGAGAAGCACCACTTCGCCTTCCCCGAGGGCATCCTGCACGAGGACATCCCCGTCGTGCTGCCCGCCCACTACCGGGCGGAGGCCGTCGACATCATCGGCGAGCCGACGTACTACTGGCGACTGCGCGAGGGCGAGTCGGCCCCGTCGATCACGCAGCGCCGCAAGGAACCGCAGGCCATCCGCGACCGGGTCACCGCGGTGAGCATGGTCAGCGACTACCTGTCCCAGCAGCCGGGCGCCGAGTACGCCGCGTACAAGAACCAGTACGACGAGCGGGTGCTCCGTGACGACCTGCGGCTGTTCATGCGGGTGCTGCCGGACGCGACGGCCGAGTTCCACGAGGCCTTCCTGGAGGCCGCCAACCGCTACCTCGACACCATCGACCCGAAGATCGTGCTGGGTCTGCCGACGGATCTGCGGGTCCAGTGGCTGCTGGTGCGCAAGCACGCCATGCCCGAGCTGATCGCCCTGCTCGCCTCCCAGCGCCGCAAGGAGCCGGTCGAGGTGTCGGGTTCCTTCCGCAAGTACGCCAGCTACCGCACGCTGGAGGAGAGCGGACTCGAACTGCCCAAGTCGGCGCTGCGCATCGACGGCGACCTGTCGCTGCGCGCACCGCTGCGGGAGGTGTCCTGGCGGGACGGCAAGCTCTACCTGTCCGGCAACGCGTACATCGACAAGATCGACATGCCGTCGAAGCGCAGCAGCGTCAAGGTCGTCCAGCTCAAGCGGGACGGCTCGCGCCGCCGCATGTACCTGCCGGCCCGCAACGTCCACCGTCCGGAGTGCACCACGGACTCCGGCCAGCAGCGCTACAACTACGACTGGGCCGGCTGGGAGCTGGAGCTCGACCCCGCCAAGCTGCGCAAGGGCGGCAGCTGGCAGGAGGGGCTGTGGCACGTCGGCATCAACGTCTACGCGTCCGGCCTGGTGCGCCGCAGCGGCGTCTGGGCCCGCGGCGGTTCCGCCGCCAACTTCCCCGCGTACCAGTGGCTCGACGACGACTTCCGGATGCTGCCGACCGTCGAGCGCGGTGCCTTCAAGCTGCGGATCGAGAAGGTCCGCGCCCTGATCACCGACCGCCGCCTGGACGGCGACTCGATCGCGGTCGCCGGTGACATCCGGGTGCCGCTGAAGCCGGGCGAGACGCTGGCGCTCCGGCTGACCAACGCCAGGAGCGGCGAGGTGCGCAAGTACCCCGTCGACGTGGCGCGGCAGGGCACCCGGACCACCTTCGACGCCCGGGTACCGCTGACCGACGTGGCGCTGCTCGGCGACGACACGGTCGACGAGAACGCCCAGCTGGACCGCCGGCTGTGGAGCACCGCCCTGCTGGCCACCGCGACGGACGGCACGGAGCGCCAGTTCAGCAGCGTGGTCAAGGAGGGCCTGGCGGACCTGGCGTTCGACCTGCCCGCGTCCTTCGGTGAGCCCGGCGCGCACCGGGAGCTCGCCCTCATCTCCGGGCACAACGGCTACCTGAAGATCGTCGGCCGGACCCGCCGGGCCACCGTCACCGGGGTCGCCCTGCGCGACGGCCGGATCGCGATCGAGGGCCGCACCAGCCCCGAGCTGATCGGCGCCGACCTGGTCCTCAAGGCCCGCAACCGCTACGACGAGCGCACCGCGTCCGTGGACTGGTCGGACGACGGCACCTTCCGCACGTCCTTCGACCCGTCGGTGATGGGCGGCTCCGGCGGGGTGCCGCTCAAGGCCGGCCGGTGGAACCTGCGGCTGCGCTCGGCGGACGCGGACGTGCCGGACTCCGAGTTCGTCATCGACCGCCTGGCCGTGGCCCAGTTCCCGCTGCACGCGGAGCTGAACGGGCGCCGCTACTGGTTCGAGAACCGCTGGGGCGACTTCCCGCAGCTCAACTGCCGCTCCGAGCTGAGCGACCTGGAGCGCGGCCCCTACCGCCAGCTCCAGCAGCGCCGCGAGGTCTACGAGCCCGGCCGGCAACTGCCGCTGCGCGACCAGGTGTTCTTCCTCAGCTACAACGGCAAGCAGTACTCGGACAGCCCGCGGGCGATGCACGAGGAGCTGCTGCGCCGCGACAGCGGCCTGAAGTACCTGTGGGCCGTGCGCGACAGCCAGGTCGTCCTGCCGCCGACGGCGGAGAAGGTCCGCATGTGGGGCCGGGAGTGGTTCGAGGCCCTGGCCACCTCCCGCTACATCGTCACCAACGGGCACCTGCCCGAGTGGGTCGTGCGCCGTCCCGGCCAGGTGATCGTGCAGACCTGGCACGGCACGATGCTGAAGAAGATCGGTCACGACATCGAGACCCTCTACTTCGACCGCGAGTACCAGAACCGCCTGGCGCTGGAGGCGAAGAACTGGAGCCTGCTGGTCTCCTCGAACCGCTTCTCCACGCCGATCCTCAAGCGCGCCTTCTCCTACGACGGGGAGATCCAGGAGGCCGGCTACCCGCGCAACGACTACCTCTACTCCCCCGACCGGGACAAGATCGCCGAGCAGGTCAAGGAGACGCTGAAGCTGCCCGCGGGCAAGAAGGTCGTGCTGTACGCGCCGACGTGGCGGGACGACCAGTCCCACAGCGCCGGGCAGTACCTGTTCGACCTGCGGATCGACCTGGAGGACGCGCGCCGGCGCCTGGGCGACGACCACGTCCTGCTCATCCGCCGCCACTCCAACGTCGTCGACCAGGTCCCGGGCGCGGGCAACGGCTTCGTCTTCGACGTGTCGGAGTACCCGGACATCGCCGACCTCTACCTCGCGGCGGACATCATGATCACGGACTACTCGTCGGTGATGTTCGACTACGCGCACCTGAAGCGGCCGATGCTGTTCTTCACCTACGACCTGGAGCACTACCGGGACACGCTGCGCGGGTTCTACTTCGACTTCGAGAAGGACTCCCCCGGTCCGCTGATCGGCACCTCCAAGGAGCTGGTCGACGCGATCCGCGACATCGACCAGGTCAAGGCGGACTACCAGGACCGGTTCGACCGCTTCCACCACCTGTTCTGCGACCTGGACGACGGGCACGCCTCCGCGCGGGTCGTCGACCGGATGCTGGAGCAGGCGAAGGAGAGCTGATCCCGGCGGTCACGGACGGGCACACGCGAAGGGGCGGGGCCCGGAGGATGATCCTCCGGGCCCCGCCCCTTCGCCTTCCCGCCCGTCCCGTCGTCCGCGTCCGCGGCTGCGCCCGCGTCCGCGCGGTGGTCAGAGCCGTACGGTCTTCACCGCGAACTGGCACGCGGTGGTGAAGTAGGGGCGCAGCTCCGTGCGCCGGCGGGTGGGTGCCTGCGGGGCGGGCTTGCCGCCCAGCGCCCTGCGGGACTTGCGCACCGCGCGGGTCAGCACGGTCGGCTCCGAGGCCACGGTCTCGGTGAGCACGGGACGGGCGAAGGTGAACACGTCGATCGGCGCGAGGACGTCGGTCGCCAGCTTGGCCAGCTGCACCCTGGGGGCGCCGGGCGCCGCGCGCAGCCAGAAGTCCCAGACGACTTCCTTCTCGTCGTCGTCGCTGTGCTCCCGCACCAGCGCGGCGCAGTCCAGGTCCACGGCGACCCAGCCGTCGCCCTCGTCGCGCAGCGGGAAGCTCAGCACCCGCTCCTTGTTCCGCCGGTGCACGGCCTCCACGACGGCGCCCGCGGCGGGCCGGGCACCCCACAGCTCGGCGCGCACCGCGATGGTCCGCTCGTCGACCCTGACCGGTCCGACCTCGGCGTGCGCCTCGCGCAGCGCGCTGCGCAGCCGCAGCCCGCCGTCCTGGTGCAGGTGCGGCAGCATCAGCGCCAGGGCCGGGCCCTGGGCGCGCGGCAGCCGTACGGCGAGCAGGTCACGGGTGTCGCAGCCGTAGCCGTCGGTGGTCAGCGCCACCTCGCGTCCGCCCTCACGGGTGGCCAGGGCCACCTCCCAGGTACCGTGCGGCACTCCGGCGTCCCAGGGCACGACGGCGTCGCCCTCGGCGGAGAACGGGAAGCGGTGCTCCTCGCTGCCCGCGCCGCCCTTGCGCAGGACCAGGTCGGCCTCTCCGGCGCTCGGCGGCAGCGCTCCCACGGCGACGTGGACCGAGCCCTCCCGGTCCACCCGGGCCGTGGCGTGGACGGGCAGCTCCTTGCGGGCGAAGGCCTCCTCCAGGATGGCCTCGAAGCGCTCGCAGCTGGCCCGCTCGTGGAACCGCTCGGCGTTGCGGATGCCGGCGGCGCCCATCTTCAGGCGCAGTTCGTCGTCCTGGACGAGGCTCCGGATCGCGTCGGCCATCGCGTCCACGTCGCCGCGCGGCACGATCAGCCCGTCCTCGCCGTCGGTGAGGATGTTGCGCGGCCCGTGGTCGGCGTCGGTGGCGACGACGGGGAGGCCGGCGGCCATCGCCTCGACGATGACGTTGCCGAACGCCTCCCGCTTGGAGGGCAGGACGAAGATCGAGCCCTTGCCGAACTCCGGGGTGACGGGCGAGGTCTGGCCCATCAGCAGGATGCTGTTGGACAGGCCCAGTTCCTCGATGCGGGTCCGCAGCTTCTTCTTCTCGGTGCCGTGACCGTAGATGCGCAGGGTCCAGTCGGGCGCGTCGGCGTGGACCTTGGCGAAGGCCTCGACGAGCAGGGCGTGGTTCTTGTTGTCGGTCAGGTGACCGGCGGAGACCACCACCTTGTTGGTCCCGCTGGAGCGGATCGTGGAGGACGGCACGCAGTTGGGCATCACCGCGAGGCGGTTGCGCACCGCGGGCACCTGCCGGGCGATCGCGGCGACCTCCTCCGGGGTGAGCGCCGTCAGGGCGTGCAGGTGCCGGTAGGCCGGGAAGAGGCGCTGCTTGATGTCCGTGGCGTAGATGGCGGGCATCGAGTGCTCCTGGGTGACCTTCAGGTAGTCACCGCGCGCCTGCGTCAGCATGATCGTGTTGCGCGGGCTGGAACTGACCAGCACGTCGGCGTCGGTGGTGTCGAAGTACTCCAGCAGCCGCAGCTCCGCGAGCCGGCTCACCACCGGCGTCTTGGCACCGGCGTTGAGCGGGTAGACCAGCGGGAACTTGTCCGACAGCGGGTTGTCCACGTCCGAGACCGGGGAGTGCGGCCGCATGTCCGTGAGCACCCGCACCGACACCCTCGGGTCCAGCGGGAAGTACGACTCGTCGCGCACCTTGCGCAGCGCCACGATCTCCACCTCGTGCCGCTCGGCCAGGGCCCCGGCGAGGTTCTGCGTGGCACTGACCACGCCCCCCATGTGACACAGGTCCCGTACCAGGAATGCGATCTTCACTTTGCGGCTTCTCTCTGCTCCCGGGAAGCGGCTGGTCAGGCCGTCCCCCCTCCCCTGGCCACGCACGTGTGGCACATCCTTCTCACAAAGTACACAGGAATGTCGGCGGGCAGATCACGGCCCTGCCACACCTGTGTAACCCTGCGTCGGCAACGAAACCGCGAGGAGCCGGGGAGAGGGGAGAGGAGAGGGCTAGAACGGCTCGAAACCGTCGAACTCCTGCTGCGCCTCGTCCCGTTCGGCGTCCCGGTCCCGGCGGCGCTGGGCGGCCGGGCGGGGCGCCTCGAAGCGGTGGTCCTCGCCCCGGCGGCCGAGCATCTCGGCACCGGCCGACATCGACGGCTCCCAGTCGAAGACGACCGCGTTGTCCTCGGGACCGATGGCCACGCCGTCGCCGCTGCGGGCGCCCGCCTTGACCAACCGCTCCTCGACACCGAGGCGGTTGAGCCGGTCGGCGAGGTAGCCGACGGCCTCGTCGTTGTTGAAGTCGGTCTGCCGCACCCAGCGTTCGGGCTTCTCGCCGCGCACCCGGAACAGGCCGTCCTCCTCGCGGGTGACGGTGAAGCCGGCTTCGTCCACGGCCTTGGGCCGGATGACGATGCGCGTCGCCTCCTCCTTGGGCCGGGCGGCACGCGCCGTGGCGACCAGCTCGGCCAGCGCGAAGGACAGCTCCCTGAGCCCCATGTGCGCCACGGCCGACACCTCGAAGACCCGGTAGCCGCGCGCCTCCAGGTCCGGGCGGACCATCTCGGCGAGGTCCTTGCCGTCGGGCACGTCGATCTTGTTGAGGACGACGATCCGCGGCCGGTTGTCCAGCCCGCCGTACTCGCGCAGCTCGGCCTCGATGACGTCCAGGTCGGAGAGCGGGTCGCGCTCGGACTCCAGCGTCGCCGTGTCCAGGACGTGCACCAGCACGCTGCACCGCTCCACGTGCCGCAGGAACTCCAGGCCCAGGCCCCTGCCCTGGCTGGCGCCGGGGATGAGACCGGGGACGTCGGCGACGGTGTACACGGTCGCCCCGGCCGTCACCACGCCCAGGTTGGGGACGAGCGTGGTGAAGGGGTAGTCGGCGATCTTCGGCTTGGCCGCGCTGAGCACGGAGATCAGCGAGGACTTGCCGGCGCTCGGGTAGCCGACCAGCGCCACGTCGGCGACGGTCTTCAGCTCCAGGTGGATGTCCTGGAAGTCGCCGGGCTCGCCCAGCAGCGCGAAACCGGGGGCCTTGCGCCGCGCGGAGGCCAGCGCCGCGTTGCCGAGGCCGCCCCGGCCGCCCTGCGCGGCGACGTAGGAGGTGCCGTGGCCGACCAGGTCGGCCAGCACGTTGCCCGCCGCGTCGAGGACCACGGTGCCGTCGGGCACGGGCAGGACCAGGTCCTGACCGTCCTTGCCGGAGCGGTTGCCGCCCTCGCCGGGCTTGCCGTTGGTGGCCTTGCGGTGCGGGGAGTGGTGGTAGTCGAGGAGCGTGGTCACCGACTGGTCGACGGTGAGGATCACGTCGCCGCCCCGGCCGCCGTTGCCGCCGTCCGGGCCGCCGAGCGGCTTGAACTTCTCACGGTGGACGGAGGCACAGCCGTGGCCTCCGTTACCCGCGGCGACGTGCAGTTCGACGCGGTCCACGAAGGTGGTCATGGGATGTGCCTCCAGTTACTACGTACTGCGGATTGCTACGCGTGACGACGAGAGCGTCTCTTGGGTAACACGCGAAAGGCGGACCCGCTTCCCGTGGGGGAAGTGAGGCCCGCCTCGCGAAAGTGTCCGGTCAGGCGACCGGGACGATGTTCACGACCTTGCGGCCGCGGTGGGTGCCGAACTGCACCGCACCGGCCTGCAGGGCGAACAGCGTGTCGTCGCCGCCACGGCCGACGCCGGCGCCCGGGTGGAAGTGGGTGCCGCGCTGGCGGACCAGGATCTCACCCGCGTTGACGGCCTGACCGCCGAAGCGCTTCACGCCGAGCCGCTGGGCATTCGAGTCGCGACCGTTCCGGGTGGACGATGCGCCCTTCTTGTGTGCCATGTCTCCTCAGTCCCTTACTTCGCAGCCGCGGGGATCTCAGTGACCTTGATCGCCGTGTACTGCTGGCGGTGGCCCTGACGACGGCGGTAGCCGGTCTTGTTCTTGTAGCGCAGAATGTCGATCTTCTGGCCCTTGTGGTGGTCCACGATCTCGGCCTGGACCTTGATGCCGGCCAGCACCCACGGGTCGCTGGTCACAGCGTCGCCGTCGACGACGAGCAGGGTCGAGAGCTCGACCGTGTCGCCGACCTTGCCGGTGGAAATCTTGTCAACCTCAACGATGTCGCCGACAGCAACCTTGTGCTGGCGGCCACCGCTGCGCACGATGGCGTACACGCGGATCTCACTCTCTCGCTCGGGAACGGCACCCCCGCAGTCCAGCCGCCCGGTGACACACGGACGGCCTCTCCCGGCCGAGCCCGCGAGGGCGCACACCCGGAAGGAAAGAGGTTTACGGGGATGTGACGCGTCAGTCGACACGCCGACGGTCAAGATTACGGGGCCGCACGACAGGGGTCAAACCGGGCCCCGGGACGTCAACCGGAGACGGCCGCGACGTACTCGGCGTACGCCTCCCCCGCCCGCGCGGGCGACAGGCCCAGGTGTTCCAGGACCGTGTACCGGCCGGGCCGGGTCTGCGGCGCGAACTCCACCGCCCGTACGAACTCCTCGTCGCCGAACCCGATCTCCCCGGCCGTCACCGGCAGCCCGTGCCGGCGCAGCGTGTCCGCCATCAGCAGTGAGCCCTCCCGGTCGCCGCGCAGGTACGTCGCGAAGGCCGCGCCGATGCCGACCTGCTCGCCGTGGCTGGCCGCGCGGCCGGGGTACAGCAGGTCGAGGGCGTGGCTGATCTCGTGGCAGGCGCCCGACGAGGGGCGGGTGTGCCCGGCGATGGTCATGGCGATGCCGGACAGCACCAGGCCCTCGGTCAGCACGGTCAGGAACCCGTCGTCGCCGCAGCCCCCGGGGTGGCGCAGCACGGCCTCACCGGCCTGCCGGGCGAGGGCGGCGGCCAGGCCGTCGACCTTCTCGCCGTTCACCCGGTGCGCCAGCTCCCAGTCGGCGACCGCGGAGACGTTGGAGACGGCGTCGCCGATCCCGGAGCGCACGAAGCGGATCGGCGCCTCCCGGATCACCGCGAGGTCGACGACGAGCGCGATGGGCGTCGGCACGCCGTACGAACCGCGGCCCGCGTCGTTGTCGAGGATGGAGACCGGCGAGCAGATGCCGTCGTGGGACAGGTTGGTGGCCACCGCGACCATGGGCAGGCCCACCCGGGCCGCGGCGAATTTGGCGCAGTCGATGACCTTGCCGCCGCCGAGACCGACGACCGCGTCGTAACGCCCCGACTTCATGCCGTCGGCGAGGCGCACCGCGTCGTCGATCGTGCCGCCGCCGACCTCGAACCAGGCGGCGCCCGGCAGGGACGGCTCGAGGCGTCCGCGCAGCCGCGCCCCCGAGCCGTCGCTGATCGCCACGGCCAGCTTCCCGGACTGCGAGATCCGCTGGTCCGCGAGGACGCTCGCCAGGTCGTCCAGGGCGCCCGGCCGGACGTCCACGACGAGCGGCGAGGGAATGAGCCTCGTCAGTACCGGCACGTGCTCTCCTCTCCTCGCCAGGGGGGACCCGGCTGTCACTGATGATGCGCGCGACGGCGGCCCGGGAAACGTGTGGCCCCGTCCGACCGGATTCCGGTCGGACGGGGCCACACGCTGTCGACAGGTGCCGGATCAGCCCTCGTCGGTGGCGGCCGTGACCGTCGACGGCGCCTGCTGGTCGGCCGCCGCGGTCTTCTTCGACGCCGTCTTCTTGGCCGTGGCCTTCTTGGCGGTCGTCGTCTTGGCCGCCTTCTTGGCCGTGGCCTTCTTCGCGGTCGTCGTCTTCTTGGCCGCGGTCTTCTTGGTGGCGGCCTTCTTCGCCGTCGCCTTCTTGGCCGTCTTGCGGGCCGCCGCCTTCTTGGCGGGCGCGGCCTCCTCGGCCTCGGGCTGCGCCTGCGGTGCCTCCTCCTCCGTCGCGGCCGACGGGACGACCGTGACGGCCGCCTCCTCGGACGCGGTGGACGTGGTGGGCTTGCGCACCGCCCGGCGCCGCGGACGGGCCGGGGCCGCGCTCTCGGCGGGCTCGGCGGCGGCCGGGGCCTCGGGCGCCTTCTCGGGCTGCTCGGGCTGCTCGGCCGCCGGGGTCTCCGGGACCGTCAGCACGGCGGCCTCGGCCCCCTCGGGCGAACCGGCCGGCGCGGACACCTTCCGGGTCGCCCGACGACGGGTACGGCCCTTGGGCGCGGCCTCCTCCGACGCGGGCGCCGGGGACTCGGCCGGGGTCTGGGCACCGGAGACCGCGTCCTCGACGGCGGCGGGCTCGGCCAGCACCTCGGCGGCGGACTCGCGCCGCACGGGACGCTCGACCTCTTCCCGCACCGTGACGTCCTGCGCCGTGGGCGCCTCGGCGGGCGCGGCCTCGTCCTGCGCCACCCCGGCCTTCTCACCCTTCGCGGCCTTGGGCGCACCCGCGGGAGCGGACGCCCGACGGCTCGCGCGACGCCGGCCACGACCACGCGTGGCGGCGGCCTCGGCCTCCGCGGCGCTGCTGTACAGCTCCTCGTCGGCGCTGAAGTCCGGCGCCGGGAGGGCGACCAGCTCGGCCACCTCGGCGACGATCTCGGCCTCGGACTCGGTGTCCGCCTCCTGCTCCGCCGTCGGGCCGGTCTCGATCCCCGCCACGGCCTCGTGCTCGTGCGGCTGGTCGGCCCCGGCCCGCGCCCGCTTGCGGCGCTTGCCACCGCCACCGCCACCGGCCGACGCGGGCTGGTCGAGGTGGACGATGACACCGCGGCCGTTGCAGTGGACGCAGGTCTCCGAGAACGACTCCAGCAGGCCCTGGCCGACCCGCTTGCGGGTCATCTGGACCAGCCCGAGCGAGGTCACCTCGGCGACCTGGTGCTTGGTCCGGTCCCGGCCCAGGGACTCCAGCAGGCGCCGCAGCACCAGGTCCCGGTTGGACTCCAGCACCATGTCGATGAAGTCGATGACGATGATGCCGCCGAGGTCGCGCAGCCTGAGCTGGCGCACGATCTCCTCGGCCGCCTCCAGGTTGTTCCTGGTGACCGTCTCCTCGAGGTTGCCGCCCTGACCGGTGAACTTGCCGGTGTTGACGTCGATGACGACCATCGCCTCGGTCCGGTCGATCACCAGCGAACCGCCGCTGGGCAGCCAGACCTTGCGGTCCAGCGCCTTGGCGAGCTGCTCGTCGATCCGGTACGTGGCGAAGACGTCGACCTCGCTGGTCCACTTGGACAGCCGCTCGGCGAGGTCGGGCGCCACGTGGGACACGTAGCCGTGGATGGTCTGCCAGGCGTCGTCACCGCTGACGACGACCTTGGAGAAGTCCTCGTTGAAGATGTCGCGCACGACGCGGACGGTCATGTCCGGCTCGCCGTACAGCAGCGTGGGCGCGTTGCCGCTGCCGCCCTTGGCCTTCTTCTGGATGTCCTCCCACTGCGCGTGGAGCCGCTCGACGTCGCGGCGCAGCTCCTCCTCGCTGGCGCCCTCGGCGGCGGTGCGCACGATGACGCCCGCGTCCTCGGGGACGATCCGCTTCAGGATCGTCTTCAGGCGGGAGCGCTCGGTGTCGGGCAGCTTGCGGCTGATGCCGGTCATCGAGCCCTCGGGCACGTAGACCAGGTAGCGGCCGGGCAGCGAGACCTGGCTGGTCAGGCGGGCGCCCTTGTGGCCGATCGGGTCCTTGGTGACCTGCACGAGCACCGACTGGCCGGACTTGAGGGCGGACTCGATGCGGCGCGGGCCGTTCGCCATGCCCAGCGCCTCGAAGTTGACCTCACCGGCGTACAGGACGGCGTTGCGGCCCTTGCCGATGTCGATGAAGGCGGCCTCCATCGACGGCAGCACGTTCTGCACCTTGCCGAGGTACACGTTGCCGACGTACGAGGTGGCCTGCTCCTTGTTGACGTAGTGCTCGACGAGCACCCCGTCCTCCAGGACGCCGATCTGGGTGCGCTCGCCGTGCTGGCGGACGACCATGACGCGCTCGACGGCCTCGCGGCGGGCCAGGAACTCGGCCTCGGTGATGATCGGCACCCGGCGGCGGCCCTGCTCGCGGCCCTCGCGGCGGCGCTGCTTCTTGGCCTCCAGGCGGGTGGAGCCCTTGATGGACTGCACCTCGTCGGACGGCTCGGGCTTCGGGCGGGGCTCGCGGACCTTGACGACGGTGCGCTCGGGGTCGTCGGCGGAGGACTCGCCGTCGCCGGAACCGTCCCCGGCCCGGCGACGGCGGCGACGACGGCGCCGGCTGCTGCTGGAGCCACCGCTGTCGCCGGAGGCCTCCTCGCCCTCCTCGGCGTCCTCGTCCGCCTGCTCGGCGGTGTCGTCGGCGTCCTCGTCGGCCCGGCCCGCGCCGTGCTCGCTCTCGTCGTCGGCCAGGTCGCCGTCGGCCGCGTCACCCCGGCGACGGCGACGGCCGCCCCGGCGACGGCGCCGGCGCGAACCGGACTCCTCGTAGCCCTCCGCGTCGTCGTGGTCCTCGCCCGACTCGTCGGACTCCGCCTCGGCGTCCGCGTCGGCCTCGGTCTCGGGCTCCGGCTGCTCCTGGGTGACGGCGGCCGCGGCCCGCTCCTCGGCGGCCTCCTCGGCGGCGGCACCCCGGCGCTTGCGGCGGCGGCGCGAGGCGGCGGGCTGCTCCTCCTGGACCTCCGCGCTCTCCTCGGCCGGCTTCACCGGCTCGGCACCGGCCGCCTCCGCGGCGGCCTCGGCCGCGGCCCGCTCGGGCGTCTGGAACTGGGGCTCGGCGAACACCGGCGCCTGGAACACGGCGACCGCGGGACGCGACGGGCGCTTGGGCGCCTCGCCCTCGCCGGACGCGGCGGTCTGCGCCGGGGCGGCGAAACCGGAGGCGGCCTTACGGGTGGACCGACGGCGCGCCCGGCGCGGAGCGGCGTCCTCACCGGACTCGGCCTCGGCCGGGGCGACGGTCTCGGCGGCCTTCTCGGTCTTCTCGGCCTTCGGCGCCTTCGTGGCCTTCGCGGGCTCGGGCGCCGCGGCGGCCTCGGGCTCGCCCGCTTCGGCGGCGGCCTCGGCGGGTGCGTCCACCGGGGCGGACACCCGGCGCGTGGCCCGACGGCGGGTACGGCCCTTGGGCGCGGCGCTCTCCGCCTCGGCCTCCTCCGCGGCGGGCGCGGGCGCCTCGGCGGGCTCCGGGGCCGCGGCGGCGGCCGGCTCCGCGGCGGACGGCTCGGCGGCCGAGGTCACACTGCGGGTGGCGCGACGTCGGGTACGTCCCTTGGGCGCGGCGCTCTCGGTGGTCTCGACGGCGGCTGCCGTCTCCTCCGGCTCCTCGGCCGGAGCCGGCGTCTCGACGGCCGGGGCCGCGGACACCACGGTCTCGGCCGTCTCCGCCGCCGCGGGCGCACCTGCGGGAGCGGAGGCACGGCGTACCGCACGGCGACGCGGCCGGGCGGGGGCCGCGGGCTCCGCGGCCGGCTCCGGGGCCGCGGCCACCTCGGCGGGGGCCGCCTCGGCCGGGGCGACGGTCTCCGCCGGCGCCTCGGAGGCGCCGGACGGCGGACCCGCCGGGCGGGACGCGGCCCGGCGCCGACGGCGCGGCGGCAGGGTGTCGCTGGGAGTGTTCGACTCGGAGCCCGTAGAGGTGGCAGCGGACTCGGTCGGTTCGGTCGGTTCGAGCATGCGGGGGTTTCTCCCGTCAGGCTCCCGGGCGCCGCGCCCGGTCCGGCATCGACATGTCGACCGCCGGTGACGTCCGCGGCTCGCGCGGTGCGCGGTTGCCGCCGTCCAGGGCGCGGGCGCCGCTCGGAAGCTCTCCGTGTCTTGTCTCGCCGGTTCCGTACCCCTTGTCGTGCACGGCCTGGCGAAAGTCTTGTGGTCGGTGCGCTGCCCGACCCAGGTGGCTCCCGAGTTCGTGGGCGGCGCTACGACGTCGTCCCTGGCGGAACCTTCCTTACGCCGGCGCCTTCGCGGCGGCGGAAGCGGCGGCCGGTTGCGGCTCGGGCGCTTCTGCCTCGCGGTCGGGCGCGAGCGGGTCGGTCACCGCACCGGTCTCTTCATCGAACAGCCCCTGCGCCAGCCTGGTCACCGCTGCGGGGACCGGCGGCGCCAGGTCGGCCACGGCGCGAAGACCGGACAGGACGTCGTCGGGTCGTACGGCAGGCGTCACGTGCCGAACAACCAGCCGCAGTATCGCACAAGGCCGGTCGCTCGGCCTATCAGCCGGTGAACCATGCGTGGTGACGCTCTCCAGGTGGGCGACGGCGGAACGGGTGTCGAAGGTACGGACACCGTTCTTCGTACGGCGCTGGACCTCCACCGCCGGGGCCTCGTTGAAGGCCGCGGCGGCCCGCTGCGCCTCGGCGGGCTCCACACCGTCCAGCCGCAGCTCCCACACGGAGGCCGTCAGCCGGTCGGCGAGTCCGGAGGTGCGGGCCTCGACCGCCTCGACGACGTCGAGCCCGGCGGGCAGCGACTCGTCGAGGAGCGACCGCAGCCGCTCCGGGTCGCGCGCCTCGGTGAGGGCGATCTCCAGGTACTCCGCCTCACTGCCCGTGCCGGTGGGTGCGGCATTGGCGTACGACACCTTCGGGTGCGGGGTGAACCCCGCCGAGTACGCCATCGGCACCTCGGCGCGGCGCAGCGCACGCTCGAAGGCGCGCTGGAAGTCACGGTGGCTGGTGAACCGGAGGCGGCCGCGCTTGGTGTAACGCAGTCGGATGCGCTGCACCGCGGGAACGGGCGGCGGGCCTACGGGCTGTCGCTTGCCCAGTGTCGTTCAGTCCTTCGTGAGAGCGGTCGTACTGCTACCAAGAGTACGTGTCTCGGCGCCGGATGGTTCCCGCCGGTCCACCGGCTGCCGCCGCACCGGCTCCCCGAAGAGCATCCGGCGCACGTCGGCGCGGGCCTGCCGCACGGACAGCCGGGCCGAGGCCAGCGCCTGCCGGGCCGCCCGCCCCGCGCTGCGCCCCGCCTCGGCGAGCGGCCGGAGCACGCCGTCCCGCACGGCGTGTCCCACCGGGGTCAGCACGCTGCGGTACACCCACCGCACCGGTTCCACCACCGTCCACCGCAGGAGGGTGCCGAGGAACCGCCCGACGGCCCGCGAGACGTACCCGGCGATCCGCCAGGCGTGCCCGAGGGCGTCCGCGACCTCCCGCCCGACGACGGCCAGAGCACGGCCCAGCGGGACGAGAACCCACCGCCACACGGCGAGGACCGGCAGCACCACCAGCACCCGCACGGTCCAGTACAGGACGAACCCGACCCCGGTGACGACCAGCCCCACGCCCCGGACCAGCCGCCTGCCGCACCACGCGAGCGCGTGCCCGACCGGCGTCAGCACCCACCGGTACAGCCACACCGCCGGCACCACCACCAGGTACCGCCCGAGCCACACCACCCCGGCGCACAGCCCCCGCCCGGTCGCCGCGAGCACCGCGCCCGCCCAAGTGAAGAACCACGCCAGCGCCCGCCCCACCGGCGTCAGCACCCACCGGTACAGCCACACCACCGGCACCAC
Organism: Streptomyces sp. NPDC051136; assembly: GCF_044455745.1. NCBI lineage: Bacteria > Bacillati > Actinomycetota > Actinomycetes > Kitasatosporales > Streptomycetaceae > Streptomyces > Streptomyces sp. NPDC051136. The sequence continues at coordinate 468,928 of NZ_JBITFE010000002.1, read as the reverse complement.
GACCAGATACCGCCCGAGCCACACCACCCCGGCACACAACCCCCGCCCGGTCGCCGCGAGCACCGCGCCCACCCAAGTGAAGAACCACGCCAGCGCCCGCCCCACCGGCGTCAGCACCCACCGGTACAGCCACACCGCCGGCACGACGAGGAGCACGTTCCCCAGCCAGGCCGCGCCCTTGGCGAGCGGCACGACGACGTACCGCCACAGCCCGACCAGCGGCCACACGAACACGGCCCGCGCCAGCCACGCCAGCGCCCGCCCCGCGGGGCGCAGCACCGCGTCCCGCAGGAACCGCCCGGCGACGACCAGCGCGTCCCACACGAGGCGCACCGGCACGACCAGCACCAGCACCACGATCCGCACCGGAATCCGGACCGCCACGGCCAGACACCCCTCGGCGTCCGACCGCCCCCCGGGCTCCCTCCGCGCGTCCGCGCCGGGCCCCTTCTCCAGTTCCACCATGTACACGAAGACGCCGCGGAACCCGATTCGGATCCCGCGGCGTCACACGTGAACCGCTACTTGACCACCGTCAGCGGCAGCAGCTTCTTGCCGGTCGGGCCGACCTGGATCTCGGTGTCCATCGCCGGGCAGACGCCGCAGTCGAAGCACGGGGTCCAGCGGCAGTCGTCGACCTCGGTCTCGTCGAGGGCGTCCTGCCAGTCCTCCCAGAGCCACTCCTTGTCGAGGCCGGAGTCCAGGTGGTCCCAGGGGAGGACCTCCTCGTAGCCGCGCTCGCGGGTGGTGTACCAGTCGACGTCGACGCCGGTCGGCTCCAGGGCCTTGTCGGCGCAGGCCATCCAGCGGTCGTAGGAGAAGTGCTCGCGCCAGCCGTCGAAGCGGCCGCCGTCCTCGTAGACGGCGCGGATGACGGCGCCGAGGCGTCGGTCGCCGCGGGAGAGGAGTCCCTCGACGATGCCGGGCTTGCCGTCGTGGTAGCGGAAGCCGATGGAGCGGCCGTACTTCTTGTCGCCGCGGATCTTGTCGCGCAGCTTCTGCAGGCGGGCGTCGGTCTCCTCGGCGGAGAGCTGCGGGGCCCACTGGAAGGGGGTGTGGGGCTTGGGGACGAAGCCGCCGATGGAGACCGTGCAGCGGATGTCGCCCGAGCCGGAGACCTCGCGGCCCTTGGCGATGACCCGGGTGGCCATGTCGGCGATCTGGAGGACGTCGTCGTCGGTCTCGGTGGGCAGGCCGCACATGAAGTACAGCTTCACCTGGCGCCAGCCGTTGCCGTAGGCCGTCGCGACGGTCCGGATGAGGTCGTCCTCGGAGACCATCTTGTTGATGACCTTGCGGATGCGCTCGGAGCCGCCCTCGGGGGCGAAGGTGAGGCCGGAGCGGCGGCCGTTGCGGGTCAGCTCGTTGGCGAGGTCGATGTTGAAGGCGTCGACGCGGGTGGAGGGGAGGGACAGGCCGATCTTGTCCTCCTCGTACCGGTCGGCGAGGCCCTTGGCGACGTCGGCGATCTCGGTGTGGTCGGCGGAGGAGAGGGAGAGCAGGCCGACCTCCTCGAAGCCGGTGGCCTTCAGGCCCTTGTCGACCATCTCGCCGATGCCGGTGATGGACCGCTCGCGCACCGGGCGGGTGATCATGCCGGCCTGGCAGAAGCGGCAGCCGCGGGTGCAGCCGCGGAAGATCTCCACGGACATCCGCTCGTGGACGGTCTCGGCGAGCGGGACGAGGGGCTGCTTGGGGTAGGGCCACTCGTCGAGGTCCATGACGGTGTGCTTGCTGACCCGCCACGGGACGCCGGAGCGGTTGGGGACGACGCGGGCGATGCGGCCGTCGGGGAGGTACTCGACGTCGTAGAAGGCGGGGACGTAGACGCCGCCGGTCCTGGACAGGCGCAGCAGGAGTTCCTCGCGGCCTCCCGGGCGGCCCTCGGCCTTCCAGGCGCGGATGATCGCGGTGACCTCCAGGACGGCCTGCTCGCCGTCGCCGATGACCGCGCAGTCGATGAAGTCGGCGATCGGCTCGGGGTTGAAGGCGGCGTGGCCGCCGGCCAGCACGACCGGATCGTCGATGCCGCGGTCCTTCGCCTCCAGCGGGATGCCCGCCAGGTCGAGGGCGGTGAGCACGTTGGTGTAGCCCAGCTCCGTGGAGAAGGAGAGGCCGAACACGTCGAAGGCGCCGACCGGGCGGTGGCTGTCGACGGTGAACTGCGGGACGGAGTGCTCCCGCATCAGCTCCTCCAGGTCCGGCCACACGCTGTACGTGCGCTCGGCGAGGACGCCCTGCTGCTCGTTGAGTACCTCGTAGAGGATCATGACGCCCTGGTTGGGCAGGCCGACCTCGTAGGCGTCGGGGTACATCAGGGCCCAGCGGACGTCGCAGGACTCCCAGTCCTTGACCGTGGAGTTGAGCTCTCCGCCGACGTACTGGATCGGCTTCTGCACATGCGGGAGCAGGGCTTCGAGCTGCGGAAACACGGACTCGGCGGCCTGGGTGGCTTCGGCAGGCATCTCACGGGACCTTTGTGTGCTGACAGGGGGGACCATCCAGCCTAACCCGGCCGGACCGGTCCCCCTCACCGCTCGTCCCGCGGGGGCGGGCTACGCGGACATCGGTCTCTGCACGGTGATCGACTGGAGCAGGCCGACCGCCATCCACACGGCGAACATGGAGGATCCGCCGTAGGAGACGAAGGGCAGGGGCAGGCCGGTGACCGGCATGATGCCGAGGGTCATGCCGATGTTCTCGAAGGCCTGGAAGGCGAACCAGGCGACGATTCCGGCGGCGACGACCGTGCCGTACAGGTCGGGGGTGCTGCGGGCGATGCGGCAGGCGCGCCAGAGGATCACGCCGAGCAGGGCGATGATGAGGCCCGCGCCGAGGAAGCCCAGTTCCTCACCGGCGACGGTGAAGACGAAGTCGGTCTGCTGTTCGGGGACGAAGCGGCCGGTGGTCTGGGAGCCGTGGAAGAGACCGGAGCCGGTGAGTCCGCCGGAGCCGATGGCGATGCGGGCCTGGTTGGTGTTGTAGCCGACGCCCGCGGGGTCGAGGGCGGGGTTGGCGAAGGCGGCGAAGCGGGCGATCTGGTAGTCGTCCAGGACGCCGAGCTGCCACACGGCGAGTGCCCCGGCGGTGCCGGCGCCGAGCAGCCCGAAGATCCAGCGGTTGCTGGCGCCGGAGGCGAGCAGGATGCCGAGCACGATGATGACCATGACCATGACCGACCCGAGGTCGGGCATGAGCATCACGATGAGCATCGGCACGGTGGCCAGGCCGAGGGCCTGGAGGACGGTGCGGTGGTCGGGGTGCGGCCGGTCGCCGGCGTCGACGCGCGCGGCCAGCAGCATGGCCATGCCCAGGATGATCGTGATCTTCACGAACTCCGAGGGCTGCAGGGAGAAGCCGCCGGGGAGCTTGATCCAGGAGTGGGCGCCGTTGATGGTCGAGCCGAGCGGGGTGAGCACCAGCAGGATCAGGAAGACCGAGGCGCCGTAGAGGACGGGGACGGCGGTGCGCAGGGCGCGGTGGCCGAGCCAGACGACGCCGACCATCAGGGCGAGCCCGATCCCGGTGTTCAGCAGGTGCCGGGTGAGGAAGTAGTACGGGTCGCCCTGGTTGAGTTCGGTGCGGTTGCGGGTCGCGGAGTAGACGAGCAGCGAGCCCAGCAGGGAGAGCGCGACGGCGGCCAGCAGTATGGGCCAGTCGAGCCGCCGGGCGATGGAGTCCCGGGCGAAGAGGCGGGTCCAGCCGGCCTTCTCGGGGCCGTATCCGGAGACCTGGAAGCTGTTGCCGGTCATGCGCGTGCCCTCCGGCTTCTGCCGTTGCCGCCGCGCCGGGTGCCGCGTCCCGTGCCGCCGCGCCGCCGGTGGCGGCGGGTGTCGCGGTTGTCCCCGTTCTGGTTGGGGGTGGTCGCCGGCTGGTTCCCTTCCTCGACGGGGGCGTACTCCTCGTCCGGGGAGGCCTTCTCGGCGGGCTGGAGTTCCTTGACGACGTCCTTGGGCATCTTCGGGGAGAGGATGGTGCCGTCCGTCTTGATCTTCGGCAGGCCGGCCTGCGGCTTGGGCAGCAGGGCCCGCTTCGGGTCGATGTCGCCGTCGTCGGAGACGCCGTACAGCGCGTCGTAGATGTTGCGGACGGCAGGTCCCGAGGCGCCGGAGCCGGTGCCGCCCTGGGAGATCGTCATGACGATCGAGTAGTCCTTGGTGTACGTCGCGAACCAGGACGTGGTCTGCTTGCCGTAGACCTCGGCGGTACCGGTCTTGGCGTGCATCGGGATCTTGTCCTGGGGCCAGCCGACCTGGGCGAAGCGCCAGGCGGCGGTGCCCCGGCTGGCGACGCCGGCGAGGGCCTCGTCCATCTTGGTGAGCGTGGCCTTGCTTATGGGCAGCTTGCCGTGCGCCGTGGGCTTGATCTCCTCGACCTGCTTGCCGTCGGGGCTGACGACGGCCTTGCCGACGCTCGGGTCGTAGAGGGTGCCGCCGTTGGAGATGGCCGCGTAGATGGTGGCCATCTGGATGGGGGTGACGAGGGTGTCGCCCTGGCCGATGGAGTAGTTGATGGAGTCACCGGCGCGCATCTTGTTGCCTTCGAGGCAGTTCTCGTACGCGATCTTCTCGACGTAGGAGCCGTCCTTCTTGCCGGTCTTGCACCAGGCGTCCTTGTTGGCCTTCCAGTAGTCCTGCTTCCACTGGCGGTCGGGGACGCGGCCGGTGACCTCGTTGGGGAGGTCGACGCCGGTCTCGGCGCCCAGGCCGAACTGGTGGGCGGCCTTGTAGAAGTAGTCGTTGGGGTGCTTGGGGTTCATCCCGCCGTCCTTCTTCCACTCCTGGTGGGACAGGCGGTAGAAGACGGTGTCGCAGGAGAGTTCCAGGGCACGGCCGATGGTGATCATGCCTTCGTTGGCCGACTCGAAGTTCTTGAAGACCTGGCCGCCGACGTCGTAGGCGCTGGAGCAGTCGTAGTTGCCGTCGAAGTCGTAGCCGGCCTCGACGGCGGCGGCCGAGGAGACGACCTTGAAGATGGAGCCGGGGGCGGCCTGGCCCTGGATGGCGCGGTTGAGCAGCGGGTAGTTGGAGTCCTTGCCGGTGAGCTTCTTGTAGTCCTTGGCGGAGATGCCGCCGACCCAGGCGTTGGGGTCGTAGTCGGGGTTGGAGGCCATGGCGACGACCCGGCCGGTCTTGGCCTCCATCACCACGACCGCGCCGGAGTCGGCCTCGTAGGTCCGGTTGGTGTTGCGGTCCATCTCCTTGCGGGCGGCCTTCATCGCCTCGTTCAGCTCGTACTCGGCGACCCGCTGGACGCGGGCGTCGATGCTGGTGACGAGGTTGGAGCCGGGAGTGCCCGCGTCGGACTCGGCCTCGCCGATGACGCGGCCGAGGTTGTCGACCTCGTAGCGGGTGACGCCGGCCTTGCCGCGCAGCGCCTTGTCGTACTGGCGCTCCAGGCCGGAGCGGCCGACCTGGTCGGAGCGCAGGTAGGGCGAGTCGGTGTCCTGGGCCTTCTGCAGTTCCTCGTCGGTGACCGGTGACAGGTAGCCGAGGACCTGGGCGGTGTTGGACTTGCCGGGGGCGGCGTAGCGGCGTACGGCCATGGGTTCGGCGGTGATGCCGGGGAAGTCCTCGGCGCGCTCGCGGATCTGCAGGGCCTGCTTGACGGTCGCCTCGTCGGTGACGGGGATCGGCTGGTAGGGCGAGCCGTTCCAGCAGGGCTGGGGGGTCTTGGCGTCGCAGAGCCGGACCTTGTCGATGACCTCCTGGGGCGGCATGCCGAGGACGCCGGCGAGCTTGGTGAGGACGCTCTTGCCGTCGTCCTTCATCTTCAGCAGGTCGGTGCGGGAGGCGGAGACGACGAGCCGGGTCTCGTTGTCGGCGAGGGCGACGCCGCGGGCGTCCAGGATCGAGCCGCGGGTGGCGGGCTGGACGACCTGCTGGACGTGGTTGCCCGAGGCCTCCTCGGCGTACTCGTCGCCCTGGCGGATCTGGAGGTACCAGAGGCGTCCGCCGAGGGTGGCGAGGAGGGAGAGGACGAGGATCTGGACGACGACGAGCCGGGTCTGGACGCGGGTGCTGCGGCCGGTCTCCGGGATGTTAGTCATGGGCGCGGCCCGTCCGGTCGAGGGTGGTGGTGGGCGACGGGTGGGCAGGGGTCACTGCTGCTGCCTCCCCCTGGCGACGTGTGTACGGGGGTGCCGGTGTGCCGTCACAGCCGCTTGACCCCCTTGATGCGGCCGGCCTTGGCCACGCGGGCCCGTGCCGTCTTCACCCGCAGGGCGTTGCGCTGTCTGCCGATGCGCAGGCCGGTGCCTCCGGAGAGCCAGCCGGAGGAGATGTCCGGGCTCTGGGCGGCTGCGTTGGTGTCGGCCAGCGGGTCGTTGTCGGCGCGGCGGGCGAGCGCCATGATGCCGGGGACGACGAAGGGCGCGAGCAGCAGGTCGTAGAGGGCGGCGGTGAACAGCAGGCTGGGCAGGCCGACGTGGCGGGCGGCGGTGTCGCCGACGAGGGCGCCGACGCCTGCGTAGAGCAGGGTGGTGCCGACGGCGGCGGCGACCACGACGACCATGGGGCCGGTGGCCGAGCGGAGCCGTCCGTTGTCCGGCTTGGCGAGGCCCGCAAGGTAGCCGATGACGCAGAGCACCAGGGCGTAGCGGCCGGCGGCGTGGTCGGCGGGCGGGGCGAGGTCCGCGAGGAGTCCGGCGCCGAAGCCGACGAGGGCGCCGCCGACGTGGCCGTAGACCAGGGCGAGGCCGAGGACGGTGAGCAGCAGCAGGTCGGGGACGGCGCCGGGCAGGTGGAGGCGGGCGAGGACGCTCACCTGGATCACCAGGGCGACGACGACCAGGGCGACGGACAGCAGGATCCGGTTGACGCGCATGGGGTGAAGGCTCCTACGGCTCGGTCTGCTCGTTCTGCTGGTCTGCCTGGCCGGTCCGGTCCGTCTGGCCCGTCTGGCCGGTGGCGTCGTTCTGACCCGTGGCGTCGTTCTGCCCGGCCTCGTCGTTCCGGCCGGCCTCGCCGTCCTGTGCCTGCCCCTCGGGGTCGGCGCCCGGCGTGACGGTGACCGTCACCGTCGGCGTGGGCTTGGGCTGCTTCTTCTCCGGGAGGACCGTGTCGCGCGGGTCCTTGGCCGGGGCCTGGACGACGACGCCGACGATGTCGAGCTTGGTGAAGCCGACGAACGGCGTGACGTCGAGGATCCGGGTCAGGTCGCCGCCGTTGGGGTCGACGCGGGTGATGGTGCCGACGGGCACGCCCGGCACGAAGGGCTTGTCGGCCTGCGAGCCGAAGGTGACGAGGCGGTCGCCCTTCTTGACGTCGGCCTTGCCGTTGAGCAGTTCGACGCGCAGCGGGCGGCTGCCCTGCCCGGAGGCGAAGCCGAGCTCGTCACCGGACTCCAGCCGGGTGCCGACGGTGAAGTCCGGGTCGTTGGCGAGGAGCACGGTGGCGGTGTTCGGGCCGACGGTGGTCACGCGGCCGACGAGTCCGTCGCCGTTGATGACGGTCATGTCGCGCTCGATGCCGTCGCTCGCGCCGGCGTCGATGGTGATGGTCCAGGAGAAGCCCTGGGCCGCTCCTATGGCGATGACCTGGGCGCCCTTGATGCCGTACTGGCCCGCGCCGGCGAGTCCGAGCATCTTGTCGAACTGCTTGAGCCGGCTGCGGCCGCGCTCGTCGCTGCCGAGCTTCGCCTTCAGGGCCGCGTTCTGCGTCTCCAGTTCGGCGAGCCGGTCGTGCCGGTCGCCGGAGTCGCGGATCGCGGAGACCGCGTTGCCGACCGGGTCGACCGCGGAGGAGACCCCGTTCTCGATCGGACCGAAGACGTTGGCCGCGGCCTGCCGGGCACCGTCGACCGGTGAGTCCTCCCCGCCGCGGATGTCCACCGTGATCAGCGCGAACGCGATGGCGATCAGCAGCACCAGGAGCAGCCGGCTCTCTTTCGTGTCCCTCACGTGCGGCGGCCGTGCCTTCCTCGTCGGAATTCGGGAATCTCGGAATGTACGTGGCGGTGTTCAGGAATTCAGGTGATGCGGTGCGCCGGGCGTGTGCGGCGCGTCGGGCCCTTCGCGCGCGTCGGGCCCTTCGTGCCCTTCGCGGACGCCGGCACCACAACCCTCTATATCAACGATCCGCCGCACGAGAGGAGATCGTCTCGTACGGCGGAGCCGAAGTGTTACGTCATCTGCGGGGCGAGGCGTCCAGCACCTGCTGGAGTGCCTCGAACTCCTCGACGCACTTGCCGCTGCCGAGCGCCACGCTGTCGAGCGGGTCCTCGGCGATGTGGATCGGCATTCCGGTCTCCCGGCGCAGCCGTTCGTCGAGCCCGCGCAGCAGCGCGCCGCCGCCGGTCAGGACGATGCCCCGGTCCATGATGTCGCCGGACAGCTCCGGCGGACACTTGTCGAGGGTGGTCTTGACGGCGTCGACGATCGCGTTGACCGGCTCCTCGATCGCCTTGCGCACTTCGGCGGCGGAGATGACGACGGTCTTGGGCAGCCCGGAGACGAGGTCCCGGCCGCGGATTTCGGTGTGCTCGTCGGAGTCGAGGTCGTACGCCGAGCCGATCGTGATCTTGATCTGTTCGGCCGTGCGCTCACCCAGCAGAAGGCTGTACTCCTTCTTCACATGCTGGATGATCGCGTTGTCCAGCTCGTCACCCGCGACGCGGATGGACTGGGCCGTGACGATGCCGCCGAGCGAGATGACCGCGACCTCCGTGGTGCCGCCGCCGATGTCCACCACCATGTTGCCCGTGGCCTCGTGGACCGGCAGGCCGGAGCCGATGGCCGCGGCCATGGGCTCCTCGATGATGTGCACCTGTCGGGCGCCGGCCTGGGACGACGCCTCGATGACGGCGCGGCGCTCGACGCCGGTGATGCCCGAGGGCACACAGACGACGACCCGCGGACGAGCCAGATACCGCCGCTTGTGGATCTTCAGGATGAAGTAGCGGAGCATCCGCTCGGTGATCTCGAAGTCGGCGATGACGCCGTCCTTCAGCGGACGCACGGCAACGATGTTGCCGGGCGTGCGCCCGATCATCTTCTTCGCTTCGGCGCCGACCGCGAGGATGCCACCGGTGTTGGTGTTGATCGCGACGACGGACGGCTCGTTGAGTACGATCCCGCGACCCCTGACGTACACCAGCGTGTTGGCGGTCCCGAGGTCGACAGCCATGTCACGGCCGATGAACGACATTGAGTTCCCCATCAGGATTCGACTGGCCTTCCCAGGAGCTTTTGAGGGCTTTTCAGGTAGGCGAAGTGGGTGCAGTGACGCGTGGAGGCTTCCATGGTAGACGCGCTTTCGCGAACACTGCGCGAGGGTCTTCGCCATTGTCAGCAGATGGCGCGCCGCCTCGCTCGTGGAGACGGGCCAACGGTGGCATCCGTTCCCCCGATCAGGCGCGCATATGCCACAGGGCGGTCGCTTTTACGCGACCGCCCCGGCTCCGTCCGGTCCATTCGACTGACAGCGCGTCAGAAAAAAGGCCTCTCCGGCGTGTCCCGGAGGAGGATCAGGCCCGGCCCGGGAAGAAGATCTTCAGCTCGCGCTCGGCGGACTCCTCGGAGTCGGAGGCGTGGATCAGGTTCTCGCGGACGATCACGCCGTAGTCGCCCCGGATGGAGCCGGGGGCGGCGGCGATCGGGTCGGTCGGACCGGCCAGCGCGCGCACGCCCTCGATGACCCGCTCGCCCTCGACGACCATCGCCACGACCGGCCCGGACGCCATGAACTCGACCAGCGGCTCGTAGAACGGCTTGCCCTTGTGCTCGCCGTAGTGCTGCTCCAGCGTCTCGGTGTCCAGGGTGCGCAGTTCCAGCGCGGTGATCTGCCAGCCGGCCTTGCGCTCGATACGGCTGATGATCTCGCCGGTCAGGCCACGACGGACGGCGTCGGGCTTGAGGAGGACGAGGCTGCGCTGGGTCACGAGGGCTCCCTTGAAGAGGTGCGGTTGTGCGGGTGATGACTGAGGTTACCGGGCGTGTCGCGACGCCGGTCACGCAGCGTCAGGCCGAGCGGGGCCGGACCTCCTCCACCGTGCCGGGACCGGCCGTCCCGTCGGCCACGGCAGGGCGGGGTCCGGCGGCGCCGGGCGCGTCGAGGGGCCGCCACGCCGGATGAGGCCCGCCGTGTCGGGCAGAGCCCGCGGTGTCCGCCGGGGCCGCCGTGTCGGACAGAGCCCGCCGTGCCCGCCGGAGCCCCGCCGTGTCAGGCGGGGTCGGGCGCGGAGGCCTCGGCCTGGGCGGCGAACCTCGCCTTCGCCTCGTCGATCTTCCGCCCGTAGTGCACGGAGGCCCACCACAGGGCGGCGAAGATGGCGCCCAGGAAGTACATGGTCGGCACGACGAGGCCGGAGGCGATCAGCGCGACCTGCAGCGCCCAGCCGAGGGCGACGCCGCCCGGCCGGGTGATGACCCCGCACAGCAGCACGCTGAGGAACATCGCGATGCCGCTGACCGTCCACACGGTCGCCACCGACAGGTCCGGGTCCTTCATGGCGACCAGTCCGGCGAAGCCGATCACGAAGAACTCGCCGATCAAGGTCGAAGCACAGAGCGTACGCACGGTTTCTCAGCCCCTCCCGAGGAGCAGTCGGGCCTCGCCGACGGTGATGACGGAACCGGTGACGAGCACACCGCCGCCCGCGAACTCGCCCTCCTCCTCGGCCAGCGTGATCGCGGCCTCCAGGGCGTCCGGCAGCCGCGGCTCGACCTGGACGCGGTCCTCGCCGAAGACCTCGACGGCGATCGCGGCCAGTTCGTCGGCGTCCATCGCGCGGTGGCTGGAGTTCTGGGTGACGACGACCTCGGCGAAGACCGGCTCGAAGGCTTCCAGCAGCCCCCGCACGTTCTTGTCGCCGCTGGCTCCGACCACACCGATGAGCCGGCTGAACTGGAAAGCCTCCCCGACCGCCTCGGCGGTCACCCGGGCGCCCGCCGGGTTGTGCGCGGCGTCGAGAACCACGGTCGGCGAACGCCGCACCACCTCCATCCGCCCCGGCGAGGCCACGGAGGCGAAGGCCTTGCGGACCGTGTCGACGTCCAGCGGTTCGGGACGCTGCGCGCCGACGCCGAAGAACGCCTCGACGGCGGCCAGCGCGACCACCGCGTTGTGCGCCTGGTGGGCGCCGTGCAGCGGCAGGTACACCTCGGTGTACTCGCCGCCGAGTCCGCGCAGCGTCACCAGCTGCCCGCCGACGGCGACCTCGCGGGCGACGACGCCGAACTCCAGCCCTTCCCGGGCCACCGTGGCGTTGACGTCCACGGCCTTCTTCAGCATCACCTGCGCCGCGTCCACCGGCTGCTGGGCCAGGATCACGGTGGCGTCCTGCTTGACGATGCCGGACTTCTCGACGGCGATCTCGCCGGGCGTCTCCCCGAGCCGGTCGGTGTGGTCCAGGTCGATGGGGGTGACGACGGCGACGTCCCCGTCGATGACGTTGGTGGCGTCCCAGGAGCCGCCCATCCCGACCTCGACGACGGCCACGTCCACGGGCGCGTCGGCGAAGGCCGCGTACGCCATGGCGGTGAGCACCTCGAAGAACGACAGCCGGTACTCCTGCTGCGCGTCGACCATCTCGACGTACGGCTTGATGTCCTGGTACGTCTCGATGAACCGCTCGGCGGAGACCGGCGCCCCGTCCAGGCTGATCCGCTCGGTGATCGACTGCACGTGCGGCGAGGTGTACCGGCCGGTGCGCAGTTCGAAGGCGCCGAGCAGGGCCTCGATCATGCGGGCGGTGGAGGTCTTGCCGTTGGTCCCCGTGATGTGGATCGAGGGGTACGAGCGCTGCGGCTCGCCCAGCACGTCCATCAGCGCGGCGATCCTGGTGACGGACGGCTCCAGCTTGGTCTCGCCCCAGCGGGTCGCCAGCTCCGTCTCCACGGCGCGCAGGGCCGCGTCCACCTCGGGGTCCTCGGGGCGCCCGGGGACGTCGGCCTGCGGGGGGCCGCCCTGCGTGCGCAGGGTGCGGCTGCCGGCCTCGATGACGGCGAGGTCGGGGTCGCGGGTGGTCTCCGCGTCGATGATCTCGTCGAAGGAGTCGAGGGGGTCGGGCTGGTCATTCTCGCCGGGGATGTCGCTCACGGGGACCAGTCTACGTACCCGCTCTCCACGGCCGGCCGTGCCCGCCGCCACGCACAGCCGCACCCGCCGCCGGGGGCAGTCGTGCCGCTGGGGCGATGGGGGTCCCCCCCGCTCGTGCGCGCCCGGGAGTGGGGAGGGTGGGTGCGGCGGCACCCCGTCAGCGCCGGGCTGCGCGGTTCCCTGCGGGGCGCCGACGGAGGGGGGCGGCCAGGGTCTCGCGGGTGAGGGCGGTGCCGTCGTGGCCGGTCGCGCCCGCGCGGCGCGGCCGCACATCAGTACAGCCCCGCGCCCCTGGGCATGAGAAGGCTCCCGGTGCCGACAGGGCACCGGGAGCTTCGTCGACGTGACGGCGCCTACGCCTGCGGCAGCTTCTCCAGCTGCGCGCTGATGCGGGCGATGTCCTCGTCGGCCTTGGTCAGGCGGCCCCGGATCTTGTCCACGACGTGGTCCGGCGCCTTCGCGAGGAACGCCTCGTTGCCGAGCTTGGCGTTCGCCTGGGCCTTCTCCTTCTCCGCCGCCGCGAGGTCCTTCGCCAGCCGCTTGCGCTCGGCGGCGAAGTCGATGACGCCGGAGAGGTCGAGGGCCACCTCGACGCCCGCGACCGGCAGCGTCGCCGTCGCCGTGAAGGACTCGCCCTCCGGCTGGAGCCGCAGCAGTTGCCGGACGGCCGCCTCGTGGGCCGCGAGCGCGCTGCCCCCGAGGGTCAGCCGGGCCGGAACCCGCTGGCCGGGCTGGAGGCCCTGGTCGGCGCGGAAGCGGCGGACCTCGGTGATCACCGACTGGACGGTCTCGATCTCCCGCTCGGCCTCCGCGTCCCGGAAGCCCGAGTCGGACGGCCAGTCGGCGATGACGACCGACTCACCGCCGGTGAGGGTGGTCCAGAGCGTCTCGGTGACGAAGGGGACCACCGGGTGGAGCAGACGCAGCGTCACGTCCAGGACCTCGCCCAGGACGCGCTGGGAGACCTCGGCCGCCTCGCCGCCCGCCTGGAAGGTGGTCTTGGACAGCTCGACGTACCAGTCGAAGACCTCGTCCCAGGCGAAGTGGAACAGGGCGTCGGAGAGCTTCGCGAACTGGTAGTCCTCGTAGTACGCGTCGACTTCGGCGACCACCGAGTTGAGCCGGGAGAGGATCCACCGGTCCGTGGACGACATCCGCGAGGCGTCCGGCAACGGGCCCTCGACCGTCGCGCCGTTCATCAGCGCGAAGCGGGTGGCGTTCCAGATCTTGTTGGCGAAGTTCCGCGAACCCTGGACCCAGTCCTCGCCGATCGGGACGTCGACGCCCGGGTTGGCGCCGCGGGCGAGGGTGAAGCGCAGGGCGTCGGAGCCGTACTTGTCCATCCAGTCCAGCGGGTTCACCACGTTCCCGAAGGACTTGGACATCTTCTTGCCGTTCTGGTCACGGACCATGCCGTGCAGGGCGATGGTGTGGAACGGCGGGGTGCCGTCCATCGCGTAGAGGCCGAACATCATCATCCGGGCGACCCAGAAGAAGAGGATGTCGTAGCCGGTGACCAGGACGGAGTTCGGGTAGAACTTCGCGAGCGACTCGGTCTGCTCGGGCCAGCCGAGCGTGGAGAACGGCCACAGGCCGGAGGAGAACCAGGTGTCCAGGACGTCGGAGTCCTGGTGCCAGCCCTCGCCGCTCGGCGGCTCCTCGCCGGGGCCGACGCAGACGACCTCGCCCTCGGGGCCGTACCAGACGGGGATGCGGTGGCCCCACCACAGCTGGCGCGAGATGCACCAGTCGTGGAGGTTGTCGACCCAGTCGAAGTACCGCTTCTCCATCTCCTGCGGGTGGATCTTGACCTTGCCGTCGCGGACGGCGTCACCGGCGGCCTTGGCCAGCGGGCCGACCTTGACCCACCACTGCATGGACAGGCGCGGCTCGATGGTGGTCTTGCAGCGCGAGCAGTGGCCGACGCTGTGGACGTAGGGCCGCTTCTCGGCGACGATCCGGCCCTCGGCGCGCAGCGCGGCGACGATGGCGGAGCGGGCCTCCAGCCGGTCCAGCCCCTGGAAGGGACCGTGGGCGGTGATGACGGCGTGCTCGTCCATCACGGCGATGGAGGGCAGGGCGTGCCGCTGGCCGATCTCGAAGTCGTTCGGGTCGTGGGCGGGCGTCACCTTGACGGCGCCGGTGCCGAACTCGGGGTCGACGTGCTCGTCGGCGACGACCGGGATGGAACGGTCGGTCAGCGGCAGCTTGATGAGCTTGCCGACCAGGTGCTTGTAGCGCTCGTCCTCGGGGTGGACGGCGACGGCCGTGTCGCCGAGCATCGTCTCCGCGCGGGTGGTGGCGACGACGATGGTCTCGTCACCCTCCCCGTACGTCATGGAGACCAGCTCGCCGTCGTCGTCCTGGTACTCGACCTCGATGTCGGAGATCGCGGTCAGGCAGCGCGGGCACCAGTTGATGATGCGCTCGGCGCGGTAGATCAGCTCGTCGTCGTAGAGCCGCTTGAAGATGGTCTGGACGGCCTGGGAGAGGCCCTCGTCCATGGTGAAGCGCTCACGGGACCAGGCGACGGCGTCGCCGAGGCGGCGCATCTGGCCGCTGATCTGGCCGCCGGATTCGGCCTTCCACTGCCAGACGCGCTCGACGAACGCCTCCCGGCCGAGGTCGTGGCGGGACTTGCCCTCCTTGGCCAGCTCGCGCTCGACGACGTTCTGCGTGGCGATGCCGGCGTGGTCCATGCCGGGCTGCCACAGCGTCTCGTAGCCCTGCATGCGCTTGCGGCGGGTCAGGGCATCGATGAGCGTGTGCTCGAAGGCGTGCCCGAGGTGCAGGCTGCCCGTGACGTTCGGCGGCGGGATGACGACGGTGTACGGCGGCTTGTCGCTCTTCGCGTCGGCCTCGAAGTAACCCCGTTCCACCCAGCGCTCGTACAGCTGCCCCTCTACCTCGGCCGGCGTGTACTGGGTCGGCAGTTCGGTGTCGGGTGCGGGCTGCGGCTGCTGAGAGTTCTCGGTCACGGGGGTCAGTTTACGGGCGTCACGGCCCTGTCCCGAAACCCGTTTCCTCTGTAACGGTGCGGCCCCCGGTGACCTGCGCACGCCAGGTCTGGGTGAGGATGTCAGAACCACGTAAGCATCTGGAGGGGAACCCAGGAATGAGTCACAACCAGCCGGGCCCGTACGGCGGGCAGCCCCAGCAGCCCGGACCGTACGGCCAGCCGGGGCCGTATGGCCAGCAGCCGCCGCAGGCCCCCCAGCCCGGCTACGGCTACCCGCAGCAGACGCCTCCCCCGCAGCCGGGCTACGGCTACCCGCAGCAGCCCCAGCAGGGCGGCGTCCCGCCGCAGACTCCCCCCTACGGCCAGCAGCCCCCGTACGGCCAGCAGGCTCCCTACGGCCAGCAGCCCCCTTACGGCCAGCAGCCGTACGGCACGCCGCAGCCGCCGGCGTCGGGCGGCGGCAAGAAGAAGGCCGGCCTGATCATCGGCGCGGTCGCCGTCGTGGCGGCGATCGGCGTCGGGGCCTACTTCGTGATCGGCGGCGGCGGTGGCGCGGGCGGCCTGGAGGACGACGGCGCGCACAAGCTGACCACGCCGGCGAAGGCGCTCGGCGAGTACCAGAAGGTCCAGGGCCAGGAGAGCAGCGACTCCGACACCGCCAAGGACATGGCGAAGAGCGGCGTCAAGGACGGTGCCGCCGTGATCGGGCAGTGGTCGACCGCCGACTTCAGCAAGTACGACCCCGAGGACCCCTCCACCCTGCCCGACAAGTCGGAGCTGCTGACCGCCAAGGGCTTCACCATGGTGGGCGGTTACGGCAAGATCGACGACCCGCAGGCGACCCTGGACAAGTTCTTCGCGAACATCCAGAAGGAAGTCGAGGAGAGCTCCACCAGCGACACCGGCGGCATGCAGAACGCCAAGCTGGTCGGCGACCCCGAGGAGGTCGAGATCGACGGCGCCGTCGCCAAGTGCCAGTCGACGAAGGCCACCAACGCGCTCACCAAGAAGGAGTCGACCGACTGGTTCTGCGCCTGGGCCGACTACAGCACGATCGCCATGGTCTCCCCCGGTGACAACTCCGGTACCGGCGTGGGCAAGGACACCGCGGTCGACATCACGACGAAGCTGCGCGACGAGGTCCGCGTCAAGGCCTGACGCGGACGGCCACGTATGCGGGAGGGGCCCGGTCGATCACCGACCGGGCCCCTCCGCACATGTGCCGCCTGGGCGTTACGCCGTCTTCTGCTCGCCCGGGCCCCGGCCGCGCGCGTCGCGCGGGATCAGGGTCGGGTTGACGTTGGAGAGGACCACGTCGGCGGTGATGACGACGCGGGCGACGTCCTTGCGGGACGGGACCTCGTACATCACGCCCTGGAGGACCTCCTCCATGATGGCCCGCAGGCCGCGCGCGCCGGTCTGGCGGAGGATGGCCTGGTCGGCGATGGCCTCCAGGGCGCCGCGCTCGAAGTCCAGCTCGACGCCGTCGAGTTCGAAGAGGCGCTCGTACTGCTTGACGAGCGCGTTGCGCGGCTCGACCAGGATCTGGAGGAGTGCCTCGCGGTCGAGGTTGTGGACCGAGGTGATGACGGGCAGCCGGCCGATGAACTCGGGGATCATGCCGAACTTGACCAGGTCCTCCGGCATGACCTGCTCGAACTGGTCCTTGGACTCGATCTCCCGCTTGGAGCGGATCTGCGCGCCGAAGCCGATGCCCTTGGCGCCCGCCCGGCCCTCGATGATCTTCTCCAGGCCCGCGAAGGCACCGCCGACGATGAACAGGACGTTCGTCGTGTCGATCTGGATGAACTCCTGGTGCGGGTGCTTGCGGCCGCCCTGCGGCGGAACCGACGCCGTGGTGCCTTCCAGGATCTTCAGCAGGGCCTGCTGGACGCCCTCGCCCGACACGTCGCGCGTGATGGAGGGATTCTCACTCTTGCGGGCGACCTTGTCGATCTCGTCGATGTAGATGATCCCGGTCTCGGCCTTCTTGACGTCGTAGTCGGCGGCCTGGATCAGCTTCAGCAGGATGTTCTCGACGTCCTCGCCGACGTACCCCGCCTCGGTGAGCGCCGTGGCGTCGGCGATCGCGAACGGGACGTTCAGCATGCGGGCGAGGGTCTGCGCGAGGAGGGTCTTGCCGGAACCCGTGGGTCCCAGCAGGAGGATGTTGGACTTCGCCAACTCGATGGCGTCCTCGCGGCCTTGGGCGCCGCCGTTCTCACCGGCCTGGACCCGCTTGTAGTGGTTGTACACCGCGACGGAGAGGGCCTTCTTGGCCGCCTCCTGGCCGACCACGTAGCTCTCGAGGAACTCGTAGATCTCGCGGGGCTTGGGGAGCTCCTCCCAGCGCACCTCGCTGGTCTCCGCCAGCTCTTCCTCGATGATCTCGTTGCAGAGGTCGATGCACTCGTCGCAGATGTACACACCGGGCCCTGCGATGAGCTTCTTGACCTGCTTCTGGCTCTTGCCGCAGAACGAGCACTTGAGCAGATCGCCGCCGTCACCGATGCGTGCCACGGTGTGCTTCCCCTTCGCCTGGGAGACTCCCGGTCGTCGACGTCACGTCAACGGCGGGCGGACTCCTGGTGCTGCCTTATGTCCGACGGTACCTTGCCGGGCCCCTCGTCCGGGCCCCCCTTGGCACGGTTCCCTTTGACGTGAATCGCGTCAAACCGTGCCAAGGAGCGGCAGACGATACAGCCTCCCGCCTAGCGGAGAGAGGAGTTGTCCATCTTCCGGGTGGTGATGATCTGGTCGATCAGGCCGTAGCTCAGCGCGTCCTCGGCCGTGAGGATCTTGTCGCGCTCGATGTCCTCGCGGATCTTGTCGACCGGCGTGGTGGAGTGCTTGGCCAGCATCTCCTCCAGCTGCGAGCGCATCCGCAGGATCTCGTTGGCGGCGATCTCCAGGTCGGAGACCTGGCCGCGGCCGGTCTCGCTGTACGGCTGGTGGATCAGCACGCGGGCGTTGGGCAGCGCCATGCGCTTGCCCGGGGTGCCGGCGGCCAGCAGGACGGCGGCGGCGGACGCGGCCTGGCCCATGCACACCGTCTGGATGTCCGGCTTCACGTACTGCATCGTGTCGTAGATGGCCGTGAGCGCGGTGAAGGAGCCGCCGGGGCTGTTGATGTAGACCGAGATGTCACGGTCGGGGTCCATCGACTCCAGGCACAGCAGCTGCGCCATGACGTCGTTGGCGGAGGCGTCGTCGATCTGGACGCCGAGGAAGATCACGCGCTCCTCGAAGAGCTTCGCGTACGGGTCGTACTCGCGCACGCCCTGCGAGGTGCGCTCGACGAAGCGCGGGATGACGTAGCGGGACTCGGCCTGCGGGCCGGTGTAGCGGCCCTGGGAGGCGGCGGCGCGCAGGTCCTGCGTGCGGTCGTACAGGCCGCTGCCGGGGAAGTCGTTCACAGTTTCTCCTGTAAAGGGGCTGAGGCGGTCGGCTCGGGGCGGGGGATGGCTCAGGCGCCCGTGCCACCGCCGCCCGGCATGCCGGCGGCCGTGGTGATGACGTCGTCGACGAGGCCGTACTCCTTGGCCTCGAAGGCGTCGAACCAGCGGTCGCGGTCCGAGTCGCGGGTGATCTGCTCGATCGTCTGGCCGGTGTGCTGCGAGGTCAGCTCCGCCATGCGCTTCTTGGTGTGCAGCAGCCGCTCGGCGTGGATCTTGATGTCCGAGGCCGAACCGGCGAGACCGGCGGAGGGCTGGTGGATCAGGATCTCGGCGTTCGGCAGCGCGAAACGCTTGCCGGGGGTGCCCGCGCTCAGCAGGAACTGTCCCATGGAGGCCGCGAGACCCATCGCGATCGTCACCACGTCGTTCTTGATGTACTGCATGGTGTCGTAGATCGCCATGCCGGCCGTGATCGAGCCGCCCGGGCTGTTGATGTACAGGAAGATGTCCTTGTCCGGGTCGGCGGCAAGGAGCAGCAGCTGTGCGGTGATCTTGTTGGCAATGTCGTCGTCGACCGGCTGGCCGAGGAAGATGATCCGCTCGCCGAGCAGTCGGTTGTAGACCTGGTCGCCGAGGCCGCCACCGATGGAGGGCTCGCCGGCGGCTGAGGGCATCAGATTCGTCACGTATCCACCTGCTCGTCTTACGACGGCGCCGGGCCGTCTCACGTTTCCCTGCGGGGCTGGAGCCGCTTTCGGGGACTCCCCTGCCCTCGTATTCATGGACCCTAACGCGGTGGCCCTGCGGTGCCATCCCGGTTCCGCGGGTGTTCGCCGGGGGCGTAGCGCTCCGCGGTGGTGCGGTTGCGGGATCTCGCCCTTGCGGTAGGTGCTCGTCGCCGCTACGGGCCGTCCGTGGCCGGTCACGCCCCCGCGGCGGAGCCGCACGGTGATACAGCCCCGCGCCCTCGGGCGGGCTGTCCGGCCCTATGCAGAACGGGCCCCGGCGTCGATCGTCCGGGGCCCGTTCTGCGTCCGTCTGGGGAGACGCGAGGGGATCAGCCCTCCGTCTTCTCCTCGGCCTTGTCGTCGGCCTTCTCGGCGTCGGCGGACTCGGTGGCGGCCTCGGTGGCCTCCGTCTCCTCGTCCTCCTCGTCGTCCAGGTCGACGACCTCTCCGTTGGTGTCCTTGACCGTGGCCTTCTCGACCACGGCGGCCAGGGCCTTGCCGCGGGCGACCTCGCCGACGAGGAGCGGGACCTGGCCCTGCTCGACGACGGCCTGGGCGAACTGGTCGGGGGACATGCCGGAGGAGGCGGCGCGGCGCATGAGGTGCTCGGTCAGCTCTTCCTGGCTGACGTTGAGGTTCTCCCGCTTGACCAGCTCGTCGAGGACGAACTGGGTCTTGATGCCCTTGACCGCGGCCTCGCGGGTCTCGGTCTCGAACTCCTCGGCGGTCTTGCCCTGGAGCTCCAGGTACTTCTCGAGGTCCAGACCCATCTGGCCGAGCTGGTGGTGCTCCAGGTTGTGCTTACGGGTGTTGATCTCGTCCTCGAGGAGCTTCTCGGGGACCGGGACCTCGACCAGGTCGAGCAGCTTGTCCAGGACGCGCTCCTGGGCCTGCGTGGCCTGGTCGTACTGCTTCATGTTGGCCAGGCGCTTGCGGCTGTCGGCGCGCAGCTCCTCCAGCGTGTCGAACTCCGACGCGAGCTGGGCGAAGTCGTCGTCCAGCTCGGGCAGCTCGCGCGCGGCGACCTGGGTGACCTTGACGGTGACCTCGGCCTCCTTGCCGGCCGCCGAGCCGCCCTTGAGCTCGGAGGTGAAGGTGGCCTCGCCACCGGCCTCCAGGCCCTTCACGGCGTCGTCGATGCCGTCCAGCAGCTCGCCGGAGCCGATGGTGTAGGACACACCGTCGGCGACGCCGTCTTCGAGGACCTCGCCGTCGACCTTGGCCTGCAGGTCGACGGTGAGCACGTCGCCCTCCGCGGCGGCGCGCTCGACCGGGGAGGTCGAGGCGAAGCGCTCGCGCAGCTGCTCCACCGACTTGTCGACGTCCTCGTCGGTGACCTCGACGGCGTCGACCTCGACCTCGATGCCGGAGTAGTCCGGGATCTCGATGGAGGGACGGATGTCGACCTCGGCGGTGAAGTTCAGCGTCTCGCCGTCCTTCAGCTCCGTGATGTCGACCTCGGGCTGGCCGAGCGGGTTCAGCTCGGCCTCGTTGACCGCGTCGGTGTAGAACTTGGGAAGCGCGTCGTTGACCGCCTCCTCCAGAACCGCACCGCGGCCGAACCGCTGGTCGATGACCCGGGCCGGGATCTTGCCCTTGCGGAAGCCCTTCACCGTGACCTGCTGGTTGATCTTCTTGTACGCCGCGTCGAGGCTGTCCTTGAGCTCCTCGAAGGGCACCTCGACAGTGAGCCGAACCCGGGTCGGGTTCAGGGTCTCCACGGCGCTCTTCACGGTTCGGTCTCCTTGGTGGCTGACTTCTTGGGTTCTGCCGGAACCAGAGAGTGTCCGGCAAATTTCGCCGCCCGGAGACTTCAGACGCTGAGACACACGGGCGTGCAGCTTGCATAGTAACGGCAGCGACTACACGGCCCAAAAGGCGATCACTCGCCCCCGTCCGGGGCGGCCGGCGCGACCGGTGGCCGGTTCGGCGTGCGGATCGGCGGACGATGGTCGGGGTGGCGGGATTTGAACCCACGGCCTTCCGCTCCCAAAGCGGACGCGCTACCAAGCTGCGCCACACCCCGTCTGGTGCGACACGTAGGGTACATGCCGCCAGGCACCGGGGCCGCGGAGTTTCCCGGGCGTCCCCGAAGGTCCGGCGCGGACCGGAAGGGGTGTGCGGTGAGAGGGGACGACCCGCTACGATGCCTGCAGTGCCGCGGTCACCGACCCGCGGCGCCTGCTGTGCGGGCGTAGCTCAATGGTAGAGCCCCAGTCTTCCAAACTGGCTACGCGGGTTCGATTCCCGTCGCCCGCTCCGAGAGGCCTCCGGCCCGGTCCCCCAGGGATCGGGCCGGAGGCCTTTGTGCGGGCTAGAACTGGATCGAGTTGACCATGTCGGCTATCGAGTCCAGGAAGCGCTGGATGTCGTCGGCCATGCCGGTCGAGGCCAGGAAGAAACCGAAGAGGACCGCGACGATCGCCGGTCCCGCCTTGATGGAGCCTCCCCGCAGCAGCACCACCAGGATGATCGCCAACAGCAGCACCACTGACAGCGAAATGGCCACAACTGATCACACCCTAGGTCGGTCCGCTCTCCCGGCCCGGAGGTGCGGCACCGCACACCCCCGCCAGAACCATCGTGCCACCAACCGAGCTTGGTCATGCGGCGGGTGACACATCGTCCGGTCGGTCTCTCCCGCGGCACACTCCCCGGCGCACGCGGGCGCACCCGGCCTCCGGGCCTCGTACAGCATTTCGACGGGCCGTCCGTACGGGGAATTCCAGTGACTTCGTTTCCATGTCCACACAACGCGTTCGCAGGTAATTCGAATTGTCGCGGGGGACACATCGGCGAGAGCGCCGACAGGTTCATCACAGGGAGATCACAGGTTCACCCAGGGGGCCGAAGCGGACATTCCAGCGGAGTCGCCCGTCTGACTTATGCCTGGCTTAGTCGTGATGTGTCAGGACAAGGTGGGTGCTCCCGGACCGACTCAGGAGCGCGGCGGCGTACGGGCTGTGGACACCGTCACGCGAACGGCGGGGCCGAGTTTCCGTAATACGGGGGTACACGAACCGTACGCACACCGCGCTCAGGACCCGAAATGCAGGAATGACGTCGAGGGTTTTACGGAATCACACGGAGAACGCTAGGGTGCCTCAGATGTTCTACGCTGCCCCGTCCCCCATCAGAGCAGCGAGGTCCTGTGACCACTCGCCGAGTTCCCGGCGGGGGGTTGCATGACTGGCTCGCTGCGACCTCACGGTGACGACCGTAAGTCGCCGTCCCCACCGGACCAGCAGACACAGCAGGCCCGGCAGCCCCCCGGTGCACAGCCGGGCCGGCAGCGCGACGCGTTCTTCGACAACGCGAAGTACCTGGCCATCGTGCTGGTCGGAGTGGGCCACGCCTGGGGGCAGATCCTGGACGGGAACCGGACCGTGGAGGCCCTCTACCGGGTCCTGTACACGTTCCACATGCCGGCGTTCATCGTCATCTCCGGCTACTTCTCGCGCAGTTTCGATCTCAGCCCCAAGCGCGTCAAGCGGCTGATCACCGGTGTCGCCGTCCCGTACCTCGTCTTCGAGGTCGCCTACACGCTGCACCGCCGCATCAGCGAGGACCCGCAGAGCGACTTCAGTCTGCTGGACCCCACCTACCTCCTGTGGTTCCTGTGCGCGCTGTTCGTCTGGCGGCTGACCACGCCCATCTGGCAGACGGTCCGCTGGCCGCTGCCGATCGCCCTGGCCATCGCCGCGCTCGCCTCCGTCACGCCCACCATCGCCAACGACCTGAACATGCAGCGCGTGCTGCAGTTCCTGCCGTGCTTCGTGCTGGGTCTGGTGCTGCGTCCCGAGCACTTCCGGATGGTGCGGCGCCGCTCGGTGCGGATCCTGTCCGTGCCGGTGGTCGCGGCGGCGCTGGTGATCGGCTGGTGGTCGGTGCCGCGCATGGAGACCGGCTGGTTCTACCGCAACGCCGCCGTGCAGGACACCGGCGGCCCCTGGTGGTCCGGGCCCGTCCTGACGCTCGCGCTCTTCGGCTGCTCCGTGGTGCTGACCGCGTGCTTCTTCGCCTGGGTGCCCGGCCGCCGCATGTGGTTCACGGCCCTCGGCGCCGGCACGATCTACGGCTACCTGCTGCACGGCTTCCTGGTGAAGGAGGGCAGCTACACCGGCTGGTTCCACCAGCCCTTCCTGGACCGGCCGCTCGGCGAGATCGGCCTCACCGTGCTCGGCGCCACCGCCGTGACCCTGCTGTGCACCAAGCCCGTCCAGCGGGTCCTGCGCTACGTGGTCGAACCGAGGATGGACTGGGCCTTCAAGCCGGATCCCGGCGGCGACGCCCGGGGACGTGAGAAGCGCGGTCCCTCCGGGGCGGACCGCTCCCGTGCGGAGCACGCCGGGGCGGAGCACGCCGGGACGCGTGGCACGGCCGTCGCGGCCTCCGTGCCGAACGGCAGCGGCGAGAAGGTCTCCGTCTAGGACCTCTGGGTCACTCCTGGCCGAGAAGTGCGCGCATCCGCGTGTACTTCTCGGCCAGTCGCGTGCGGGTCGCCTCGTCGAGGACGGCGAGCCGGGCGGGGTCGGCGTTGTGCGCCAGGTCCGCCTCCTTGACCAGTGCCGCGCCCGGCGTGGCGAGGATCCGCGCGGCGTACGCCTCGGGCGGCTCCCCGGCGCGCTTGGTGAGGGCCAGGACGATGTCCTTGGTGCGGCGGCTCAGCGGCGCCTCGTCCAGCCAGCGCTCGGTCAGTGCCTCGTCCTCGACGGCGTCGTGCAGCCAGGCGGCCGCGATCTGCTCGTCGTCGCCGCCGCGCGCCCGTACGCCCTCGGCGACGGCTCGCAGGTGTTCGGCGTACGGCCGGCCCGCCTTGTCGGTCTGCCCGGCGTGGGCGGCGCGTGCGATGGCCTCGACCTCGGCCGGGGAGAGCCTCCGGGCGGGCGGTGCGGAGTCGTGGGACATGGGCCCAGTATGTGCGCGGCCCTCAGTCCGTCGCCGTCGCGGACTGGGCCGTGGGCCCCTCCCGGCAGATCAGCAGCAGCGCCCGGTCGTCGTTGACGTCCTTGGCCACCGCCTCGATCAGGTGCCAGGCCGCGCCGTGGAAGCCGCCCGCGACATAGCGGTCGGCCTCGCCGGTGAGACGGTCGATGCCTTCGGCGATGTCCCGGTCGGAGGTCTCCACCAGGCCGTCCGTGAACAGCATCAGCACGTCGCCGGGCCGCAGCGTTCCCTTCACCTGGTCGAACTGCGCGCCGTCGTACACGCCGAGCAGCGGGCCCTCGGCCGACTTCTCCTCCCAGCGGCCGGTGCCGGCGCTGAGCTGGAGACCCGGCGGATGCCCGGCGGAGTACAGCTCGTAGTCGCCGGAGTCGAGGTCCAGGACCAGGTGGATGGAGGTGGCGAAGCCCTCGTCCCAGTCCTGGCGGAGCAGATAGCCGTTGGCGGCCGGCAGGAAGGCGTGCGGGGGCAGGCTGCCCAGCAGCCCGCCGAAGGCCCCGGACAGCAGCAGCGCGCGCGAGGCCGCGTCCATGCCCTTGCCGGAGACGTCGGTGAGGACGACCTCCAGCGTGCGGCCGCCGTTGGTGCGGGCGGCGACGACGAAGTCGCCGGAGAAGGACTGGCCGCCGGCCGGGCGCAGCGCCATCTCCCGGTGCCAGCCCTTGGGCAGCTGCGGCAACTTGCTCTGCACGCGGATGCGTTCGCGCAGGTCGAAGAGCATGGTGCCGCCGCGCCGCCAGGGCACGCCGACCCGGCTGCGGAACTGGGCGACGAGGAGCCCGAAGAAGCCGCAGGCCGCGACGACCAGGACCGCGCCCGGGGTGACCCGGGAGGGGCCCTCGGTGTAGGGGCCGAGCTGCACCGACTCCACGATCAGCGCGGTGGCCGCCGCCGCGTACAGGCCGAGCAGGCTCGCCGGGCGCAGCAGCAGGCCGCCCGCGACGATCGGGATGACCAGCGCGGAGGGTGAGCACCACACGGAGTTGGCCATGGTGGTGGCGGCGATGACGGGGATCGTCAGCAGCAGTCCGGCGAGCGCGATCCAGTCCGAACCGTCGCCGCGGAAGTAGTCGACGGCGGCCCGGCGCACGCCGACGCGGACCCGGTGCCACTGCTTCTTCCACCGGGCCGTGAACGTCTCGGCTTCCGCGCGCCGCTGTCGTCCTGCTGCCATTAGTTCGGGACCCTATCCATCGGACCGGCCGCTTGGCACGGGAGGTCCCACTTGTCCCCCGTCCGGGGCCGGACTTCACAGTGAACTTCACGAACGGCTCGCGCGCCGCAACCCTGCCGAAATTGCCTCGCCCGACCCGGGCGGCCCCTGGTACGCATGCCGTATGGACGGTCGACGGATGAGGGCGGCGACGGCGTGACGACGAGGACGACGGAGCCGCGGGTGCTGCGGCGCGAGGAGTGGGACACGTGGTACGGGTCGCTGATCCGGGCCTTCGGCGGGATCCCGGAGCCGGCCGACGAACTGGAGCTGTTCCGGGAACTGACGCGGGTCGACCGGTCGATCGGCGTGTGGGAGGGCGACGGGGACGGCGAGGCCTGCGTCGGGACGGCGGGGGCCTTCGCCTTCGGGATGACCGTGCCGGGCGGCGCGCGGGTGCCCGCCGCGGGCGTGACGATGGTGAGCGTCGCCGCCACGCACCGGCGCCGGGGCGTCCTGACGTCGATGATGCGCCGGCAGCTGGACGACGTACGGTCCTGGGGCGAGCCGCTGGCGGTACTGACGGCGTCCGAGCCGGCGATCTACGGCCGGTTCGGGTACGGCGCCGCGACCTTCGCGCTCCACGCGGAGATCGACACGAGCCGGGTCCGGCTGTCCGTGCCGCCGGGCACGGATGACGTACGCCTGCGGTACGCGGCGCCCGCCGACGTGCTCGACGCGTGTGAGGCGGTGTACGCGCGGCTGGTGCCGGGGCGGCCCGGGATGCTGGCCCGGCAGCCCGGCTGGGACCGGCTGGCGCTGCTGGATCCGGAGAGCGGGCGGGACGGCGCCTCGCCCCTGCAGTGCGTGATCGCCCGCCGGGACGGCGGGGTCACCGGGTTCGCGCGCTTCCGGGTGCGGCCGGCCTGGGGGCCCGAGGGGGCCGGGGGCACGGTGGTCCTGGACGCCCTGGCCGGTCTCGACGCGGCGACCGAGGCGGCGTTGTGGCGCTTCCTGTACGACATCGACCTCACCTCCAGGCTGTCGGTGCGGGGGCGGCCGGTCGACGAGGCGTGGCAGTACCAGGTGTCCGACATCCGGCGGTGCCGGCCGGAGCTGCGGGACGCGCTGTACGTACGGCTGGTGGACGTGGGGGCGGCGCTCGCGGCGCGGACCTACCAGGCGCCGGTGGACGTCGTTTTCGAGGTCGAGGACGCCTTCTGCCCCTGGAACGCGGGACGTTGGCGGCTAAGCGGCGATGCCAAGGGGGCGTCCTGCGAGCGGACGGCCGACGCTGCGGATCTGTCCCTGTCCGTACGGGAGTTGGGGGCGGCGTACCTCGGCGGTGTCGGGCTCGGTGCGCTGGGGGCGGCCGGGCGGGTGCGTGAGGTACGGACCGGGGCGCTGGCGGAGACGTCGGTGGCGTTCGGGTCGGACGTGGCGCCGTGGCTGCCGCACGGGTTCTGAACGGGGTCTGAGTCGGGGGCGGGGCCCTACCGCTGCTGGCAGGTGGGGCACCAGAAGAGGTTGCGGGCGGCGAGGTCGGCGGTGCGGACGGGGCTGCCGCAGAGGTGGCAGGACTGGCCGGCCCGGCGGTAGACGTAGACCTCGCCGCCGTGGTCGTCGACGCGGGGCGGGCGGCCCATGACCTCCGGGGTGTGCTCGGGGCGGACGGTGTCGATGCGGTTGTTCCGTACGCCCTCGCGCATGAGCCCGGTCAGGTCGTGCCAGATCGCGTCCCACTCGGCGCGGGTGAGGTCCCTGCCCGCGCGGTAGGGGTCGATGCCGTGGCGGAAGAGGACCTCGGCGCGGTAGACGTTGCCGACGCCGGCGACGACCTTCTGGTCCATGAGCAGGGCGGCGACGGTGGTGCGGCTGCGGGAGATCCGGCGGTAGGCCGCGTCGGGGTCGGCGTCCGGGCGCAGCGGGTCAGGACCGAGGCGGTCGTGTATCGCCTGCTTCTCCGGGTCCGTGATCAGGGCGCAGGTGGTGGGGCCGCGGAGGTCGACGTACGCGGTGTCGTTCGCGAGGCGGAGGCGGACGGTGTCCGTGGGCGGGGGCGCGGGGGCCGGGCCGAAGGCGACCTTGCCGAAGAGGCCGAGGTGGATGTGGACCCAGGCGGGGTCCCCGGCTGCGCCGAAGCCGAGGAAGAGGTGTTTGCCGTGGGCGTCGGCGGTGGTCAGCACGGTGCCGTCGAGGAGGGCGGCGGAGTCGGCGAACTTGCCCTGGGGGCTGGTGACGTGGACTGCCGTCCGGGCGAAGGCGGCGGTGTAGTCCTGGGCCAGCCTGTGGATCGTGTGCCCCTCCGGCACGGGGGTGTCCTTTCGTTTCCTCTGCCCACCCGTCCACCCGTCTCGGCGGGTCGAGAGGCTCGACTCGTCCCGGGGCTCCGCCCCGGACCCCGGCGGGTACTCCGTCCCCCGCACCCGTGCGGGCCCACTGCCCTGCCCGGCGAGACCCCTCATGCCCGGCCCGCCCGTAGGCCCGCGTTCCCGACCGGCGGGCCTTGCTGCCGATCCGCACGCCGGGGCCTCGCACGCGGTGCGGCGGGGCCCCGGCGTCGGGGTGCTACTGCTGGGGGTGGTGGGGCGGGATCGGGGGGAGGTCGCCCGTCGTCTCGTAGGACGTGAGCATGTCGATGCGGCGGATGTGGCGTTCGTCGCCGGAGAAGGGGGTGGCGAGGAAGGTCTCGACGAACTTCGTCGCCTCGTCCTGCGTGTGCATGCGGGCGCCGACCGCGACGACGTTGGCGTTGTTGTGCTGGCGGCCCAGCGACGCCGTCTCCTCGCTCCAGGCCAGCGCCGCGCGCACGCCCTTCACCTTGTTCGCCGCGATCTGCTCGCCGTTGCCGGAGCCGCCGATCACGATGCCGAGGGCGTCGGGGTCCGCGGCCGTGCGCTCGGCGGCGCGCAGGCAGAAGGGCGGGTAGTCGTCCTGGGCGTCGTAGAGGTGCGGGCCGCAGTCGACGGGCTCGTGGCCCGCGTCCTTGAGCCACTCGACGAGGTGGTTCTTGAGTTCGAAGCCCGCATGGTCCGAGCCGAGATACACGCGCATGCGTCGAGTGTGACACGCGGGCCGGGAGGCGGACTCTTCGGGTGCCGACGGGGAATACGCAACGTGAAACTTTGAAACCTCAGGGAAAGCTCAAGTAACGATCCGGATTCAAAGGTTCCCAGATCTGTTCACCTCCGTTTCACTGGTCCGGCTCGTACACCGCTCGTACGGGACAGTGCTCGACCGGCGCAAAGGAAACCTCCCCCATGACTTCGCAGCCGACCTTGACCAAGCCCGAGGACGGGCCCGCCGGGCCCGGAGAACCCGGGTCCGGGCTCCAGGCCGGGCTCAAGAACCGCCACCTCTCGATGATCGCCATCGGCGGCGTCATCGGGGCCGGGCTGTTCGTTGGCTCCAGTTCCGGGATCGCCACGGCGGGTCCCGGCATCCTTCTCTCGTACGCCCTCGTCGGCACGCTCGTGGTGCTGGTGATGCGGATGCTCGGGGAGATGTCGGCCGCCAACCCGACCTCCGGCTCCTTCTCCGCACACGCCGACCGGGCGCTCGGCCCCTGGGCCGGGTTCTCCATCGGCTGGCTGTACTGGTTCTTCTGGGTCGTGGTGCTGGCCGTGGAGGCCACGGCCGGGGCCAAGATCCTGGAGGGCTGGATACCGGCCGTGCCCCAGTGGGGCTGGGCCCTCATCGTGATGTTCGTGCTGACCGCCACCAACCTCGTCTCCGTCGGCTCCTACGGCGAGTTCGAGTTCTGGTTCGCCGGGATCAAGGTCGTCGCCATCGCCGCGTTCATCGTGGTCGGCGGGCTGGCCGTGTTCGGCGTGCTGCCCGGCGTGGACAGCGACCAGGCGGGGCTCGGGAACCTGACCGAACACGGCGGATTCCTGCCGCACGGGGCCGGGGCCATCCTCACCGGTGTGCTGCTCGTCGTGTTCTCGTTCATGGGCAGCGAGATCCCCACGCTGGCCGCCGGTGAGTCCGAGGACCCGCAGCGGGCCGTGACCAAGGCGACCAACAGCATCATCTGGCGCATCGCCGTCTTCTACCTCGGGTCCATCTTCGTCGTGGTCACGCTGCTGCCCTGGGACGCGCAGTCGATCGTCGACCAGGGCTCGTACGTCGCCGCGCTGGACTCCCTCGGCATCCCGAACGCCGGCGAGATCATGAACTTCATCGTGCTGACGTCCGTGCTGTCCTGCCTGAACTCCGGGCTCTACACGGCCTCCCGCATGGCGTTCTCGCTCGGTGAGCGCGGCGACGCGCCGAAGGCCTTCGCCCGCACCACCCGGCGCGGGGTGCCGCAGACGGCGATCCTGTCGTCCGTCGTCTTCGGCTTCGTCGCGGTGTTCTTCAACTACAAGTTCCCCGACACGGTCTTCCTGTTCCTGCTCAACTCCTCCGGTGCCGTGGCCCTCTTCGTCTGGCTGGCCATCTGCTTCTCGCAGCTGCGCCTGCGGAAGATCATCCAGGCCGAGGCGCCGGAGAAGCTCGTGGTGCGGATGTGGCTGTACCCGTACCTGACCTGGGCGGCGGCCGCGGTCATCGTCTTCGTGCTCGGCTACATGCTGACCGACACCGAACACGACGGGCGCAGCACCGTCCTGCTGTCGCTGCTCGTCGCCGCGATCGTCCTCGTCGTCGCCTTCGTCAAGCAGCGGATCACCGCGCGGAAGGCCGTGGCGGTCGACGCGAAGGGCTGACCCGCCCGTCGCCGGACGACGGAGAAGACAAAAGAGGCCCGCCGGGGCGCTCGATGCGCCCCGGCGGGCCTCTTCCGTGGGTCTCGGGCCCCCTCGTTACCGCTTGTCGGCCAGCTTCCACGCGGTGGGCAGGACGCCCATCGCCAGCGCGGCCTTCAGCGCGTCGCCGATCAGGAACGGGGTGAGGCCGGCCGCGATCGCGGCGGTGAGGGACATGTCGGCCGCGAGGGCCAGGTACGGCACGCCGACGGCGTAGATGATCGCCTCGCCGAGCAGCATCGTGCCGGCCGTGCGCAGCACCGAGCGGTCGGCTCCGCGGCGGGCCAGGGCGCCGACGGCCGCGGCGGCGAGCAGCATGCCGAAGACGTAGCCGAGGGACGGGGCGGCGGTACCGGAGCCGCCCTGCGCGAACCACGGCACGCCCGCCATGCCGACCACGGCGTACAGCGCGAGCGAGAGCAGACCGCGGCGGGCGCCGAGCGAGGTGCCCACGAGGAGCGCGGCGAAGGTCTGGCCGGTCACCGGCACGGGGGAGCCGGGCACGGGCACCGCGATCTGGGCCGCGACGCCGGTGAGCACGGCGCCGCCCGCCACGAGCGCGACGTCCCGGACTCGGGAGGAGGGGAGGAGGTCGGCGAGGACCTGCCCGGAACGGCGGGCGGAAACGGCGGCGGTGCTCATGGGGACTCCGCGGTGGTGTGGACATGTCGGGACACCGCGACGCTATCCCAGCGGCAGGGGCCGATCATCAGCAGCGCTCGACAAAGGCCCGCGCGTCGGCTTGGTGGGCTCCCGACAAAGGACGCGGGATACACGTGGTCCCGGGTGACACCCGTCACCTGAGGGACGAGGCAGGCGTCACGGCACCGGGAGGGCGCATACGGATGATCACCTTCCGTATCCGGTCCGTCCGCATCCTGGGCAGCCGGTGTCGCGGGAGGGCGTGAGCCCGGAGACTGTGGGCGCTTTTGCCCTGCCCGAGTCCCCACCCGCCCCCCACGCATCGGACGAGCCGCTCCATGTCCCACAGCACCCCCACCGAGGCGCCCGCGCAGCCGGTGGACGCCTCCCTCTCCCACGGCCTCAAGCAGCGCCACCTGTCGATGATCGCCCTCGGCGGCGTGATCGGCGCGGGTCTGTTCGTCGGCTCCGGGGCCGGCATCGCCGCCGCCGGGCCCTCGATCGTCGTCGCCTACACCCTCTCCGGTCTCCTCGTGATGCTGGTGATGCGGATGCTGGGCGAGATGTCCGCCGCGTATCCGTCGTCCGGTTCCTTCTCCGCGCACGCCGAGCGGGCGATCGGGCCCTGGGCCGGTTTCACCGCCGGCTGGGCGTTCTGGGTGCTGCTGTGCACGGCCGTCGGCCTGGAGGGCATCGGCGCCGCGCAGATCGTGCACGGATGGCTGCCGGGCACGCCCGAGTGGGCGTGGGTGGCGCTGTTCATGGTGGTGTTCTGCGGCACGAACCTGGCCGCCGTGAAGAACTTCGGCGAGTTCGAGTTCTGGTTCGCCACCCTCAAGGTCGGCGCGATCTCGCTGTTCCTGGTGCTGGGCGTGCTGGCGATCTGCGGCGTCCTGCCGGGCACCGACTCCCCCGGCACCTCCCATCTGGGCGACTTCCTCCCCCACGGCGGCAACGGCCTGATCATCGGTCTGCTCGCCTCGGTGTTCGCCTACGGCGGTCTGGAGACGGTGACCATCGCGGCGGCCGAGTCGGAGAACCCGGTCCGGGGCGTGGCGAGCGCCGTCCGGACGGCGATGTGGCGCATCGCGCTGTTCTACATCGGCTCGATGGCGGTCATCGTGACCCTGGTCCCGTGGGACTCCCCCGAGGTCGTCGAGAAGGGCCCGTACGTCGCCGCCCTCGACGAGCTGGGCATCCCCGGCGCGGGTCAGCTCATGAACGTCGTGGTCCTGGTCGCGCTGCTGAGCGCGATGAACGCCAACATCTACGGCGCCTCCCGCATCGGCTACTCGCTGGTGGAGCGCGGGCAGGGCCCGAAGGCGCTGGGCCGGGTCTCGGGCGGGGTGCCCAGGATCGCGGTGCTCGTCTCGTCCCTCTTCGGCTTCGGCTGCGTGCTGCTCAGCTACTGGCGGCCGGACGACGTCTTCTCCTGGCTGCTCAACATGATCGGGGCGGTCATCCTGGTCGTCTGGATCTTCATCGCCGCCTCGCAGCTGCGGCTGCGGCGCCGTCTGGAGCGGGAGGCGCCCGAGAAGCTGGTCGTGCGCATGTGGGGCTTCCCGTGGCTGACCTGGGTGGCGCTGGCGGGCATGGCCGCGGTGTTCGTGCTGATGGCCCGCGAGCCGGACACCCGGGTGCAGCTGTACTCGACGGGCGGAATGACGCTGTTCCTGGCCGCCGTCGGCTACGCCCGCCAGCGGCGGACCGCGGCCCGCCGCTAGGGGGTGACGTTCGATCAGGTCGGCTCCGGGCGACGGTGCCCTGGTGGCGACTCACGACAAGATCCGAACGACACCCCCTGGTCCGGACGCGGCCGTTCTCTTCGAAGGGCCCCCGCACGAGTCCCGTGCGGGGGCCCTTCGCCGTCCGCCGGCCCGCCCGTCCGCCCCGGCCGGGCCTCTTGCTGCTACCGTGCACTTGCAAGTGCTGTGCAATAAGGCACGGGGCGGGGTCGAGCCGACACCGGCGATCCGTTGCCCGTGCCGTGCACGGCGGCCCCTGAACGCCCTGCCTCGTGATCGTCTTCTCAGCCTTCACCAGGCAGGCGGAATGAGGAAGGCCCCCGCGAGGACGTGACTCGCGGGGGCTTTTCCGTCTCACCCGTCGGCGCCCTCCGTCTCGCCCGTCGGTCGCCTCCTGGGCAGGGCGGGACCGTTGCGCTAGCTTCGAACACATGGTTGCCCAGGCCCGGAACTTCACGTCGCGTCGCTATGTCGACCTGCGACGCCAGGGCACTGCCACCTGTCGCCGTCCTCGCGTGAGCTGACGGGGCACCACGACACCGGATGCCCCCGGCCGACGAGTCAACAGATCCGTGAGGCGGGCGGGGTGGGCCCGGCGCGCCTCGACCCGTTCAGACGGCGCAGTGTCGGACCCGTTCCGGAGGAGACCCATCCCCATGCCCCGTACCGCGGCAACCCTGACCCCTTCCCCCGTTCCGCGCGGCGCCGACCGCGACCGGCGGCGGGCCACCGCCGGCGTCGTCCTGCGCTCCGTGCTGGAGCACGGGCCCGTGGCGCGCAGCACCATCGCCCGGCTGACCGGGCTGTCCCCGGCGTCGGTCACGGACTACTGCGCCCGCTTCACCCGGCTCGGGCTGGTGCGCGAGGCCGAGCCGCCCCGGCGGCCGAAGGGGGTGGGCCGCCCGCACGTGCCCCTGGACCTCGACGACTCGCGGTTCGTGGTCGGCGGGCTGCACGTGGCCGTCCCCTACACCACCGTGGCGCTGCTCGATCTGCGCGGCCGGGTGGTGCGGCAGCGGGAGCTGCGGCACGAGCGCACCGATCCGGGGTGGGTACTGCCCCACGCGGCGAAGGCGCTGGCCGGGATGCTCTCCGAGCGGCGCGACGCCCGGCCGCTCGGGGTGGGCGTCGCGGCCGGCGGCTGGGTCGACCGGGACTCCGGCGTGGTCGTCGAGCACGGACTGCTGGGCTGGCGGGACGTGCCGGTGCGGGAGGTGCTCGGGGCGCACACCGGGCTGCCCGTCCACGTCGACGGCCACGCCCGGGCGCTGGTCAACGGGGAGCGGCTGTTCGGGCGGGCGCGGGGCAGCGGCAGCGTGCTGCACCTGTTCGCCGGCAACGTGGTCGACGCGGCCTTCGCCACGCACGACGAGGTGCACCACGGGCCGCGTTCGCAGGCGGGCGCGATCGCGCACCTGCCGGTGCCGGGCGGCAGCGAGCCGTGCGCCTGCGGGCGTACCGGATGCCTCCAGGCGGAGTTGAGCGAGCGGACCCTGTGCCGCCGGGCCCGCGCGGCCGGGGTCACGGACGGGGACAATCCGCGGCACGTGCTCGCCGCCGCGGACGCCGTCGACCCGGTGGCCGCCGCGCTGCTGCTGGAGCGGTCCCGGACCACCGGGCGGGCGGCGGGGCTGCTGGCGGACGTGCTCAACCCGGAGACGGTGGTGGTCACCGAGATCGGCGCCATGCACCGCGCGGACTGCCTGGCCGCACTGCGGGAGGCGGTCGGCACGGAACGCGCGGCGGACGTCCTCCCGACGAGTTTCCCCGATTCCGTGCTGGCCGTCGCGGGTGGCTCGGTCGTCCTGGACGTGCTGTACCGGGACCCGTTGGGCGCTTCACCTGAGGCTAATTAATTCAGTGCCTCGGAATGTTGACACGGATCACCGT
The DNA here is from genome assembly GCF_044455745.1 of Streptomyces sp. NPDC051136. Classification (NCBI taxonomy): domain Bacteria; kingdom Bacillati; phylum Actinomycetota; class Actinomycetes; order Kitasatosporales; family Streptomycetaceae; genus Streptomyces; species Streptomyces sp. NPDC051136. The sequence goes on along the minus strand of NZ_JBITFE010000002.1, from coordinate 434,683 downwards.
CGACCGGAAGCATTCACCTCATGAGCTGTCGCACCTTCTGTTGCTGACGCCCCGGCGCGCCCGGAGCGCGTATCCCGCTGCGTGAATTCCCCTTTCCCCCGCACTTCCCCGTGCCGGAATTCCGCATGCCCCACTCCACTTCACCCGTTCCACCCCGTGACGCCTTCCCGGCTGCCCTCGCGCCGTGTTTCCGGCGCGTGCCGCCCGTATGAATTCAGGGAGTTCTCCCATGTCCGCACCGCCTGTCACAGGCATTGACCGCCGCTTGTTCCTCACCTCGGTCGTCGGCGCCTCGGCCGCCGTCGCCGGGCTCAGCGGCTGCGCGAACGGCAGTGCAGCCGCCGAGACGAAGGGGGCCGCCACCGCTCCGCTGGCCACCAAGGTGCCCGAGGGCACCAGCCTGAAGATCGCTTCCTATCAGGACACCCAGCAGCTCCAGTTCGAACTGGCCCGGCTGAAGGTTCCCTTCACGGTGTCGGACTGGCTGAACATAGGCGCGGGACCCGATGTCATCAACGCGTTCCGGGCGAAGTCCCTCGACCTCGCCAACAACGCCGGCATTCCGCCGATCCAGGCGCACTACCAGGGTTTCGACGCGAAGATCGTCGCGATCAACGTCACCCGCAAGCCCAACTACCTGTTCGCGACGAAACCCGGCAGCGACATCCGCGCCACAAAGGATTTCGAAGGCAAGAAGCTGGCCTTCTCGCAGGGGCAGGCGCAGGACGTGGTGCTGCTGCGGGCGCTCAAGGAGGCGGGGCTCGCCTACGACGACGTGGACCTGGTGCCGCTGACCAGCAACCAGTTCCTGACCGCGCTCCAGTCCGGCCAGGTGGACGTCGCCCCGCTCGGCAACAGCCAGGCGCCCGCCTATCTGAAGCAGTACGGCTCCAAGGGCGCGCGCACCATCGCGACCGACGTGGTGGACCTGCTCAGTCTGCTGTGGGCGCCGCAGTCCGTCCTGAACGACCGCGCGAAGGCGGCCGCCGTCGCCGCCTACATCCCGCAGTGGGCCAAGGGCCTGGTGTGGACGTGGGAGCACCCGGACGACTGGAACCGGGAGTTCTACGTCAAGACGCAGAACCTGACCCTCGCGCAGGCCGAGGCCGTCACCGAGCTGGCCAACAAGCCGCTGTTCCCGCCGAGCTGGGACGAGGCGATCGCGTGGGAGCAGGAGACGGCCGACCTGCTGGCGGAGGGCGGCTTCGTGAAGGAGTTCGACGTGAAGCAGCTCTTCGACCGTCGCTTCGAGGCCATCGCGGCGCGCGCCGTGACGGCGGAGTACCGGAGGTGAGCGCCGTGACGACCCTGACGGCCGCCCAGAGCGCGGTCACCGTCGAGCAGGACACCCCCCAGGTGCGCAGGCGCCGGCGGCTGTCCCCGGGGAAGCGGTGGCCGGCCGCCCGGCTCACCGGGCCGCTGCTGGTCGTCGTGCTGTGGACCGCCGCGTCCGCCGCCGGCACCCTGGATCCCGGCGCGATACCGGCGCCCTGGACGGTGGGCGAGACGGCCTGGCGGCTGTGGTCGGACGGGACGCTCGCCACCGACGTCGTCACCTCGCTGCGCCGGGCGGCGATCGGGTTCGCCATCGGGCTCGGCGCCGGGGTGGTGCTGGCGCTGGTCTCGGGCCTCACCCGCGTCGGCGAGGCGCTGATCGACGGGACGGTGCAGCTCAACCGGGCGATACCGACCCTGGGTCTGATCCCGCTGTTCATCCTGTGGCTGGGCATCGGCGAGACCTTCAAGATCGCCATCATCGCGATCGTCGTGTACATCCCGATGTACCTGAACACCCATGCCGCGCTGTCCGGCATCGACAGCCGCTACGTCGAACTGGCCGAGGTGCAGGGGCTGTCCCGGCTGCGGTTCATCCGCCGGGTGGTCGTGCCCGGCTCGCTGCCCGGCTTCTTCGTGGGACTCCGGCTCAGCGTCACCGGCTCCTGGCTGGGTCTGGTGGTGCTGGAGCAGATCAACGCCACCAGCGGTCTCGGCTACATGATGTTCCAGGCCCAGAACTACGGCCAGACGGACGTGATCCTCGTCGGCCTGCTGATCTACGGCGTCTTCGGTCTGGTGTCCGACAGCGTGGTCCGTCTGATCGAGCGGAGGGTGCTGTCGTGGCGACGCACACTGAGCAACTGAGCCGTCCGGCCGTCCGGCTGCACGGGCTGACCAGGTCGTTCAAGGGCCGTACGGTGCTCGACGGCATCGATCTGGAGCTGCCCGCGGGCCAGTTCACGGCCCTCCTCGGGCACAGCGGCTCCGGCAAGAGCACGCTGCTGCGGGCCGTGGCCGGCCTCGACCACGGTGTCGAGGGCGGGGGGCGGCTGTCCGCGCCCGAGCGGGTGTCGGTGGTCTTCCAGGACTCCCGGCTGCTGCCCTGGTCCCGGGTGCTGGACAACGTGCTGCTCGGCACGGAGGGCAAGGAGGCCGCCGAGCGCGGCCGGGCCGCCCTGGCCGAGGTGGGCCTCGCGGGCCGCGAACGCGCCTGGCCCGGGGAGCTGTCCGGCGGTGAGGCGCAGCGGGCGGCACTGGCCCGGGCCCTGGTACGGGAGCCGCAGCTGCTGCTCGCCGACGAGCCGTTCGGCGCGCTGGACGCGCTGACCCGGATCCGGATGCACCACCTGCTGCGGGAGCTGTGGGAGCGCCACCGCCCCACGGTGCTGCTGGTCACCCACGACGTCGACGAGGCGATCGTGCTCGCCGACCGGGTGCTGGTGCTGGACAACGGCCGTGTCGGCCTCGACCTGACCATCGACCGACCCCATCCGCGCTCCTACCGGGAGCCGCTGCTGGGCGAGTACCGGGAGCGGCTGCTGGCCGCCCTCGGCGTGACGGAGGACCACTGATGACCCGCCGGCTGCACCTGAACGCGTTCTTGATGAACACCGGCCACCACGAGGCGTCGTGGCGGCTGCCGGAGAGCGACCCGTACGCGCACGTGAGTCTCGCGCACTACGTGAACCTGGCCAGGACGGCCGAGCGGGGCACGTTCGACTCGCTGTTCCTGGCCGACGGCCCGCAGCTGTGGAGCAATCTGGCGCAGCGGCCGGCCGGCGCGCTGGAACCGCTCACCCTGCTCACCGCGCTGGCCACCGCGACCGAGCACATCGGTCTGATCGCGACGGCGTCCACGTCCTACAACTCGCCCTACAACCTGGCCCGCAAGTTCGCCTCGCTGGACATCCTCAGCGGCGGCCGGGCGGGCTGGAACATCGTCACCACGGCGGGGGCCGAGGCGGCCCGCAACTTCGGTCTGGACGCCGAGCCCGCGCACGCCGAACGCTACGCACGCGCCGCCGAGTTCGTGGATGTGGCACTGAAGCTCTGGGACAGCTGGGAGGACGACGCGATCCTCGCCGACAAGGCGGCCGGCGTGTGGGGCGACGACGCCCGCATCCATCCACCGCGTCACAAGGGGACGTACTTCAGCGTCGAGGGCGCGCTCAACGTGCCGCGCACTCCGCAGGGCTACCCGCTGCTGGTGCAGGCCGGGTCCTCGACGGACGGCAAGGTCTTCGCGGCCCGGTACGCGGAGGCCGTGTTCACCGCGCAGCAGACCATCGAGGACGCGCGCTCCTTCTACGCCGACATCAAGAGCCGCACCCGGCTCGCGGGGCGGGATCCGGAGCACCTCAAGGTACTGCCGGGCATCGTCCCGGTGATCGGGTCCACCGAGGCGGAGGCGCGCGCCGCGGAACAGGTCCTGGAGGACCACATCGTGCACACGCACGGCGTGCGGCGCCTGGAGGACCTGCTGCGGCTGGAGCCCGGCACCCTGGACCTGGACGGGCCGCTGCCGGACGACCTGCCGCCGGAGAGCGCCATCGAGGGCGCCAAGAGCCGCTACACGCTGATCGTGGAGCTGGCCCGGCGCGAGAGCCTGACCGTGCGGCAGCTGATCGGGCGGCTCGGCGGCGGACGCGGCCACCTGACCTTCACCGGGACACCGGAGCAGGTGGCCGACCAGATCGAGACGTGGTTCACGCGGGGTGCGGCCGACGGCTTCAACATCATGCCGCCGGTCCTGCCCTCGGGCCTGGAGTCCTTCGTGGACCACGTCGTCCCGATCCTGCGCGAGCGCGGTCTGCTGCGCACCGCGTACGGGCCCCGGCAGACCCTGCGCGAGCGCTACGGCCTGCCCCAGCCCCGCAACCAGTACGTCACCGACGCCCCGGAACCGGCCCAGGCCCCGGAACCGGACCCGGCCCCCGCCCCCGCCCCCGCCCCCGCCGGGGCGACGGCCGCACTCACCCGTATCTGAGAGAGGAACCGGCATGAGCGATCTGCGGATCACCAAGATCACTTCCCGTATCGGTGCCAAGGTGTCGGGTGTCGACATCTCCCGGCCCCTGGACGAGGCGACCGTCACCGCGCTGGGAGCCGCCCTGGCCGAGCACAAGGCGCTGGTCTTCGACGACGTGGACCTCGACGACGAGGGCCAGCAGGCCTTCGTGCGCGGCTTCGGGGAGCTCACCACCGCCCACCCGACCGTGGGCGCGGTCGACGGCGCCCCGAACGTGCTGCCGGTGGACAGCGAGCGGGGCCGTGCCAACCACTGGCACACCGACGTCACGTTCGTCCTCAACCCGCCGCAGGCCACCTCGCTGCGCAGCCTGACGGTCCCGCCGTACGGCGGAGAGACCCTGATCGCGTCCTCGGCGGGCGCCTACCGGGACCTGCCCCAGCCGCTGCGGCTGCTGGCCGACAGCCTGTGGGCGGAGCACACCAACGACTACGACTACGCGGTGGCCGACGAGGACATCGACGCGAAGAAGGCCGCGCACCGGTCCCAGTTCACCTCGATCACGTACCGCACGGCGCACCCCGTGGTGCGCGTCCACCCGCTCACCGGCGAGCGTGGGCTGTTCATCGGCGGGTTCGCGCAGCGCATCGTGGGCCTGTCGGCGGGCGAGTCGCGCAAGCTGCTCGAACTGCTCCAGTCCTACGTCACCCGCCCGGAGAACGTGCTGCGCCACCGCTGGTCGGAGAACCAGCTGGTGCTGTTCGACAACCGCATCACCCAGCACTACGCCGTCGACAACTACGACGACCTGCCGCGCCGGCTGCACCGGGTGACGCTGGCCGGTCCCGTGCCGGTGGGCATCGAGGGCAAGGAGAGCTGGTCGATCGAGGGGGACGCCTCGCACTACACCCCGGTCGCCGCGTAACGGCGGACCCGGCACGCCCCCTGTGCGCGCAGGGGTGGAGCGCCTCCGCAACGGGAAATGAACCGTCGTTCACCCGAGGAGGCGCTCATGGCGTACGTGAGGTGTCCGAACTGCGGCGACACGATGCACGAGTTCCGGGAACTGGAGGGGGACGCGGAGAAGGCGGCGGCGCGGCTGGCCCTCGGCGAGCTGCCGGCGGGGGAGGTCTTCGTCGCCCGGGCCTACCACCGCTGCACGTACGACGGCTGCCGCCGGATCCAGCGCAAGGACCGGTGGTGGGTCGGCGCGACCCTGCCCGAGGAGGACTGACCGCCGGTCCCGGCCGCCCGCGTCCCGGAGAGGGGGCGCGGGCGGCCGGGCGTCCGGGTCAGAGGTTGCTGAAGTCCGGGCCCTTGGTGCGGGTCCGCTTGATCTCGTAGAAACCCGGCACGGAGGCCACGGCGAGGGTGCCGTCCCAGAGCCTGGCGGCGTCCTCGCCCTTGGGGGCGGGAGTGACGACCGGGCCGAAGAAGGCGAGCTGCTCGCCGTCGGCGCCGGGCACGGCGATGACCGGGGTGCCGACCTCCTGGCCGACCTTGTCGATGCCCTCCTTGTGGGAGGCGCGCAGCTGGGGCTCGTAGGGGGTGCCGTCCCAGTGGTCCATGAGGGACTCGGGCAGGCCGGCGTCCTTCAGGGCGGCGGCGACCGTCTCCCGGCCCGGTCCCTCCTCCTGGTTGTGGATGCGGGTGCCGAGCGCCGTGTAGAGGTCACCGAGCACGTCGGCGCCGTGCTCCTCCTGCGCGGCGATCACGACGCGCACCGGGCCCCACGCCTTGACCTCGAGCATCTCCCGGTACTCGGCGGGCAGCTCGTCGAGCTTGTCCTCGTTGAGGACGGCGAGGCTCATCACGTGCCAGCGGACCTCGATGTCCCGGACCTTCTCCACCTCCAGGACCCAGCGCGAGGTCATCCAGGCCCAGGGGCACAGCGGGTCGAACCAGAAGTCGACGGGCGTCTTCTCCGACATGTCTCTCCTCGTGAGGCGGCGCGGGCAGGCGTCCTACCGGCCAACCGACGGGCGGGCCCGTCCATTCCCGGCTGCCGCGCGTCAGGGGCGCATGGCAGGATCGGTGCTGTCCGCATGCTGAACACCACGGAACACCAGCCGTCCATCGAACACCATCCGAGGAGTGCCGCCCGTGCCCGGTGAGAATCTGTCCCGCGACGAGGCCCGGGAGCGGGCCGCCCTGCTGTCCGTCGACGGGTACGAGGTGTCCCTCGACGTGCGCTCCGCCACCGGTGACACACAGGGTGAGGGCCCGCGCACGTTCCGGTCCGTGACCACGATCCGCTTCCGCTGCAACGAGCCGGGCGCGAGCAGCTTCGCCGACCTGATCGCCCCGAGCGTCACCGCCGTCTCCCTGAACGGGCGCGACCTCGACCCGAGCGAGGTCTTCGACGGCTCCCGGATCGCCCTGGAGGACCTGGCCGCCGACAACGAGCTGGTGGTCGACGCCCAGTGCGCGTACTCCCGCACCGGCGAGGGCATGCACCGCTTCGTCGACCCCGAGGACGGCGAGGTGTACCTGTACACCCAGTACGAGCCGGCCGACTCGCGCCGGGTGTTCGCGAACTTCGAGCAGCCCGACCTCAAGGCGCCCTTCCGCTTCGAGGTGCGCGCGCCCGAGGAGTGGACGGTGTGGTCCAACGGGGTGGGCGAGCGCGTCGACGGGCTGTGGCGGTTCGCGGAGACGAAGCCGATCTCGACGTACATCACGTGCGTGGTCGCGGGGCCCTACCACTACGTCACGGACTCCTACGAGCGCGTGTCCGAGGACGGTACGCGGCTGGAGATCCCGCTCGGTGCCCTGTGCCGCAAGGGTCTCGCCCCGCACTTCGACGCCGACGACGTCTTCCTCGTCACCAAGCAGGGCCTGGACTTCTTCCACGACCACTTCGACTTCCCGTACCCCTTCGGGAAGTACGACCAGGCGTTCGTGCCGGAGTACAACCTCGGCGCGATGGAGAACCCGGGGATGGTGACCTTCCGGGAGGAGTACATCTTCCGCGGGAAGGTGACGCGGGCGTCGTACGAGGGCCGGGCCAACACGATCCTGCACGAGATGGCCCACATGTGGTTCGGCGACCTGGTCACCATGGAGTGGTGGGACGACCTGTGGCTGAAGGAGTCCTTCGCCGACTTCATGGGCGCGCTCGCCAACGTGGGCGCGACCCGGTTCAAGGACGCCTGGATCACCTTCGCCAACCGCCGCAAGGCGTGGGCCTACCGCGCCGACCAGCTCCCCTCCACACACCCGATCACGGCCGACATCCGCGACCTGGAGGACGCCAAGCTCAACTTCGACGGCATCACCTACGCCAAGGGCGCCTCCGCGCTCAAGCAGCTGGTGGCGTACGTCGGGCAGGACGCGTTCCTGGAGGGCGCCCGCCGCTACTTCAAGCGGCACGCGTACGGCAACACCCGGCTCGGCGACCTGCTGTCGGTCCTGGAGGAGACCAGCGGGCGCGACATGACGGCCTGGTCCCGGTCCTGGCTCCAGACGGCCGGCGTCAACGCGCTGACCCCGCAGGTGCTGCTGGGCGCGGCGGGCACGGTCGACGAACTGGCCGTGGTGCAGGAGGCCGCCGAGTCGCACCCCGAACTGCGCCCGCACCGGGTCGCGGTCGGCCTGTACCGGCGTACGGCCGGGGGCGCCCTGGAGCGGTACGCGCGTGCCGAGGTGGACGTCGAGGGGCCGCGCACGGTGGTGGCGGAGCTGGCCGGCGCCGAGGCGCCGGAGCTGGTCCTGGTCAACGACGACGACCTCACGTACTGCAAGACGCGCTTCGACGACACCTCGCTGGCCACGCTGCGCGAGCACCTGGGCGCGCTGACCGACCCGCTGGCCCGTGCCCTGTGCTGGTCGGCGCTGTGGAACATGACGCGGGACGCGCTGCTGCCGACGCGGGACTTCGCGGAGCTGGTGCTGCGGTTCGCCGGGCGCGAGTCGGACATCGGCGTGCTCCAGATGCTGCACGCCTGGACCGGTTCGGCGCTGGTGCACTACGCCGCCCCCGACTGGCGGGAGACGGGCGGCCGGCTGCTCGCCGAGGGTGCGCTGCGCGAGCTGCGGGACGCGGCGCCGGGCGGCGAGCATCAGCTGGCGTGGGCGCGGTTCTTCGCGTCGGTGGCGTCCGGGGAGGCTGACCTGGCGCTGCTGAGGGGACTGCTGGAGGGCACCGAGAAGATCGACGGGCTGGACGTGGACCAGGAGCTGCGCTGGGTGTTCCTCGCGCCGCTCGCGTCCCACGGCGCCGCCGACGAGGGCGACCTGGCGGCCGAACTGGTCCGCGACGACACGGCCTCCGGCAAGCGGCACCAGGTGCGCTGCCTGGCCTCGCGGCCGTCGGACATGGTCAAGGCGCAGGCCTGGGCGCAGGTCGTCGAGTCGGACAAGCTGTCCAACGCCCTGGTGGAGGCGACCATCGCGGGCTTCGCGCAGCCCTCGCAGCGGGAGCTGCTCGCGCCGTACACCGAGAAGTACTTCGCGGCGATCGAGCGGCTGTGGGCCGAGCGGTCCATCCAGATCGGGATGGACGTGGTCCGGGGTCTGTTCCCGTCCCTGCGGGACTCCCGGGACACGCTGGACGCGACCGACGCGTGGCTGTCGGCGCACCAGGACGCGGCCCCGGCGCTGCGCCGGCTGGTGCTGGAGGCGCGGGACGACCTGGCGCGGGCGCTGCGGGCGCAGGCGTGCGACGGCGCGGCGGCCGGCCGCTAGCCCGGCACCCGGAACCCCCGATCATTGGCCAATGATTGGGCGCTGAGTCACCGTTACACGATGCGTGCACGGTGGCCGTAACCCCTGGTCCGCCCCTTTCGGACCAGGGGTTTTCGGCATCCGAACACCCGTCCTTTAGTCCGGGCTTGTCCCGGTTCGGCGATGGACGTGTAACAGCGGTTAAGAGGCGGCCACGGCACGGGAAATTGCCGGTCATGACGCACAACACCCCGCTCTCCCCCCGCCCCCGCCCGCTGCACCACCTGGCCGACGGCCGGCGTCCGCTGATGACGGCCGCCCAGCTCCGGGCGCACGGCGTCTCGGCCGCGGAGACCAACGAGCAGTGCCGGCCCGGCGGTCCCTGGCAGCAGCTCCTGCCGAACGTCGTCCTGCTGCACCCGGGCCCGCCGACCAGCGAGGAGCGCCTGCACGCGGTGCTGCTCTACGCGGCGCGGGACCGTGCCTGCGGCACGGCGTCCGGCGCGGGGCCGGGAGTGAGCGTCTCGGTGCCCCTCCAGCCGGGCGGCGGGCACCCGCCGGTGCCCGCCTACGCGGAGGCGATGATCACGGGTCTGGCCGCGCTGACGCTGCACGGCTTCTCCGGCGCTCCCCCGCTGCCGTCCCTGGACCTCATCGACGTCCTGGTGCCGCGGCTGCGCCGGCTGCGCACGACGGGCTGCGCGCGCATCGTCCGCACGGCCGCGCTGCCGACCGCCGTGGAGCTGACCGGAGTTCCGGTGGCGCCGGTGGCGCGGGCCCTGGCGGACGCGGTGGCGGAGCTGACCGACCCGGCGACGGTGCGCCGGCTGCTGACGGAAGCGGTGCGCGGCGGTCACTGCGAACCGGCCGCGGTGGTACGGGAGCTGAACCGGGCCCGGCTGCTCAGCCGCCCGCACGTGGTGGACGCCGTGGACTCGCTGGTCGCCGAGGGGCGGGCGCTGGCCGAGCAGCGCCTGTACCGGATGGTGCGCGAGCACGCCCTGCCGGAGCCGGTCTGGAACGTCGACCTGCGGCTGCCGGGCGGCCCCCACCTGGGCGGGGTGGACGCCTTCTGGCCCGAGCAGGCGGTGGCCCTGGAGCTGGACACCCGGGCGCACCGCACGCAGGAGGACGACGCCGACTGGGCGGAGCACGCCCGCAAGCGCGAGCACCTGGAACGGCTCGGCATCACGGTCGTGCACCTCACCCCGCGCAAGCTGCGCGACTGCCCTGAGCACCAGGCCGCCGTCGTCCGGACGGCCCTGATGGCCGCAGGTGACCGGGAGCCCGCGGCTTACGTGGTGGTACTGCCCCGGTAGCGCCGACGGGAAGCCCGCGCCGGGACCCGGCCCGCGAGGGCGGGCACGCCGGTTCGGGCGCCCGCCCCTTGCCGTGGCGCCCGACGGGGCGAGGGCGGCCGTGCACCGGGCGCGGGTGCCGGTGCCCGGCGGGGCGAGCGAACCGGGCCCGGTGCGCACGAGGCGGGCACGCCTGACCCGGGCGCCCGCCCCCTCCGCTCGGCGCCCGGCCGGGCGAAGAAGGCGGTGAGCCGGGGGCGGGTGGCGGTGAGCCGGGGGCGGGTGCCCGGCAACAAGAGCTTGCCGGGCGCGGTGCGCGAAAGGGCGGGCACGCCGGTTCGGGTGCCCGCCCCTCCGGGTGGCTCGGTGTGGTCAGTCGCAGGTGAGGGGGCGCGACGGGGTGGGGGAGGCGGTGAGCCGGGCGCGGGCGGTGGCGATCTCCCGGTCGCCGGTGATCACCGTGTCGGCGGTGGGGCGGTCGCGCGGGACGCCGACCAGGACCCGGTCACCGGGATCGAGCCGGGCGAGGCCGTCGTCCAGGGCGAACGTCGCCGTCGGCCCGGGGCTCCCCTGCGGCCCCGCGCTCGCACCGGGCCCGTACGCCCGGGTCACCCGGAGCGTGATCCGGTGCCGGGCGGCGCCGGGTACCGGCTCGGCGCGGGTCACGGTGCCCTCGGCGACCAGACGGGCGCAGGCGAGGTAGCCGGGGCTGCCGAAGGCGCCGGCGTCCTCCCCGCCCACGGGCGGGCTCTGCGGTCGGGTCACGGACTTGTCGGCCGCGCTGCCGCCCGCCGTGTCCTCGGCCGTGCCGCCCGGGCCCTGCACCACCAGCCAGCCCAGGCCCGCGACCACCACCCCCGCGCAGGCGGCCGCAAGGACGCCCGGGGCGAGGCGGAAGGGGCGGCGGCGCGGTGCCGGAGCCCGGACGGGGGCCGGAGCCCGGCGCTCTTCCGGCCCGGCGTCGCCCAGGGCGTCACCGAGCAGGTGCAGCTGCTCCCGCAGCAGCGCCACGTCGGCCTCCGCCGACCGGTACGCGGCCCGGGCGTCGGCGCCCGCGTCGGGCGGCGGCGGCCCGCCCGTCACGGCCGCCATCAGCGCGTCGTACCCACCGGGGTGCTGTTCGGCGGCCATCTCACACCACCTCGTCCTCGTGCAGGCGGGCGCGCAGGGCCCGTACCGCCGTGTGCAGCCTGCTCTTGACCGTGCCCTCGGGGATGCCCAGCTCCTCGGCGATGTCGCGCACCGGCAGGTCGGCGTAGAAGCGCAGGACGAGGACCTGGCGCTGGGCGTCCGGCAACTCGTCCAGGCCCTGGGCGACGGCGAGGGACAGGACGCTGCTGTCCTCGTCTCCGGGGTGCTCCGTCTGGCGCAACGAGGCCAGGCGCTCCCCGAGCCGGTCCTGCCGGCGCCTGGCCCGGTGCCAGTCCATGGCCAGGTTCGAGGCGACCACGGCCGCCCACGCGGACACGTCGCGCGGAGCCTCGCGGCCACTGGCCGTTCGTTCCAGCAGCCGCAGGCGGACCTGCTGCACCCCGTCCGGCAGGTCCGTCTGCGGCACCCCGCCCAGCGCGAGCACCGCCCGCACCCGGCGTTCCTGTGCCGCGTCCAGGGGGTCGTCGCGCACGTCGTCCCCCTGGCCGCGGCGGGCCCTTCTGCGCAGCAAAGCCACCCCTCCCCGGGCACGTTTCCCCTACGACGCGCGAGCGGCCCGAAACGTTCGCCCGGGCGGCCGCCCTTCGGCGCGAGGCGTACGTCACATCGCCGTATGGGGCGGGAAGGGATGGGCAGGGGCGGAACAGCACAGCTTGCGGCGCGCGGGCCGGGCGACGGAATTTCTGCAGCTCAGCCGGGGTTCGTGCGCAAGGACCACACCCACTGTCCGAGCAGCCGCGTTCCGGAGTGCGGGCACACCGCGCAAAGGATTGGACAGGCGGGCCGGACTTCGCCCCATGATGGAAAAGTCTCGGCCGAGCAAAGCGCGCGTGAAGACACGCGCACAGACGGAGAAGGAGTCACCGTGAGGGTCGGAATCGTCGGAGCCACCGGTCAGGTGGGCACGGTCATGCGCAGGATCCTCACGGAGCGGAACTTCCCGGTCACCGAGCTGCGCCTGTTCGCCTCGGCGCGCAGCGCCGGCAAGGAGCTGGACGGCGTGACGGTGGAGGACGCGGCCACCGCCGACTACTCCGGCCTCGACATCGTGCTGTTCTCGGCGGGCGGCGCCACCTCCAAGGCACTGGCCGAAAAGGTCGCCTCGCAGGGCCCCGTCGTGATCGACAACTCCTCCGCCTGGCGCCGTGACCCCGAGGTCCCGCTGGTGGTCTCCGAGGTGAACCCGCACGCGGTCGCCGACCGTCCCAAGGGCATCATCGCCAACCCGAACTGCACCACGATGGCCGCGATGCCGGTGCTGCGCCCGCTGCACGCGGAGGCGGGCCTGGAGGCGCTCGTCGTCGCCACCTACCAGGCGGTGTCGGGCTCCGGCCTGGCCGGCGTGGACGAGCTGTTCGAGCAGGTCCAGAAGGTCGGCGCGGACGCCCCCAAGCTGACCCACGACGGTTCGGCCGTCGAGTTCCCCGAGCCGGAGAAGTACGTGGCGCCGATCGCGTACAACGTGCTGCCGATGGCCGGTTCCCTCGTCGACGACGGTCTGCACGAGACGGACGAGGAGCAGAAGCTCCGCAACGAGTCCCGCAAGATCCTGGAGATCCCGGAGCTCAAGGTGTCCGGCACCTGCGTGCGCGTGCCCGTCTTCAGCGGCCACTCCCTGCAGATCAACGCCCGTTTCGCCCGCCCGATCAGCGTGGCGCGCGCCAAGGAGCTGCTGGCCGGCGCCCCCGGCGTCGCGCTCACGGAGGTCCCCACGCCGCTGGAGGCGGCCGGTCAGGACCCGTCGTACGTGGGCCGCATCCGCCAGGACGAGACCGTGGACAACGGCCTCGCCCTGTTCGTCTCCAACGACAACCTGCGCAAGGGCGCGGCCCTGAACGCGGTGCAGATCGCGGAGCTGGTGGCCGCGGAGCTGACCGCCGACTAGGACGGCGCGCTTCCTCGGGGCGGTCACCCGGCAGGGGTGGCCGCCCTTCTGCGTGTGCGCCCCCTCGTTGCGGAGTACGACAATCCGCCCCGGTGGCCGTGCCGGTCGTGTGACGATCACGCCATGACGCAGATGACGAAGGGCGGCAACCTGCCCGTTCCCTCGGCCGCCCTCCAGGTGGCGGTGACGTGGCGGCAGGGCCCGGGCACCCCGGACGTGGACGTCTCGGCGCTGGTGCTGGACGCGACGGGCCGGGTCCGCTCGGACGCCGACCTCGTCTTCTACAACCAGCCGGCGCACCCGTCGGGCGCCGTGCGCCACCTGGGCAAGGGCCAGGGGGCCGACGGCACGGCCGCCGACTGGCTGTGGCTGGACCTCGCGGCCGTCGAACTCGGGATGGACCGGGTGGTGGTGGCCGCGTCCACCGACGCCGGGACGTTCGGGCAGGTGCCCTCGCTTGACGTCCGGGTCGCCCTGCCGCAGGGGCAGCCGATCGCGTCCTTCGCGGTCGGGGACGCTTCGGCGGAGACCGCCATCGTGTTCGGCGAGTTCTACCGCAGGAACGGCGGCTGGAAGTTCCGCGCGGTGGGGCAGGGGTACGCCTCGGGTCTCGCCGGGCTGGCGACGGACTTCGGCATCTCGGTCGCCGAGGACCCGCAGCCCGCAGCCGGCGTCCCGGCCCCTCCTCCCCCGCCGCTGCCTCCGGCCCCTCGGGCGGCTCCGGCTCCTCCGGCCCCTCCCGCCCCACCGGCTCACGCGGCGCCGGCCGCAGCGTCCTCCGCGGCCGCCGCGTCCTCCGCGTCCTTGCCGGCCGCGCCCGCCGGCCGCCTCGCGTCGGAGCAGGAGCTGTCCTTCCCCTCGTTCACCCACCAGGCCTCGGGCAAGCAGCGCGTCACCTGCCCGCCGAACCTGCCGCCCGGCGCACGCGTCGTCGTCGAGATCGAGTGCCGGGACAGCATCTCGGTGCACGTGGACTCCTGCGACGCGTACGGCCGCGCCGACCAGGACCTGTTGTCGGCGTACGAGGACGAGGTCCACGCCCGTACCGTCGCCACCGTCCCCGAGGACCGCCCGCTGACCCTGCTGGTGCGCGCGGACACGCCCTGGACGCTGCGGGTGCTGCCGCTCGCCCACGCCCGGCGCCTGGTGCACAGCCTCAACGGCCGGGGCCCGGACCTGCTGGTCTACGAGGGCCCCGCGGGCGTGCTGTCCTTCGTGCACCAGGGCGAGAGCAACTTCGCCGTCTGGCACCGCTTCACCTCGTCCGACCCGGACTGGCCCGGCGAGGAGGAGGACCTCCTCGTCAACGAGGTCGGCCGCGTCGACGTCCTGGCGCCCGTCACGGCACCGGGCATCCTGCGCATCGAGGCCGACGGCCCCTGGCGGGTCGGGGTGGGCGGCTGAGGCGGGCCGGGTCAGTCCCGGCGCACCTCGTAGAGGAAGCAGCCGTACTCGACGGCCCGGACGTGGACGAACGCCACCGCCGGGTCGCCGAGTGCTTCCCGAAGGGCGTACGCGAAGGCGCCGGGGTCCCCGATCAGCCGCCCGCCCAGGATGTGCCCGTCGGCGGAGTAGCGGCGCAGGACGCGGTGCGAGCCGGTGAAGGGGAGGCGGTCCGTGTCCGGCCCCGGGCACGCCTCGGCGTGCACGAAGACCGGGCCCTGCTCGTCGTAGGCGCCCGGGTCGGCGCCGGTCCTCGCCGCCCAGCGGCGCAGCGGGGCGTAGGAGACCAGCGTGATCCTCTCGCCGGCCCGGCTGTGGCGCAGGCAGCAGCGCAGGGGCGCGCCGCCCTCGTCGTCGGTCACGGGTGCGGGGGTGCGGCCCGCGTCGTCGGCGAGGCGCAGTTCCCGGAGGGTGGCCGCGGGGACGGGATGTGCGGTGTAGCCGTTCATGACCCCAGGCTCGCGCGGACGGGAGCCGGGCACCGGCGGGAAACGGACATCGCGTCCGGCGCGGATCACGTGGAAGGATGGCGCAACCCACACATAACGAGGAGATGACCGCGTGCCTGGCACAAACCTGACTCGCGAAGAGGCGCGGCAGCGGGCGACGCTGCTGACCGTTGACTCGTACGAGATCGATCTCGACCTCACCGGCGCGCAGGAGGGCGGCACCTACCGGTCCGCGACCACGGTGCGCTTCGACGTCGCCGAGGGCGGCGCGTCCTTCATCGACCTGGTGGCGCCGACGGTCCACGAGGTGACGCTGAACGGCGACTCCCTCGATCCCGCCGAGGTCTTCCGGGACTCCCGCATCGCCCTCGCGGAGCTGCTGCCGGGGCGCAACGTGCTGCGGGTGGTCGCCGACTGCGCGTACACCAACACCGGTGAGGGCCTGCACCGGTTCGTCGACCCGGTCGACGACCAGGCCTACCTCTACACCCAGTTCGAGGTGCCGGACGCGCGCCGCGTCTTCGCCAGCTTCGAGCAGCCGGACCTGAAGGCGACGTTCCAGTTCACCGTGCGGGCCCCCGAGGGCTGGACGGTCGTCTCCAACTCGCCGACCCCGGAACCCCAGGAGAACGTCTGGGTCTTCGAGCCGACCCCGCGCATCTCGTCGTACATCACGGCGCTGATCGTCGGCCCGTACCACTCGGTGCACAGCGTGTACGAGAAGGACGGCCAGTCGGTGCCGCTCGGCATCTACTGCCGTCCCTCGCTGGCCGAGCACCTCGACTCGGACGCGATCTTCGAGGTGACCCGGCAGGGCTTCGACTGGTTCCAGGGGAAGTTCGACTACCCGTACCCCTTCCAGAAGTACGACCAGCTCTTCGTGCCGGAGTTCAACGCGGGCGCGATGGAGAACGCGGGCGCGGTGACCATCCGCGACCAGTACGTGTTCCGCTCCAAGGTGACCGACGCCGCGTACGAGGCGCGGGCGGCGACGATCCTGCACGAGCTGGCGCACATGTGGTTCGGCGACCTGGTCACCATGGAGTGGTGGAACGACCTGTGGCTGAACGAGTCGTTCGCCACCTACGCCGAGGCCGCCTGCCAGGCCGACGCGCCCGGCTCGAAGTGGCCGCACTCGTGGACGACGTTCGCCAACCAGATGAAGACCTGGGCGTACCGGCAGGACCAGCTGCCGTCCACGCACCCGATCATGGCGGACATCAGCGACCTGGACGACGTGCTCGTCAACTTCGACGGCATCACGTACGCCAAGGGCGCCAGCGTGCTCAAGCAGCTCGTCGCCTACGTCGGTGAGGACGCGTTCTTCCGGGGCGTGCAGGCGTACTTCAAGCGCCACGCCTTCGGCAACACCCGGCTGTCCGACCTGCTGGGCGCTCTGGAGGAGACCTCGGGGCGCGATCTGAAGACCTGGTCGAAGGCGTGGCTGGAGACGGCCGGCATCAACGTGCTGCGCCCGGAGATCGAGACGGACGCGAACGGTGTCGTCACGTCCTTCGCCATCCGCCAGGAGGCCCCGGCGCTCCCGGCCGGCGCCAAGGGTGAGCCGACCCTGCGCCCGCACCGCATCGCGATCGGCGCCTACGACCTCGACGGCGACGGCAAGCTGGTGCGCGGGGACCGCGTCGAGCTGGACGTGGACGGCGAGCTGACGGCCGTACCGGCGCTGGTCGGCAAGGCCCGCCCGGCGGTGCTGCTCCTGAACGACGACGACCTGTCGTACGCGAAGGTCCGCCTGGACGAGCAGTCCCTCGCGGTGGTCACCGAGCACCTGGGCGACTTCACCGAGTCGCTGCCGCGCGCCCTGTGCTGGGCGTCGGCGTGGGACATGACCCGCGACGGGGAGCTGGCGACCCGCGACTACCTGTCGCTGGTGCTGTCCGGCATCGGCAAGGAGTCCGACATCGGTGTCGTGCAGTCGCTGCACCGCCAGGTGAAGTTGGCCATCGACCAGTACGCCGCCCCCACCGCCCGCGAGACGCTGCTCACCCGCTGGACCGAGGCCACGCTGGCCCACCTGCGGGCCGCCGAGGCGGGCAGCGACCACCAGCTGGCGTGGGCGCGGGCCTTCGCGGCGACGGCCAGGACGCCGGAACAGCTGGACCTGCTCGACGCCCTGCTCGACGGCAGGCAGACGGTCGAGGGCCTGGCCGTCGACACCGAGCTGCGCTGGGCGTTCGTGCAGCGTCTCGCGGCCGTGGGCCGGTTCGGCGGTTCGGAGATCGCCGCCGAGTACGAGCGGGACAGGACCGCCGCCGGTGAGCGCCACGCGGCCACCGCGCGGGCCGCCCGCCCGACCGAGGCGGCCAAGGCGGAGGCGTGGGAGTCGGTCGTGGAGTCCGACAAGCTGCCCAACGCCGTCCAGGAGGCGGTCATCGCCGGCTTCGTGCAGACCGACCAGCGCGAGCTGCTGGCGGCGTACACGGAGCGGTACTTCGAGGCGCTGGAAGGCGTCTGGGAGTCCCGTTCGCACGAGATGGCCCAGCAGATCGCGGTCGGCCTGTACCCGGCGGTGCAGGTGTCCCGGGAGACCCTGGAGCGCACGGACGCGTGGCTGGCCTCCGCCGGTCCGAACGCGGCCCTGCGCCGGCTGGTCTCGGAGTCCCGCGCGGGCGTGGAGCGCGCCCTGAAGGCCCAGGCGGCCGACGCGGCGGCGGCCGAGTAGGCGGTACGCCCCCCGAGGGGCGTCCGGCGCCGCGTGCCGCGCCGGGCGCCCCTCGCGCGTCCCGGTGCGGCGGGCCGTCGTGTGGGCGGCGGCGTCCGGGAGCGGGCCCAGTCGGGTCCGGGCGCGCCGCACGCGCGCGATCCGCGCCGTAGGGTCGGCCGGTCGCTCCCGCCGGAGGGTCCCTGTACGCCGGCCGAGCGCCTACCCGGTGCCCGGCGGGGCCTGCGGTCCGTCGGAGCGGGGTGTGGCGGATCCGCGCAGCGCGTCCAGCACCCTGGCCACCGCGGTGCCCTCCTCCGCGCCCCTGCGCACGGCCGCCACAACGTGCCGGACGGGGCGGTCGGCGCGCAGTTCGCGCATCACCACCCCGGCCCGGGGCACGGCCGCCATGCGCGGCACCAGGGCGACGCCCATGCCCGCCTCGACCATGGCGAGGATCGCGGGCCAGCCGGCCGCCGCGTGGCCCTGGTGCGGCCGGAACCCGGCGGCCTCGCAGGCGCCGCGGGTGATGTCGGACCAGGGCCCGCTGCCGCCGAAGATCCACGGTTCGGCGGCGAGGTCGGCCAGCCGCAGCGGCTCCGCGCGGGCCAGCGGATGGCCGCCGGGCAGGGCGACGTCCAGCGGGTCGGCGAGCAGCGGGACGCGGGTGAAGCGCGCGTCGGCGGCGCTCGGTGCCTGCGCGGCCAGCGACAGCGCGAGGTCGACGTCCCCGGCGGCCAGCAGCTCGTACGCCTCCTGCGCCTCGGCCTCCCGCACCCGCACCGTGATCCCGGGGTGCGTGGCGCGCAGGGCGACGACGGCCGGGACGACGAGGGCGGGCACGGCGGTGGAGAAGGCGCCGACCCGGACCTCGCCCGCCTCACCCCGCACGTGGGCCGCCAGCTCGGCGTCGGCGCGCTCCAGTTGCTCGAACACCGCCTCCGCGTGCCGCAGCACCAGCCGGGCCGCGTCCGTCAGCCGGACCCGTCTGCCCTGCGCCCGGAGCAGCTCCACGCCGAGCTGTCGGGAGAGGTTGGTCAGCTGCTGGGACACGGCGGACGGCGTCATGTGCAGCGCCTCGGCCGTCGCCGTCACCGTGCCCCTCTCCCGCAGCGTGCGCAGGATCTGCAGCTTGCGGATGTCCCAGTCGGCCATGGCGGCAACCTACCCGCGGGCCCCCGCGCCGAGGACGACGCCGGTGAGGATCAGCGCCATGCAGCCCGCCTGCGTCCAGCCGGTCGGTTCGGCGAGCAGGGCCCAGGACAGCAGGGCGACGCACACCGGCTGGAGGTAGTAGACGACTCCGGCACGGGACGGGCCGATCAGGGAGATCGCCTTGTTCCAGGCGAAGAAGGCGACGGCGGAGGAGGCGACGCCGACGTACAGGAGCGGCCAGACGGTGCCCGGCGTCGGGTGGAAGCCGCCCTGGACGGCGAGGCTGACGCCCTGGGCGGGGAGCAGCAGGACCGTGCCGAACAGGAACGTGGTGAAGAGGAAGCCGACCCCGTCCAGCCCCTCGGGCCTGCGCCGCAGCAGGGCGCTGTACGACCCGAAGCAGCAGGCGGCGGCGATCATCCACAGGTCGCCGGCCGAGAAGGACGCCCCGTCCCCGCCGACGAGCAGCAGCACGCCCGCGCAGGCGACGACCAGCCCGGCGATCCGGCGGGCGCCGAGCCGGACGCCGCCCGCCCGTTCCCACAGGGCCATCAGCACCGGCGACGCCGCCATGATCATGCCCATGTTGGCGGCGGGTGTGGTGACGCCGGCCTGGTTGACCAGGGTGTTGTAGACGGTGACGCCGAGCAGGGAGGCGAGGACCACGAAGCCGAGGTGGCGCCGGATCAGCGCGCGCTGCCGCCAGGCCCGCCGGGCCCCGAAGGGGGCGACGACGGCGAGGGCCACCACCCAGCGCCAGAACGCGTGCTGGACGGGCGGCACGCTGTCCCCGAGGGCCCGCGAGGTGACGAAGCTGCCGGACCAGACGAGGGTGGCGAGCACGGCGAGCGCGAGTCCGGCGGCGACGGGCCCCGTCGGCCGCGCGGCGACGGGGCCGACGGTGGAGGGCGCGGTCGACGGTGCGGGAGAGGGCGCGGAGGCTTCGGCGGGGTGGGCGGCGGTGCGTCGGGCGGCGGTGGCCACGAAGGTCCTTTCCTGGTCGGGGGCTCGGCGTGGCTACCGTCGCAGTGCCTGACCCGTCAGGTCCATCGAATCTTTACGACCGTTCTGTGAAGCAGAACTGAAAGGTGCGGCCTCACGGCGACCGTGCGCCCGCGCGGCCGGGGCCACCGCGACCACCCGCGGGCGCGCCGCCGCCTGCCCCGCGAGAGTCGCCCCGAACGCCAGCGCCATCCCCGCCAGCTGCACCGGGCCGAGCGCCTCCCCCAGCACCGCCCAGCCGATCACGGCGGCGGTCAGCGGCGAGAGCGGCCCGAGGAAGGTGACCTGGGTGGCGGAGAGCCGGCCGATGCCGCGGAACCAGAGCCAGTACGCCAACGCCGTGTTGGCCAGCGCGAGGTAGAGGTAGCCGCCGACCGCCGGACCGTCCAGGGCGGGCGGGGCCCCCTCGACGAGGAGGGCGACCGGCGCGAGGAGCAGGCCGCCCGCGGTCAGCTGCCAGGCGGTGAGGGCGAGCGGTCCGACGCCGTCGGGGCGGCCCCAGCGCTTGGTGAGCACGGTGCCCAGGGACATGGACGCGGTGGCGGCGACGGCCGCGAGGACGCCGATCGCGTCCAGTCCGCCGGCCGCCTCCAGCACCACCAGACTGACGCCGAACGCGGCGGCGACCGCGGTGAGCACGGACCGGGTGGTGGGCCGCTGCCCGAGCAGCAGGGCCGAGAGGGCGACGACGAGGAGCGGGCCGATCGAGCCGACGACGGCCGCCATCCCGCCGGGCATCCGGTAGGCGGAGAGGAACAGCAACGGGAAGAAGGCGCCGATGTTCAGCGCGCCCAGCACCGCCGCCTTCCCCCACCAGACACCGCGCGGCAGCACCCGGGCGAGGGCGAGCAGCAGCAGTCCGGCGGGCAGGGCGCGCATCAGCCCGGTGAACAGGGGCCGGTCGGCCGGCAGGAACTCGGTGGTCACGGCGTAGGTGGTGCCCCAGGAGACGGGGGCGAGGGCGGTGAGCGCGATGACGGTGGGACGGGTGGCGGCCATGGGGACACCCTTCGGGATCGGGAGAAGCCCAGCAGAAGCTCGGCAATAAGTAGCTTACTTCTAAGCAAGTTTCCGTCAAGCTACTTTCTTGCGGCCGAGTGGAATCGCGCCGATACTCGTCCCATGACTGAACCCCGCAGGGACCCCGTCGACGCGATCATCGACCAGTGGGCGGCGGTCCGGCCCGACCTGGACACCGCGGCCATGGAGGTGTTCGGCCGGGTCTTCCGGCTGGCGCGGGCGATGGGCGACCAGATGGAGCAGGCGTACGCGCGCTTCGGCATCTCGCGCGGTGAGTTCGACGCCCTGGCCACCCTGCGCCGCTCCGGCGAGCCGTACACGCTCTCGCCGCGGCAGCTCTCGGCCACGCTGATGCTCACCACCGGCGGCATGACCGGCCGGCTGGACAAGCTGGAGCGGGCGGGCCTGGTGCGCCGCTCCCCGGACCCGCACGACCGCCGGGGACTCCAGGTCACCCTCACCGAGCGCGGGCTGGAGCTGATCGACGAGGCGGTCGGCGCGGGCCTGGACGCCCAGACCGAGGCACTGGGCTCACTCGACCCGGAGCGGGCCGGTCAGCTGGCCGACCTGCTGCGGGACCTGCTGGCCGGTACCGAGCAGTAACGCCGGCCCGCACCAACGCCCGAGGGCGCCGTCCCCGTCCACGTACGGCGGGTGCGCGTACGTGCGGCGGGGGCGGCGCCCTCGGTGGAGCTGGGGCGGACGGCCGGGCGGGAGGTCAGGCCTTCGCGCCGACCTCGGCCTTGGCCTTCGGCTTCGAGCCGGGGGTCGACACCCGGTGGTCCGGGTGGGACCGGTCCAGGACCATGACCAGGCCCGCGATGATCGCGAACAGCGCGATCGGGGCCAGGACGTAGAGGCCCAGCGTCTCGACGACGCTCAGGCCGGTGCCGGGGTCGTCGCCGTCGTCGCGGGTCAGCGCGAGCGCGGGGGACGACATGAGCAGCATCATCAGCGTCGTACCGGCTGCCAGGGCGCCGGCGCGCAGGGCGTTCTTCTTGTCCACGGTGCCAAGTTAGCGAACGGTCCCGGTGACCGCGCGCCCGGGGTGCCCGTACGGGGCCCGCGGGCGCGCGGCCCGGCCGCGCCGCTCAGCCGTCCCGGGCGCCGCCGCGCTCCCGTACGACGTCGATCAGGGCGTGCAGGCGCGGCGAGGCGGCCAGGTCCTCCAGCGTCACCGGGCGCCCCTCGGCGTCTGCGACGGGCAGTCGCCAGTTCGGGTACTGGTCCCAGGTGCCCGGCAGGTTCTGCGGCCGGCGGTCGCCGACGGCGTCGGGGAGCCAGATGCCGACCATCCGGGCGGGGGTGCGCAGCAGGAAGCGGTGCACGGCCTGGATCTCCGCCTCCTCGGCCGGGGTCCCGGTGTCCCCGCCGGTGCCGTGCAGCAGCCCGAGCCGGGCCAGGACCTCCAGCCACTCGGCGGTGTCCGCCGACGCCTCGGCGCGCTCCTCCTCCAACGGGCGGGTCAGCAGGCCGAGCCGATGGCGGAGTTCGACGTGTTCGCCGGTGAGACGGGCGGCGGTGGACGGCAGGTCGTGGGTGGTGGCGGTGGCCAGGCAGTCGGCGCGCCACCGCTCGGGCGGCAGGGGGCCGCCGTCGCCGGTCCAGTCCCGCTCGAACCACAGCACCGACGTGCCCAGCACCCCGCGCTCGCGCAGCGCCTCGCGCACGCCGGGCTCCACGGTGCCCAGGTCCTCGCCTATCACGACGGCTCCGGCCCGTCCGGCCTCCAGGACGAGGACGGCGAGCATCGCCTCGGCGTCGTAGTGGACGTAGGTGCCCTCGGTGGGCGGGCGTCCCTCGGGGACCCACCAGAGCCGGAACAGGCCCATGACGTGGTCCACGCGCAGGGCTCCGGCGTAGCGGAAGAGGCCGCGCAGCAGCGCCCGGAACGGCGCGTACCCGCCCTCCGCCAGGCGGTCGGGGCGCCACGGCGGCAGGCCCCAGTCCTGACCGAGGGCGTTGAAGGCGTCCGGCGGTGCGCCCACCGACATCCCGGCGGCGTAGTACCGCTGCTGGGCCCAGGAGTCGGCGCCGCGCGGGTGCACGCCGACGGCCAGGTCGTGGACGATTCCGACCGGCATGCCCGCCTCGCGGGCGGTGCGCTGCGCGGCGGTCAGCTGGGTGTCGGTGAGCCAGGTGAGCCGCGCGTGGAAGTCGACGCGGTCCATCAGCTCGGTGCGGGCGCGGTCGGTGTCGGCCGAGCGCGGGTCGCGCAGCCCCTCGGGCCACCGGTGCCAGTCGGGGCCGTGGACCTCGGCGAGGGCGCACCAGGTCGCGTGGTCCTCCAGCGCGGTGCCCTGTTCGGCGAGGTAGTCGCAGTAGGCGGCGCGGCGGCCGGGCCCGAGGGGGACCTCGTGCAGCAGTTCCAGGGCCTCGCGCTTCAGCTCCCACACCGCGTCCCGGTCGATGAGGGCGCCCTTCTCCAGCACGCCCGCGCGCAGTCGCGCGGCCCGCTCCCGCAGGGCCCGGGCCCGCTCGGGGTCGGTGACGTACGCGTACTCGGGCACGTCCTCGATCCGCAGGTGCACGGGATCGGGGAAGCGCCGCGAGGAGGGCCGGTAGGGGGAGGGGTCGGTGGGCGCGCCGGGCACCGCCGCGTGCAGCGGGTTGACCTGCACGAATCCGGCGCCGAGGGACCGTCCGGCCCAGCCGGCCAGCTCACCGAGGTCGCCGAGGTCGCCCATGCCCCAGGAGCGGCGGGACAGCAGGGAGTAGAGCTGGACGAGGAGCCCGTGGGCGCGGACGCCGGGGGCGGGCAGCCGGGCCGGCGCGACGATCAGGTGGGCCTCGGCGCTCCGGCCGTCGGGCGCGGTGGCGGTCAGCCGGTGGACGCCCGGCGGGAGCGGTCCGGCTCCGTCGAGGCGCTCGCCCTGCTCGGTGTCCACGCGCAGCCGGGTGCCCGGCGGGAGTGCGGCCAGCGCGGCCGGCGTGGCACCGCCTTCCCAGCTCACGACGGTGGGCGGCAGCAGGCGCGCGCGCAGCTCGTCCTCGCGGGCGGTGAGGGAGGTCCGTACGGCCGCGGGGGTGCTCGCGTCCACGCCGAGGGCGGCCAGCGCGAGGGTGACGGCGGCGGCCGAGGCCGGGACGGTGCGGTCCGGGGAGGGGCGGTAGGAGGTGGCGACGCCGTGCAGGGCGGCGAGCCTGGTCAGATCCTCGGGAAGGTCTTCGGCGGGGGGCTCGGCCGACCGGTCTGCGGGCATCTGCTTCCTCTACGACCTCGTGGATTCCGGGACGGCGAAGGAGGGGCCGCCCTGCTCCGGCACGTCGGCCGTGAGTTCGGGCGAGGACTCGCTGGTCAGCGGTACGGCGTCGGCGAACGGCGACTCGCTGGTGAGGGGCTCGGCGTCGGGCAGCGGCGGTTCGCTGGTCAGCGGGGTCTCGGCACAGCTGCCGGTGGCGCCGAAGACGCAGTAGTGCGGGGTCTCGGAGGCGGCGGAGGGCTCTGACCAGGGGGTGGACGGCTCCGCCACGGGTTTGGAAGGGGCCGGGAGCAGGAGGAGTGCAGCCACGGGAGTCTCCTTTGTTGCGACGGTTGTCGGGTTATGGCAGCCCTACCCAGTCGGGGCCGACGCAGACATGGAACGGCCGACAACGTGCGCCTCGTCACATTGTCGCCCGGGTGGCCGTTCCTCGCCCACCGCTCACCCGAACGGGCGAACCACAGGTGAACTTTCGGGCGAGCGGGCGTCAAACGGAACATTTCACGGGGGCAAACGGAACATTCCCCGACCTTCGCGAAATCCACTCCGGCAAAAAACGCCCAAGGCGATCCATGCGGCCCGAACCGCAGCCAATCATCGGCAGGAAATTCGAAGTTGCCCGGCCGGTAACCGCTGCGCTAGATTCCAGTCGCCGGGGCAACAGCCCCCGCGCTCACGGGGGGTGGGGGGAACACTATGCATTTCGCTTCACATATACCTACCCATTCCCCAAAGGGGAGGATAGTTATCATGAAGCGCAGTGCCCGTATTTCTTTGGTGACCGGTTCGGCAGCCGTGATCACGCTCGCCCTGGCCCCGATCGCCGAGGCCAACTGGAGCAGCTCGATCACGGCCGCCAGCGCGTCCTTCGAGTCCCGCCGCTGGTCGGACGAGCTGTACTCGCAGGTGCAGTTCACCGGTTGCACCACGGACGGCTCGAAGAGCACCGACGTGCAGATATGGAACGACATCTCGCTGCAGCCGGACGAGTCGTACGACAACAAGACGTTCACCGCCTGCTTCAACGGCGGGACCAGCAACGGAGAGTGGACCGACCTGCCGTCCGGCAAGCGGAACTACTACTTCAAGATCATGAAGATCGGCGGCTCCACCTTCGGCCCGCAGCTGAGCGTGCGCAGCGTCACCGTCGACACCACCAAGGCCGACGGCTGATCCAGCTCGAAAGGGGCGCCCCGTCCGGGGCGCCCCCGCCCCGGCCCGAAACGTGGTCAGTGAGAAACCATGAAATTCAGCACCAGCTTGCGCAGCGGTAGCGTCCGATGGGCCGGGCCGATCGTCCTGGCCCTTACTCTTCTTTATTATCTGGTGGGCGAAACGGCCCCCCTTTCCAGCTACCACAATTACGCGCCGAGCATTGTCGCGGAGCCCCTCAAAACGCTTTACGCGTTGGCCTACGCGACGGCCGCCGCATTGTCCTGCTGGGAAAGCGGACGCCTGCGGAACGCCCGTGTTCTGGCGCTGGCGCCGGCGCGTTCGAGATACCGCATCGCTTTCAACGCCGTCGCCCCCGTGATCGTGCTGTCCTGGCTGGTGCTGCTCCTGCCCGCGGCGGTGTCGCTGGCGCGCTCGGCGACGCTGCCCACGCTCGACGGGCTGCGGCTGCCGCTCGCCGGGCTGGTCCTGTGCGTCGCGCACGCCGTCCTCGGGTTCGCCGTCGGCTGCTGGGTGCCCCGCGTCATCGCCACCCCGATCGTGGCCGTGGCCGACTGGATCACCGTCGCCTTCACCCGTGCCGTGCTGCCGTACTGGCCCCGCCACGTCTCCGGGCAGTTCGGGAGCGTCGGATACGGCGAGGTGCCGGACCTGGTCACGGCGGCGGTGCCGGTGCTGCTGGCCGGGGGCGTCGCCGTGGGTCTGCTGGTGCTCTGGCTGCCCTTCGGCCCGCGGACCGTGCGGGCCGTCGTCGCGGCCGCGCTCGCCGTGACCGGTGTCCTGGGCGCCTACCGCACCGCGTCGGGATGGTCCGCCACACCGCCGCTGACCAGCGGGAACGTCGCGATGGCCTGTGCCGGCCAGGCGCCCCGCATGTGCGTCCCCGAGTTCGACGCGCGGGGCCTGCCGCAGGTCCAGCGCGAGACCGCGAAGGCACTGGCCGTGCTGCGCGAGGCCGGAGCGACCGAGGCGAGGCCGGCGCTGATCACCGACAGCTACGCCGACGGGCGCCTGCACAGGCCGTCCACGGACACCGAGTGGCGCATGATCCTCGCCGGTTCGGTGGGCAGCGGCGACGCCACGTACCGCATCGTCATACGCTCCCTGCACTTCCGCTGCGAGCAGGTCCCCGCGCGCGACGCGCACGCGGCCTGGCTGTGGGCGGCCGTCAAGACGGACCAGGAGGACGCGTACCGCGAGCGGCGGAAGCAGGAGGGCCGGGACCTCTTGGCGACGGAGCTGGAGAAGCAGGTGCGGACCGAGGTCGACAAGGTGCTGGCGCAGCCGGCGGCGGAACAGTCCCGGTGGATCGGGCGGATGCTCGACAGCTGTCAGGCGAAGACCTCGTGAGGTGGTGGTTCAGGGCCCGCCGGGGACACCAGCTGCTCCCCCTCGCGCTCCTGGTCTTCGCCGCCGCGCTCTACGCGGTGCAGGGCACCACGGTGCTGCTGCCCTCCATCACCGGCGCCCCCCGGGTGGCGCTGTCGATGTTCGTCCCCGTCCCCCTGTTCGCCTGTCTGATGGCGGCGCTCGAGTCCCGGTTGCCCGCGGCCGAGGTCTCCGGGGTGCGCTCGCTGACCCGGCTCGACAACCTGCTCGTGCTCGCGGTCGTCGGCGCCGCGGTGCTGTGCAGCGCCCTGGTGGCCGTCGCCGAGGGCAGCAGCGGGGCCGTGGCCGGCGGGCGCAACGCGGCCTTCCTGACCGGGCTGATGCTGCTCGGACGGGCGTGGACCGGCCAGTCCGCGGTGATGATCCCGGTGGGGTGGCTGGTCACCGTCGTGGTCGTCGGGTTCCGCGGGAACGTCCCGCACCTGTGGACCGTCGTGGCGCTCCCCGCGGACAACCTGTTCGCGGCGGGCGCCTCCGTGCTTGTGCTCGCCATCGGCCTAGCCGCCCAGATCCGTTCGTCGAGGAAGACAGCGTGACACTCGAACTCAGCAACTGCACCTACGGCTACCGGCGCTGGAAGCAGCCCGTGCTGCGGGACTTCTCGTACGCCCTGCCGGACGGCCTCACCGTCCTGCTCGGCCCCAACGGCGCCGGCAAGTCCACCCTGCTGAAGCTGGCGGCCTCGGTGAACCGGCCGCAGCGGGGACGGGTGACGCTGGACGGCGGTCCGGCCGGCACCGCCTCCTACCGGCAGGCGGTGGCGTGGATGCCGCAGGACATCGTGCCCATGCCCACCCTGACCGCGCGCGAGTACGTCGCCTACATCGGCTGGCTCAAGGGCATGAACCGCGCCGAGGCCTGGCAGCAGGCCCGCCGGGCGCTCGGCCGGGTGAACCTGGCCGACCAGGCGGGCACCCGCACGAGCCGGCTCTCCGGCGGTCAGCTGCGGCGGGTCGGTGTCGCGGGCGCCCTGGTGCACAACGCGCGGGTCCTGCTCCTCGACGAGCCCACCGCCGGTATGGACCCCTACCAGCGCCGGGTCTTCCGGGACATCCTGCGCACGCTCACCGCCGACGTGCGCGTCCTGCTGTCCACCCACGACGTGGCGGACCTCGCCGAGGAGGCCGACCACGTGACGGTCATGTACGGCGGCAGCGTCCTGCACCACGGCGACACCGACAGCTTCCTGACGCACACCCCGCCGGGGACCGTGGAAGGGCGCGCGGCGGAGGCGGCGTACACCGCGCTGCTGCGCGACCGCGGAGTGGCCGCCTGACGTGCGAAGGCCCGGACGTCAGGCGGAAATGCCGTCGATCCGGGCCATGGCGTCCTCCGCGCCGTACGGCTGCAGGTACGGCAGCCAGCGCGGGTCCCGGTGGCCGGTGCCGATGATGCGCCAGGCCAGTCCGGTCGGCGGGGCCGGTTTGTGGCGCAGCCGCCAGCCGAGCTCGACCAGGTGGCGGTCGGCCTTGACGTGGTTGCAGCGGCGGCAGGACGCCACCACGTTGTCCCACGCGTGCAGGCCCCCGCGACTGCGCGGGATCACGTGGTCGACGCTGGTGGCCACGGCGCCGCAGTACATGCAGCGGCCTCCGTCGCGGGCGAACAGGGCACGGCGGGTGAGCGGGACGGGACCCCGGTAGGGCACCCGTACGAACCGCTTCAGCCGGACCACGCTGGGTGCGGGCACGGTGACGGTCGCGCTGTGCAGGTAGGCGCCGGACTCCTCGAGGCACACGGCCTTGTTCTCCAGGACGAGGACGAGCGCGCGGCGGAGCGGTACGACGCCGAGTGGCTCGTACGACGCGTTGAGGACCAGGACATGCGGCACGGGTGCCTCCTTGGGCGTCGGCGGCGCGTGGCTCGCGCCGGGACGATCTGGTTCAGTCTCCCCTCATGCCTGGTCGTAGCGCCACCATGTGCCGGTA
Source organism: Streptomyces sp. NPDC051136 (assembly GCF_044455745.1). NCBI lineage: Bacteria > Bacillati > Actinomycetota > Actinomycetes > Kitasatosporales > Streptomycetaceae > Streptomyces > Streptomyces sp. NPDC051136. Next base: position 406,013 of record NZ_JBITFE010000002.1, on the reverse strand, counting down.
ACGGGCTGGAAGTGTTTTCGACCACACGGCACCCGTGGCCGCGGGCGTGACCAGTTCAGGCGTGGGTGAGCAGTGTCTCCCCCGCCCTTTTCGGGCCGGACCGCGTCCGGTGCCCCGTTAGTGTGGTGCTTCTGCCCGTCCGGTGACCTTTCCGTGACCTTGGACCGGACCTCGGACCGGACCGCGCAGGACGGGCCGCCGCACCTGGAGGTTTCCGCCGTGTCCCTGTCCGCCGCCGTCCTACTGGCCGCCGGTTCGTCCCCCTCCCCGTCACCGACCCCGACCCCGACCGCCCCGACCGTGCCCTCGCTGCGCGAGGCCCACGAGAGCGCGACGAACGCCGCGGGCTGGGTCGAGGAGAACTGGTCGACGTGGCTCGCGATCGGGCTGCGGGTGCTGCTGATCGTGGCGATAGCGGTCGTGCTGCGCGCGGTGGTGCGCCGGGCGATCACCAAGCTCATAGACCGGATGAACCGCAGGACCGGGACGTCCGGCGGTACCGCCCTGAGCGGGCTGCTGGTCAACGCCGAGCGGCGCCGTCAGCGGTCGGAGGCCATCGGCTCCGTGCTGCGCTCGGTGGCCAGCTTCCTCATCCTGGGCACCGCGGCCCTGATGGTGCTGGGCACCTTCCAGATCAACCTGGCCCCGCTGCTGGCCTCCGCCGGTGTCGCCGGTGTCGCGATCGGCTTCGGTGCCCGCAACCTGGTCACCGACTTCCTGTCCGGCGTCTTCATGATCCTGGAGGACCAGTACGGCGTCGGCGACAGCATCGACGCGGGCGTGGCCTCCGGCGAGGTCATCGAGGTCGGACTGCGGGTGACCAAGCTGCGCGGCGCCGACGGCGAGATCTGGTACGTGCGCAACGGCGAGGTCAAGCGCATCGGCAACCTCTCCCAGGGCTGGTCCACGGCAGGCGTCGACGTGACCGTCCGCTCCGACGAGGACCTGGACAAGGTGCAGGAGGCGCTCACCGCGGTCGGTGAGCGGATGAGCAAGGAAGAGCCCTGGAACGAGATGCTCTGGGGGCCGATCGAGACCCTGGGCCTGGACTCCGTCCTGCTCGACTCGATGGTGGTGCGGGTCTCCGCCAAGACCATGCCCGGGAAGGCCCTGACCGTCGAGCGCGAGCTGCGCTGGCGCATCAAGCGGGCCTTCGACGGGGCCGGCATCGCCATCGTCGGCGGTGCCACCGTCCCGCTGGAGGGAGCCCCGGCCGCCGCCGATCCGGCGGCGGGCGTCGCGGCGCCGTCGGCGTACGCGAACACCGTGTCGCCGCAGTCCGTGGCGGCCTCTCCGATCCCGCCGCCGAGCACCAGCAAGTAACGGGCCCGGCCACCCCGCCCCCGGGACGACCACCGTCGTCCCGGGGGCGGTCTCTTGACGGCTGCTCGCGGGCGGGCCTACGTTCTCCGTCCAACAGGAAACTTTCCTAACAGACGCTCTCCGGACGTCGGCCGGGGACGTCTCCCGTGATCCCCGCGGTGGACTTCCCCCACCGCCCCCTGAAAAGCTGAGCGGTCGAGAGGCAGGTGTGGACACGCATGGCAGGAACCGCCGGTACGCCGGGCACCCCGCGCGTCCTGCGCGCCATGAACGACCGGGCCGCCCTCGACCTGCTGCTGGAGCACGGCCCGCTGTCCCGGACCCGGATCGGCAAGCTGACCGGCCTGTCGAAGCCCACCGCCTCGCAGCTGCTGGCCCGGCTGGAGGCGGCGGGACTGGTCCTGGCCGGGGGGACGACCGAGGGGCGCCCCGGGCCCGGCGCCCAGCTCTACGAGGTGAACCCCGCCGCCGCGTACGCCGCCGGCCTCGACGTCACCCCGGACCGCGTGCTGGCCGCGGTCGCCGACGTCACCGGGCGCACCGTCGGCCGGTACGAGCTGCCCACCCCGGGCCGGCGCCCCGCCACCCCCGTCGTCCAGCAGGTCACCGACGCCCTCGACGGCGCGGTGAAGGCCGCCGGACTCGCCCGCGACGACGTCCGCCGCCTCGTCATCGGCACGCCGGGCGCCTTCGACCCGGGCACCGGACGGCTGCGTTACGCCTCCCACCTGCCCGGCTGGCACTCCCCGGCCCTGCTCGACGAGGTCGCCGCCGCCCTGCCGATGCCGGTCGAGTACGAGAACGACGTGAACCTGGCCGCCGTGGCCGAACAGCGCCTCGGTGCGGCCCGCGGCCACGAGGACTTCGTGCTGCTGTGGAACCAGGAGGGCCTGGGCGCCGCCCTGGTCCTCGGCGGGCGGCTGCACCGCGGCTGGACCGGCGGCGCCGGCGAGGTCGGGTTCCTGCCGGTGCCGGGCGCGCCGCTGGTCCGCAAGGTCAGCCGGACCGGCAGCGGCGGCTTCCAGGAGCTGGCAGGCTCCCAGGCGCTGGCGGGACTGGCCCGTGAGCTGGGCGTACCCGACGTGCCCTCGGGGCCGTACACCGAGGTCGCCGCGGCCCTGGTCGCCCGCGCCGCGCAGGCCGGCCCCGACGACGCCCCGCACCGCCGGCTGCTGCAGACCTACGCCACCCGCCTGGCCACCGGCCTCGCCTCCCTCGTCTCGGTGCTCGACCCCGAGCTGGTGGTGCTGAGCGGTACCTCGCTCACCGCCGGCGGCGAGCCGCTGCGCGACCTGGTCCGCGACGAGCTGGAGGAACTGGCCGCCTCCCGACCCCGGCTCGCCGTGAGTGACGTGACCGGCCACCCCGTCCTGCGCGGCGCACTGGAGAGCGCGCTCGCGACCACCCGCGACGAGGTCTTCGACACCTCGCGCTGACCCCGCGCCACCCCACCGGTTCCACCCCCGCGCCACCCGTCCCTGTCCCGCCCTGCCCCTGGGAGCTTCGCCATGCCCGGAATATCCAGGAAAGCGGCCCTCGCGGTCGCCGTCTCCGCCTCCCTCGCCCTGCTCGCCACCGCCTGCACCGGCCAGGCGGACTCCTCGGCGGACGGCGCCTCCGACGACCCGAACGCGGAGACGACCATCACCTTCTGGCACGGCTGGAGCGCGCCCGCCGAGGTGAAGGCCGTCCAGGCGAACGTGGACCGCTTCGAGAAGGCGCACCCCAACATCACGGTGAAGGTCGTCGGCAACATCAACGACGACAAGCTCAACCAGGCGCTGCGCGCGGGCGGTTCGAACGGTCCCGACGTGGTGTCCTCGTTCACCACCTCCAACATCGGCAAGTTCTGCTCCTCGGGCGCCTTCCTCGACCTGAAGCCGTTCGTCGAGAAGTCGAAGCTCGACCTGGACGCGCTCATCCCGAAGCCCATGCTGGACTACACCCAGTTCGAGGGCACGCGCTGCGCACTGCCCCTGCTCGGCGACGCCTACGGCCTCTACTACGACAAGGACGCCTTCGAGGCGGCCGGGATCAAGGCCCCGCCGAAGACCTGGTCCGAATTCGCCCAGGTGGCGAAGAAGCTGACGAAGACCAAGGGCGACGGGTACGAGCAGCTCGGCTTCATGCCGAACTACCACGGCTACGAGACGGTCGTCGACCACTACATGTCCCAGTGGGACCACGCCTACTTCGACGAGGACGGCAGGTCCGCCGTCGCGAAGGACCCGGCGTTCGCCGAGATGTTCACCTACCAGAAGAAGCTCGTCGACGACCTCGGCGGCTTCGAGAGGCTGGAGAGGTACCGCAACACCTTCGGCGACGAGTGGGGTGCCAAGCACCCCTTCCAGACCGGCCAGGTCGCCATGCAGCTGGACGGCGAGTGGCGGCTCGGCATGGCGGAGGACGCGGGCGTCGGCTTCGAGATCGGCACCGCGCCGATGCCCGTCGCCGACGACGAGGTGGCCGAGTACGGCAAGGGCTTCCTGTCCGGCACCGTCATGGGCATCGCCCCGCGGAGCAAGAAGCAGAACGCCGCCTGGGAGCTGGTGAAGTACATGACGACCGACACCGAGGCCGTCGTCGCCTTCGCCAACGCCATCCGCAACGTGCCCTCGACCTTCCCCGCCCTCAAGTCGCCCGACCTGAAGACCGATCCGGAGTTCAAGACCTTCCTGGACATCGCCCAGCACCCCGGGTCGAACTCCCCGCCCGCCTCCGTCAACGGCGCCACCTACCAGCTGACCCTCCAGGACTTCGGCTACCGGTACGAGTCGGGCAAGGTGAAGGATCTGAAGGCGGGCCTGGAGAAGACCGCCGCGCAGATCGACCGCGACATCGAGCAGACGAAGTAGCGGACATGACCACGTCCATGACCTCGTCCATGACCACGTCCGTGGCCGCGTCCAGGACCGCGAACACCCTGCGCGCGAAGCGCCGGCGCTCGGCGCTGCGCACGGCGGCCTTCATGTCGCCGTGGCTCGTCGGGTTCGGCGTCTTCTTCGCCTATCCCCTGGTGTCCACCGTCTACTTCTCGCTGATGAAGTACGACGGCTTCGGCGTCCCGGAGTTCCGGGGCCTGGACAACTGGGCGTACGTCTTCCAGGACTACCCCCTGTTCTGGCCCGCACTGCGCAACACCCTGTGGCTGGTCCTGGTGATGGTGACCTGCCGGGTGGTGTTCGGGCTCGGCGTCGGGCTGCTCATCACGCGGATCAGGACGGGCGCGGGGGTCTTCCGCACCCTCTTCTACCTGCCCTACCTCGCCCCGCCCGTCGCCGCCACGCTGGCCTTCGTCTTCCTCCTCAACCCCGGTACGGGTCCGGTGAACTCGGTCCTGGAAGGGCTCGGCGTGCCGGCGCCCGGCTGGTTCACGGACGCCGCCTGGTCCAAGCCCGCACTGACGGCGCTCGCGGTGTGGGGCGTGGGCGACCTCATAGTCATCTTCATGGCCGCGCTGCTCGACGTACCGAAGGAGCAGTACGAGGCCGCCGAGCTGGACGGGGCGTCGGCCTGGCAGCGGTTCCGGTTCGTGACGCTGCCGAACATCTCGCCGATCGTGCTGTTCGCCGTGGTCACGGGCGTGATCCAGACCATGCAGTACTACACGCAGCCGCTGGTCGCCGGGAAGGTCGCCTCCGGGATCATCGGCGGCTCCGGTCAGTCCTTCGAACCCGGCTATCCCGACAAGTCGACCCTCACCCTCCCCCAGCTCGTCTACAACCTCGGCTTCCAGCGCTTCGACTACGGCTCCGCCTGCGTGGTCGCACTCGTGCTGTTCGCGCTGGCCATGGCGTTCACGGCGCTGCTGATGCGCCGCCGGGGCGGTCTGATCCAGGCAGGTGACCGATGACCCGGGTACTGGACCGGCCCGTGCCGGCCGGCGCCCCGCCGGCCGGGGAGCGCACCGCCCGCCGACGCGCCCTGCTGCACTGGATCGCCGTCCACGCCCTGGGCGTGGCCGCCGCGCTCTTCTTCACGCTGCCATTCGTGTTCGTGGTGCTCACCTCGCTGATGAGCGACCAGCAGGCCCTCACCCGTGACCTGTGGCCGCACACCTGGGAGTGGGGCAACTACCGCACCGTGCTGGACACCCCCGGCTTCCTCACCTGGTGGAGGAACACACTGCTGTACGCGGGGCTCGGCACCGTGCTGACCGTGGCCTCGTCGGTCCCGGTGGCGTACGCGCTGGCCAAGTTCCGCTTCCGGGGGCGGCACCTGTCGCTGATGCTGGTGATCTCGATGATGATGCTGCCCCCGCAGGTGATCGTCATCCCGATGTACCTGTTCTGGGCCAAGCAGCTGGACCTGTCCGGCACGCTGTGGCCGCTGATCGTCCCGATGGCCTTCGGCGACGCCTTCTCCGTCTTCCTGCTGCGCCAGTTCCTGCTGACCGTCCCCGACGAGTACCTGGACGCGGCGAAGGTCGACGGCTGCGGGGAGCTGCGCACCCTGCTGAAGGTCGTCCTGCCGATGGCGAAGCCGGGCATCGCCGCGGTGGCCCTCTTCCAGTTCTTCTACGCCTGGAACGACTACTTCGGCCCGCAGATCTACGCCTCGGAGAACCCGGGCGCCTGGACGCTCTCCTACGGCCTGGAGTCCTTCAAGGGCGCCCACCACACCGACTGGAACCTCACCATGGCCGCGACCGTGCTGGTCATGGCCCCCGTGATCCTCGTGTTCTTCTTCGCGCAGAAGGCGTTCGTCGAAGGCGTCACACTGACCGGAGTAAAGGGTTGATGACTGCATGAAACTCACCGTGGTCGGCGGCGGTTCGACCTACACGCCCGAACTGATCGACGGCTTCGCCCGGTTGCGGGAGACCCTGCCGGTGGAGGAGCTGGTTCTCGTCGATCCGGCGGCGGACCGGCTGGAGCTGGTGGGCGGCCTCGCCCGGCGCATCTTCGCCAAGCAGGGGCACGGTGGCCGCGTGGTCACCACCTCCGATCTGGACGCGGCCGTCGACGGCGCCGACGCCGTCCTGCTCCAGCTGCGCGTCGGCGGTCAGGCCGCCAGGCAGCAGGACGAGACCTGGCCGCTGGAGTGCGGCTGCGTCGGGCAGGAGACGACCGGTGCGGGCGGGCTGGCCAAGGCGCTGCGCACGGTGCCGGTGGTGCTGGACATCGCCGAGCGGGTGCGCCGGGCCAACCCGGACGCCTGGATCATCGACTTCACCAACCCGGTCGGCATCGTCACCCGCGCCCTGCTGAAGGCCGGGCACCGGGCGGTCGGGCTGTGCAACGTGGCGATCGGCCTCCAGCGCAAGTTCGCCGCCCTGCTCGGGGTGGCGCCGGCCGACGTCCACCTGGACCACGTCGGCCTCAACCACCTCACCTGGGAGACCGGCGTCCGGCTCGGCGGGCCCGAGGGCGAGGACGTCCTGCCGCGGCTGCTGGCCGAGCACGGGGACGCCGTCGCCGCCGACCTGCGCCTGCCCCTCCCCCTGCTGGACCGCCTCGGCGTCGTCCCCTCCTACTACCTGCGCTACTACTACGCGCACGACGAGGTCGTGGACGAGCTGCGCACCAAGCCGTCCCGGGCCGCCGAGGTGGCCGCGATGGAGCGGGAGCTACTGGCCATGTACGGCGACCCGGCCCTGGACGAGAAGCCCGCCCTGCTCGCCAGGCGCGGCGGAGCCTTCTACTCGGAGGCCGCCGTGGACCTCGCCGCCGCCCTGCTCGGCGGCGCGGGCTCTCCCCACCAGGTGGTGAACACGTACAACCGGGGCACGCTGCCCTTCCTGCCCGACGACGCGGTGATCGAGGTGCCGGCCGCGGTGGGCGGCGAGGGTGCCGCCCCGCTGCCGGTGGCACCCGTGGACCCGCTGTACGCCGGTCTGATGGCGAACGTCACGGCGTACGAGGACCTGGCCCTGGACGCGGCCCTGCGCGGCGGCCGGGACCGTGTCTTCCGGGCGCTGCTCGCCCATCCCCTCGTCGGCCAGTACGCGTACGCCGAGCAGCTCACCGACCGGCTGATCGCGCACAACCGGGAGCACCTGGCGTGGGCCTGACCGCGAGTGTCCTCGCCGTCGACGCGGGCAACAGCAAGACCGACGTGGCCGTGGTGGCGGCCGACGGGGAGGTGCTCGCGACCGCCCGCGGCGGGGCCTTCCGGCCGCCCGCCGTGGGTGTCGAGCGGGCCGTGGACACCCTGGCGGACGCGGTGGCACGGGCCTTCGCGGCGGCCGGGGTCGCCTCCGTCGAGCACGTGTCGGCGTGCCTGGCCAACGCCGACCTGCCCGTGGAGGAGGAGCAACTGGCCGCCGCCCTGCGCGCGCGGGGGTGGGGAGCGGGCGTCGAGGTCCGCAACGACACGTTCGCCGTCCTGCGGGCCGGTGTCCGCGAGCCCCTGGGCGTCGCCGTCGTGTGCGGGGCCGGCGTCAACTGCGTCGGCATGCACCCCGACGGCCGCACCGCCCGCTTCCCGGCCATCGGCCGCATCTCCGGTGACTGGGGCGGCGGTTGGGGACTGGCCGAGGAGGCGCTGTGGCACGCCGCGCGCGCCGAGGACGGCCGCGGCGGACCGACGGAGCTGGCCCGGACCCTGCCGGCGCACTTCGGCCTCGGCTCGATGTACGCCCTGGTCGAAGCCCTGCACCTGCGGCGGATCGAGCCCGTGCGGCGGCACGAGCTGACCCCGGTGCTGTTCGCCACGGCGGCCGGTGGCGACCCGCTCGCGCGGGCCGTGGTGGACCGGCAGGCCGACGAGGTGGTGGCCATGGCCACGGTCGCGCTGACCCGCCTCGGTCTGCTGGCCGAGCCGGTGCCGGTCCTGCTGGGCGGCAGCGTGCTGGCGGCCCGGCACGCACAGCTCGACGACCGGATACGGGAGCTGCTGGCGGCCCGCGCCCCCAAGGCGGTGCCCCGGGTGGTGACGGCCCCGCCCGTGCTGGGCGCGGTGCTGCTCGGGCTCGACCACGTGGGCGCGGCTCCCGGGGCCGGTGAGCGGGCCAGGGAGCACTTCACCGCCTGAGCCGCCTGAGCCGCCTGAGCCACCGGTGGCGCCCGCGTCGCCCGCGTATCGCCCGCGTCACCGGCTGCGCCCGCCTCACCTGCTCGCCGCCGCCGTGCCGGCGACCGGGAACCGGCAGGGCGACCGGGGACCGGCAGGGGGAACCGAACCGGTTCCGGTGGCGTATTCATGGGCAGGGGTGGTGCGTTGCACCGGTGACACATCAAGATCGGGTGAAGGCCGGTGCGGAAGCCGGCGGGGCCAGCGATACTTGCGGCGACGGATGACCAGGGGGGGTCAGCAGTGACTCGACCGACGAGGGGCGGCGCGGCACCGCCGCCGGGTCCGGGCGTGCCCGCCCCGCCCGCCGTGCCGCCGCGTTCCGGTCCCGTGCCGCGGCAGCGGCCGGCCGGCGCGCCCGCCGCTCCCCCGCCTCCGCCTCCGCCGGACCGGCGTCGTACCGCCTTCGCCGAGGGCGTGGACCGGCTGCGCGCGGCCGCGGTCACCGAGCCGGGAAGGCTGCGCATCATCGGCGCGCTGCTCGCGGTGCTGGTGATCGCCTTCGGCGCGGTCACCGCCTGGCAGACGAGCGAGCGGGCCGGGGCGGCCGACGACGTGCTGACCCGCAGCCAGCCGCTCAGCTCCGCCGCGGCCGGCATCTACCGCTCCCTCGCCGAGGCCAACACCGCGGCCTCCAGCGGCTTCCTGGCCGGCGGCCAGGAGACGGAGGACTCCCGCACCCGCTACGACAACGGGATCCGCGCGGCCGCCGAGGGACTCGTGACGGCCGCCGCCAACTCCGAGCCGAGGTCCCCCGCGGCGGACACCATCGCCGAGCTGAACCGTCTGCTGCCCGAGTACAAGGGCCTGGTGGAGCGCGCCCGCACCTACAACCGGCAGGGTTTCCCGGTCGGCGGCGCCTACCTGCGCTACGCCAACGAGAAGATGCAGCAGGAGATGCTCCCGGCGGCGGAGGACCTCTACACGAAGGAGAACCAGCGGCTGAGCGCCGACTACGGGGACGCCAAGCCCTACCCCTGGGCGGCGATCGCCCTCGGTGTCGTCCTGCTCGCCGCGCTGGCCTGGGCCCAGCACCGCAACTACCGGCGCACCAACCGGGTCCTGAACCACGGCCTGGTCGCCGCGACCGCCGCCTCCGCGATCGTGCTGCTCTGGCTGGTCGTCGGCCACGGCGTCGCGCGGTCGAACCTGACCGACTCCTACGAGCACGGCGTGCGTTCCCTCAACGCGCTGCACGAGGCCCGCATCGCCTCCCTCAAGGCCCGGGGCAACGAGAACCTGACGCTGGTCTCGCGCGGCGCGGAGACCACCAAGGTGGACGGCACCACGTACGACTCCTACGACCTGGCCTTCGGCAGGAACATGGACGCCCTCTCCGCGGCGCTGGGCAAGGCGGGGCGGCTCGCCGACGACGCGGCCGGCGAGCGGCCGGTCGACACGGCGAACGGCAACATGACGGAGTGGAAGAAGCGGCACACCTCGGCCCGCGAGCAGGACGAGAACGGCAACTACCAGCAGGCGCTGGACCTGGTGATCGGCGGTGACGGCGCCACGGTCGAGTGCTTCGACGGCGTCGACGCGGCACTCGCCACCGCGCTCGACCACGAGAACGCGGAGTTCGAGCGGGCGGCGGGCGACGGCCTGGACGCGATGGGCTACCTGCCGCAGGGCGCCGGCCTGCTGGCCGTGCTGGGCGCGGCCGGCGCGCTGATCGGCATCGGCCGCAGGCTGTCGGAGTACCGGTGAGGCGGGGCGCGGGCCGGGCGGGCCCGCCGGAAGGGGCGCCCGGGCGGGCGGTACCCGTGGAAGGGGGCGTGAGGATGCGTGCGGGACGGTTGCGGACCGCTCTGAAGGGCTGGGGCGGCGTGGGGGCGATGGCCCTCGCCTGCGTCCTCGCGGTGCTGGCGGCCCTGCTCCTGCCGGCGGTCCACCCGCACGGCGGAGGCGCCGCCGGCGGCACGGACGGGACCGACGGCGTCGCGCGCGGCAGCCAGGCGCGGGCCGCGCGGGAGTGCGCGGACCCGGAGAAGCAGACGCTCGCCCCGTCCGGGGACGGCGGGCCCACCATCGACGCGATCCGCTCCCGCGAGGGCGAGAAGCGCAAGCTGGTCGTCGGCGTCGACCAGAACAGCTTCCGCTGGGGCTACCGCGATCCGAACAGCGGCGGCGACGCCGAGCTGGAGGGCTTCGACATCGACCTGGCCCACCGGATCGCGAAGGACGTCCTCGGCGACGAGGACGCCGTGCAGTTCAAGGCGATCCCCACCGACCAGCGCGTGCCCGCCGTCCAGGACGGCCGGGTCGACATGGTGGTCCGCACGATGACCATCAACTGCGACCGGCTGGAGGACGTCGCGTTCTCCGCCCCCTACTTCCGCACCGGCCAGCAGGTGCTGGCGCCCAAGTCCTCGAAGATCACGGGGTACGACGGCACACTGGCCGGCAAGAAGGTCTGCACGGCGGCGGGTTCGACGGCGCTGAGCACGCTGGAGCAGGACCGGGCGGCGGGCAGGCCCGCCGAGGGCGTCGACCTGCGCACCACCGTGCCCAACCAACTGGACTGCCTGGTGAGGCTCCAGCTCGGTGAGGTCGACGCGGTGGTCACCGACGGCGCCCTCGCCGCCAGCCAGGCCGCGCAGGACCCGACGGTCGAGCTGAAGGGCGACGCCTTCACCACCGAGTACTACGGCGTGGCGATGAAGAAGGACGCCGACGATCTGGTACGCCGGGTCAACCGGGTCCTCGAACAGTGGCGCGCGGACAAGGCCGACGGATGGCAGCACTCCTACCGGACGTGGCTGTCGGAGACCATGGACGACCCGGCGAAGTCGCTGCCGCCGACCCCGCAGTACCTGCGCGAGAGCTGACCGGAGGCGGCGGCCGCAGTCGAAGGCGCAGGCGTAGACGTAGGCGCAGGAAGAACGAACACGGGCGACGCACACGCGGGTCCGCGACGGCGAGAGGTGATCGATGGGCGACACGGGACCCACCGGGCCGGTGATGGACCGGGACGAGGTGGACCGTGCGCTGGCGCGGCTCGGCGCGGAGCACGAGGCGATCGAGACCTCGCTGCTCGCCCTCCAGGACCACGCGGGCCGCAGACTCCTGGAGGGCGCCGAGCTGACCGGTGTCACCGCCGAGCGCTGGGCCGCGGCGGAGGCGTCGATCACGCTGCTGTGGTCCTGCTTCGACGCGTACGCGGGTGCGCTGCGCACCGCCCGGGAGACCCGGTCCCGGCGCCGCTGGTCCAGCCGCGAGGACCTGGTGGAGCTGACGGAGCTGCTGCGCGGCGAGGCGGTCACGATGCCCGGCGCCGCCCCCGGCGCGCCCGGCCCGGACGGCGGCCCCGGACGGCTCAGCGAGCGGTACACGCTGGCCGCGCTGGTGGACCGGATGAACCAGCTCTACGCCTCCTCCCTCGACCTGGTGGTCGCCGCCGACGCGGTGTGGTCGGCGCTGCCCGCCCGGATCGATTTACTCGCCGCCGAGCTCCGGCGCACCCGCAAGCTCGCGCACTCCGTGGGGGTGCGCCCCGGCGAGCACCCGTCCGGCGACGACCTGGAGCGGATCACCCGCACCCTGACCAGGCTGCGCGAGCAGGTGGTGTCCGACCCGCTGGCCTTCTGGGTGCCCGCGCAGGGCAGTTCGGCGCCGGGCGGCGGCCGCCCCGACACGACGGTGTACGACCGGGAGGCGCGCGCCCTGGAGGAGGTGCGCCGGGAGATCGACGCGGTGCTGGCCGTGCGCCAGGACGCCGAACAGCGGATCGTGCGGCTGCGGGACGTGCTCTCGCGCGCGGACCGCACGCTCGCCGAGGCGCGCACCGCGCGCGGCGAGGTGCTGGCGAAGATCGCCGCGACGGAGGTCCCGGTGGTGGGCGGGCCGCCGATCGTGCTGCAGGAGCAGCTGGCGGCGGCCGCCGAGTACCGCAGGCACGCCCAGTGGCATCGTCTGTCGCCGCTCCTGGAGTCCCTGGAGGAGAAGGCCGAGGACGAACTTCTGCGGGCCCGCGAGTCGTTGACGGCGGTCACCGCGCCGCTTGCGGTCCGTGCCGAGCTGCGCGGCCGGCTCGACGCGTACAAGGCGAAGATGGCCCGGCTGGGGTACGCGGAGGACCCGGAGCTGGCCGAGAAGTACGAGAGGGCGCGCCGCATGCTGTGGAGCGCGCCGTGCGACCTGCGCGTCGCCGAACAGGCCGTGCTGCGCTACCAGCACGCGGCGGCCGAACTGCTCGGCGGCTCCGCGCCGCGCGTGCCCGGCCAGGGCGGACCGGTGGACCGGACGGGGCCCGGCGCATGAGCGGTCACCGGGCGGAAACCGGCGCGGGAGCGAGAAGGGGGAGGCAGCGCCATGAGTGAGGCAGGGCGGACGTGCCAGCGTCCCGGCTGCGGCGGGACCTACGAGGACATGGGCGGCGGCGAGCTGTACTGCGACACGTGCGGTCTCGCGCCGGTCGTCGCGGCGGGCGGCGCGCTGGGTTCCGCGCCGACCGGTGTCACCGGGGGCGGGGGCCGCGGCTCGCGCGGTTCGTCGGGCAGCGGCAGCGCACGCGGCTCCCGTACGTCGTCGCACTCCTCGCGCTCGTCGAAGTCCCGGCGCTCGGTGTCGGGCCGGCTCTCGCGGGCGGTGTCGGGGCGCTCCACGGGGCGTTCGGTGTCGGTGCGCAGCTCCGGCTCCGCCGCCGGTTCCACCGGGCGCGGGCGCCTGGGCGCCGGTCTCGTCGAGGTGCCCGCGGTGCCGCGGCCCGACCCGCGCGTGATGGTCATGGACCGTCCCGAGGTGCCCGAGCGCAAGCGGTTCTGCTCGCGTTCGGACTGCGGGGCGCCGGTCGGGCGGTCACGCGGTGCGACCCCGGGCCGCACGGAGGGCTTCTGCACCAAGTGCGGCCACCCGTACTCCTTCGTGCCCAAGCTGAGCGCCGGCGACGTGGTGCACGGCCAGTACGAGGTGGCGGGATGTCTCGCGCACGGCGGGCTCGGCTGGATCTACCTCGCCGTCGACAAGGCGGTGGCCGACCGCTGGGTGGTCCTCAAGGGCCTGCTGGACACGGGCGACCAGGACGCGATGGCGGCGGCGATCTCCGAACGGCGCTTCCTCGCCGAGATCGAGCACGCCAACATCGTGCGGATCTACAACTTCGTCGAGCACCTCGACCAGCGCACCGGCTCCCTCGACGGCTACATCGTCATGGAGTACGTCGGCGGCAAGTCCCTCAAGGAGATCGCCAACGCCCGGCGTTCCCCGCAGGGCCGCCGCGACCCGCTGCCGGTCGAGCAGGCCTGCGCGTACGGCATCGAGGCGCTGGAGGCGCTCGGCCACCTGCACAGCCGCAAGCTGCTGTACTGCGACTTCAAGGTCGACAACGCCATCCAGACCGAGGACCAGCTCAAGCTCATAGACATGGGCGCGGTCCGCCGCATGGACGACGAGGAGTCGGCCATCTACGGCACGGTGGGCTACCAGGCCCCGGAGGTCGCCGACGTCGGCCCGTCGGTGGCGTCCGACCTGTACACGGTCGGGCGGACCCTCGCCGTGCTGACCTTCGACTTCCAGGGCTACACCACCGTCTTCGCGGACTCCCTGCCGGACCCCGACAACATCGACGTCTTCCGGCGGTACGAGTCCTTCTACCGGCTGCTGGTGCGCGCGACCGACCCGGACCCGGCCCGCAGGTTCGCCACCGCGCAGGAGATGGCGGAGCAGCTGACGGGCGTGCTGCGCGAGGTGGTCTCGCTCCAGACGGGCCGCGCCAGACCCGCCGTCTCCACGCTGTTCGGGCCCGAGCTGCGGGTGACGGACACGGAGTTGTTCCCGCGGCTCGACGGCGAGGTGTCGCGCCTGGGGGCCAGGACCGTCCGTACGGGAGGGCGCGGGCGCGGCCCGGCCGCGGCACCGCCGGGCGGGGCGGATCCCGCGCCCGCGCTGCCGGGCGGGACCGGTCCTGCCGTGGGCGCGCCGGGCGGAACCGTCGCGCACGTCCCGCCGGTCGGTGCAGGCGCCGGGCCGACGGGCGCGCCGACGGTGACGACGACGGCTGCGCCGGGCGGGGCGAGCGCGTCGCTGCCCGGTGCCGTGAGCGCGGTCGGCGGTGTCCCGGGCGTGGCGTCCGGCCTGGTCAAGGCGGCCGACGCGCCCGTCGCCTCGCTCGCGCTGCCGGTGCCCCGGGTGGACGCGGGTGACCCCAACGCGGGCTTCCTGGCGGGTCTGATGGCTTCCGCGCCGGGCGAGCTGCTGACCGCGCTGGCCGCCGCGCCGGCGCCGTCGGCCGAGACGCGGCTGCGGCAGATCAGGGCCCGGCTGGAGAGCGGCGACGCGTCCGGCGCGCTGGAGACCCTCCAGGCCCTGGAGGACGAACGCCCCGACGACTGGCGGGTGGTCTGGTACCGCGGCCTGGCCGCGCTGGTGACCGGCGCCCACGAGGACGCGGCGCTGGCCTTCGACGCGGTCTACGACGCCTTCCCCGGCGAGATCGCGCCGAAGCTGGCGCTCGGGCTGTGCGCGGAGGTGCTGGGGCAGCTCGACAACGCCGCCGAGTACTACCGGCTGGTGTGGTCCTCCGACCCGAGCCACGTCAGCGCGGCGTTCGGTCTCGCCCGGGTGCAGCTGGCGGGCGACGACCGGGCCGGTGCCGTACGGACGTTGGAGTCGGTGCCCGAGTCGTCCGTGCACTGCACCGGCGCGCGGGTGGCGGCCGTGCGGGCGCGGCTGCGGCAGCGCACCGCGGCCGCGGGCGACCTGGCCTTCCTGGACGATCTGATCGCCGCCGCGCGGCAGGTCGAGGCGCTGGACGTGTACGGTCTGGATCCGGCGCGCCGCGAGCAGCTGTCGGTCGAGGTCCTCGGTTGTGCGCTGGACTGGGTACTCTCCGGAGGTCGGGGTTCCGTCCCTCCCGCCGCCGGGGGACGGACGCTGCTCGGCAGCGGCCTGGACGAACGCGGTCTGCGTTTCGGCCTGGAGCGTTCGTACCGCACGCTGGCTCGGCTGGCGCGGGGCGGCGAGGAGAGGATCGACCTGGTGGAACGTGCCAATCGTTACCGCCCCCGGACGTGGGTGTAGTTGATGTCGCAGATGCCCCAGCAGGCCGCTGTGTCGAAGTGCCCGAGCTGCGAGGAGCCCCTCGAGCCGGGTGACCGTTTCTGCGGTGCGTGCGGATACGACCTGTCCGTCGTGCCCGCGCGGCCCGAGGACAGCCCGACCCTGGCCGTCGGCGGCGCGGTGCACGCGCCGGACGGCGTGGACTGGCCGGTGGCCCGGGACTCGGACGGCCACGGCCGCCCCGCCCCGGCGCACGCGGCGGCCGAACTGCCGGGCACCGACTCGGGCGGCTCCCCGCTGCCCGGATCCCCGCCCGCCCCGCCGGCGGCACCGCCCGCCGCACCGGCGGGCGCACCGGAGGCGTCCGCGTCCGGCGTGCGTCTCGACCGGCCGGACCAGCTCGACGAGTACCCCTTGCAGGCGCCCGACCCGCGGCTGACCGCCGAGGGCGACGCGGCCGGCCGGGGCGCGGTGCCGCGCCCGGCGGGCGAGCCGGCCCCGGCCGGGAAGGTGTGCGTGGCCTGCCGCGCGGGCCGGGTCGACGACGACGGCTACTGCGAGAACTGCGGGCACGCCCAGCCCCGCGAACGCGACCACATGGAGCAGGAGTCGGGCCCGGTCGCCGCCGTCAGCGACCGCGGCCTGCGCCACCACCGCAACGAGGACGCGTTCTCGGTGGGCTGCACCGCGCTGCCCGACGGCGCTCCCGCGACGGTGGCGATCGTCTGCGACGGCGTGTCCTCGGCGACCCGCCCCGACGACGCCTCGCTCGCCGCGTCCCGGGTGGCCGGCGAGTCGCTGCTCGCCGCCCTGCCGCGCGGCACGCACCCGCAGCAGGCCATGCACGACGCCATCCTCGCCGCCTCGCGGGCCGTCAACGCGCTGGCCGACGAGCCCGCCACCGCCCGTGAGCAGGCCCCGCACCAGAACGCGCCCGCCTGCACCCTGGTCGGCGCCGTGGTCACCGCCGGCCTGCTGGTCGTCGGCTGGGTCGGCGACAGCCGCGTCTACTGGGTGCCCGCCGACCGCGCAACCCCGCCCGCCCGGCTCACCGAGGACGACTCGTGGGCCGCGCAGATGGTCGCCGCGGGCCTGATGAGCGAGGCCGAGGCCTACGCCGACGAGCGCGCCCACGCGATCACCGGCTGGCTGGGCGCCGACGCCTACGAACTGGAGCCGCACACCGCGTCGTTCAAGCCGGACCGGCCCGGCGTGGTCGTGGTCTGCACCGACGGCCTGTGGAACTACGCGGAGTCCGCCCAGGAGATGGCCGAGGCCGTGCCCCTGGACGCCGCCGTCCGCCCGCTGCACGGCGCCCGCGTCCTGGTCGGTCACGCCCTCGACGGCGGGGGCCACGACAACGTAACAGTGGCCCTGCTGCCGTTCCCGGCACCGCCGCAGGGGGCAGGATCGGCCTGAGGCCCCCGCACGGGTACGGGTCGGGGGCGGCCTCGCGGACCGCAGGGGGCGGTCCGCGCCGAGCAAGTGAAGGCCCCCGTCACCGGGGGACGCAGAGGGGGATGCGATCCGGCATGGCCAATTTCTCGAAGTCGAACGTGCCGCAGTTCGCGGTGGACGTCTACCAGAACGAGTACCTGCCCGAGGGAGGCCGCGAGGTCAACGCCATCGTGACGGTCACCGCGACGGGCGGCGGCACGGTCGGGAGCGCGGTCACCGCACCGCACCTCTACTCGCCCGGCCAGGGGCCCTCCGCCGCCGTGGCGTTGATGGTGGACTGCTCGGGTTCGATGGACTACCCGCCGACCAAGATGCGCAACGCCCGCGACGCCACGTCCGCCGCGATCGACACCCTGCGCGACGGCGTGCACTTCGCGGTGGTCGGCGGCACCCACGTGGCCAAGGAGGTCTACCCGGGCGGCGGCCGCCTGGCGGTCGCCGACCCCGCCACCCGGGCGCAGGCCAAGCAGGCGCTGCGCGGCCTCGGCGCGGGCGGCGGCACCGCCATCGGCACCTGGCTGCGGCTGGCCGACCGGCTGCTGTCCACCGCGGACGTCGCCATCCGGCACGGCATCCTGCTCACCGACGGCCGCAACGAGCACGAGTCGCCCGACGACCTCAGAGCCGCGCTGGACTCGTGCGCCGGACGTTTCACGTGCGACGCCCGTGGCGTGGGCACCGACTGGGAAGTGAAAGAGGTCACAGGCATCGCCTCGGCGCTGCTGGGCACCGCCGACATCGTCGCCGACCCGGCGGGCCTGGCCGCCGACTTCACGCGGATGATGGAGACGGCCATGGGCAAGGAGGTCGCGGACGTCGCGCTGCGCCTGTGGACCCCGGTCGGCACCACGGTGAAGTTCGTCAAGCAGGTCGCCCCGACGGTCGAGGAGCTGACCGGCCGCCGCACCGAGGCGGGGCCGCGGGCCGGCGACTACCCCCTCGGTTCCTGGGGCGACGAGTCCCGTGACTACCACGTCTGCGTGGAGGTGCCGGCCGCCGGCCTCGGCCAGGAGATGCTGGCCGCCCGCGTCTTGCTGGTCATCCCGGAGCCCGGGGGAGAGAGCGTCCAGAACCTCGGCGCGCAGGGCCTGGTACGGGCCGTGTGGACGGACGACATGGCCGCCTCCACGTCGATCAACCCGCAAGTCGCCCACTACACCGGGCAGGCCGAACTGGCACAGGCCATCCAGCAAGGGCTGGATCTGCGCAAAGCGGGAGACATCGACGGAGCAACGGCCAAACTGGGCCGCGCGGTTCAGCTCGCCGGAGCCTCCGGAAACGCGGATACGGCGAAACTGCTTTCGAAGGTGGTGGACGTAGTGGACGCGGCGGCAGGTACTGTGCGACTGAAAGCGAAGGTCGAGGAGGCCGACGAGATGACTCTCGAGACCCGGTCGACCAAGACTGTTCGTGTGAAGAAGTGACGCACACCCACCGCGCGACACGCCCGCAAGAGAGGGAAGCTCCGACATGCCGACCTGCCCGAACGGACACCAGTCGGGTTCCGACGACTGGTGCGAGGTCTGCGGTCACCGCATGGCCGGTGCCGTGCCGCCCCCTCCGCCGCCCCCGCCGACCGGCGGCGGCTACGGCTTCCCGCCGCCCGGTCCGGGCGGGCCGGGTGGGCCCGGTGGCGGTCCCGGCGGTCCGGGCGGCGAGCCGCAGTTGTGCCCGCAGTGCCGCACGCCGCGTGAGGGCGGTGCGCCGTTCTGCGAGGAGTGCCGGTGGAACTTCCTGACCAACACCGCCACCTCGTACACCCCGGCCGCCCCGCGCCCGCCGGCCCCCGGCCCCGCGCCGCACTTCGGGCAGCCGCCGGCGGGTCCGTCCTTCGGCGGCGGTGACTCCTACGACTACCAGGGCTCCCGTCCGTCCCAGGTGAACCGCCCCGCCGAACCGATTCCCCCGGGCCCGCCGCCCTTCGGCGCCGACCCGGCGGGCCGCGGCGGCCCGGGCGGTCCCGGTGGACACGGCGGTCCGACGGGTGGCCCGGGCGGTCCCGGTGGCCCGGCGGGCGCTCCTGGCGGTGCGGGCGGCCCCTTCGGTCCCCACGCCTCGGGTGGCCCGGGCGGTCCCGGCGGCCCGACGGGCGGTCCCGGTGGCCCCGGCGGCCCCTCCGCGCCTTCCGGTCCCTTCGGTCCCAACGCCTCCGGTGGCCCGGGCGGCTCCGGTGGCCCCGCGGGCGGCCCCGGCGGTGCGGGCGACCCCTCCGGCCCCTTCGGTTCCAACGCCTCGGGCAGCCCGGGCGGTCCCGGCGGTTTCGGGGGTCCCGGTGGGCCCAGCGGTCCCGGCGGACCGCACGGCCCCGGTGGCCCGGGCGGACCCCACGGTCCGGGCGGACCGCACGGCCCCGGCGCTCCCTCCGGTCCCCCGGCCCCGCCCGGTTTCGGCGATCCGTCGCGCCCGGTGCCGCCTCCGCCCGGCCCCGTCCCGCCACCGCACGGCGGCCCCGGTGGCCCGGGTGGCCAGGGTGGTGCCCCGCAGGGGTTCCAGTCCGGTCCGCCGGCCCCGCCCGCCTTCCCGCAGGAGACCCGCCGTCCGCAGCAGGGCGGCCCGGCCTTCGGCGGCGGTGACGACGACTGGGTGCTCTCCCCGCCGTCGTCCACCGGCCCGGCAGGGCCCGGAGCACCGGCCGGCCCCGGCGCTCCGAACGGCCCGGGCCCCCAGGGCGGCTACGGCTACCCACAGCCCGGCGCCACCCAGGCTCCGCCCGGTCCCGGCCAGGGCTTCCCGCAGCAGCCGCAGCGGCCCCAGCAGCCGACGACCTGGTCGGCGACGATCGGCCCCGACCGCGAGTACTTCATGGCGATGATGCAGCGCTCCGGCCCCGAGGCCGCGGGCCTGAACCTGCCCGCGTACTCGCCCGAGCAGCAGCGCACGCTCACCGGCAACCAGATCACCATCGGCCGCCGCCGGCACTCCACCGGCGACACCCCGGACATCGATCTGGCCGTGCCCCCGGAGGACCCGGGCGTCTCGCACCAGCACGCGGTGCTGGTGCAGCAGCCGGACGGCGGCTGGGCGGTCGTCGACCAGAACTCGACGAACGGCACCACGGTCAACGGCGGCGAGGAGCCGATCCAGCCCTTCGTGCCGGTTCCGCTCCAGGACGGCGACCGGGTGCACGTCGGCGCCTGGACGACGATCACCATCCGCCGGGGCTAGACGGGGCTGGACGCGGCTGCAAGGGACTGGGCGAGGCTGGTGGGGACCGGCGCGACCGGTCCCCACCGTCAGGCGAACGGCCAGGCGTACGGTCCCTCGGGGTCGTCCAGCCACGCCCAGGCCCGTTCGCCGCTGACGGTGATGCCGTAGCGCTCGCGGCGGGGCGCGCCCTCGCGGTCCCACAGCGCGTACGCCTCCTGCGGGTCGAGCCCGCCCCGGCTCAGCGCCAGCAGGAAGCGGAACAGGTCGTCCTCCCGGGCCCGGCGCGGCACGCCGCCCAGGCCCGGTGCCTCGGGCTCGGCGCGGTCCGCGCCGCGCAGCGGCACGAAGTACGCGGGCGTGTGCAGGAAGCGCCCCTCGGCGTGCTCGGCGTCGTGGACGGTGAGGACGACGAGCCCGGTGGCGAGCGGGGCCAGGATCCGGCCGCCGGGACGGCACTGGGCGGGCCACGCGCGCGGCACCGCGGGCAGCGTGCAGGTGGCCAGGATCCGGTCGTAGGGAGCGCGCTCGGGCACACCGCGGGCGCCGTCGCCCGTGACGACGGCCGGGTGGTGACCGGCGGCGGCGAGGTGCCGGCGGGCCGACTCGGTGATCTCGGGGTCCAGGTCGACGGTGGTGACCAGGTCGTCGTCGCCGAGCCGGTGGGCGAGCAGGGCGGCGTTGTAGCCGGTGCCGGCGCCGATCTCCAGTACCCGGTCGCCGTCCCGAACGCCCAGCTCCACCAGCATCATCGCCATCAGCGAGGGCTGGCTGCTGGAGGAGAGCAGCTCGCCGTCGCGCATCCGCGTCGCCAGCGGGGCGTCGGCGTAGGCGCCGCGCACCCAGCGCTCGCGGGCGCCGGGGTCGGGGTGCTCGCCCCACCGGCGTTCGTAGCCGCCCCGGGCGCCGACGTAGTAGTAGGGCACGAAGAGGTGGCGCGGGACGGCCTGGAACGCCTCCCGCCACACCGGGTCGGCCGTCCAGGCGCCGCTCAGCTCGATCTCCCGCACCAGCTCCGCCCGCGCGGAGGCGGCGAGGCTGTCCAGGTCCTCGTACCCGCCCATGTCTCCACAGTACGGGCCGGGGGCACGGCGGGCAGGGCCCCGGAGCGGTCCTAGGACTTGAGTCCTATGCCCCCGTGTCTGAGACCATGGACGGCGTGAATGAGATTCGGCGCGGCACGCTTCAGGAGCAGACGTTCTACGAGCAGGTCGGCGGGGAGGAGACCTTCCGCCGGCTCGTCCACCGTTTCTACGAGGGTGTCGCCGAGGATCCGGTCCTGCGGCCGATGTACCCCGAGGAGGACCTGGGTCCGGCCGAGGAGCGTTTCGCGCTGTTCCTGATGCAGTACTGGGGCGGCCCGACGACGTACAGCGACAACCGGGGCCATCCGCGGCTGCGGATGCGGCACGCCCCGTTCGCCGTCGACCGGGCCGCGCACGACGCCTGGCTGAAGCACATGCGGGTCGCGCTCGACGAGCTGGGCCTGTCCGAGGAGCACGAGCAGACGCTGTGGAAGTACCTGACGTACGCGGCGGCCTCGATGGTCAACACCCCCGACTGACCACCGGCTGATCGCGGCCGGCTTCCGGCCGGTACCCGAACGGCACGACCGGCGACGCCCACATTCCGGTCGGCCGACACCGGATTGTGATCACGATCCGGTCAAGTCCGCCCCTCGGACGGTTACTTCGGCACCGCCTCCTCTGACAGCATCCGGCCAGGTACGGATGACGGCGGGGGGCCGGGTGGCGGGGTTCGGGGGACTCACGGTGTTCGTCCTGCTGCGCGCGCGGGCGCACCGTCCGCTGCTCGCCGCGGCCCTGCTCACCGTCCTGCTGACCACGACCGTCCTCGCCGCCCTGACCGCCTACTCGGGCGCCGTCGGCGACGCGGCCCTGCGCCACGCCCTCGCCGACCCGCACACCGGGGCCGAGGCCGCCCTGGTCGTGCGGGCGGACATTCCCGCCGGGCAGCGGCCGGCCGCGGACGCGGCCGTGCGCGAGGGCGCCGCACGGGCCTTCGACGGGCTGCCGCGCACGGTACGGACCCTGACGCGGTCGGGCCCGTACGCGCTGCCCGGCTCGCCGCGGCCCGGGACCGAGCGGTCCGGCGACCCCGACCTGACGTTCTTCGCCGCGCTCGACCCGTCGCAGGTCCGCATCGACGAGGGACGGATGCCCGCTGCCGAGGCCGCCGGGGGCGCGGTGGAGGTGGCGGTGCCGGTGGCCGCGGCCGAGCGCATCGGCGTCGGTACGGGCGACCGGCTCACCCTCACCGACCGGCTCGACGGTCCGGCCGTCTCCGTGGTGGTGAGCGGCCTGTACCGGCCGGCCGACACCGGGTCGCCATACTGGCGCCTCGACGACCTGTCGGGGCGCGGTGTCGCGCGCAGCGGCTTCACGACGTACGGGCCGCTGCTCGCCCCGCCCGGGGTGCTGAGCGGCGGCCGGGTCAGCGCGGGGGCGTCCGGGTGGCTGGTGACGGCGGACTACGCGTCGCTGACGACCGGGCGGGCCGACGCGCTGGGCGAGGCGGCCCGGGCGGGCACGGCGTGGCTGCGCGCCCGGCCGGTGCTCGGCGGCGCCGCCGGGGCGACGACCGGACTGCCCGTGATCCTGGAGCGTCTCGACCGGTCGCTGACGGTCTCCCGATCCACCCTCCTCGTCATCGAGCTTCAGCTGGTCCTCCTCGCGGCCGGCGCGCTGCTGCTGGTGGCCCGGCTGCTGAGCGTGGAGCGGGCGGGCGAGCTGCGGCTGCTGCGGGCGCGCGGCGCCTCCCGGGCCCGGCTGGCGGCGGTGTCCGCGCTGGAGGCGCTGCTGGCGGCGGTGCCGGCGCTGGTCTGCGCGCCGCTGCTGGCCGGGCCGCTGGTCCGGCTGCTGGCCGGGCACGGGGCGGCGGCCCGGATCGGGCTCGGTCCGCAGCCGGCGGCCTGGGGCGGCACCGGGGTGTGGCTGGTGGCGGGGGCCACGGCCCTCGGCTGCACGCTGGCCGTGACGCTGCCGGCGCTGACCCTCGCGCCGGAGGCGGGCGGGCGGTCCCGGACGCTGCCGGGCCGGCTGCGGGCCGGCGCGGACGTGGGCCTGCTGGTGATCGCCGGTGTCGCCTACTGGCAGCTGGACCGGCAGACCACGGCCGCCGGGACGGGCGACGCGGAGGGCACGGCCGCCCCCGGGGTCGACCCGCTGTTCGTGGCGACGCCCACGCTGGCCCTGCTGGCCGGGACGGTGCTGGCGCTGCGCCTGCTGCCGCTGGTGGCGCGGCTCGCGGAACGCCGGGCGGCGGGCGGACGGGGTCTGACGGCGGCGCTGGCGGGCTGGCAGCTGAGCCGGCGTCCGATGCGCGGGGCGGGGCCGGTGCTGCTGCTGGTGCTGGCCGTGGCGCTGGGCACGATGGCGATCGGGCAGGGCGCCTCGTGGTCCCGTTCCCAGGACGACCAGGCCGACTTCCGCACCGGGGCACCGATCCGGGTCGAGGCCTCCGGCACGGCGGGCCCGGGCCGCACCGACCTGATCGCGGGCGTCACCGGCGTTCAGGACGTGGCTCCCGCGGCCCGCTCCGAGGCGCCGCTGTCCGGCGACCGGTCGGCGACGGTGCTCGCGCTGGACACCGCTCACGCGGCGGACACGATGCTGATGCGGCCGGACCTGGCCGACCGGTCGCCGCGGGCGCTGCTGTCCCCGATGGCGCCCGGACGGCCGTCGAACGGCGCGCGGATCCCGGCGGGCACGGCGCGGCTCGCGCTGACGGCGACCCTGGCCGTCCCGGACACCGGCCCGTCCTCCGGCTCGCCCGGTGCGTCCTCCGCCACCGGGTCGGCGGACGTGACGGTGACCGTCGAGGACCGCTGGGGCACCCCGTACCGGATCGGGGCCGGTTCGCTGGCCGCCGACGGCCGGGAACACCGCCTCGCCGCGGACCTCTCCGCCGGGCCGCTCACCCTGACCGGCGTCGATCTCGCGGTGGCCCGGCCCGGCAGCCCGGGCGGACGGCACCGCCTGACCGTACGGCGGGTGACGGCCACGGCCACCGACGGGACCGTACGGCCGGTGCCGTTGCCCGGGACCTGGACGGCCGGGTCGCAGTCGTCCTCGCCGTCGGCCGTACCGGGCGCGGACGGCGCCCCGCCGGCGCCCCGTCTGCGGGGCTCCGACCCGCTCGCCGTCGAGTACTCCACGGGCCGCTCGGACGACTCGCAGTCCACCGAGCTGACCGTGCGGCTGCGGGTCGCGCAGCCGGAGCCCGCCGTGGTGACCGCGGTGGCCACCGACCGTTTCCTCGACTCCGTGGGCGCCCGCACCGGGCAGCGCGTCACGGTGCCGGTCGGCGGCCACGAGATCCCCGTGCGGATCGACCGTTCCGTGCGCGAGCTGCCGGGCACCGGGCCGTCCGCGGCCGCCGCGGCGCGGTTCGGCGGGGCCCTGCTGGTCGACCTGCCGGCGGTGAACCGGTACCTGCAGAGCAGGTACGGCGCCGCCGTGGAGCCCACCGAATGGTGGCTGCGGCCCCGGCCGGGGCAGGCCGCCGAGGCGGTCGCGGGCCTGCGGGCGTTCCCGGACACGGCACCGGGCCAGGTCGTGGTGCGCGACGAGGTCGCCGAGCGGCTGCGTGACGATCCGTTCGGCGCCGGACCCGGGGCGGCGTTCGCCGCGGCGACCCTGGTGGCGGCGGCGCTGGCCGCGGTCGGCTTCACGGTGAGCGCGGCGGGGTCGACGCGCGAGCGGGCCGCGGAGTTCGCCGTGCTGCGCGCCCTGGGCGCCTCGCGCCGTTCACTGGCCCGGACGACCGCCGTCGAGCAGGGCGTGCTGACCGGCCTGGCACTGCTGACCGGCGCCGCGCTGGGCGCGGTCCTCACCCGGGCGCTGATCCCGCTGACCGTGCTGACCCCGGGGGCCACCCGGCCCGTGCCGGACGTGCACGTCACCCTGCCGCCGGACCGGGTCGCCCTGCTGCTGGCCGGCATGGCGGTCGTCCCGCTCCTGGTCACGGCCGCGCTCGCGCTGCGCCGCCCGCACCCGGCGGCGGCCCCCGACGATCCCGGAGGTACCGGACGGTGAATGGCGTGACCGCCCCCTGGGTGCGCACCCGGCTGCGGGCCGCACCCGGCGCCGCCGTCGCGCTGGCGGTGCTGGTGGCGCTGACGGCCTGCCTGGCCGCCGCGTTCCCCCGGGCGCTGGACCGGTACACCGACGCCGGTCTGCGCACGGCCGCCGGGCGGGCACCGGCCGACGAGAACGGCGTCCTGGTGTCCGCCGCCCCCGACTTCGGCGAGGACGCGCCGGACGCCGAGGCGGGTCTGCGGCCCGAACGTCTCGCCGAGGCCTACCGGTTCGTCCTCGGCAACGTCGGGCACCCGCTCGTCGTCGACGAGCGGCAGTCGTCCTACGGGGTCCGCGCCACCGAAAGCGTCCCCGCACCGGAGAAGTGGCTGCCCCGGCCCGACGGGCTGCCGGCCGCGATGGTCCTCGCCGCCCCGCAGGGACTCGAAGGTCACGCCCGGCTGCGCTCCGGCCGGCTGCCGAGACTCACCGGCGGGCGGACCGGCGCCTCCCCCACCGAGCTGGAGGCCGCGGTGACCGAGGAGACGGCCCGCACGCTGCACATGAAGACCGGCTCGGTCGTCCACGTGTCCGGGCACCGCGAGCTCACCGTCCGCGTCACCGGCGTCCTCGCGCCCGAGCGGCCCGAGGGCCCCTACTGGTCCGTCGACCCCGTCCTGCGCACCCCGTCCCTGCGGCGGGTGCCGGGACCGCCCGGCGACCCCGGCCCCTCCTACTGGGTCGGCGGCCTGCTGCTCGCCCCCGGGGCGGGCCCCGCGCTCCTCGGCTCGGTCCCCGTGGTCCGCTACTGGAACCTCGCGCCCGACCCGGATGCGCTGCACGGCCGCGACCTCGATTCCCTCACCTCCGCCGTGGCCTCCCTGGAGTCCGGGCCCGCCCTTCAGCGGCTCCAGTCGACGATCAGTCCCGTGGCGGACGTCTCGACCGGCCTCGACGACGTCTTCGCCACCTACGGGCAACTCCGCGACGACACCGGCCCGCTGGTCGCCGTCGCCGCGTCGGGCGCGGGCACGGTCGCCGCCGTCGTCCTGCTGATGGCGGGCGGTCTCGCCGGTGAACGGCGCCGCGCCGAGCTGGCCCTGTTGCGGGCCCGCGGCGCCTCCGTACGGGGCATCGCGGGGCGGCTGCTGGCCGAGACGGCGGTCGTGGCCGTGCCCGCGGGCGCGCTCGGCCTCGGCGCGGCCCTGCTCGCGCTGCCCGGCGCCCGGCTGTTGCCCGCGCTGTGGGCCGCCGTGGCGGTCACCGCCCTGGCCTGCCTGACGCTGCCGCTGCGGGCCGCCGTGGCGCACCACCGGGTGCGGATCCACGACGGCCGGCGGGACGCGGCGTCACCGCGTGCGTCCCGGCGCCGTACGGTCGCCGAGCTGACCGTCGTGGTCCTCGCCCTGGGCGCGGTCGCGGTCCTGCGCCGGCGCGGGGCGACGGACGGTGCCGGTGGTCTGGTGGCGATGGCCCCGGTGCTGGTCGGGGTGATCGCCGCGCTGGTGCTGGTGCGCCTGTACCCGCTCCCCCTGCGCGGACTGGCCCGCCCGGCCCGGCGGTTGCGCGGCGCGGTCGGCCCTCTCGCCCTGGCCCGCGCGGGCCGTACCTCCGCCTCCACCCTGCTGCCCCTGCTCGCGCTGCTGACCGCGTTCACCGTGGCGGCGTTCGGCGGCTCGGTGCTCAGCGGCGTGGCCGACGCCCGCGACCGGGCGGCGCTGCTCGCCGTCGGCGCCGACGCCCGGGTGGAGACGGCCGAGGGTCTGCCCGACGGCATGACCGCCCGCATCCGGCAGGCGTCCGGGGCACGCGAGGTCACCGAGGCCGGCGTCGACTACCGGGCCAGGACGCCGGACGGCCGCCAGACGCTGCAACTGACGGGTGTGGACGCCGATGCCTACGCGGCACTGGCCGCACGCACGGACCTCGGCGCGTTCCCCGGGGGGCGGCTGACGCGGCCGGACGGTGCCGGCGGCGGCGCCGAGGACGCGGCGCTGCCGGCACTCGCCTCCGCCGCGGTCGCCGAACGGTACGGTGACCGGCCCTTCCAGCTGCTCCTGTCCGACGGCGCCGCCGTGACCGTACGGATCGTGCTGGTGCGCGACCGCACCCCGGCCGTGACCGGCGACGACTTCCTCGTCGTGGACCGGTCGGGGCTGCCGGCCGGGGCCGCCCCGCCGAACGTGCTGCTGCTGACCGGCGACCACCTGGACGCGGCCGCGCTGCGCCGGGCGGCGGGCGACCTCGGCACCGTCCGTCTGCGGTCCGAGGAACGCGGCACGTACGTGGACTCGCCGCTGCAGTCGGGCGCGGAGCGCGTCTACGCGGCCGCGGTGGCCGCCTGCGCCGGGTATGCCGCCCTGGCGCTGCTGCTGTCCCTGGCGAGCGCCGGGCGCGAGCGCGCCGCCCTCCTCGCCCGGCTGCGCACCATGGGCCTCACCCGCGCCCAGGGCCGCCGTCTGCTCGTCCTGGAGTCCCTCCCGCAGGCGCTGCCCGCCGCGCTGGGCGGCATCCTGACCGGCTGGGCCGCGGTGCGGCTGCTGTCCCCCGGTATCGACCTGACGACCCTCGCGATGTCGACGGCGTCCTCGCCGGCGGGCCGCGCGGAACTGCGCGCCGACCCGTGGTCGCTGGCCGTCCCCGCGGTCGCGGTACTGGTCCTGGCGGTGGGCGTGGCGGCGTTGCAGGCGTGGTGGTCGGGCCGGCGCGGAGCGGTGGCCGAACTGCGGGCGGGCGACACACGGTGAGGGCCCGGACCCGGGCCCGGCGGGCCGCGGACGACGACATGGAGGAGACCCGATGACGACCGACCCCACCCTCGCCGACCTGACCGACCGCGCCACCGCGACCCGGGACCGGCCCGCCTACGGGCACGACGCCCTGATCACCTGCGACCGCCTGGTGCGGATCTTCAGCGCGGACGGGGTGGAGGTGCAGGCCCTGCAGGGGCTCGACCTGCTGGTCCGCGAGGGGGAGCTGATGGCGCTGGTCGGCGCCTCGGGCAGCGGCAAGTCCACGCTGATGAACATCCTGGCCGGCCTGGACACGCCGACCGCGGGGGCGGCCCGGGTGGCCGGGCGGGACCTGCTGACGATGACGGCGAAGGACCGCCTGGCCTACCGCCGCTCGGTGGTCGGCTTCGTCTGGCAGCAGACGTCCCGCAACCTCGTGCCGTACCTGACGGCCGCGCAGAACGTCGCCCTGCCCCAGCAGTTGGCCGGCACCGGCGGACGCCGGGCGGCGCGCACCGCACGTGCGCTGGAGCTGCTGGACCTGATGGGCGTCGCCGACTGCCGCGACCGCCGCCCGCGGCAGCTGTCCGGCGGCCAGCAGCAACGGGTCGCCATCGCCGTGGCCCTCGCGGGCGCCCCGTCCCTGCTGCTCGCCGACGAGCCCACGGGCGAGCTGGACTCGCACACCGCGGAACAGATCTTCGCCGCCTTCCGCACGGCCAACGAGCAACTGGGCACCACCGTCGTCATCGTCACCCACGACCAGGCGGTGGCCGGCGAGGTCCGCCGTACGGTCGCCATCCGCGACGGCCGCACCTCCACGGAGGTCCTGCGCCGCAGCGAGGTGGACGCCGAGACCGGCCACGAGACGGTGGTGGCCCGCGAGTACGCCATGCTGGACCGCGCCGGCCGGCTCCAGCTGCCCGCCGACTACACGACCGCCCTCGGCATGCGCGACCGCGTCGCCCTGGAACTGGAGGCGGACCACATCGCCGTACGCCCGGACGACAGCGGGATCCACGGCTGAGGCCACGTGGGCCGCCCGCCGGGGCGGCTCAGCGCACGCTGAGGCCGCCCAGGCCCCCGGCCCCCGCCCGGCGCAGCGCCACGGAGCCGAAGGGGGTGCGCAGCCGCAGCCACGCACCGGAGGAGAACAGCCGGGGCGCGTCCGCGTCCTCGCCGGAGCCCGGCGCCGCGGACGGCCGCAGGAACCCGAGCGACTGGGCCGCGTGCACGGCCCGCACCGGCAGCCCCGTCCCGCCGACCGTCCGGGACCAGATCTCCCGGCCGATGCGGTCGAGCTCGGCCCGCGTACGGTCCTCGGCCGCCAGCTCCGCCGTACGGGCCCGGAACTCCGCCACCGCGGCGGCGACCAGGGCACGCAGGGCGTCCGGGGCGGGCAGCCCCGGCTCGGGACGCCAGTCCCGGCGCGGGGGCAGCACTCCGGCCCACGGCGGCCCGGTCACCGCGCCGGGGACCCGGGCGGTGACCGCCCGCTCGTCCACGCTCTCCAGCAGCTCACCGGCGGACACGGTCACGTCCAGGGTGACGTCGAGCCCGTGCTCGTAGGGTTTGGCCAGCCGTACCGCGCGCACCGCCAGCACCTCGAAGGAGGGCGGCCGCCCGAAGACGGCCAGGGCCGTGCCGGCCGCCTGGAGGCGCACCGCGGCCGAACGGTCGTAGTGGAGCAGCCGGGAGAGGAAGGCCGCGAGATCCGCGGCCTCCCCCTCGTCGGCCAGGTGGAGCACCGTCATGCGGCGACGGCCTCCTCCTTGGCGTCCTCGGCGTCCGTGTACTCCTGGAGGAACTCCCGCTCCTCGGCGGTGATCCGCCGGGGCCGCTGCGCCTCGAAGTCGAACGGCACGATCACGGTGGAGGCGCGGACGTAGACCACGTCCCCGTCCTTGACCTCGTACGTGAGCGTGAAGGAAGCCGCCCTGATCTCCGTGACCCACAGCTCGATGTCGACCGGGTGGTGCCGGTGGACGAGCTGCCGCTTGTAGTCGATCTCATGGCGTGCCACCACGGACCCCTGCTTGAAGTCCTTCTCCGGGCGGAACAGGAAGTCGATGCGTGCCTCCTCCAGGTAGCGGAGGAAGACCACGTTGTTGACGTGGCCGTACGCGTCCATGTCCGCCCAGCGCAGTGGGCAGCGGTAGATGTGCCGCAAGATCAGCCCCGGGTCAGCTTCTTGTAGGTGGCGCGGTGCGGACGGGCCGCGTCCGCGCCCAGCCGCTCGACCTTGTTCTTCTCGTACGACTCGAAGTTGCCCTCGAACCAGAACCACTTGGACTCGCCCTCGTAGGCGAGGATGTGGGTGGCGACCCGGTCCAGGAACCACCGGTCGTGGGAGACGACCACGGCGCACCCGGGGAACTCGAGGAGGGCGTTCTCCAGGCTGGAGAGCGTCTCGACGTCGAGGTCGTTGGTCGGCTCGTCGAGGAGCAGCAGGTTGCCGCCCTGCTTGAGGGTGAGGGCGAGGTTCAGCCGGTTGCGCTCACCGCCGGAGAGGACCCCGGCCGCCTTCTGCTGGTCCGGCCCCTTGAACCCGAAGGCGGAGACGTAGGCGCGGGAGGGCATCTCGACCTGACCGACGTTGATGTAGTCCAGCTCGTCGGAGACGACGGCCCACAGCGTCTTCTTCGGGTCGATGTGCTCGCGGCTCTGGTCGACGTAGGAGATCTTGACGGTCTCGCCGACCTTGATGTCGCCGGAGTCCGGCTCCTCCAGGCCCTGGATCATCTTGAACAGGGTGGTCTTGCCGGCGCCGTTGGGACCGATGACCCCGACGATGCCGTTGCGCGGCAGCGTGAAGGAGAGGTCGTCGATGAGGACCTTCTCCCCGAAGGCCTTGCTGAGGTTGTTCACCTCGACGACGACGTTGCCGAGCCGCGGGCCCGGCGGGATCTGGATCTCCTCGAAGTCCAGCTTCCGCATCTTGTCGGCCTCGGCGGCCATCTCCTCGTACCGGGCGAGACGCGCCTTGGACTTGGCCTGGCGCCCCTTGGCGTTGGAGCGCACCCACTCCAGCTCGTCCTTGAGGCGCTTCTGCCGCTTGGCGTCCTTCTGGCCCTCGACCTTGAGGCGGGTGGCCTTGGTCTCCAGGTACTTGGAGTAGTTGCCCTCGTAGCCGTGCAGGCGGCCGCGGTCGACCTCGCAGATCCAGCCGGCGACGTTGTCCAGGAAGTACCGGTCGTGGGTCACGGCCACGACGGTGCCCTCGTACTTGGCGAGGTGCTGCTCCAGCCAGTTCACCGACTCGGCGTCGAGATGGTTGGTGGGCTCGTCGAGCAGCAGCAGGTCGGGCGCCTCGAGCAGCAGCTTGCACAGCGCCACCCGTCGCTTCTCACCACCGGAGAGGTTCACCACGGGCCAGTCGCCGGGCGGGCAGCCCAGCGCGTCCATGGCCTGCTCCAGCTGGGCGTCGAGGTCCCAGGCGTTGGCGTGGTCCAGCTCCTCCTGGAGCTTGCCCATCTCCTCGAGAAGCACGTCCGAGTAGTCGGTCGCCATCTGCTCGGCGATCTCGTTGAACCGGTCGAGCTTGCCCTTGACCTCGGCGACACCCTCCTGGACGTTCTCCAGGACGGTCTTCTCCTCGTTCAGCGGGGGCTCCTGCAGCAGGATGCCCACGGTGTACCCCGGGGACAGGAACGCGTCGCCGTTGGAGGGCTGCTCCAGCCCCGCCATGATCTTCAGAACGGTCGACTTACCGGCACCGTTCGGACCGACCACACCGATCTTCGCGCCGGGCAGGAAGCTCAGGGTGACGTCATCAAGGATCACCTTGTCGCCGTGCGCCTTGCGCGCCTTGCGCATGGTGTAAATGTACTCAGCCAAGAGAAACCGTCCGGCAGCTTGATCAGGCAGTGGGCAGATACACCCCATCTTGCCGCACCGCCACCCCTGGGCGGAAACGCGTTCCGGGCGGGGCTCCTGACCTGGCCTTTCCTGGATGCCCCCGGAGCCTCACCTGTCACTGCCGGTCGCCGCCGATCGGCCTCGGTCACCCTCGCACGGCCCAGGGACGGCCCAGCCCGAGGGTGCCGCTCCCCCGCTGCGCAGGGCTACGGTGCTGCCGTGACCAGCGCACCGGAGCGCCCTCTCCTCTTCCTCGACGTGGACGGCCCACTGATCCCGTTCGGGTCGTCGGCTGGCCATTCGGAGGTCGCTGCCGCCTCCTCGACGACCGTCGACGAGGGGAACCCGTTGCTGGCCCGACTCGACCCCGGCATCGGGGAGCGCCTCATTGCTCTGGGCTGCCAGCTCGTGTGGGCGACGACCTGGATGGAAGAGGCGAACGAAGTAATCGCCCCGCGCATCGGCCTGCCAAGGCTGCCGGTGCTGGAGTGGCCGAACGCCGACGCAGTAGGAACCCCGCGGGGCCTCCACTGGAAGACTCGTCCCATGGTCGAGTGGGCCGCCGGCCGATCCTTCATCTGGGTCGACGACGAGATCAGCGCCATGGACCGCCTCTGGGTCGACGCCAGCCACACCGGGCCGTCACTGCTGCACCAGATCGAGCCGGCAAAGGGCCTCAATGGCGCCGACTTCTCCGCGCTCGCCGAATGGCTCGAAGCCGTCGCGCCGAGATGAACACACCTCGGGCTCCACGAAGTACGGGCCCGCTGACGCTAGGGCAGGATATCAACGGAACACCTGCGGAACTGGGCAGACTTCCAGTGGCTCCTCCGGCCGGTCCGCCCACTGCCACCAGGTATGCCGATCAGCGCACCGCCACAGAGATCGGCAAGCCGTCCGGCCGTCGTCGTCTCTCTTGACCAGCGCAAGACCGCCCGACTTCAACGGCTGCCTGCACTCGGGACAGGACAGAGCATCGTCGGCCATACGGCGAACCCTAAGGCCTGTCCCGTAATGATCGAACGGCTGAGTCGGGCTGCTCTGGCGTGGCCTCCTCGTCTATCCAGCAAGGGTGAGTTGTGGAGGTGAGCGATGCCGAGCATGGCGTGATGGACGCCGTCGCCCTCGAGGCGGCAGTCGCGGAGGATCTTCCAGCCCTTCATGTGGGCGAAGGTGTGCTCCACGCGGGCACGAACCTTGCGGTGGGAGGTGTTGTGCTCCTCCTTCCAGGCTGGGAGTTCGGTCTGGCCGCGTTCACGGCGGTGTGGGATGACCAGGCCGGTGCCGCGGTAGCCGCCGTCGGCAATCACGGTTGTACGGCCGACGGGGGCCTTCGCGCCGGAGAGCTCCCATGCCTTGCAGTTGTTACGGATGCCGGGTAGAGGCCTGCCGACCACGACGACGAGTCGGGTGTCGGTGTCGATGACGACCTGGTGGTTGGTGGAGTAGCGGTAGTTCTTCGACTGCTCGGCCACCGTGTGGTCACGTGTGGGCACCAGGGTCCCGTCCACTATGAGGACAGTGTCCGGACGGAACCGTTGGCGTGGCTGGAACGCGAGAAGGGGTGCGAGGTGGTCGATGATGCGGTCGGCCGCGGACCTCGAGATCCCGAACAATGGCCCGAGCTGGCGCGACGTCAGGTTGGTACGCCAGTATGCCGCGACCAGCAGGACCCGGTCCTCCAGCGGCAGGCTCCAAGGCCGGCCGCGTCGGACGGCATCTGCTCCCTCGCGGCGCAGCTCGGTTACCAACTTGCGAAAGTAGCGCGAGCTCAGCCCGGCGAACGGCGCTATCCAAGACGGGTTAGACGCCGTGATCACACCGGGGATGCGACAGATCATTTCAGTTGCTGATCTCCCTCCGTCCAGTTGAGCATGGGCGCCAACGAGGCAAGGAGGCCGATGGATGGGGTTCATGCTCTGCCCTGCAGACGACGACGTGGCCAGCCCGGACATCTCGTGGTCGCACTACGGGTTCAATCTGTTTAGGGAGTGGCTGGCCCAAGTCGAGGGATTCGCTCTTCCCGAGATGGTCGGCTTCGGTGGGAAGCGCGCCTGGAGCAGCATCACCACTACGCTGGCGCCGCTGCTCAACCATCCAGACGACGACGGCGACCTTGCACCCGCTCAGTGCGCGGCAATGCTGCCGCGGCTAGAAGCGATCATCGGCGAGCGGCCACAAGTCGCCGACGATCCCGTCCTCCAACGGCGTATCGATGACACCCGCCAGCTGATCGATGTCTTGAAGTGCTGCGTGGACAAGGGCGTCCCGCTCGACTTCTGCTGACTACCGGACCCAGCAGTTCCCGCCCCGACCGGCCGGTAGTTACGGGACAACCCTTAGGCATGGCTATCGGTTGATTGGGATCTCATAGACGATCTCGCAGTGAGCCGCAGGGACCACGATGTCCGCTGTCTCCATGGACCTACCGTCGCCGCTGTAGTACGTCCGCCGATGTGCGTGACCCGGCCTGTCGCTCTCCACCCCGGAGTCCGCAAGCGCTAGTTGCACCTACTGGACGCCGAAGAAACGCCTCCAGGAACGTCTCGTTGGACTTGCGGTACGCCTCCACCAGATCTGGCGTCGTGTAAAGCGTCAGCTTGGTGACGACGAATGCGCACGAGCTTCTGGGTAGGCCTGCGCTCTCGACCCAAACACAGCAGGCCTCATAACAGTTGCACGTTTGACCAATTCGCCCTAGAGATGCACCCACTTGGCACCCGCGCTAACTTGGAAATTAATCGCACAGCAAGCTACGGGAGGTGCGCCATGGTCATGGATGTCACAGGAACCTGGCACCTGAAGCAAAGCAACGGTCCGCTGGTTGAGATGCGGATCACTGGTCAGGATGAGAATGGCACTTTCGCCGACCAGGGCAACGCCAGCTTCGATGGCGTCTCGGGGCCCCTCAAGGACGCCAGGGCAACGGACACTGAAATCACGTTCCAAGTCCCGTGGAGCAATGGTCCCGTGGGACGGTATGTCGGACGCTTCGATTTTCAAGGTCGGCTGACCGGTGTCACCTTCGCTGAAGGCAATCCGTCCCAACAGGCTCAATGGGTAGTCGACGAGAAGACCTTCGGCGCAAAGTAGTGAAAACCATATGCGGGACAATGGCGGCCCACACCGCCTGGTGTGGGCCGCCGTTTCCCCGAAGTTTCTGCAGTCGCACCAACGACACTCTAACGCTGATGGCAACTTCGCAGATACAAATTCAGCTGAGCAGTCATCATGCAGCAAATGGATCAGATCGCATGCGGGAGGCGTCTTGCGGCTAGCGGGAGACTTACTGTCATCGGATGCATGACTCCCTGACGGAGTGGTCCCTCAGAACAGCTGGCTGACTTGCAGTGAGCAAGCGCGGGTTGATCGCGCCCAGTGATCAGGCTGCTTCACCAGAGGTCGGTAGAACGGCTTTGGGCGGGAGCCGCTTCGGTGGCGAGTGATCATGGCCACGTAAGCGCCCGGCGAGTCGGACAGTCTGTGAAGCCGTCCGCTGAAGCATGACGTTGGGCCCATGATCTTAGAGGCTCACCCCGAAGTGGTTGCCTAAGGCTTGTTCCGTAAATGAGCTCTGACGTGTCGGATGGCCTGGCCGTTTGCCCATTATCCCGCGAGGGCGAGGTTGTGCAGGCGGGCGATGCCGAGCATGGCGTGGTGCACGCCGTCGCCTTTCAGGCGGCAGTCGCGGAGGATCTTCCAGCTCTTCATGCGGGCGAAGGCGTGCTCGACGCGGGCATGGACGTTGCGGTGCGAGGCGTTGTGTTCCTCTTTCCAGGCGGGCAGTTCGGCTTGGCCGCGGTGGTGCGGGGTGAGCAGGCCGGTGCCCCGGTAGCCGCCGTCCGCGATGACCGTGGTTCTGCCAACGGCGGCCTTCGCACCGGACAGCTCCCATGCCTTGCAGTCGTTGCGGTTGCCCGGCAGCGGCCGGCCGACCGCGACGATCAGGCGGGTGTCGGCGTCGATGACGACCTGGTGGTTGGTGGAGTACCGGTAGTTCTTCGACTGCTCGGCCACGCTGTGGTCGCGGGTGGGCATCAGGGTGCCGTCGACGATGGGCACGGCGTCGCGGCGGAACCGCTTGCGCGGCTGCAGTGCCAGCGACGGGCTGAGATGATCGACCTGCGGTTCGCAGCGAAGGGCTTGGCTCCCGACCAGGTGAATGTCACCTACGGCCTCTACCCGTCCTGGAGGGGGCGCGGCGGGAAGGAGGCAGTGATCCGGGTAGAGCCGGAGAACGCCGCATCTGCCGCAGTCGCCCAGCGGGCGGGATTCATCCCCGGCAAGCACACGTACGGCGAGGACGGCACACGTCTCGACTGGTTCGTCCGGGACCTGTGCGTCGAGGCCCAGTGACGACCCCGCCGCCCCGCCATGATGGCGTTTCGTAACGCGCGACCAGCGACTACGGGACAAGCCTTAGGACCGTGGAGCCGACCGCCCCCACACCCGTCGCCTGACCGGAGCCTGCAGCTGCTCGACCCGCTCTACCCGGACCGGCGCCTATGGTTCTGGGCGCACATGCTCGGTTCCGAGGCCCCTTCTCCTCCAAGCCTCGCCGCCACTCGACCACCCTCGGCGCCCTCCGCCAGGTCCGCGCGGACTACTGCTCGTTCCTGCGGCGGACGAGGAGCAGGACCGCGCCGCCGGTGACGACCAGGGCGATGGCCGTGCCGCCGATCAGGGGGGTGGCGTCGGAGCTGCCGGTTTCGGCGAGGTTGGGGTCGTGGAGGGGGACGGTGACGGGCTGGGTCGGGGCCGGTTCGCTGAGGGGGTGGGTGGTGTCGGCGAGAGCGGCGCTCTGGGTGCGGCAGTCCAGGACGCCGGTGAAGCGCTGCTCGAAGCCGGCCGGGCCCCGGACGGTGAAGTCGTAGGGGCGGTCCTCGGGGAGGGGGACCGGCACCGTGCGGGTCTCGCCGGGGGCGACGGTGTACTCGGTGTCCAGGAGCTCGAAGGTGAACGGCTCGTCGCCCTTGTTGAGCGCGGTGATGTCGAGGGTGCCCTCGGCGCAGTTCTTCCTCGCGGACAGGGCGGGTACCGGGCCCTCGGCGGCCCAGGTGGCGGTCGCCGTCGCCGCGACCGTCGACTCGCTGGAGCCGGCCAGGATCTGGGTCTGGCTGCGGCTCTCGGAGGCCAAGGCCCGGCCGACCGGCACGGTTGTCGACGCCTGGACGGACAGCTGGGCGGTGCCGGCCTCCGCGGTCTCGGGCACGTCGAAGAAGATCTGCGCGCCGTCGGTGACCTCGGTGACGGGCCGGCCCTTCTTGTCGACGATGCGGACCGCGTCCTTGGCCGCGGCCCCCAGCGGCGGCGTCACCGTCGCGCCGCCCGCGTTGGTGTGGACCGTCACCGGGCCGAGGCGCTCACCGGGGCGGCCCGACACGGCGGGCGGGTCCAGGGCGAGGGACGCCGCGGGCTCGGCGAGGCCGCGGGCGTTCTTCTCCAGGTAGTCGGCGAGCCGCTCGGCCCGCGGGTCGACGGCGTCGACGTCCGTGTCGTCCGAGTAGCGCCAGATGGCGACCTGGGTACCGGCCGCCGCCTCCTCCTCGGTGAGCCCGCCGCGGACGCCCGCCTTCTTCGCGAGCGCGGCCAGGTCGTTGACCTGCGGGTAGCTGTTCTGCAGGATCCAGCGGACACGGCCGGCGTCCTTGTTGGTGCCCAGTGACGTGGAACTCCAGGGCGTTTCGAAGTACTTGGCGTCCTTCTGCGTCGGGTTCTGGATGTCGACGCAGTACGTCTGGAGCATGCCGCCGCCCTCGACGGACATCTCGAACAGGCCGGCCGCCACCTGCTGGTCGCCGTCCTGCCCGTGGATGACCGCGGTGCCGTGCGCCTTCAGGCCGCCTATGGTGGCCGTCGCCCCGCCCTGGCCTCCCGCCGCGCCGTCCTCAGCGGCGGCGGCCGGAGCCGCACCGGCCGCCGCACCGGCGACGGCGAGCGCGGACACCAGCACACCGGCGGCGAGACGCACCGCCCCTCGACCGGGCAGAGACGGCGCAGCGAGCGAAGAAAACACCAAATTCCCCTTCGAGCAGGACCCGTTGATGTGGGGGGAACGGTCCCACCAGCAGAATCAGCAGCCACACAAGGCTCGTTCGGCATCCTAAGGACGTGACGGACCGGGCTCGGCGGTGATCGCCGCCCGCGCGGTGATCCGAATCGGAATCGTTATCGCCTGGAGCGCCGCTGAGCAGGGCTTATCGACAAATCCACCCGGGTTCGCGCCGGGCACATGGGGCGATAAGCCGTGCTCCGGGCGGTTCCGGATCGACCTCGCTGTCAGGCCACCGCGACGGGCTCCGGGCGCTGTTCGGAGGCCGGACCGGCCTGCTCCGCCGTCGGTTCCGCCGCCGGTGTCTCCCAGTTTGGCTCCGGCTGCGGCGGGGAGGCCGGCGCCTCCGTCCTGCCGGTGCGCCGGAACGCCGCCGTGCCGCGGGCGAGGTCGTGGCCGATCGCCACCGCGTCGATGTCGGCCGAGGTCCGGCTCTGCCCCTCGCGCACGTCGGTGCGCACCTTCAGCCTGCCCTGGACGACGACGGGGTCGCCCACCGCCAGGGAGGCCGAGGCGTTGGTGGCGAGCTGCCGGTTGGCCCAGACCGTGAAGAAGTTGGTGTGACCGTCCGTCCAGGCGCTCTTCTCACGGTCCCAGTAGCGCGCGGTGACCGCGAGCCTGAAGCGGGCCGACGGTCCGTTCGCCAGCTCCCGGAAGACCGGCTGGGTGGCCACGTTGCCCACGGCGCAGATCATCGTCTCGTTCATCGCGAGTCCTCCCTCCCGTACGGGCGTCTCCCGTACGGCACGGGGCGACCGCGTCCCTCGCGATCGCCGCGAAGGCCAGACTGCCCGCGAACGGCCGGGCCCGCCGGGGGCTGTGGACCGGCCCGGCACCTGTGGAGAACTCCGCCACCCACACGGGTGGTGGTGTGGCCGCCCCGGCCGTCCTGGCCGTCCTGGCCGTCCTGGCCGCGCCGACGCCGGGAAACCCGCAGCCGCGACGCCGGGCAGGCCCCGACGGCCGACCGGGCCCGCGTCGCTACCTCCCCGCCGCCCCCACCCCCGTGACCCGCGCGTACTGCTCCCGCACCTCGCGGTACCGCAGCAGCTCAGCCGCCAGCGGATCCAGCACTCTGGCCCGGCCGCACCCCGCGGCGGCCTCCCGCAGCAGGCGTTCCGCCTCGTGGCCGTAGCGCTTGGCGGGGCCGCGGGCCGCCAGACGGCAGCTCCACTCGATGAGGGGTCCGCCGACGATGCCGGCCAGCATGAGCAGCACCGGCACGCCCAGGTTCGGCGGCACGAAGCCGATGATCTGGCCCAGCAGCCACAGCCCGCCCACCACCTGGTGCAGGGTCATGGTCGCCTGGGCGAGGACGGCCACCGGCCACCATCCGGGCCGCGGCGGACGCCCCGGCGGCATCCCGGTGCGCACCGCCAGCTCGTCGAGGGCCTCGGGCAGCCCGTGGGCGCCGCGGACGGCCGCCTCGCGCATCGCCTGCGCCCACGGCGCGGGCAGTCCGGCCGATGCCTGCTCCGAGACCGTACGCACCGCGTGCTCGACGCGCTGACGGGCCGTGGCCTCCTCGTCCGCCTGAGCGCGCGACGACAGCCGACCCGTGACGGGATCGCGCCGGTCGTGGTACCAGCGCCACAGCCGCAGCCAGGGCGTTCCGCACGCGCGGTTGGCGTTGCGCAGCCAGGCGCGTTCGGCCGCCTCGCCCGCCGCGGTGGCGCCCACGGCGTCGGCCAGCCGGTCCGCGAACTCCTCCCGCGCCTCCTCGCTGAGCCCGGTGCGCCGCCCGGTGACATACACCGGACGCAGGTGCAGGGCGGCGGCGTCCACGTCGGCCGCGATCCGGCGGGCCGGAGCCTGGCGCTCCGCGACGAACTGGCCGAGGGTCTCGCGCAGTTCTCCGACACCCTCCCCCGTGAGCGCGGACAGGGCGAGCACGGTCGCGCCGGGTTCGCCGTGCTCGCCCAGCGCGATGCCGTCCTCGTCGAGCAGGCGCCGCAGGTCGTCGAGGACCTGCTCGGCGGCCTCGCCGGGAAGCCGGTCGACCTGGTTGAGGACGACGAAGGTGACCTCGGCGTGGCCCGCCATCGGCCGCAGATACCGCTCGTGGATCAGGGCGTCGGCGTACTTCTCCGGGTCGACGACCCAGATCACGGCGTCGACCAGCGCCAGGATGCGGTCCACCTGCTCGCGGTGCTGCACGGCCGCCGAGTCGTGGTCGGGCAGGTCGATCAGGACGAGGCCGCGCAGCGGCGATTCGGAGTCCGGGTGCTGGAGGGGACGGCGGCGCAGCCGGCCGGGGATGCCGAGCCGGTCGAGGAGACTGGCCGCGCCGTCGCTCCAACTGCACGCGATGGGAGCGGAGGTGGTCGGCCTGCGGGCGCCGGTCTCGGAGATCGTCACCCCGGCGAGAGTGTTGAACAGTTGGGACTTGCCGCTGCCCGTCGCGCCGGCGATGGCGACGACGGTGTGCTGCCCGGAGAGCCTGCGCCGAGCGGCGGCCTCGTCCAGGACCCGGCCGGCCTCGGCCAGGGTGCCGCTGTCGAGCCGGGTCCGGGAGAGGCCCACCAGTTCGCGCAGGGCGTCCAGACGTGACCTGAGGTTCCCGTCGTAGGCGAGCGGCATCAGGGCGGCCGAGGACGCGGCGGGCCTGCTCGGCAGGACGGCGTACTGCTCCGCACCGCCGTTCTCGTCCACCCGCCGCGCGATCAGCCCGTCGCCCCAGGCTCCCTCCCCGTCCCCGGAACCGGCCGAACCGCCCGACGGACCGGTGGACGAACCGCCCGACGGACCGGTGGCCGAACCACCCGACGGACCGGTGGACGAAGTGCCAGACGGACCCGTGGCCGAACCACCCGACGCACCGGTGGACGAAGTGCCCGCCGAACCACCCGCCGAACCACCCGCCGGACCGGCCGACACAGCCGTGGGCAAACCCTCGTCCCGACCCCTACGGTTACGGTCATCGCCACCGTTCTCGCGGCCGCCGCGGTTCCCTCGGCCTGCCCCGCGGTCGCCGCGGTCGTCGGCCCCGTCCCTCCGCCCGGTGCCACCCTCGCGGCGGGACGACGCCTCCGCGTCCTTCACCCCCGCGGCCGTCACGCGCTTCACGCGCGTGTGGCGGGCGGCCTCACGGGCGGCCTCGGCTCCGACGGCCCCCGTCCGGACGGAGGCCACCAGCCCCCAGCCGCCCCGCTCACCGCGGCCGTCCGGTTCACCCCGACCGTCCCGCTCAACGCGGCCATCCCGCTCGCTCCGGCCGCCCCGCTCGCTCCGGCCGCCCCGAGCATCCGCATCGCCCGGCCTACCCGTACGAGCCACCTCCTTCACCCTGCGCTCACCACGATCCGTGCGCTCACCACGACCCGCGTCCTCACCACGATCCGCGTGCTCGGCGCGCTCCACGTGCTCGCCGTGCTCGCCGTGCTCGCCGTGCTCGCCGTGCTCCGTGGGCTCCGCATGCTCCGGGGACTTCGTGGGCTTTGTGGGCTCCGTGTGCTCCGTGGGCTCCGTGTGCTCGGTGTGCTCGGTGGGGTCCTGGTCAGTGACGGCGGTCACCGGTCACCTCTCCTTCTGCAGTACGGACAGCGCGGCGATCAGCTCTGCCTGCGGTTCGGGGTGCACGTCCAGGCTGTCGAGCGGCGCCAGCCTGCGCTCACGTTCGGCGTGCATGACCCGGTCGACGCTTTCGTCGAGCAGCCGCCCGCCCCGGTCGCGCAGCCGAAGCGCGCCGTGGGCGCCGATCCGCTCGGCGAGCCGCTCACCGGCGGCCCGCGCGCGCCGCCCGCCCAGCAGCACGGTGGCGACCAGGCCGGCCACCACGCCGGGGTCCGGCGCGAGGTTGCGGTCCAGCTCGCGCACCTCCTCCTCGGCGTACTCCTCCAGCTCGCGCCGCCACCGCCGTACGGCCATTCCGATGCGGTGCTCGGCGCTCTCCGGGGCGGGGGCGGGGGCCGCGAGTTCGGGGGCGCCCGCGGCGGGTTCGTCGCGCCAGGCCCCGTCGACGCGTTCGTCGGCGGCGGTGACGGCGCACAGCAGCAGGGTGCTCAGGCTCTCCACCAGCGAGTCGAGCAGTTCCTCCGGGGAGCAGTCGAGGGGGAAGGCGCGCCAGCGCTTCAGCGCGTCCCCGGCGAGTACCGCGCCCGCCTGCAACCGCCCCCGTACGCGCGCGTGCTCGCTGTCGTAGGCGCCGTCGACGGCGGCGGTGAGCCGCAGCGCGGCGGCGTACTGCGCGGCGGTGGCGCCTGCCAGCTCCGGCATCCGGGACTTCAGCGAGTCCAGGATGCCGTGGGCCGTACGGGCCATGGCGTCGTGCCGGGCGTCGAGTTCCTGCGCCCGGTGGACGAGCCAGGCCCGCAGCGGCGCCACGGCGCTGGCCGGCAGCAATCCTCCGCCCCAGGCCGACTCGGGCAGTTCGGGGACGGTGAAGCGGGGCACGTCGCCGAGCCCGGCCTTGGTGAGCAGTGCCGCGTACTGCCGCGACACCTCGGACACCACCTGGTGGGGCACCCGGTCGAGCACCGTGACCAGGGTGGCGTCGTACTCCTTGGCGGTGCGCAGCAGGTGCCAGGGCACCGCGTCGGCGTACCGGGCGGCCGTGGTGACCATCACCCAGATGTCGGCGGCGCAGATCAGCTCGGCCGCCAGGACGCGGTTGTCGGCGACGAGGGAGTCGATGTCGGGCGCGTCGAGGAGGGCGATGCCGGGCGGCAGGGTGTCGGCGGTCTCGACCCGCAGCACGCGCGCCGGGTTCTCGCCGGGCAGCAGCAGGTCCTCGTCCGGGTCCCGGTGGGGCACCCACACGCGCGTGAGGTCGGGCAGCACCCGCATACCGCTGAACCAGTGGTGGTCCTCCGGGTGGCACACCAGGACCGGTGTGCGGGTCGTGGGCCGCAGCACACCCGCCTCGCTGATCCGGCGCCCCACGAGGGAGTTCACCAGGGTCGACTTGCCGGCGCCGGTGGATCC
Organism: Streptomyces sp. NPDC051136; assembly: GCF_044455745.1. Lineage (NCBI taxonomy): Bacteria > Bacillati > Actinomycetota > Actinomycetes > Kitasatosporales > Streptomycetaceae > Streptomyces > Streptomyces sp. NPDC051136. The sequence goes on along the minus strand of NZ_JBITFE010000002.1, from coordinate 363,474 downwards.
GCCGACCACGGCGAGCAGCGGCGCCTCGGGCTCTTTGAGGCGGGGCATCAGGTAGTCGTCGAGCTGTGCGAGCAGTTCGTCGCGGTTGGCACGCGCGCGTGGGGCCCCCGCCAGCGGCAGCGGGAAGCGTGCGGCCGCGACACGGTCGCGCAGGGCGGAGAGTGCGTCGAGCAGCTGAGGCCGTACGTCCAAGGTCACCACATGGGAAGAATGCCCAATTTTGAGGGAATTCTGAAGCATATGAGCATGATGAGCATGTCTGCGTGCCGACCGGACACTCCGGACGGAAGGGACTACCGGGACGCGAGCGGAGTCCAGGCATAACGAGTGGACAACACCCGATGCGCGAGACGCCAAAAGCGATGCACGATTCGTAACTGCCTGCGATTATCGGGATCGCTTCACCGAACCTCCACATCAAGCCACGGAGGGGAAGCGTCCGGGACATGGAACCGGGAGCCCTATCCTTGTCCCCGGCGAGGTCACGGACCGGCCCACACCGGGCACCGCGACCGAGACCACCACACCAGGCCCCCGTAGCTCAGTGGATAGAGCAGGCGCCTTCTAAGCGCTTGGCCGCAGGTTCGAGTCCTGCCGGGGGCGCCACCGACACGCCGTCCGTCGGCGACGTCGCGCACGGGCGGGTGACGAGCGTGGGCGAGGTCTCCTCCGCCCCCGCCAGGGGCGCACCCGGGTGCCCCTCCCCGGACCGGAACGGGTGTGGCACGATCGGCCCTTGATCGTGGCTCCCGCCGGGGCGCCACCGCTCGTTTGGCGGGAGGGACCGGACGACGTGCGACTGCGCTGCGCGGTGCTCGACGACTTTCAGCGGGTGGCGACCGAGATCGCCGACTGGACACCGCTCGCGGACCAGGTCGACATCGTCTCCTACGACACCCACTTCGCGGACGAGGACGCTCTCGCCTCCGCACTCGCCGACGCCGACATCGTGGTCACGTTGCGCGAACGCGTGGCCTTCCCCGGTTCGCTGATCGCGCGCCTGCCCCGGCTGAAGCTGATCGTCGCCTCCGGCATGCGCAACAGCGTGATCGACTACGCCGCCGCCGAGGCGCACGGCGTCACCGTCTGCGGTACGGCGTCGTCCTCGGCGCCGCCCGTCGAGCTGACCTGGGCCCTGCTGCTCGGCCTGGCCCGCGGCATCGTCCAGGAGGGCAACGGGCTGCGCGAGGGCGGCCCCTGGCAGCAGACGGTGGGCGCCGACCTGCACGGCCGCCGGCTCGGGCTGCTCGGCCTGGGCAAGATCGGCGGCCGGGTGGCACAGGTCGGCCTGGCCTTCGGCATGCGGGTGAGCGCCTGGAGCCAGAACCTCACCCGGGAGCGCGCCGACGAGGTCGGCGTCGAACTGGCCCCCTCCAAGGAAGAGCTCCTGCGCGAGGCCGACTTCGTCTCCGTCCACCTGGCGCTGGGCGAACGCACCCGCGGTCTGCTCGGCCCCGCCGAACTGGCCCTGCTCAAGCCGACCGCCTACCTGGTCAACACCTCGCGCGCGGCGATCGTCGACCAGGAGGCGCTGCTCGCCGCGCTGCACGAGGGCCGTATCGCCGGCGCGGGCGTGGACGTCTTCGACACCGAGCCGCTGCCCGCGGGGCACCCGATGCGCACCGCCCCGCGCCTGCTCGCCACGCCCCATCTGGGCTATGTCTCGCACGCCAACTACGCCACGTACTACGGCCAGGCCGTCGAAGCGATCGGCGCCTACCTCGCCGGCTCCCCCGTACGGCGGCTGCCCGTGCCCCCGGCCGGCCCGGGTCCGGCGTAGGGACCGCTCGGGCGTAGGGACGGCTCAGGCGGTGTCCGTCCTGGCTCCGTCCGCCGGGCGCGTGTAGATGCCGTCGCTCCGGCGCAGGTGGCCGAGGTCCACCAGGTGGCGCCGGAGCGTCACATGGTCGACCTCGCCGTCCTCGCACCACGCGCGCAGCTTCTCGTCGACGGTGCGCTCCGGGTACTCCACGCCGGGCGCGAAGGTCTGCTCGGCGATGTGCCGCAGCACCACCTTCTTGCGCGTCCAGCGGGCGGGGAGGCGGACCAGCCGGCCGTCCCTGACGAAGGTCCGCACGACGATGCCCGCCGGGCCGTCGTCACCCGTCAGGGACGGGTCCTGGGCCGCCTCCGGTGCCGGGCGTCCCGCGCGGGCCAGCTCCCTGAAACGGTCGTGGGCGACGACGAGTCCGCCGTCGCGGCCGGACACCACCACGCCCTGGTCCCGCAGTCGGCGCAGCGCGCCGGCCGTGTCCTTCGCGGAGAGGCCGGCCGCCCGGGCCACCTGCGCGGCGTCACCGGCGCCCAGCGCCACGGCCGCGAAGGCCCGCACCCGGTCCTCCTCGGAGAAGAGGGCGGCCAGCGCGGCCGACGCGGACGGTTCGGGGGCCTTGGCGGACGAGTCGGATCGGTCGTTCGGCATGCCTGGAGGCTAGTGGACCCACTGGTGCGCACGGCAGCGGTTTTCCGCCGGGCGCCGCCGCCGACGACGCGCGTTCAAAACGGGTGATCGGCGCATTCCCCCCGTGACCCGCTGCGACCGGGTGCGTTGAACCGGCAGTGCGGCGGCACGTCCAGCCGCCGCGCTCCCCGAGTCAGAAGGAGAACGTGATGTCTCGCATCGCGAAGGCCGCCGGCATCGCCCTCGGCGCCGGTGCCGTGGTGCTCAGCGGCACCGGCATGGCCATGGCGGACGCGGGCGCGGCGGGCGCGGCCGTCGGTTCGCCCGGCGTCCTGTCCGGCAACGTCGTCCAGGTCCCGATCCACATCCCGGTGAACGTCTGCGGCAACACCATCGACGTGATCGGCCTGCTGAACCCGGCCTTCGGCAACACCTGCGACAACGGTGACGACGACAAGAGCGGCGGCTACGGCAGCTGATCCCCCGCCAGGCACCGAGGAGCCCCGGCCTTCCCGGCCGGGGCTCCTTCCGTTTCCGTCTCGGGCCCCGCCCCGGTGCCGTCGTGGGTCCCGTCCCAGATCCCGCCGCGTCGCGAAGTCCCGGACCCGCCGCCCCGCCGCCCCGCTCAGGCGTACCGCCACCCCGCCGTCCCGCCGCCCCGCCGCCCCTCTCAGGCGTACCGGTAGATCCGGCTCACGTCCTCCAGCTCGTCCGGGGTCACGTCCCACGGTGGCAGCTTCTCGTGCCGTGCGACGATCCGACCGCGCTGCGCGCTGCCCCGGGCGGGCGGCTCGGCGGGCAGGTACCGGGCGCCGCGGTGGCGGGCCTGCCAGCGGGACCACTGGAGGTCGACGAAGGCGTGGTGCAGCCAGAACACCGGGTCGTTGACGGAGGCGCCGCCGACCATGGCCCCGCCGACCCAGCGGTGCACGCGGTTGTGATTGCGCCAGGAGACGCTGCCGCGGCCGGTGCCCCACCCCTCCAGCTTGTTGCGGAACCCCTTGCGGACCGTGGAGTCGTAGGGGGAGGTGTCGTACTTCGGGTCGTCCAGCGCCCACTGGAGGTCCTTCTTCGTGGGCAGGGCGAGGGGATTGCCGGCGCGTCCGAGGTCCCGGGTGAGGTACTCGGTGTCGGTGACGTTCTCCTTGAGGGTCCAGTCACCCCCGGCGTGGGCGAAGGGGCCGGTGGTGACCCGGTGGTCGGAGCGCCGACCGGTGCCGCCCAGCAGATCTGCCGTCCAGGGGGTCGACTTGGTGCCGCGGTCCTTCGTCCAGTCCCAGTACGGCACCGTGACCGACGAGTCCACCCGGCGCAGCGCCTCCTCCAGGTCCAGCAGGAACCGACGGTGCCAGGGCAGGAAGGACGGCGCCATGTGCGCCGTACGCAGTCCGTTCTCGCCGTCGGAGACGTAGTACTCGATGTGGACGCGCACGAACTCGTCGTACTCGCCGCGGCGTTTGATCTCCAGCAGCGCGTTGACGAACCGCCGCTTCTCGGTGCGGGTCAGCGTGCTGACGTCCTTACGCGTGTACGCCATGCCGCCCCCCGGAGTGCTGGTCGTGGCCGCTTGACGGCGTGTCGCGCAGGTGCTCGCCGGGGCCGAGTTCGTCGACGGCGCCACGGGCCGCCGCGAGCGGCGTGGGGTACGACCGGTAGTGGTCGACCATGCTGAGCCAGCTGCCGTCGGCCCGGCGCATCAGATGCAGCGGCCGGCCGTCCACCGTGACGTGCCAGGTGCCGGCGCCCACGGCCCGCCCGGCGGCGGAGCGGATGCCCTGAATGCGCCGGCCGCGGTAGGTCTCGTCGAAGGAAGTCCCCCCGGCGTCCCCGGCATCCCCGGTGATCTCGGCGGACCCCGCGTCTCCGGAGTCCCCGGTGTCCTCGGCGTCCCCGGTGCCGCCGCTCTCCGTGGCCCGGGAGGGCCGGGAGGCGGCGATCAGCGGTGCCAGTCCGACCGCCAGGGCCGGGGCGAGCAGCCCTCGCATCAACTGCCGCCGGGTGCCGGACGCCGGCCCGCCCGCCGTCGCGCCCTCCCCGGTGATCTCGTGTTCCCCCGCCCGCTGCGCACCGCCCGCAGCCGCGCCGTTCGCTCTCGTGTCCGCGCTGACGACCATGGCTCACTCCTCGTCCGGTTCCGTCGGTCCGCACCGCTAACCGATCGGCGGGCCCCGCGGTCACCGCCACGGGGCCAGTCGGAGCACGGCCGCTGCGCCGGGCGAGGTCGCCGGGCCGGTACGGCTACAGCCCCGGCCCGACGCCCAGGTCGGCCACCGGCACCGTCCGGACCACCGGGGCGAGCAGGCCGGCCTCGGGAAGCTTGGGCGACGGCAGGCCCAGGGCCGCCGGGTTCGGCGCGGTGAGCGGGGCGTCCAAGGACAGTCCCGGCGCCAGGGTGCGCAGTTCGGCGGCGGGGGCGTCGACGGCGGCGTGGTCGAAGTCGTCGCCGAGGACGCGCGGCAGCGGCTGGCGCAGGTCGACGCCGGGCAGGCCGCCGCTCACCGGCAGCTGCGGCAGGGTCCGCTCCGGCAGCATCCGGCCCTCGACGTACCGCGGGCCCTCGGGGGCGCCGGCGGTCGGCACGGGCAGCTCACCGGCCACCTCCGGCAGTTCCATGCCGAGGGCCGTCTCCGCGCCGCCCAGCGGCACCGGTACGGGAATCGCACCGGCCGCGGCGGCGGGGGTCGCGGCGGCGCCCACGGCGGCGGCCACACCGGTGACCAGGGCGGCCAGGGTTCGTCTGGTGGTCGGCTTCATGACAGGCACGGTCCCTTTCGAGAAGGCGGGGGGTACGGCTTCGGGAAGACGGGAGAAGGCGAAGAAGGGGCGGGACGGTACAGCGAGGTCGGAGCGGAGAAGCGGAGAAGCTGAGCGAGCGCGGCGGGGCGGAGGCGAGGTGTGGCGGGGCGTGGTGAGCCGCGCGGTGGCTCAGCCGCCCAGCGGGAGGCCGCCCAGCAGGCCGCTCGCCGAGTTCAGCTTGGTGGTCGCGCCCTTCACCGTGTGCAGCACGGAGTCCTTGTTCTCGGTGTCCAGCGCGTCGGACCGCGCCTCCGACTGGTGCTTGATCGGCATGACGTCGATGGGCTCCGCGGTCAGCGCGTTCACGGCGCCGTTGAGGCTGGTGGGCGTGAGGGCGGCGGCGTCGGAGGCGTCGTAGGCGAACGCGGGCACGGCGGAACCGGCGGCGACCAGGGAACCGGCGACGACGGCGGCGGCCTTGAGGGACTTCATCGTGTTCCTTTCTTCGGCGACCCGTGGCGGACCCGTGTCACCGGAGGGATTGCTGACGCCCTCCCTAACGACCTGCGGCGGACCCGGAAACTCCGCCGTCCGGAAGACATATGAGATCTCCGGACGGCCGTGGCCCGGACAAACGCGAAGGCCGTCGCGGCTCCGCTGAGGGAGGCGCGACGGCCCGGGGACGTCCGGTGACGGCGTCAGGAGGGGTTCGCCGGTGCGGCGGCCTCCGGCGTGGCCGCCTCGGGGGCGGTGGCCTCCGGCGCGGTGGGGACGCCGGGCAGACCGGCCAGGTCGGCGGCGGGCAGACCGTTGCCGACCATCGTGGCGGCCACGACGTTGACGATGCCCGTCATCACCTCCTTGACGGCCGGGCTCACCTGGTCGGCGGAGCCGGAGGTGGTGGCCTTGACCAGGGCGTCGATCCGCTTCTGCAGTTCGGCCTGCGCGCTCGCGGAGAGGTCGGGGGCGGCGGCGGTGCCGTCGTCGCTCTGCGCTGCGACGGGCGCCACGGCGGGCGCCACGGCCGGGGCGGGCAGCGTGACCGGTGCGGGCAGGGTGACCGGCGTGTCGTCGGTCCCGGCCTCGGGCGCGGTCACGGCCGGCGGCTGGGCCGGAGTGGTCGCGTCCGGAGTGGTCGTGCCCGGGGCGGTCGTGCCCGGGGCGGTCGTGCCGGGTGTGGTCGCGTCCGGAGTGGTCGCCGTGTCGTCGGCGTCCGCGTCCGCCGCGTCCGCTTTGGCGAGGGCGTCCTTGACGGCGTCGGAGAACGTGGCCGCGTCCGTGGCGGAGAGCTGGCCGCCGTCGGCCTTGAGGACGGCGGTGAGCAGGTCGGTGACCGGTGTGAGCACTCCGCCGAGGCCGGCCAGGCCGGCGACCTGGTTCTGCAGTTCCTCGGCGTCGGGGAGGGGGGCGTGGGACGCCGCGTGGGTGCGTTCCCGGACCGAGTCGCCGTCGGCCGCCATCACCGCCGGACCGGAGAGGCCGACCAGCAGGCCGGCGCAGAGGGCGGAGGTGGCGATTCGCCGTGCGGGCAGACGCATGGGGGTTCCTTTCGGTGGTGCGTCGGATCTTGGACCCACCGTGGAATCGCCCGTGGCGCTCTGCAACCGAGGCGTGACCGGGCGGTGACCGGGCCGGTCCGCCCGCCTTCTTCCCGCCCGGCGTCCTGCCTGGTGAGACGGGCGGTCAAGGCCCGTGCGCCGTGTCGCTGCCCGGTCCCCCCATTCGGGGCAGCGCACCGCCGTCCGCGCCGCACACGCGAACCGGCCGCCCGTTCGCGGAGGAACCGCGGTACGGACGGCCGGTGCGGAGAGTTGCCAGCCGACGTCAGTCGTTCTCGCACTCGTTGCCGAACGCCGGGTTCAGCAGGCCGATGACGTCGATGGTGTTACCGCAGACGTTGACCGGGATGTGGACCGGGACCTGCACCACGTTGCCGGACAGGACGCCCGGGGAGTGGGCGGCGGCGGCCTGCGCGCCGCTGTCGGCGGCGGCGACACCGGCGGTGCCCGCCACCGCGGCGGCGGCGACGGAGGTCAGGGCCAGGCCCTTCGCGATACGCGACATGGAGAAGTGCTCCTTGGGGTTGTACACACATCCGGGCGGCTGCCCGGCGCAGTGTCAACGCGTGGCGCGGGCCTGAGTTGTGCCGCCAAAGGGGTGATCTCGCGAGAACCCTGGATTCACCAATCCAACACACTTACCCGGTTTCGACGTATTAGTACGGATAGCAGCTAGAGTCCCACACCATTCGACGCACCCGTGTGCCGCGTCGCGGCCGGCGCCCCGCGGTCGGGCGCCTTCCCGCCCGTCCCGAGCAATCCCCGTGAGCGAGGAAACGCGCATGCACCTGCCAGCGGCCGGTTTTCGGCCACGGGTTCTGCACCTCACCCAACCGGTGGACGGCGGGGTCGCCCGGGTGGTGACGGATCTGACACGCGCTCAGCTCGCCGCCGGGCTGCACGTCGCGGTCGCCTGCCCCGGCGGGCAACTGGCCGACCGGCTGCGCGCACTGGGCGCCGACGTACGGCACTGGCCCGCGACCCGCCCGCCCGGTCCCTCGCTGGTACCGGAGGTACGACGGCTCGTACGCGTGATCGACGACGTGCGGCCCGATCTGGTGCACGCGCACAGTGCCAAGGCCGGTCTCGCGGGGCGGCTCGCCGTACGGGGCCGGGTCCCGACGGTGTTCCAGCCGCACGCCTGGTCGTTCGAGGCGGTCGGCGGGGCTCCCGCACTCCTGGCGCTCGGCTGGGAGCGCTGGGCGGCGCGGTGGGCGGCGCGGACGGTGTGCGTGAGCGAGGCGGAACGCGCGCGGGGGATGCGCGCCGGGCTGCCCGGCCCCTGGGCGGTGATCCCGAACGGCATCGACCTCGCCCGCTTCGACGCCACCGCGCCCTCTCCCGCTCCCGCTCCCGACGACGAAGACACCGGCGCCTACACCGACACCGAGGCGCCGGTCGCCGCTCCCGGCGCCCCGGCCGTGTCCACCGCCCCGGCCGACCCGGCCGTGTCCACCGCCCCGGCCGACCCGGCCGTGTCCGCCGACCCCGCCGATCCTGCCGACCCCGCCGGTGCACGGCTGCGGCTCGGTGTCGGTCCGCAGACTCCGTTGGTGGTCTGCGTGGGGCGGCTGTGCCGGCAGAAGGGGCAGGACCTCCTGCTGGACGCCTGGGAGGCGGTCCTCGCGCGCGTGCCCGGCGCCCGGCTGGTCCTGGTCGGTGACGGCCCGGACCGCGCCCGGCTGGCCGCGCGGGCCCCGGCGTCCGTGCGCTTCACGGGGGCCGTCGCCGACGCCGCCGCCTGGTACCGGGCCGCCGACCTGGTCGTCCTGCCGTCGCGCTGGGAGGGCATGGCGCTGGCCCCGCTGGAGGCGATGGCCTGCGGACGGCCCGTGCTGGTGACCGACGTGGACGGTGCCCGTGAGGGCCTGCCGCCCGCGCTCGTGCCGCACTGCCTGGTGCAGCCCGGGGACCCGGCGGCGCTGGCCGACGCCGCCGCCGCACTGCTGCTCGACGCCCCGCTGCGCGCGTCGCTCGGCCGCCGGGGGCGGGCCCACGTCCGGTCCGCCCACGACGTACGGCACACCGCGACGGCGGTCGCGGCCCTGTACGGCGAACTCCTCGCCGGCGTACGGCCCGCGGCCCCGGCGCACATCCGGCCCGCGGCCCCGGCGCACACCCGCGTCGGCGGCACCGGCCCCGGCGGCTGCGCCGTGTCCTCCGCCGCGCCGCGTCCTCTCCCCGGCGGCAGGTTCCCGGCCTCGGGCCGGTCGGCCGTCGTGCCCATCGAGTGCAGGGAGTCCACCCACCCGTGAGCGCGGAAAGCACCGTCCCCTCCCCCGCCGGCCAGGCACGCGGCCTCGGCTCCTCGCCCGTCGCGGTGCTGCCGCAGCGCGACGGCACCGGAAGTCCCCGGCTGCCCGCCGGACGTCCCGCGGCTCGGCGGGGCTCCTCGCTGGCGCTGCTCGTCGCGGACGGCGCGGCGGCCCTGCCGGGTTCGCTGGTCCTCACCGGTGCCCCGCACCGACCGCTGCTCGCGGCCCTGCTGGTGGCCGCCTCGCTGCTGCTGCGCCCGCGGCCGGTCAGGCCGCCGGCCGGCGCGCTGGACGACCTGCCCGCGCTGTGCGGCCGCACGGCGGTGGTGTGGCTGGTGCTGGCGGCGCTCCTCGCGGCGTACGCGCCGCGGCACGCGCTGTCCGCGCCGGTCCTGGCCGCCGGTTTCCTGTTGCACGCGGTGAGCGGGTGCGCCGGCCGGGCCGCCGTGCACCACAGGCACCGTGCGGCGCTGGTGAACCGTCCCCGCGCCGCCCTCGTCGTCGGGCCCGTCGCGACCGCGCAGCAGGTGGCATCGGCGCTGTTGCGCCACCCGCGCTGCGGCCTGCGCCCCGTCGGGATCGTCACCGACGACCCGGGCGGCACCACGACCCTGCCCGTGCTGGCCACGGACGAGGAGGTACGGCGGGCGGTCGTGCAGAACGGCGTGCGGGACGTCCTGGCCGTGGATCCCTCGGTCCGGCCCCGGCAGGCGGCGCTGCTGGGCACGCTGGCCGAGTCGGGCTGCGCGGTGTGGGAGCTGGACGCCGAGCCTCCCGTCCACGCCGGCGCCCCGTCGTACCCGGCCGGGGACCGGATCGCCGCCTACCCCTGCCGGCGTCTGGAACCGGTGGCGGCGCGGCCGGGCGGCGCGGGCAAGCGGGTGCTCGACGTGACGGTGTCCGGGGTGCTGTTGCTGCTGCTGAGCCCTCTGCTGCTGGCCTGCGCCGCGACGCTGAGGGTGGTGGGCGGTCCGGGTGTGCTGTTCCGGCAGGAGCGCGTCGGGCAGGGCGGTAGGCCGTTCACCCTGCTGAAGTTCCGCACGCACCGCCCGGCCGACGAGCACGAGTCGGCGACCCGGTGGAGCGTGGCGGACGAACGCCGGATGCCGTGGTTCTGCCGTTTCCTGCGGCGCACCTCGCTGGACGAGCTGCTCCAGCTGTGGAACGTCTTCCGGGGCGACATGAGCCTGGTCGGCCCGCGGCCCGAACGCCCGTACTTCGTGGCGCGGTTCAGCCAGACCTACCCCGGTTACGCCGCCCGGCACCGGATGCCGGCCGGGATCACGGGGCTGGCGCAGATCAACGGGCTGCGCGGCGACACCTCCATCGAGGACCGGGCCCGCTTCGACAACGCGTACATCGACGACTGGTCGCTGTGGCGGGACGTGTGCATCCTGCTGCGCACGGCCGTGGCACTCGTGCGCCCCACGGGGAGCTGAGCCGAGGTGAGCAGTCCCGCCCTGCCGCTGTGGTCCGCGGTGCGCCTGCGGCGGCCGCCGCCGGTGCTGGCCGTGGTCGCGGTGGTCGCCCTGCTCGCCCTGCCCGTCGCCCCCGGCGACGGGGGCGGCGCGCACCCGGCCGACGCGGTCTCCGCGCTGGCGGTGCTGTACTGCGCGCTGCGGCTGGTGCGGGACCGGCGGCGTCCGCTGACCCGTGCGGCCGCGGTGGTCCTCGGGCTGCCCGTGCTCGGGCTGGCCGTGGCCGCCGCCGGCGCCCTCTCGCCGGGGGCCGGGCTCGGCGGACTCGGACGGTACCTCCAGGTCTTCGTCCTGGTCCCCGCAGCCGTACTGCTGCTGGTCCGCGACCGCGCCGACGTGACGCTGCTCGCCTGGTCGATGACGGCGCTCGCGGTGTGGCAGGGGGCGGTGGGCGTGCACCAGTACGTCACCGGGACCGGCGCCTCCTACCAGGGTGAGCCGATCCGGGCGGTGGGCACCTTCGGGCCGCAGGACGTGATGGGGATGGCGACCGTGGTCTCGCTGGGACTGGTCTGCGCCCTCGGGCTGGCGCTGGGGAGGGGACCGGCCCGCCGGCGGCTGCTCGCCGCCGGGTGCGGGCTCGCCCTGCTGCTGCCGCTCGCCCTGTCGTTCAGCCGCGGCGCGTGGATCGCGACGGCGGTGACGTGCGCGGTGCAGCTGCTGCTGGCCGGGGTGCGCAGGGCGCTGGCGGTGGCGGCGGCCGTGGTCGCGGCGGCGGTGGTGCTGGTGGGCGGCTTCGGGGTCGGCACGGCGATGCTCCAGGAGCGCCTCGGCAGCATCACGCGGGTCGCCGACGCCCCCGACCAGTCGGTGACCGACCGCTACACGATGTGGGCGGCGGCGGCCGGCATGTGGCGGGAGCGGCCGCTGACCGGCGTGGGACTCAAGGGCTTTCCCGAACACCGTGACGCGCACGCCTCGTTGGCGCTGTCTTCGGGCAGCGAGACCGACGGCGCCGGTGCCGGGTACCGCAGGCAGCCGCTGCTGTCGCCGCACAACATGTACCTGCTGGTGCTGGCGGAGCAGGGGCTGATCGGGCTGACCGCGCTCGCCGGGAGCTGGCTGGCGCTGCTCGTCCTCGGGCTGCGCAGGCTGCGCGGCGCGCGGCGGGCCGAGGGGACGGCACCGGACTGCGCGTTCGTCGCCTGCGGGCTGCTGGTGTGGCAGCTGACCGACTTCGCGTACGCCGACATCGGCGGGCCGTCGACGGTGCTGACGGCGGTGTGCTTCGGGCTGGCGGCCTGGTGGGCGCTCGGGTCCGCCGCGCGGGAGGTGCCGGGACGGTGACGACGACCGGTCCGCGCACGGCCGCCGAGGCGCCCCGCGCCCCCGCCAGGCCCACCCCGCCGCACCCCGGGGCCGCGCCCGCTCCCGAGGTCCGGTCCTCGGGCCGTTTCCTCGCCCGGGCCGCCCTCGTCACCGCCCTGCTCTCGGTCGCCGGGTCGGTGCTCGGGCTGGTCCGGGACCAGGCGCTGGCGCGGCTGTTCGGGGCCGGCGGCGAGACGGACGCCTTCCTGGTGGCGTGGACGGTGCCGGAGTTCGCGGCGACGCTGCTGATCGAGGACGGGCTGGCCTTCGCGCTGGTCCCGATGTTCAGCCTGGCCCTGGCCCGCCGCGCGCGGGGCGCCGCCGGGGACCCGGTCCGTGCGTTGGTCGCCTCGACCCTGCCCCGGCTGGCCCTGGCCTTCGGCGCGGCCGGTGCGCTGGTCGCCGCCGCCGCGCCCGTGCTGGTCCGGGCCCTGGCGCCGGGGCTGCCCGACCATGCCCTCGCCGTGGACTGCACCCGGCTCACCGCCACCTGTGTCCTCAGCTTCGGGCTCGCCGGGTACTGCAGCGCCGCGCTGCGGGCGCACCGGCGCTTCCTGGCCCCGGCGGCGATCTACGTCGCCTACAACACCGGCATCGTCACGGCGATGTTCGTGCTCGGCGGACGCTGGGGGGTGCGTTCGGCGGCGGTGGGGGTCGCGGTGGGCGGGTTCCTGATGGTGGCGGCGCAACTGCCCTCGCTGCTGCGGCGGCTGCGGCGGGAGGGCGGCGAGCCGCCGACGGCGGCGGCCGAGGACCCCGCCCGTCCGCTCGCCCTCGCCCTGTTCACGACCGTCCTGCTGTTCGCCCTGTGCCGCCAGTCCCAGGTCCTCATCGAGCGCTTCCTCGCCTCCGGGCTCCCCTCCGGGGCCATCTCGCACCTGAACTACGCGCAGAAGGTGGCCCAGATCCCGATGACCCTGTCGCTGATGCTGTGCACGGTCACCTTTCCGGTGGTCGCCCGCGCGCTGGCCGACGGCGACACGCGGCGGGCCCGCGACCGGGTCGAGCGGGACGTGGTGCTGGCGTCCTGCCTGGTGCTGCTCGGCGCGGCCACCGTCGTCGCCTGCGCACCGCAGATCATCGAGCTGCTCTTCCACCGCGGCGCGTTCACGGCCGCCGACGCGGCGGCGACGGCCGCCGTCATGCGCGTGTACGCCCTCGGGCTGCTCGGTCAGACCGTGGTGGGCGCGCTGGCCCGCTCCTACTTCTCGGCCGGCCGCGCCTCCTGGTACCCGTTCGGCGCGATGGGCGTCGGCGTCGTGGCCACCGCCGTCGTCGGCGCCTGCTCGGTCGGGTCCTGGGGCGTGACCGGCATCGCCGCCGCCAACGCCGCCGGCATCACCGTCACCGCCGCCCTGCTGCTGGCCGGCATGGGCCCGCGCAGCGTGCCGGTGCGCGTGCCGCGGGTCCTGGCCGGCCTGGGCCGGCCGGTGCTGGCGGCGGCGGTGGCGACCGGCGCGGGCGCGTGGGCCGCCGACCTGGTCACCTGCGCCGCGGGCCGGTCGGCGGGTGCCGCGCAGGCCGGCCTGTCGCTGGCCGTGGGCGCCGCGACCGTCGGCGGTGTCTTCGTCGTCCTCGGCCTGGCCCTGGACGTCCAGGGCCTTCGCCCGGCCCTGCGGACGGTCCGCCCCGTCCGCTTCCCCCTCCCCGTCACGCAAAGGCACCCGCATGGCCCTGCACGCTTCCGGTTCCCCTTCCGCAACGACCGCTGACGCCCGCCCCGGCGCCGTCCCCTGGGTGGCGATGTACCACTCGGTCGGGGACTGCTCGGACGACCCGTACCGCATCACCGTCACGCCCGACCGGCTGGACGCGCAGCTGGGCTGGCTGCGGCGGCGCGGGCTGCGCGGCGTGCCGGTCGCCGAACTGCTGGCCGCCCGCGCCCGGGGCGGCGGCCGGGACCTGGTGGGGCTGACCTTCGACGACGGGTACGCCGACTTCGTCGAGCACGCCCTGCCGTGCCTGCGCCGCTGGGGCTGCGGGGCGACCCTCTTCGTGCTGCCGGGCCGGCTCGGCGGCGACAACGCGTGGGACCCGCTGGGCCCGCGCAAGCCGCTGCTGACCGCCGACGGCATCCGCCGCGCCGCAGCCGAGGGCGTGGAGATCGGCTCGCACGGCCTCACCCACGTCGACCTGACCACGGCGGACGACGCCACGCTGGCCGCCGAGACCGCCGGGAGCAGGGCCCGGCTCACGGAGCTGACCGGCACCCCGGCCGGCGGCTTCTGCTACCCGTACGGCACGGTCGACGCCCGCGCCGCCGACGCCGTGCGCGCCGCGGGCTACTCCTACGCCTGCGCCATCGACCCCGGCCCGCTCACCGGCCCGTACGCCCTGCCCCGCGTGCACGTGGGCCAGCGGGACACCCCCGTACGGCTGCTGTTGAAGACCCGGCTGCACCGCCTGCGCCGCCGGGCCGCGGCGGGAGTGTGAGGTGACGGACGTGAAGGCCCTGCACATCATCACCGGCCTCGGTGTCGGCGGCGCCGAGCAGCAACTGCGGCTGCTGCTGCGGCACCTGCCCGTCGACTGCGACGTCGTGACGCTCACCAACCCCGGCCCGGTCGCCGAGGGGCTGCTGGCCGACGGCGTGAACGTCGTCCACCTCGGCATGACCGGCAACCGCGACGTGGCCGCGCTGCCCCGGCTGGCCCGGCTGATCCGCACCGGCGGCTACGACCTCGTGCACACCCACCTCTACCGCGCCTGCCTCTACGGCCGCCTCGCCGCCCGGCTGGCCGGGGTCCGCGCGGTCGTCGCCACCGAACACTCCCTGGGCGACTCCCAGATGGAGGGCCGCCCGCTCACCCCGGGCGTCCGCGCCCTCTACCTGGCCGGTGAGCGCCTCGGCAGCGCCACGGTCGCCGTCTCCCCCACCGTCGCCGACCGGCTGCGGCGCTGGGGGGTGCCCGCGCCCCGCATCGAGGTCGTCCCCAACGGCATCGACCTGGCCCGCTTCCGCTTCGACCCGGTCCAGCGGCTGCGCACCCGGCGCCGCCTCGGCCTGCCCGAGGGCGCGTACGTCGTCGGCGGCGTCGGACGGCTCACGGCGGCCAAACGGTTCGACGTCCTGGTCCGCGCCCTGGCCCTGCTGCCGCCCGACTGCTGGCTGCTGCTGGTCGGCGGCGGCCCCCAGGAGCACCTGCTGCGCCGCACCGCCCGCGAGGCCGGGGTCGCCGACCGCGTCCTGCTCACCGGCGAGCGCCCCTACCTCCCCGACGGCTCCCCGGGCCCCGACCTGCCCGCCCTCGCCGCCGCGATGGACGTCCTCGCGTCGCCGTCGCGGGAGGAGGCCTTCGGCCTGGCCGCCGTGGAGGGGCTCGCGTCCGGGCTGCCGGTGCTGTACTCCTCCTGCCCGGCGATCGAGGACCTGCCGCCCGGGTCCGCGCCCGGGGCCCGGCGGGTCGGCGGCGGCGCCGCGGAGTTCGCCCGCGCCCTCACCGAGACCCGCGCGTCCGGCGGTCCGGTCCCCGGCACGCGCACCGCCCCCGAGGCGGCCCGGCACTACTGCGTCACCCGCAGCGCCGCCCGGCTGATGGACGTGTACGCGACCACCCTGACGCAGCCACTGCCCCCGTCCCCGGCACCCCAGGGAGTCAAGTCCGCATGACCGAGCCCCTCACCCAGTCCCCCGCCGAGCCCGCCACGGACCTCGCGCCCGGCCCGCCCTCGCGCCGGCACCGCACCCGGGCCGCCCTGCGTCGCGCCCGGCGCCGCAGCCTGCTCCGCCTGCGCTCGCTCCCGCCCTGGTCCCCGCTCGCGGCCGGCGTCGTCGCCGGCGGGCTGCTCGGCGCCGGGTACGGCCTGCTCACCACCCCGCAGTACACGGCGACGAGTTACGTGGTCGCCGTCCCCGCCGACGCGTCCGACCCGTCGTCCGCGCTGGGCTTCGCGCAGGCCTACGGCCGGGTCGCCACGCAGCTCGCGGTGCTCGGGGACGCGCAGATGTGGGCCCACGTGCCGGTGGCGACGCTGGAGCGGAGCGTGCGCACCGCGACCTCGCCGGACGCGCCGATGGTCTCGGTGACGGCCACCTCCGCCGACCCGGAGGAGGCCGCCGACATGGCCAACGCGGTCGCCCGCGCCCTCACCCGGCACGCGGACGCCTCGGCCGACGACACCCACGTGGAGCTGCGGCAGTTCGCCCGGGCCACCGAGCCCGGGGAGCCGTCCTCGCCGTCCGCCGCCGTGACGGGCCTGGTGGGCGCGAGCGCGGGCGGTCTGCTCGGCGGGCTGGCCCTGCTGGTCCGGCCGCGCCGCACCGCCCCGGGGTCCGGCCCCGCGGCCGCCGTGCCCGGACCGGCGTCGGCGTCGGACGCCCGCGGGCAGCTGTGACGTACCCGAGGCAGCCGCGCGTGGACGCGTTCCCGCCCGGGTACACGGTCGAACTGGTCACCGACGAGCGCGTCTTCGCGGGGCTGGCCCCCGAGTGGCGGCGGCTGTACGACCGGTGTGCCGCCGCGACCCCGTTCCAGAGCCACGCCTGGCTGCTCTCCTGGTGGCGTGCGTACGGCTCGGCCGGGCGGCTGCGCCTGGTGCTGGCCCGCGACGGCCGCGAACCGGTGGCCGCCGCGCCGCTGATGCTCGTACGGCACCCGGTGCCTTCGCTGGTGCCGCTGGGCGGGGCGATCTCGGACTACGGGGACGTCCTGCTGGACGACGAGCGGGGCCCGGACGCGGAGGCCGCGCTCACCGCGGGCCTGGCGGCGGCGGCCCGCACGGCGCTGGTCGACCTGCGCGAGGTACGGCCGGGCGCCGCGGCCGAACGGGTCTACGCCCGCTGGCGCGGACCCCGGCGCCGGCTGGCCGACTCGCTCTGCCTGGAGCTGCCCGCCGTACCCATGGACGAGCTGGTCGCCCGGCTGCCCTCGGCCAAGGCCAGGCAGCGGGTCCGCGCCCGGCTGCGCCGGCTGGACGCGCTCGGCGTCAAGAGCCGGCCCGTGCTGCCCGAGGAGACGGACGCGGCGCTGCGACGGCTCCTCGAACTGCACCGGTTGCAGTGGCGGGGGCGGCAGGTGACCGGCGAGCACCTGCGCGGCCGCTTCCGTGAGCACCTGGTGCGGGCGGTGGGGCCGATGGTGCGCGCCGGGGACGCGGTGGTCACCGAGTTCCTGATGGACGGGGAGGTGGTGGCCGTGGACGTGACGCTGCTGTCGCGCCGGCTGGCCGGCGGTTATCTGTACGGCGCCCACCCCCGGCTGCGGGAGCGGAAGGCGGACGTGGCGGTGATGCTGCTGGACGCGTGCGCCGAGCACACCCGGGCCCCGGGGCGCGGCACGCTGAGCCTGCTGCGGGGCGACGAGCCGTACAAGCACCACTGGCGTCCGGAGCCGGTGCCGAACCAGCGGCTGCTGCTGGCCCGCCGCCGCACGGCCCCGCTGCTGGCGGCGGCCCTGGGCGACGCGGCCGCGCGGCGCCGCGGCAAGGAGCTGCTGCGGCGGCGGGCCGAGCGGAGGGAGGGCGGCGGTGGCGGAGGAAGCTGACCGGCCCCCGGGCCACCGCCCGCTCCGCCCCCGCCGCACCCCGCTACCTGGTGCGCGAGTACCAGTCCAGGCGCATGCACAGCTTCCCGCCGAGCCAGTACTCGACCCAGTCGCCGAGCTCCAGCGGCGAGCAGCCGGCCGGGGGTTCGGTCACGGTGGGCGGCGCCGGCGGGACGGGCGGCGCGGTGGGCGTGGTCGGCTTGCCGGGCTCCGGGGCCGTCGGCTCGGTCTCGTCGGTGCGGCCGAAGAGCACGGACCGGTAGACGGCGGTCGAGCGGGGGTTGTCGTCGCACTGCCACACGCCGTGCGGGCAGTAGTCGGTGACCGTGTTGTAGACGGGCTTGTGCTCGTCCATCCAGGCGAGCATGCGCCGCATGTACGCGGCGTTGTCGCCGTTGCGGAACAGTCCCCACTCCGGGTAGGAGACGGGCTTGCCGTGCGCCTTGGCGAAGTCGACGTGCGCCTGGAGCCCGTAGGGTTCCTTGACCTGTTCGTCGAAGGTCGTGCCGCGCGGCTGGTCGTAGGAGTCCATGCCGACGATGTCGACGGTGGCGTCCCCCGGGTAGCACTGCGTCCAGGGCACGGCGTCCCGGCCCCGGCTCGGCGCGAAGTCGAACCGGAACTTCTGGCCGGGCACCGCGCGCATGGTGGTGACGATCCGGTTCCAGTACGCCTTCCAGGCCTCGGGGTCGGGGCCGCAACGGTGGGTGTAGGTGGTGCCGTTCATCTCCCAGCCGAGCACGAGCACCGTGTCGGGCACCTTGAGGGCGACGAGGCGTTCGGCGAGGGCGCGGAAGTGGCGGTCGAAGCGTCCGGCGGCGCCCTGGCGCAGCAGTCGGCGCACCTCGCGGTCGCCGACGTGCTCTTCGTTGCGCTCCATCATGGGCACGTTGAGGACGAGCATCCGGTCGGCCTGACGGGTGCGCCAGTCGGCCCACACGTCGAGGAAGCCGGGGGCGCCCTCGATGTTGCTCCAGCGGTCGCCGGGCAGGTAGGTGTGGCCGACGCGCAGTTCGGCACCGCCCAGCCAGTGGCTCAGCGCCGCCATCCGGGCCACGCCGCGCGGGCCGTAGTCCAGGTACGCGCCGAACGCCGGAGTGGGTTCGGGCGCGGCCGGTTCTCCGGAGGCGACGGCGGGCGTCGCGGTCAGGAACGCCGCAGCGGCGACGACCGCCGCCGCGACGTGCGCCGGCCGCCGCCTGGACCGGTCCCGTGACTGCCGTGCGGCCATGCCGGCCTCCTCTTGTCTTCGTCTCGCCGTTGTCCGCCGCTTCTCGTTTTCCGTTACTGACAGCCAGTCACATGAAAGCCCGTCACGCCATCGCTGTTACGGCGTTCGAGTGCGTCGTCCGCCCGGACCGGTGAAAGCCGCACCGGAAGCCGCTCGACGCAGCCCGCATACGAAGGAAGTCTCCCGTGTCGCTGTTCGACACCCGTGTCCCCGCCGTTCTGCTGCGGACCGACCGGAACCCCTTTCACCACGGAACGCTGGGCGCCGTGCGCTCGCTCGGCCGCGCCGGGGTGGACGTGCACGTGGTCGCCGACTGCGCCGGCAGCCCGATCCGCGCCTCCCGTTATCTGAGCGGGCTGCACACCCCGCCGCCGCCCGGGGCGTCGCCCGCGGAGATCACGGTGGCCCTGCGCCGTGTCGCCGCGCGGATCGCCCGGCCCGCCGTGCTGATTCCGATGGACGACGCGTGTGCCGTGGCGGTGGCCCGGGCGCGGGCCGAGCTGGGGCCCGCGTATCTGCTGCCCGACCAGCCGGAGGGGCTCGCTGAGCGGGTGGCCGACAAGGCGGAACTGGCCGCCGTGTGCGCGTCGTTGGATGTCCCGCACCCCGAGACGCTGGTTCCGGACGGTCCCGCCGAGGCGGTCCGTGCGGCGTGGCGGCTCGGCCTGCCGGTGGTGGCGAAGTGGAGCCGCCCCTGGCTGGTGCCGCCGGGCGGCGGACTGCGCAGCACCGTGCTGGTGCGCTCCGCGCGTCAGGCCGGGGAACTGTACCGGCGGGCCGAGGAGGCGGGCAGCCGGCTGCTGCTCCAGGCGTTCCTGGCGCCGGGCGCCGACCGTGACTGGTTCTTCCACGGGTACGCCGACCGTACGGGCGCGGTGCGGGCGGGCGGCCCGGGCCGCAAGACGCGGGCCAGGCCGAGGGGTGCCGGTCTGACGGCGGTGGGCCGCTGGACGCCCAACCCGCGGGTGCGGGCGCTGGCCGAGCGGGTCACCGCGGAGCTGGGCTACCGGGGCGTCTTCGACCTCGACTTCCGTCGCTGCGGCACCACGGGCCGCTACCACCTGCTCGACTTCAACCCCCGTCCCGGCGCCCAGTTCCGGCTGTTCACCGACAGCGCGGGACTGGACGTCGTACGGGCGCTGCACCTGGACCTGACCCACCGGGCGCTGCCGGAGGGGGCGCCGCGGCCGGGCCGGGTGTTCGTGGTGGAGAACTACGCGCCGCTGAGCGCCCTGGGTCCGGCGCCGAGGGAGCGCGGGGGGCGGGAGCTGGCCTGGCACGCGCGGGACGACGAGGGGCCCGGCCGGGCGCTGTGGACGCTGTGGAGCCGACACGTGCGCGCCCGCCTGCGGGACCGCGTCCACCGGGGCGGCGCCGCCCGTCCGGGCACCGCGGCCCCGGTCCGCGCCCGCGTCGTGCGTCAGGCCCCGCCCGCCGCCCCGGCGGCCGGGGGTGCCGGGACGAAGGGCGGCGGCGCGGGCCGTGCCGACCGGCCGGAGGAGGACCGGGCCGGCAGCCACTGACGTGCGCACGCGTCCGGGGGCGGTCACCACGACGCCCCCGGTGGCCCGTGCGGGGGCCGGCCGGGGGCGTCGGGGCGGGCGGGGGCGGGGTCAGCGGCCGGAGAGGGCCCGGCCCCGGCGGTACAGGATCGCTCCGCCCGCGATCAGCACGGCGCCGGCGGCCGCGGCGCCCAGCGTGCCCTCGCTGCCGGTCTCGGCCAGGACGGGCGGGTGCTCCGTCTGGGGAGCCGGCGGGGTGTGCTCCTCCTCGCCGGGGGGCGGGGGCTCCTCCTCGTCGGTGGGCGGCGGGGGCTCCTCGTCGGTGGGCGGCGGAGGCTCCTCCTCGCCGTAACCGGGGGGCGTGGTCGGCGGCGGGGGCTCCTCCTCGCCGTAGCCAGGGGGCTCCTCGGAGGCGTTCTCGCACTCGTTGCCGAAGACCGGGTTCAGCGCGGCGATCACGTCGACGGTGTTGCCGCAGAGGTTGACCGGCACGTCGACCGGGACCTGCGCGTCGTTGCCGGAACCGACGCCCGGCGAGCCGGCGGCCACGCCGTCCGCCTGGGCACCGGAGCCGGACGAGGAACCACCGTCCGCCTCGGAACCGGAGCCGGACGAGGAATCGGTGTCCGCCTGGGAACCGGATCCGGACGAGGAACCGGTGTCCTCGCCGTAACCGCCGCCGGAGCCGCCCTTGTCCTCACCGTGCTTCTCGGACTCGTCCGAGGCGTTCTCGCACTCGTTGCCGAAGGCGGGGTTCAGCGCGGCGATCACGTCGACGGTGTTGCCGCAGAGGTTGACCGGCACGTCGATGGGGGCCTGGAGGGCGTTGCCGGAGACGGCGCCCGGGGAGTTCGTGGCGATCCCGTCGGCCTGCGAGTCGGCAAGGGCGGGGCTGCCGCACAGGGAAAGGATGCCCGTCGCGGCGGCAGCCGCGACCATCCCCCTGCTCAGGGTCTGTCGCACTCTGGTTGTCTTCCTGCTTGGAGAGATGAGAGATGTCTGGAGAACGATCTGGGGGACGGGCTGCGGAAAGGGGAAAAGCCGGCCCCGAACCAAACGAGTTGGCCAAGGCCGGCCGTGACGCAGCCGATCGGTGCGGAACGACGTCAGTCGTTCTCGCACTCGTTGCCGAACGCCGGGTTCAGCAGACCGATCACGTTGATCGTGTTGCCGCACACGTTGACGGGAACGTGCACGGGGACCTGGACGACATTGCCGGACAGGACACCCGGGGAGCCGATGGCGGCACCCTCGGCACCCGCGTCGGCGAAGGCCGGGGCGGCCATGCCGAGGGCCATGATCGCGCCCGCGACGACAGCAGCGCTCTTCTTCATGAACTTTCCCTTCTCTGCGGTCATGCCTGAATGACGGCCGAAACCGCGCGAGCACAGCATTGACGGCTCGCACCATGACCTGCAGCCTGCAAACGAGGAATTGACGGCCGGAGAAACTGTCGAACGTGAGACACCCCGAGATTCACTCGAATGCCTCACAAAACGGTCCGGCCGTTCCCCCAGGAGAGCGACGACGTCGGTCCGCTCCCCCGAAATCCCGTCCCGTGCACGGCCGGGCGGCCCGCGGAGTGATCAGCGGGCCGCCCGGCCGGGCGGAATGGGGCTCAGCCCTCGCCGTTCGCCGACAGGACGGACAGGTCCTCCAGGACGTGCGAGACGGCACCGTCGCGCTTGGCCTGCGTGGAGTTGTCCGCGCACTGCTGGTTCAGGTCGTCCGCCAGGACGTTGATGTCCTGGATCGGGACCAGGTTGATGACGGCGACGTTGACGTCCTCGACACCGAGGCACGGCTTGTTCAGCGTGCCCTCGACCAGCGACAGCTGCGGGCTCATGTCGCCGTCGGTCGCCGAGTTGCCGAACGACGACGAGGCGCCGTTGCCGTTGGCCACGGCCGGCCCGTTGTCGTCCCCGATGGCCAGAGCCTGGGGAGCGGCGGCAGCCGACATGCCGATCACAGAAGCGGCAGCCGCCGCGGCGACCATTGCCTTCTTGAGCACTTCGCGTTCCTTTCGTCGTAGCGACGCACTGTCCTACGGCCTCATCAACCCGGTGCGCCATGATTGGTTGCGGGCGTTCACCCGGTTGGCCCGCACCGGATCTCGAAATCGCCGCGGAAATCGCCGGAATCCCGGGGAGAAACGCGTACCCGTACACATTTCCCGCTGTCCGCCGTCGGAGTGAACGGGAGAAACCCGGACGGACTCACGGAGTTGACCAGAGAGCTCCGGTGGACGGGGTTTCCTCAGAAAGGACTGGCCAGTGATCAAGAAGGTAGTTGCCTACGCGGCGATCGCCGCCTCCGTCATGGGCGCCTCCGCTGCCGCGGCCCCGCAGGCGATGGCGATCGGCGACGACAGCGGGCCCGTCTCCGCCAACGGCAACGGCGCGTCGCAGTACTTCGGCAACTCGGCGACCCACGGCAACATGAGCCCGCAGATGGCGCTCATCCAGGGTTCGTTCAACAAGCCGTGCATCGCGGTCAGCGACATCCCGGTCAGCGTCATCGGTCTCGTGCCGATCCAGGACCTCAACGTCCTGGGTGACGACATGAACCAGCAGTGCGCCGAGAACTCGACGCAGGCCAAGCGCGACGGTGCGCTGGCCCACCTCCTGGAGGACGTCTCGATCCTGTCCTCCAACGGCGAGGACTGACATCGCCGAAGGGGCGGGTCGCCGGGCATGTCGGCGGCCCGCCCCTTTCGCGTGCCCGCCGCGCTGGGCGGGTGTCCCGGGTCAGGCGCGCGGTGTCGCGTACAGCGCCTCGATCTCCTGCGCGTATGCCGCCACCGCCGCGTGCCGCCTGACCTTCAGGGAGGGGGTCAGCAGCCCGTTCTCCTCGGTGAACTCGCCCTCGACCAGCCGGAAGGCGCGGATCGACTCGGCCCGGGAGACGGCCGCGTTGGCGTGGTCCACGGCCTTCTGGACGTAGGCGCGCATCCCGTCGTCCCGCACCAGCTCGGAGACCGGCGTGCCGGCGGGCAGCCCGCGCACCGCGAGCCAGTGGGCGACGGCGTCCGGGTCGAGGGTGATCAGCGCGGCGACGAAGGGCCGGTTGTCGCCGACGACCAGGCACTGGGCGACGGGCGGGCGGCTGCGCAGGCGGTCCTCCAGGACGGCCGGGGAGACGTTCTTGCCGCCCGAGGTGACCAGGAGGTCCTTCTTGCGGCCGGTGATGGTGAGGTAGCCGTCGGCGTCGAGGGAACCGAGGTCGCCGGTGGCGAACCAGCCGTCGGTGAGGGCCGCTTCGGTGGCCTCGGGGTTGCCCCGGTAGGCGCCGAAGACGATGCCGCCCTTGACGAGCACCTCGCCGTCGTCCGCGATGCGCACGGCGGTGCCGGGGATTGGCGGTCCGACGGTGCCGGGGCGGGGGCCGAGCGGCGGGACGATGGTGGCGGCGGCGGTGGTCTCGGTCAGGCCGTAGCCCTCGTAGACCATGATGCCGGCGGCGTAGAAGAACAGGTTGAGGTCGCTCTCCAGCGGGGAGCCGCCGCTGATGGCGTAGCGCAGCCGGCCGCCCAGCTCCGCCCGCACCCGGCGGTAGACCAGCAGGTCGTAGAGGGCCCAGCCGGCCCACAGGCCCGGGGTGGGGCCCTTGCCGCGGCCGAGGAAGCGCTCCAGGTGCGCGGCGCCGAAGCGGACGGCGAGGCGGTGGGCGCGTTCGAAGGAGGCGCCGCGGCCGATCCTCTCGGCGGTCGCCCGGCCGGTGTCGTGGATCTTCTCGAACAGGTACGGGACGCCGACCAGGAAGGTCGGGCGGAAGGACTTGAGCGCGGGGCGCAGCTCGTCCGGCTTGATGCTCGGGAAGTGGCCGATCTCGATGCGGGCCAGCAGGCAGGCGATCTGGATGGTGCGGCCCAGGATGTGGGCGAGCGGCAGGAAGAGGAGGGTCGAGGCGGTCTGGCCGGTGACCTCCTTGAAGATCGGGTGCAGCAGCTCGACCGTGTTGGCGGCCTCGGCGTGCAGGTTGGCGTGGGTCAGGACGCAGCCCTTGGGGCGGCCGGTGGTGCCCGAGGTGTAGCAGACGGTGGCGACCGCGTCCGGGGTGAGGGCGGTGCGGCGCTTGGTGACCTCGTCGTCGCTCACGCCCCGGCCGAGGGCGGCGAGGTCGGCGAGCGCGCCGGCGTCGAGTTCCCAGACCCGCGGGTGCCCGGGGTGGCCGGCGGTGCCGGTGAGGACGGTGGCGGTGTGGGCGGCGGTCTCGGTGACGACGTGCCGGGCGCCGGAGTCGCGCACGATCCACTCGACCTGGTCGGCCGAGGAGGTGGCGTACACGGGGACGGTCTGCCCGCCGGCCGTCCAGACGGCGAAGTCCAGGACCGTCCACTCGTAGCGGGTGCGGGACATGACGGCGACCCGGCCGCCGGGTTCCAGACCCGCGGCGATCAGCCCCTTGGCCACGGCGGTGACCTCGCGGGCGAACTCCGCGGCGGTGACGGGCCGCCAGGCGCCGTCCACCCGGCGGCGCAGGACCACCGCGCCGGGGGCCTCGGCCGCGTTGATGAACGGGATGTCGGCGGTGCTGCCCTCGGTGGGGCGGGGTGCGAGGGCGGCGGTGCGGGCCTCGCGGACGGTGCCGTGGGCGTCCACGACGGTCTCGGTCCGTGCGCGGGACCCGAGGCCGCCGCGGTTCTTCGCCCGTTTCAGGTCCCTGCGTACGCCCATGGACGGCTCCCGGTCGCGGTCGGACTGCTGCGCTGTCGCGTGCACTCGGCTACGAACTTACTTCGGAGTAAACTTACTCACGCGTAAGGAAACGTCAATGGGCGCACGGGGGCGGGCCGTCGGGACCGGTGGGCGGGCCGCCGGGCGCCTACGACACGATGTCCTTGCGGGCGAAGCCCCGGAAGGACAGGGCGAACAGCACGAGCGCGTACGTCACCGAGACCGCCGTGCCCTGGATCATGCCCGACCACTCCGGGTGCGGCTGGACGGCGTCCGCCCAGGCGAACTGCCAGTGCGCGGGCAGGAAGTCGCGCCAGTGGCCCAGCGCGGTCACCGCGTCCAGGACGTTGCCGACGATGGTCAGGCCGACGGCGCCGCCGACCGCGCCGAGCGGGGCGTCGGTCCGGGTGGACAGCCAGAACGCGAGCGCTGCGGTGACCAGTTGGGAGACGAACAGGTACGCCACGACCACCACCAGGCGCTGCGCGGCCGTGCCCGGGGCCAGCGAGCCGCCGGTGGGGACGGCCAGCGGTCCCCAGCCGTAGGCGACCGTGCCCACGGCCAGCGCGACCAGGGGCAGCAGCACCATCGCGGCCAGGCTCAGCCCGAGCCCGACGGCGAGCTTGGACGCGAGCAGCCGGGCGCGCGGCACCGGAGCAGCGAGCAGGTAGCGCAGGGAGGACCAGCTCGCCTCGGAGGCCACGGTGTCCCCGCAGAACAGGGCGACCGGGACGACCAGCAGGAAGCCCGCCGACACGAAGAGGTTGACGGCGGCGAAGTTGGCGCCGGAGGCGGTGGCGGTGTCCATCAGGGTGATGCGGTCGCCGGGTCCTTCCGGCTCGCCGCCGATCGCGAAGGCGACGGCCAGGACGAACGGCAGGGCGGCGAGGATCGCGCCCATGACGAGGGTGCGGCGCCGCTTGAGCTGGCGCACCAGCTCCACCCGCAGGGGCAGGGTGCGGCCCGCCCGGTAGCCGGACGCGGACGACTGCGCCGCCTCGGGCGCGGGTCCGGCCGGCACCGTCTCGGTGGGCGTGCTCATGCGGAACCTCCGATCAGGGTGAGGAAAGCGTCCTCCAGGCGGCGGTGCGGGCCCACCGAGGCCACCGGGATCTCCAGCCGGACCAGTTCGGCGACCAGGCCGGACGCCGTGCCGCCGGGGTCGAGGCGGACCAGGAGCCCGTCGTCGGTGTGCACGACCGAGGCGACACCCGGCAGGGCGGCGACCTTGTCCACGAGCGGTCCGTCCACGGGCAGGCCGGTGCCGACGAGGAGGGTGTCGCCGGAGCCGATGATCTCGGCGACCGGACCGGCCTGGACCAGCCGGCCCCGGTCCATGACCACGAGGTGCGTGCAGGACTGCTCGACCTCGGCCAGCAGGTGGCTGGAGACGATCACGGTGCGGCCGGCCGCCGCGTAGCGGATCATCACCTCGCGCATCTCGCGGATCTGCGGCGGGTCCAGTCCGTTGGTCGGCTCGTCGAGGATGAGGAGGTCGGGCAGGCCGAGCATCGCCTGGGCGATGGCGAGGCGCTGACGCATGCCCTGGGAGTAGGTGCGCACCGCGCGGGCGAGCGCGTCGCCGAGCCCGGCGATCTCCAGTGCCTCGTCCAGGTGGGCGTCCTCGGGCGGGCGTCCGGTGGCCCGCCAGTACAGCTCCAGGTTCTCCCGGCCGGACAGGTGCGGCAGGAAGCCCGCGCCCTCGACGAAGGCGCCGACCCGGGAGAGCACCGGGGCGCCGGGGCGGACGGCGTGGCCGAAGACCCTGATCTCGCCGTCGTCCGGCTTGATCAGTCCCATCAGCATCCGCAGGGTGGTCGTCTTGCCCGCGCCGTTGGGCCCGAGCAGGCCGAGCACCTGCCCCTTCTCGACGCGGAACGACAGCTCCCGCACCGCGTAGCGTTCGGTGGCCCCGGCGTACCGCTTGCTGAGGCCGGTGATCCGCAGGGGCACGTCGGCCGACGCGGGGTCGGGGGCCGGTGCGGCGGTGCGGCGGCGGCCCGCCCACAGCAGGGCCAGGGCGACGGCGGCGCCGGCCAGGGGCAGCCACCACACCCAGGCGGGCAGCGGCGCCGCGGCGGTCGTCACGCCGGGGGCGGTCGGCACCTTCAGGTCGCCGCGGAGGGAGACGGTGTACGTCGCCGGGGCGGCCGGGGAGGCGTAGCCGAGGTCGGTGGAGGCGAGGACCAGGCGGAGGCGGTGGCCCTTCTCCACCTCGTGGTCGATCGCCGGGAGGGTGACCGTCACGTCCCGGCCGGCCCCGGCGTCCTCGACGCGGACGGGGGTGACCAGCTGGGAGGGGAGCACGGGCGCGGCGCCGCCGGGGCCGACGTCGTACACCTTGGCGAAGAGGACGGCGTCCTCGGTGGTGGAGCGGACGTGGACGGTGGCCGTGGGTGAGCCGGTGATCCGCAGGCCGTCGTCGACGGGGGCGGACTCGAACGCGGCGTACTGGCCGGGGAAGTCGAGGGAGACGCCGACGCCGAGCGAGGAGAGCTGCGAGAGCCCTCCGGCGCCGCCGAGGCCGGGGAGTGCGGAGACGGCGGGCGGGTTCGCGCCGGCCGGGTTGTCGACGCTCTGCTCGCGGCCGCGCAGGGGCACGGAGCGCGGTCCGGCCGCCAGGCCCGGGTACCGGTCGGCGCTCGCGCCCCGCAACTGGGCCCGGCCGTCGGTGGAGTCGACGCCTCCGGTGCGGGTGACGCGGAAGGCGGGGCCGGTGTCCGCGTGCGGATCGTCCTTGAGGTAGCGGTCGAACCAGCCGTCGATGCGCGCCCGGACGCGGTCGTTCTCCAGGTCGCCGCCGTCGTGCCCGCCCGCGATCCAGTCCACGTCGACGGGGGCGCCGTTGGCCCGGATCGCCTTCGCCGCGGCGTCGGCCTGGCCGAGCGGGAAGAGGGAGTCGGTCTGGCCCTGCGTCAGCAGGGTGGGCACTTTGATGCGGTCGCCGACGGCCTGCGGACTGCGCGCCTCCAGGAGCTTCACGGCCTCGGCGTCGGGCCTGCCGGACTCGGCGACGCGCTGGTACATGCGGCACAGGTCCGCCTCGAACCGGTCGCAGCCGCCGCCCGTGTTGACGAAGATGCCGGCCCACAGCTTCTTGAAGACGCCGTTCGGGAACAGGGCGTCGGCCAGGTTCCAGTAGGTGATCGCGGGGGCGACGGCGTCCACCCGGGTGTCGTGGCCGGCCGCGAGCAGCGCGACCGCGCCGCCGTAGGAGCCGCCCGCGATGCCCACGCGGGGGTCGCCGTCCTCGTCCAGCCGGACCTGGGGCTGCCGGGCGAGCCAGTCGATCAGCCGGGACACGTCGGCGACCTCGCCGTCCGGCGCGTTCAGCCCGATCTTCCCCGTGGACTTCCCGAAGCCGCGCGCGGACCAGGTCAGGACGGCGTACCCGTCCCTCGCCAGGTCCTCGGCCTGCTCCCGTATGTCGTCCTTGCTGCCGCCGAAGCCGTGCGCGAGCAGGACGGCCGGGCGGCGGCCGCCGGAGCCCGACGTGAAGTACGAGGTGTCCAGGCGCACGCCGTCGCCCACCGCCACGGTCCGGTCGGCGCGCCGCACCGGGGCCGGCTCGTCACCGGCGACGGCCGTCCACGTCCCGGCGCCGGCGAGCACGACGACGGCGGCCGCGGCGGAGAACACCCGCCGCGGCCCCCGTAGCAGCCCCCGCACGCGGGGCAGTCGAAGATCCATGGGTCAACGGTACGGGCCGGTGCGGGCGGCGGAGGCCGTCCGGAGGCTGAACCGGCGGCCCTCCCACGGAAGTACGGGGCCGCTCGCGCCTACCACGGGCGCGGTAGGCCGGCGAAGGCCCGGCGGGGTGCCGGGGCCGCCGTCACGGCCCGGCGGGCTCGCGGACGTCCTGGGGCACGGTCACCAGCCAGCGGGTGTCGCGGCGCGGGCGCAGGTACAGGGCCCAGTACAGGGTGGCGACGGCCGCGATGCCGCCGGTCCACAGCAGGTGGGCCACCTCCTGCTGGGTCAGGATGTAGGCGAGGACCGCGATCAGCACGATCGGCACCGCCGGCCACAGGGGCATGCGCCAGGCGTGCGCGCGGCGGTGCGCGCCGCGCCGGGCCCCGAGGGCGGCGACGGCGACCAGCAGGTACATCGCGGTGACGGAGACGCCGGTGACGCCGTACAGGGTGTCCAGGTCGACGAAGCACAGCGCGGCGCCGGGCACGCCCACGGCGAGGGTGGCGACCCACGGGGAGCCGAACCGGCCGAGCCGGGCGAAGAGTCCGTTGACCGGGGTGGGCCAGGCCTTGTCGCGGGCGGAGGCGAACAGGACGCGGGAGTTCTGGATGACCATCACGATGCCGGCGTTGATGATGGCGAGGGCCACGCACAGGCTCACGAAGGTGCCGACGGCCGAGTTGGACCAGGCGGTGACCATGGCGCCGATGTCGCCGCCGGTCAGCTCGGCCAGGTCGGAGGCGCCGAACGTGATGGCGACGACCGGGACCAGGATGATCACCGTGGAGATGGCGAGGGTGGCCAGCACCGTGCGGGCGACGTTGCGGCGCGGGTTCTCCAGCTCCTCGGAGAGGTAGACGGCGGTGGAGAAGCCCTGCGTGATGAAGAGGGCGATGGCGAGCCCGGAGACGACCAGCAGGGCCGTCACGGGGTCCGCGCCGCCGTGGGCGCCGCCCACCTCCATCGACACCAGGCTGCCGGGGCCGCGCTCGGCGTGGGCGAAGCCCAGCACCGCTACGACGGCCGCGGCGATGACCTCCAGGACCAGGAAGACGCCGGTGATCCAGGCGTTGGCCCGCAGGTCGAGCAGGCCGGCGAGGGTGGCGAGCAGCATGACGCCCGCGCCCGCGAGGGACGGGTCGAGGTGCAGGATCGGTTCGAGGTAGTCGGCCGTGCCCATCGCGATCACCGGCGGCACGATCATGACGACCAGCAGGGACAGCACGAAGACCAGCCAGCCCGCCAGGCGCCCGGACAGGGTGGAGACCATGGCGTACTCGCCGCCCGCGCTGGGGACGAGGGTGCCCAGCTCCGAGTAGCAGAACGCCACCGCGACGCAGAGCAGGGAGCCGATGGCGATGGTGAGCGCGGTGGCGGTGCCGAGCGAGCCGAACAGGTCGGGGACGACCACGAAGAGCGTGGAGGCGGGGGTCACGCACGAGAGGGTGAGCAGGGTGCCGCCGACGACGCCGATGGAACGCTTGAGGGTGGTGGGGGCGCCGTCCGGGTCCGGTGCGGGGGCGGCACCGGGCTCGGTTGCGACGGGGCGGAGCGTATCGGTCATGCGGCGGGGTTCCGATCGACTCGTGCGACAGAGGGTGACGTCGGGAGCGCTATCGCCTCCGGCGGATCAGGTCTGTGGGTCTCGGTCCGCTCCCGGTTCGCAGCATCGAACACCGACGAAAACCGAATCGTCAATGGTCAATTGCCTACGGATTCCGTGGCCGTGAAGCGCCGATGATGTCGATCACGGCGTAACAGGGCCCTGCCGATGGCGTCTTGCCCGCCTACGGGAACCGCACGGTCCGCGCGCAAAAAAGGAGGCCGTCCACGGAGTGGACGGCCTCCCACGGGCTTGCTTCCCGCGTCCGCGATCACCCTCGGTGATCGGCTCGGGGGTCGGTCAGTGGTTGCGCGGGAAGCCCAGGTCCACGCCCGCCGGGGCGTCGGCCGGGTCCGGCCAGCGGGTGGTGACGACCTTGCCGCGGGTGTAGAAGTGCGTGCCGTCGTTGCCGTAGACGTGGTGGTCGCCGAAGAGCGAGTCCTTCCAGCCGCCGAAGGAGTGGTAGCCCACCGGGACCGGGATCGGGACGTTGACGCCGACCATGCCGGCCTCGACCTCCAGCTGGAAGCGGCGTGCCGCGCCGCCGTCCCGGGTGAAGATCGCGGTGCCGTTGCCGAACGGCGAGGCGTTGATGAGCGCCAGGCCCTCCTCGTAGGTGTCGGCGCGCAGCACGCACAGCACGGGGCCGAAGATCTCGTCCCGGTACGCCTTCGCCGTGGTCGGTACGCGGTCCAGCAGGGAGATGCCGATCCAGTGGCCGTCCTCGTGGCCGTCGACCGTGTACCCGGTGCCGTCCAGCACGACCTCGCAGCCGTCGGCCGCCGCGCCCGCCACGTACGAGGCGACCTTGTCGCGGTGCGCCTTGGTGATCAGCGGGCCCATCTCGGAGGACGGGTCGGTGCCGGGACCGATCTTGATCTTCTCGGCGCGCTCACGGATCTTCTCGACCAGTTCGTCGCCGACGGCGCCGACCGCGACGACCGCGGAGATGGCCATGCAGCGCTCGCCGGCCGAGCCGTAGGCCGCGCTCACCGCCGCGTCCGCCGCCGCGTCGAGGTCGGCGTCGGGGAGGACCAGCATGTGGTTCTTGGCGCCGCCGAGGGCCTGCACGCGCTTGCCGTTGGCGGACGCGGTGGTGTGGATGTAACGGGCGATCGGCGTGGAGCCGACGAAGGAGACGGCCTTGACGTCCGGGTGCTCGAGGAGGCGGTCCACGGCCACCTTGTCGCCGTGCACGACGTTGAAGACGCCGTCCGGCAGGCCGGCCTCGGTGAGCAGCTCGGCGATCCGCACGGCGGCCGACGGGTCCTTCTCGCTCGGCTTGAGCACGAAGGTGTTGCCGCAGGCGATGGCGATCGGGAACATCCACAGCGGCACCATCGCCGGGAAGTTGAACGGCGTGATGCCCGCGACCACGCCGAGCGGCTGCCGGATCGAGGACACGTCGACGCGGGTGGCGACCTGCGTCGACAGCTCGCCCTTGAGCTGCACGGTGATGCCGCAGGCCAGGTCGACGATCTCCAGGCCGCGCGCGACCTCGCCGAGCGCGTCGGAGTGCACCTTGCCGTGCTCGGCGGTGATCAGCGCGGCGATCTCGTCGCGGTGCGCGTCCAGCAGCGCCCGGAACGAGAAGAGGACGGAGGTCCGCTGGGCCAGCGAGGACTGACCCCAGGTCAGGTACGCCTCCTTGGCCGCGGCGACCGCCGCGTCCACCTCGTCGGCGGAGGCGAAGGCGACCTCGGTGGTGACCGCGCCGGTCGCCGGGTCGGTCACCGGACCGTACGTGCCCGAGGCGCCTTCGGCGGTCTTGCCGCCGATCCAGTGGTTGACGATGTTCGTCATGACCGAGAACTCCTTCACAGATGGCGGCGACGGGTCGAGACGTGCCGTGGGTGCAGCGCGCGCTGCTCGTGCTGCTCGCGGGCCGGTGACCGCGCCGGTCGGGTCGCGGTCTCGGCCATGACTCCATCCCAGCAGCCGGGCGCCGCGCACGCGCCCGACACTGTGTCTGCGGTTTCGGTGTCCGCGTAGACACGTGGGGCAGTGTGGGCGCCGTGGGCGCGGGCCGCCCCGGCGGGACGCGGGAACCTCCGGCGCGGAGCCGGTACGAGCGGGGAGTCGGCGCTCGTGCCTCGCTCCTGCCAGGGCGAGGCCGCCTTCCCGCGCCGGAGGCGTTCGGTGGGGGAACCGGCGACGGGGCCGTGTGCCATCGGGCCGTCCGCCATCGCGTTCCCTTCTTGCCCGCCCTTGCGTCTCCCCGGTTTCTAGCGGCGTGCGTGCGGCCTGTCAATGTTTTGTCCGGACATTCGGACGACTTGCTCCCTGTGGCGGTCCGGTGGCGCACCGCGGAGCACCGACGCCCGCCCCAGTCAACGCGCCGCGCCTGAACGACGGCGTACGCCTGTGTGGCGCTCGTGTCACGAATGCGCCGCGCGGGTCACACATGTCACCGGTACGCGGGTCTTCCGTCACACCCGCGAACCTCCCCCGACCGCCCCTCACCCTGCGTCGTTCACCCGGCACAGGCTTGGTGATCGCCAGCGCAGCGCCCGGCTCCCCCCGCGGCCGTCCCCGGTCGCCGCCGTGGCGCGTGCAGGGAGGTGCAACGAGTGACCGACCGGAGGCTCTGGTCCTACAAGGACATCGCGGCCCACATCCACGTCCAGCCGGACACCGTGCGGTCGTACCGCAAGCACGGGCTGCTGCCCCCGCCCGACCACGTGGAGGGCGGAAAGCCGTACTGGTACGCGGAGACGGTCCGGGCCTGGGTGGCGTCCCGGCCGCGCAACAGGAACAAGTAGCGGGAGCGACGGCAGCGAGGAGCGGAGCGCCGGAAGACAGACCGCCCGGTGCCCCACGCGGCCGCGTGGGGCACCGGGCGGGCGGCCGTCAGGACCCGGTGACCGACACGGCTCGACGACCGTCACCCCCGGCGGCGGGCGTCACGGCTCGACGACCGTCACCCCGGCGCCGGGCGTCACGGCTCGATGACCGTCACCCCGGCGCCGGGCGCCGCGTCCATCGCCGCGAGGGCCGCCGGGGCCGCCTCAAGACCGATGGTGGACGTCACCAGCCGGTCGGGCCGGAGCACTCCGGCGCGGACCAGCTCCAGCATCGGCGGGTAGGTGTGCGCGGCCATCCCGTGGCTGCCCAGAAGTTCCAGCTCCAGGGCGACGGCGCGGCCCATCGGTACCGGCGTGGTGCCGTCCGCCGAGGGCAGCAGCCCGACCTGTACGTGGCGGCCCCGACGGCGCAGGCCGGCCACGGACGCGGCACAGGTGGCGGGCGACCCGAGGGCGTCGAGCGAGAGGTGGGCGCCGCCGCCGGTGAGGTCGCGGACGGCGGCCGCCGTGTCCGGCGTCCGGGAGGCGTCCACGCACTCGGCCGCGCCGAAGGAGCGTGCCAGCTCCAGCGCGCGGGCCGACACGTCCACGGCGACCACGCGCGCCCCGGACGCCGCGGCGATCATCACCGCGGACAGGCCGACGCCCCCGCAGCCGTGCACCGCGACCCACTCCCCGGCCGCGAGGCGCCCCTGCTGGACCACGGCGCGGTAGGCGGTGGCGAACCGGCAGCCGAGCGAGGCGGCCGTGGCGTACGCCATGCCCTCGGGCACCGGGACGAGGTTGACGTCGGCGTGGTCGAGCGCCACGTACTCGGCGAAGGAGCCCCAGTGGGTGAAGCCCGGCTGGGTCTGGCGCTCGCACACCTGCTGGTCGCCCGCGGCGCAGGCCGCGCAGGTCCCGCAGGCGCAGACGAAGGGCACGGTCACCCGGTCGCCGGGCCGCCACCCCGCCACCCGGTCGCCGGCCGCCTCGACGACACCGGCCAGCTCGTGACCGGGGACGTGCGGCAGTGCGATGTCCGGGTCGTGGCCCCGCCATCCGTGCCAGTCGCTGCGGCACAGCCCGGTGGCCTCGACGCGCACCACGACGCCGTGCGGCGCGGGTGCGGGGTCGGCGACCTCCCGCACCTCGGCCGGCTCCCCGAAACGCTCGAACACGACCGCGCGCATCGTCACCCTCGCTTCCGTACCGTCGTGGCCGTCGCAGCCGGGGTGGCGGCGCCCGAGCCTCCTGTGCCTCATCCCACGACAGGCTCATCCGGAGTCATACCCCCTGGGGGTACAGTGGGAGGCACGTGGTCCCGCGCGGACCCACGGGTACCCGCCCGTGCCCACCCCTTGACGAGGAGTAACGACATGACCGCCCAGACCGACACTGCCCAGGGCTCCGTCACCACCGTCTACAAGGTGAGCGGCATGAGCTGCGGCCACTGCGAGGGCGCCGTCTCCGGCGAGATCTCCGAGATCGCGGGCGTCGCCTCCGTGCAGGCCGTCGCCTCCACCGGCGAGGTCACCGTCGTCTCCACGGACTCCCTCGACGACGCGGCCGTGCGCGCCGCGGTGGACGAGGCGGGTTTTGAACTCGTCGGCCGGGTCTGAGCCCCGGCGCGACCGTCCCCCTCCTGGAGCCCGGACCATGACCAGCACCACGGCGGACACCCCTGCCCCCGCGGACACCCCTGCCGCTGCGGACACCTCTGCCGCCGCGACGGCCGCCGCTCCCGACGCCGGCCTCGCCGAGGTCGAGCTGCTCATCGGCGGCATGACCTGCGCCGCCTGCGCGGCCCGCGTCGAGAAGAAGCTCAACCGCATGGACGGTGTCACCGCCACGGTGAACTACGCGACGGAGAAGGCCCGGGTCAGCCACCCGGTGACCACGGAGGTCGCCGACCTGATCGCCACCGTCGTGAAGACCGGGTACACCGCCGAGGAACCGGCGCCGCCGCCGGAGCCCGCAGGCGGGACCGGCGCCGGGGAGAGCGGCACCGAGCGGGTCGGGGACGGCGACCGCGACCCGGAGCTGTCGGCCCTGCGGCAGCGCCTGCTGGTCTCGGCCCTCCTCGCCGCGCCCGTCGTCCTGCTGGCGATGGTCCCGGCGCTCCAGTTCGACAACTGGCAGTGGCTCTCGCTCACCCTGGCCGCGCCCGTCGTGGTCTGGGGCGGCCTGCCCTTCCACCGCGCGGCCTGGACGGGCCTGCGGCACGGCGCGGCCACCATGGACACGCTGGTCTCGCTCGGCACGCTGGCGGCGTTCGGCTGGTCCCTGTGGGCGCTGTTCTTCGGGGACGCGGGCATGCCGGGCATGCGGCACGGCTTCGACCTCACCGTCTCCCGCACCGACGGCGCCTCCGTGATCTACCTGGAGGCGGCGGCCGGGGTCACCGCCTTCCTGCTCCTCGGCCGGTGGCTGGAGGCCCGCTCCAAGCGCCGCGCGGGGGCCGCGCTGCGGGCGCTGATGGAGCTGGGCGCCAAGGACGTCGCCGTCCTGCGGGACGGACGCGAGGTGCGGATACCCGTGGCCCGGCTCGCCGTGGGCGACCGGTTCGTCGTCCGCCCCGGCGAGAAGATCGCGACCGACGGCACGGTGACCGAGGGCTCCTCCGCCGTGGACGCCTCCCTGCTGACCGGCGAGTCCGTCCCGGTGGACGTCACGGTCGGGGACGCCGTCACCGGCGCCACGGTGAACGCCGGGGGCCGGCTGGTCGTCGAGGCGACCCGGGTGGGCGCGGACACGCAGCTGGCGCGGATGGCGAAGCTGGTGGAGGACGCGCAGAGCGGCAAGGCCGAGGTGCAGCGTCTCGCCGACCGGGTCTCCGGCGTCTTCGTGCCGGTCGTGCTGCTCATCGCGGTCGCCACCTTCGGCGGCTGGCTGGGCGCCACCGGCGACACCGTCGCCGCGTTCACCGCGGCCGTCGCCGTCCTGATCATCGCCTGCCCCTGCGCCCTGGGCCTCGCCACGCCGACCGCGCTGCTGGTCGGCACCGGCCGGGGCGCCCAGCTCGGCATCCTCATCAAGGGCCCCGAGGTCCTGGAGTCCACCCGCAGGGTCGACACCGTCGTGCTGGACAAGACCGGCACGGTCACCACCGGCCGCATGACCCTGCACGAGGTGTACGCCGCCGGGGACACCGACGAGGAGGAGCTGCTGCGGCTCGCGGGCGCCGTCGAGCACGCCTCGGAGCACCCCGTGGCCCGCGCGATCGCCGCGGGGGCCGAGGAGCGGCTCGGCGCGCTGCCGGACGCCGAGGACTTCGAGAACGTCCCCGGGCGTGGCGTACGCGCCCGGGTGGCGGGCCGTGAGGTGGCCGTGGGGCGCCTGTACGACGCCCTGCCGCCGGAGGTGTCGGCCGCCCGGGACGAGGCCGAACAGCGGGGCCGTACGGCCGTCGTGGTCGGCTGGGACGGGGAGGCGCGCGGGGTCGTGGCCGTGGCGGACGCGGTGAAGGAGACCAGCGCCGAGGCGGTGGCCGGGCTGCGCCGGCTGGGTCTGAGGCCCGTCCTGCTGACCGGGGACAACCGGCGGGTGGCCGAGTCGGTCGCGGCGGCCGTCGGGATCGACGAGGTGATCGCCGAGGTGCTGCCCGAGGACAAGGTCGCCGTGGTGGAGCGGCTGCGCTCCGAGGGCCGTACGGTCGCCATGGTCGGCGACGGTGTCAACGACGCCGCCGCGCTCGCCGCCGCCGACCTGGGCCTGGCGATGGGCACGGGGACGGACGCGGCGATCGAGGCGGGCGACCTGACGCTGGTCCGCGGCGACCTGCGGGTGGCGGCGGACGCGATCCGGCTGTCCCGGCGCACCCTGTCCACGATCAGGGGCAATCTGGTGTGGGCTTTCGGCTACAACGTGGCCGCGCTGCCGCTGGCCGCCGCCGGACTGCTGAACCCGATGATCGCGGGGGCGGCGATGGCCTTCTCCTCGGTCTTCGTGGTCACCAACAGCCTGCGGCTGCGCGCCTTCCGATAGCCCGCACCGGCCCACGCACCGGCCGCCGGCCGAGCCGCCCCCTGTTCACCTGAGGTTCGCGCCGGTCGTGAAGGCCCGCTCGTGACCGTCGCCGTACGCGTGCGCCGACGACGTGCCGGGGGCGGGCACCGCCGCCCGGTCGGTGCGCAGCCGGTCCGCGCCGTACAGGACCAGGGCCCAGGCCAGGCAGGCGAAGGCCGCGGTGTGCAGCAGGGCGCGCACGATGTTCCAGGTGACCCAGGCCGCCTCGAACCGTTCGCGGACGGCGGCCGGGTCGCCGAGGGAGTCCGGGGCGCCGGCCCGCTCCAGCCGGTCGTTGAGCGGGACGTTGACCGCGACGGTCACCGCGAAGGCGACCAGGTACAGGACGAGCGCGGCGACGAGCCAGGGCAGCGCCGGCCGTCCGTGACCGCGCCGGGCCAGGAACACCGCCACGGCGATCAGCGGGATCGTCCCCATGAACGGAAGCATGAACACCGGGTTGACGATCGCCTTGTTGATGCCCTGCATCGTCTCCACGAACGTGTGGTCGGACGTACCGCGCAGACCCGGCATCACGGCGTACGCGAAGGCCGCGAAGAGGCCCGCCATCAGGCCGGAGGTGACGACGGCGGCGAGCAGGGCGGCGGTCTGGGTGGTCTTCACGAGGCGGCCCCGGGGGTCCAGACGCCTGCGGCCGCGGCCTCGGCGACGTGGTCGGTGAAGTCGCGGGCCGGCCGGCCGAGGACCTGCCGGACGCCGTCTCCGAGACGGGCGTTGCGGCCGTCGAGGACGCTCGTGAACAGGTGGGTCAGCAGGTCGGCGAAGGCGGCCGGAACGCCGTGCGCGGCGAGGTCGGCGGCGTAGGCCTCCGCGGGG
This sequence comes from Streptomyces sp. NPDC051136, assembly GCF_044455745.1. Lineage (NCBI taxonomy): Bacteria > Bacillati > Actinomycetota > Actinomycetes > Kitasatosporales > Streptomycetaceae > Streptomyces > Streptomyces sp. NPDC051136. Next base: position 325,921 of record NZ_JBITFE010000002.1, on the reverse strand, counting down.
ACCGCGACGTAGCCGATCTCGCGGCCGGTCGCCGCCCCGATCGCGTCCATGGCCTGCGTGAAGGTCAGCAGCCGGGGGCCGGTCAGGTCGTAGGTGCGGCCGGTGTGCCCGCCTTCGGTCAGGACGGTGGCGGCGACCTCGGCGATGTCGTCGGCGTCGACGAAGGGCTCCTCGACGTCCTGGACCGGCAGCACGAGCTGCCCGCCGAGGACCGCACCGAGGAAGTCGCCCTCGCTGAAGTTCTGGGCGAAGAACGAGGCGCGCAGGACCGTCCACTGCGCGCCCGAAGCCGCCAGCGCCTTCTCGCACGCCTCGGCCTCCGGCTCACCGCGCCCGGAGAGCAGCACCAGACGGCGCGCTCCGGTGCGTACCGCGAGCTCGGCGAAGGCGCCGATCGCCTCGGGGGCGCCGGGTACGGCGAGGTCCGGCTGGTAGGAGACGTAGACGGCGTCCACGCCGGTCAGGGCGGGCTGCCAGGTCGCGGGGTCGTCCCAGTCGAAGGGGATCCCGCCGGACCGTGAGCCGATCCGGACGCTGTGGCCCCGGTCGGTCAGCCGGCGCACGACACGGCGTCCGGTCTTTCCGGTTCCGCCCAGGACCAGGGTGAGTGCGGGGGACGTCATGGTGATCGCCTCGACTTTCACTGTCGGTGCTCCGAGACCGCGTTCCGCGGCGTGCTCACAGCCTCGGCCACCCGGGGATCGCCATCAACTGCCGATCGTGCAAGGATCGTTGACCTGTGGTTGACGGTGGGGGGCCGTGGTGGAGCGACGTGAGATCGAGATCTTCCTGACCGTCGGTGAGGAGCTCCACTTCGGGCGCAGCGCCGAGCGGCTGCGCGTCTCGGTGGCCATGGTCAGCAAGACGGTCCAGAAGCTGGAGCGGTCGGTCGGCGCGGCCCTCTTCGAGCGGACCAGCAGACGGGTGGCCTTCACCGCGATCGGGCGGCGTCTCTTCGAGGATCTGCGGCCCGCGCACCAGGCGGTCCTGGACGCCTTCGCGCGAGCGGTGGCGGCGGGCCGGGGTGTGGACGGCGTGCTGCGGGTCGGGTTCCTGGGGACGGCCACCGCCGAGTTCGTGGTGCGCGTGGCGGAGCTGCTGCGGACCCGGCATCCGGGGTGCGAGGTGCGGCTGCACGAGAGCCGTTTCACGGACGGGACGGCGCCCCTGCGCGAGGAGGTGATCGACGTCCTGCTCATCGACAACTTCGCCGCTCCGGTGTCGACGCCGGCGCCCGAGCTCAGTGCGGGCCCGGTGCTGTTCCGGGAGGCGCCGATGCTCGCCGTCTCCGCACGGCATCCGCTGGCGCGGCGGGCGGCGGTGGACGTGGCGGAGATCGGGCGGTACGGGGTGCTGCGGCCGCGGGCGTCCCCGGAACGGGCGGTGCGGACCTCCGCGTCCGGGCCGGCGCCGGGAGGGGCCGCGCCCGGGCAGGCGGCCCGGTGGGCCGCTCCCGAGGGCGCGGATCAGTTGTTCGCCTGGCCGGAGGATGCATCGTCGTACCCCCTCGGCGGGGCGCCGGCGGGCGGGGCCGCCGGGAGGGGCGCGGAATTCGGCAGTGTCCAGGAGATGTGTGCGCTGATCGGCGCGGGCCGCGGGGTCTACCCCGTGCCGTCCCACGCGCGTGTGTACGACGCCCGCCCCGACGTGGCGTTCGTGCCGATCAAGGGCGCCCCGGCCTACGAGTGGCGCCTGATCTGGCTCTCCGCGGCGGACAACAACCTCGTCCGCGCCTTCGCCGAAGCGGCCCGCGACTACGTGGCGGCGCACCCCGATCCACTGACCGCGCCGGCGTAGGCGCCGTACGCACGCCGACTGGTCCGCATTTCACGCAGGTCGAGGGGCTGCACCTCTGGAGTCCGGCACCCTCCTCACATAAGCTCTTCACAAGGCTCGCGCATCTTCCTTACGCTTGAGGCCCGTGCGACGTACGGGGCTCTTGCGCACCCAAGGGACATATGCAAGAGACGCAGATCACAGTGACGCGAACGTAACCATCGAAGGGGTTCGAAGGTCTAAGTTGGCGATGTCAGGCAGCGTCTTGGGGGGCGCCACCTGGCATCTGGGGATGTCTTGGGGGACTTTCCCAGAGCTGCGTTGCCGGGACACGTACACCGGGAAGCTTTGAGCGGCCCTCCCGGGCGTGCGCTGTCCCGGCAGACCGCACGACACCTACGACTGCACGGCCCGTACCACCGCACGACCCGTACCGCCGCACGACCCGTACGACGACTCGTACGGCGCACGACACAGCGAATTCAGGCGCTGTCCTCACAGACGCCCGGCCGGATCCCGTGGGGGGAATCCGCACCGGGGCATGGGAAGGCGCCCTGGATCGTCGGCCCGTGGGGGGACCGGCGCCAGGGCGCCTTCTGCTGTTGCCGGGCACGGATCACCGCCCCGGGCACGGAAAAGTCCCGTACCACTCGGGGCGGTACGGGACTCACCTGACGCGCTGCGGGGGTGCGTTGCGGCTCAGCGCTCCTCGACGGGCACGAAGTCGCGCTCGACGACGCCCGTGTAGATCTGGCGCGGGCGGCCGATGCGGGAGCCCGGCTCCTTGATCATCTCGTGCCACTGGGCGATCCAGCCCGGCAGCCGGCCGAGGGCGAACAGGACCGTGAACATCTCGGTCGGGAAGCCCATGGCCCGGTAGATCAGACCGGTGTAGAAGTCGACGTTCGGGTAGAGGCTGCGCGAGACGAAGTAGTCGTCGGAGAGCGCGTGCTCCTCCAGCTTCAGGGCGATGTCCAGCAGCTCGTCGGACTTGCCGAGGGCGGAGAGCACGTCGTGCGCGGCGGCCTTGATGATCTTGGCGCGCGGGTCGAAGTTCTTGTAGACCCGGTGGCCGAAGCCCATCAGGCGGACGCCGTCCTCCTTGTTCTTCACCTTGCGGATGAAGGAGTCGACGTCGCCGCCCGCGTCGCGGATGCCTTCCAGCATCTCCAGCACCGACTGGTTGGCGCCGCCGTGCAGCGGGCCCCACAGGGCGTTGATGCCGGCGGAGATCGAGGCGAACATGTTCGCCTGCGAGGAGCCGACCAGGCGGACGGTGGAGGTCGAGCAGTTCTGCTCGTGGTCCGCGTGCAGGATCAGCAGCTTGTCGAGCGCCGCGACGACCGTCGGGTCCAGCTCGTACTCCTGGGCCGGCACCGAGAACGTCATGCGCAGGAAGTTCTCGACGTAGCCGAGGTCGTTGCGCGGGTAGACGAACGGGTGGCCGATCGACTTCTTGTACGCGTAGGCCGCGATCGTCGGAAGCTTGGCGAGCAGCCGGATCGTGGAGAGGTTGCGCTGACGCTCGTCGAACGGGTTGTGGCTGTCCTGGTAGAAGGTGGACAGCGCCGAGACGACCGACGACAGCATGGCCATCGGGTGGGCGTCGCGCGGGAAGCCCTTGTAGAAGTTCTTGACGTCCTCGTGCAGCAGGGTGTGCTGCGTGATCTCGTCCTTGAACGAGGACAGCTCGTCGACGGTCGGCAGCTCGCCGTTGATCAGCAGGTAGGCCACCTCCACGAAGGAGGAGCGCTCGGCCAGCTGCTCGATCGGGTAGCCGCGGTACCGGAGGATGCCGGCTTCGCCGTCCAGATAGGTAATGGCGGATTTGTAGGCGGCGGTGTTGCCGTAACCGCTGTCCAGCGTCACCAGCCCGGTCTGGGCGCGGAGCTTCCCGATGTCGAAGCCCTTGTCGCCGACGGTGCTGTCGATCACCGGGTAGGTGTACTCGCCATCGCCGTACCGCAGTACTACAGAGTTGTCGCTCACGTCTTCCCTCACCGACGTAGTGCCTCATCTTCGAGGTGCCCTGACTGTCTCTACCATCCCCCACTTGGCTCAGGAGAGTGCACTCGGGGTCGACCATCGGGCCTATTGGCGGCACTCAGTGCCGTCAACTTGCTCATCCTGCCCCCTCCGGAGCCCAACCGGAAGTGCTGTGTGACCTTTACGACTCGTTTGATCGATCATTTTTTTCACACGGACCGGAAGGTCCGCCGGAAGGTTTCAGGACCGGGGCCCCGCCAGCCGGAAGTCGAGCGCCGTGCACCGCCGCCCGGCGGACACCGTCCGGACCGCCTGCCCGATCGCCTTGCGCGACCCGACCAGCACGACCAGCCTCTTCGCCCGGGTGACCGCCGTGTACAGCAGGTTCCGCTGGAGCATCATCCAGGCCCCGGTCGTCACCGGGATGACCACCGCCGGGTACTCGCTGCCCTGGGACCGGTGGATGGTGACCGCGTACGCGTGCGCCAGCTCGTCCAGTTCGTCGAAGTCGTAGGGCACCTCCTCGTCCTCGTCCGTCAGCACGGTGAGCCGCTGGTCCACCGGGTCGAGCGAGGTGACGACGCCGACGGTGCCGTTGAAGACGCCGTTCTCGCCCTTGTCGTAATTGTTGCGGATCTGGGTGACCTTGTCGCCGACGCGGAAGACCCGGCCGCCGAACCGCTTCTCGGGCACGTCCGGGCGGCCCGGGGTGACGGCCTGCTGGAGCAGCCCGTTCAGCGTCCCGGCGCCGGCGGGTCCGCGGTGCATGGGCGCGAGCACCTGCACGTCCCGGCGCGGGTCGAGGCCGAACTTCGCGGGGATGCGCCGCGCCGCCACGTCGACGGTGAGCCGCCCCGCCTCCTCGGTGTCGTCCTCGACGAAGAGGAAGAAGTCCTTCATGCCGTCGGTGACGGGGTGCTGCCCGGCGTTGATCCGGTGCGCGTTGGTGACCACGCCGGACTGCTGGGCCTGCCGGAAGACGCGGGTGAGGCGGACGGCGGGCACCGGGCTGCCCGGGGCCAGCAGGTCCCGGAGCACCTCCCCCGCGCCCACGCTGGGCAACTGGTCGACGTCCCCGACGAGCAGCAGGTGGGCGCCCGGGGCGACGGCCTTGACGAGCTTGTTGGCCAGCAGGAGGTCCAGCATCGACGCCTCGTCGACCACGACGAGGTCGGCGTCCAGCGGCCGCTCCCGGTCGTAGGCCGCGTCGCCGCCGGGCTTCAGCTCCAGCAGCCGGTGCACGGTGGACGCCTCGGCGCCGGTCAGCTCGGCGAGCCGCTTGGCGGCCCGGCCGGTGGGCGCGGCCAGCACCACCTTCGCCTGCTTGGCCCGGGCCAGCTCGACGATCGACCGGACGGTGAAGGACTTGCCGCAGCCGGGCCCGCCGGTGAGGACGGCGACCTTCTCGGTCAGCGCGAGCCGGACGGCCGACTCCTGCTCGGGCGCGAGGTCGGCGCCCGTACGGCCCTTCAGCCACCCCAGCGCCTTGTCCCAGGCGACGTCCCGGAAGGCGGGCATCCGGTCCTCGTCCGTGCGGAGCAGCCGGCGCAGCTGTCCGGCCAGGGCCAGCTCGGCCCGGTGGAAGGGCACGAGGTAGACCGCGGTGACGGGGTCGCCGCCCTCGGGTCCCGGCACCTTCTCCCGTACGACACCGGGGTCTGCCTCCGGGTCGTCCGCCGGCTCGGCGGCCAGCTCGCCGAGGCACTCGATGACGAGCCCGGTGTCCACCTGGAGCAGCTTCACGGCGTCGGCGATCAGCTTCTCCTCGGGGAGGTAGCAGTGCCCCTGGTCGGTGGCCTGCGACAGCGCGTACTGGAGCCCGGCCTTCACCCGCTCCGGGCTGTCGTGCGGGATGCCGACCGACTGGGCGATCTTGTCGGCGGTGAGGAAGCCGATGCCCCAGACGTCGGCGGCGAGGCGGTAGGGCTGGTTCTTCACCACGGAGATGGAGGCGTCGCCGTACTTCTTGTAGATCCGCACGGCGATCGACGTCGACACCTCGACGGTCTGGAGGAAGAGCATGACCTCCTTGATCGCCTTCTGCTCCTCCCAGGCGTCGGCGATCTTCTTGGTCCGCTTCGGCCCGAGACCGGGCACCTCGATGAGCCGCTTCGGCTCCTCCTCGATGATCGTGAGGGTGTCCAGCCCGAAGTGCTGCGTGATCCGGTCGGCGAAGACCGGCCCGATGCCCTTGACCAGCCCGGACCCGAGATAGCGCCGGATGCCCTGCACGGTGGCGGGCAGCAGGGTCGTGTAGTTCTCCACGTGGAACTGCTTGCCGTACTGGGGGTGCGACCCCCAGCGCCCCTCCATCCGCAGCGACTCCCCCGCCTGCGCGCCCAGCAGCGCGCCGACGACGGTCAGCAGGTCGCCGGCGCCTCTGCCGGTGTCGACGCGGGCGACCGTGTAGCCGTTCTCCTCGTTGGCGTACGTGATCCTCTCCAGGACGCCTTCGAGAATGGCGAGCCGCCGCTCACCGGGGGCCGCGGGGGGCTGGTTGGGCATGATCCGACGGTACCGGTGGGGTGTGACAGGGGGAGCCGGGACCGGCTTCTCAGTACGCTCGGAACGCGGAGTACGCGAGGATGCGCGACCTCGCCGAGGCCCTCGGAGCCGAGCCGCCCGCGCGGTTCGATCAACCGGTGATCGAGAAGAAGAGCGTGTCCTGCGTGTACCAGCCGACGTTCTTCGTCGCGTACTCCCACTCCTTGTGCTCGAACTCCAGCTTCTCGATCACCTCGCGGACCTCGTACCGGAAGCCCTCGTCCATCCGGTCCAGCACCGCGCGGTAGGCGTCCGCCATCGGCTTGGCCCTGGCCAGCGGGAGCGTGCCGATGTGCGGTCCGTCCACGGGATACGGGAGGGAGAAGGGCATGCCCGCCGGGGGCCCGGAGAAGAGGTGGTCGTACAGCAGGAGGTCCGGGGCCACGTCCAGCCGGCGCAGCTCGTCGTCGACCAGGCCGAAGAAGGTGGCGGGCTTGGAGTACACGCCCAGGTCGGACGGGTCGGAGGCGTTGCAGTCGATGACGAGCTGGAGGGCGTGGTGGTAGGCGCTCGCCACATAGTCCCCCTGTGCGCTCGCGTGGCCGGCCACCAGGTGTTCGAGCGCGTCGGGTATGGACAGGCCCAGGTCGATGTCCTGCCGGTCGAGGTCGTGCTGACGCTGCCGTGCCCGCTCGCGCATGATGCCGAGGCGGCGCCGCTGATCGGCCGTCAGGTCGTCGACAGCTCCCAGGAAGGCGAGGACGTGGGCCTTGTCGGCCGTGCTGCAGGAGATGATCCGGCTCATGATCGGCATCCTGTCAGCCGGCACTGACAGCGGCCGTCACAGCGCCGCGAACAAACCCGCCAACGGAGCCGGTGTGCGGGCCGGTTCCAGGGCCTCGACCAGGATCCGGCCGTAGTGGATCTTGCGGCCGGACTTGGTGCCGAGGAAGCGGCGGAGCTGCTGCTGCGCGGCGCGGCCCTGCTGGGCGGGCTGCCGCAGGAAGGTCTGGAGGCGGCGCGACTCCCCCTCCCTCACCACGAGTTCGGTCACCACGCTCACGCCCAGCGCGCGGATCAGCTCGTCCTCCAGATCTGCCGCGCAGACGAAGAGGCCGTCCGGCTCGGCGTCGGCGCGTCGCAGGGCCCGGACGTAGAAGTCCTGCTCCCGCTCGTCGCACAGACCCACCAGGCGCAGGTCCAGCCCGTCGGGGCCGAGGAGTTCGGTGAAGCGGCCGACGCTCATCGCGCCGCCCATCGGGAGGACGCAGACGCCGTCCGCCGCCAGGTCCCGGCCGCGGCGGGCGGCCATCGCGTCGACCGCCGCCGCGTCGCTCGGCCCTTCGAGGAGGACGGCGGTGTGGACGGCCAGCCGGTCCGCCAGGTCCTGCGCCGGGCCGCCGGGGCCGCCCGCCGCCCAGGCGGTGACCGCGTCCCGGAACGCCCCCATGTTCGCCATGGGGAAAGTCTCCGCCCCCGTCCGTCGTCGCGGTAGTGGATTTTCGACATGCAGCGCGATGACCGGCCCTGCGGCTCAGCGGCTCAGCGGCTCAGAGCGGTCTCCTCGCGCATGTACGACAGCTTCTCCGGGTTGCGCACCGCGTAGAGCCCGGTGATCCGGCCGTCCTCGATGCGGACCGCCACCACCGTGTCGAGTTCGCCGTCGAGCCGGATGACCAGGGCCGGGTGCCCGTTGACCTGGGCCGGGTCCATGGTCATCGTGACCGGCAGCTTGACCAGGCCGCCGAGCATGAGGCGGGCCACCTTGTCGGCCCCGTTGACGGGCCGCAGGACGGCCTGCTTGATGCCGCCGCCGTCGCCCAGCAGGACGACGTCCGGCGCGAGGATGTCGAGCAGGCCCTGGAGGTCGCCGGTCACCACGGCCCGCTGGAACGCTGCGAGCGCGTCCCGGGTCTCGGACCGGGAGACGGCCTCGCGCGGGCGGCGTGCGGCGACGTGCGCGCGGGCCCGGTGGGCGATCTGCCGGACGGCGGCCGGGCTCTTCTCCACCGCCTCGGCGATCTCGTCGTAACCGACGTCGAACACCTCGCGCAGGACGAACACCGCCCGCTCGACCGGCGCCAGCGTCTCCAGGACCAGCATCATCGCCATCGACACGCTGTCCGCCAGCTCGACGTCCTCGGCCACGTCGGGCGTGGTCAGCAGCGGCTCGGGCAGCCAGGAGCCGACGTAGGACTCCTTGCGGCGGCCGAGCGTACGCAGCCGGTTCAGGGCCTGGCGGGTGGTGATGCGGACCAGGTAGGCGCGGCGGTCCCGGATCGTGTCGAGGTCGACGCCCGCCCACTTCAGCCAGGTCTCCTGGAGCACGTCCTCGGCGTCCGCCGCCGAGCCGAGCATCTCGTAGGCGACGGTGAAGAGCAGGTTGCGGTGGGCGACGAAGTCCTCGGTGGCCGCGTCCACGGCCGCCCCGTCCCCGGCGGGGACCGCCCGCCCGGTGGCGTCGCCCTGTGCGTGTCCGTCGTTCTCGCTGGTCACCCGCTGCTCCCGTTCGGTCGGTTCCGGAGGTGTCACGCGCACGAGACACCGGTCGCCGCTGTGCTGTGACACCCGCCCGCGGTGGCCTGTGCCACATCGTCGTCCTGTCACACGGCTCGGGCCACCGGCGTCTTGTGTGCATCACCGAGGCACCGACAGCGAGGACGAAGATCATGGACACCCGATTCAACCTGTTCGAGAACGAGTTCGGCGGCCGGTTCGCAAAGCGGTTCGCTGGCACCGGGATGCTGGTTCACCAGTCGACGCTGCCGCGGGCCACGCAGGAGCTGGTCTCGCTGCGCGCCAGTCAGATCAACGGTTGCGGCCACTGCATCGACATGCACGTCAAGGAGGCCGCGGCCGCCGGGGAGAGCGCGGTCCGGCTGCACCTGGTCGCCGCCTGGCGCGAGTCCACGGTGTTCACCGAGGCCGAGCAGGCGGCGCTGGCGTTCGCCGAGGAGGGCACCCGGCTCGCCGACGCCCACGAGGGCGTGTCCGACGAGACCTGGGAGCTGGTGCGCAAGCACTACGACGACGACCAGGTGGCCGCCCTGATCTGCCTGGTCGCCCTGATCAACGCGGCCAACCGGCTCGCCGTGATCACGCACCAGAAGGGCGGCTCGTACGAGGCCGGCATGTTCCAGGCGGCGATGGGCTGACCTTCGCGGGGGAGGGCTGCACGGGGGGGAGCAGCGGAACCCGGGGTGAGGACGCCCCGGGTTCCGCTGCTCTTCCCGCCCTGCACTCGTCCGGCGTGTCAGGGCCGGTCGATCCGCGCGGCGGCCTCCTCCAGGTCGGCGACGGTCCCCGACATGATCGTCCGTACGTGCGCGGTGATGTGCCGTACCGGCCAGTCCCACCACGCCACGGCGAGGAGCCGGGCGGTGTCCTCGGCGTCGTGGCGGGTGCGGATGAGCCGGGCGGGGTTGCCGCCGACGATGCCGTAGTCGGGGACGTCGGCGGTGACCACGGCGCCGGCCGCGATGATCGCGCCGTGCCCGATGCGCACACCCGGCATGACGGTGGCGCCGTGGCCGAACCACACGTCGTTGCCGACGACCGTGTCGCCCCGGCCGGGCAGACCGGTGATCAGGTCGAAGTGCTCGGCCCAGGAGCCGCCCATGGTGGGGAACGGGAAGGTGGACGGGCCGTCCATGCGGTGGTTGGCGCCGTTCATGATGAACCGGGTGCCCGTCCCCAGCGCGCAGTACTTGCCGATGACGAGCCGCTCGGGACCGTAGTGGTAGAGGACGTTGCGCGTCTCGAACGCGGTCGGGTCGTCCGGGTCGTCGTAGTAGGAGAAGTCACCGACCTCGATCAACGGTGACTTCACGAGCGGCTTGAGCAGTACCACGCGCGGGTGCTCGGGCATCGGGTGGAGGACGGTGGGGTCGGCGGGAACGGGCGGCATCGTGGAGGCGTTCCTCTCCGGTGAGGCTAGAGCGACAACCGTCGCATTAGGATGCTGGCACAGCCCTGCCGCCTTGATCAACCGGATACTGGATCGCCGATGACGGACCCACTGGACACGACGGACCGCCGGCCGGGCGGCCGCACCGCCCGCGTCCGCGCCCAGGTTCTCGACGCCGTGCGCGCCGAACTCGCCGAGCGCGGGCACGAAGGACTCACGATGGAGGGGGTCGCGGCGCGAGCGGGCGTGCACCGCGCCACGGTCTACCGCCGCTGGCGCGACGTCGGCGGCCTGCTCGCCGACGTGATCGGCGCCGCCGGCGAGATCGACTGGCAGCCGCCGGACACCGGCTCGCTGCGCGGCGACCTGACCACCCTGAACCGGGAGATCCAGGAGTCCCTGGTCGTGCGGCCGTCGTTCGCCGTCGCCCTGATGGCCGCCTCGTTCCACTCCGAACAGGCCGCGCGGGCCCAGACACAGCTGTGGACGGACCGGTACGCCCAGTGCGAGATCCTCGTCGAGCGTGCCGTCGAGCGCGGTGAACTCCCCGGCCGGCACGTGGACGCGCGGAGCCTGCTGATCGCCGCCACGGCGCCGGTCTACCACCGGTCGGTGCTGCTGCGGGCCGATCCGGACCCGCACCTCCCGGAACAGGCCGCGCAGGCGGCGGTCCTGGCGGCTGTTGCGGGCGCCTTCCGCGCCCGCCGGGAGGAGAGCGCGTGATCGACCGCGTCCCGGGTCCGTTCGTCTCGCCGTAGCCACCGGAACGGGGCCGTCCCGCCCCCGCCCCCGGTCACGATTGGGTCTCGGCGGGGCCCCATCCCTTGAAACCCTCGCGTGTAATCGTTTCCAATCCTCCGTGTAATCGATTCCACGAGGAGGTGGAACGACGATGGCGAGCATCAAGGACGTTGCCGCCGAGGCGGGCGTGTCCGTCGCCACGGTCTCGCGGGCGCTCAACGGCCACCCCTCGGTCAGCCCCGCCGCCCGCGCCCGCGTACTGGCCGCCGTCGAGACGCTGGGCTACCGGCCGAACGCCGTCGCCCGCTCCCTGCGCACCGACCGGACCCGCACCCTGGGCCTGGTCATCAGCGACGTGATGAACCCGTACTTCACCGAGCTGGCCCGCTCCGTCGAGGAGGAGGCCCGCGCACTCGGCTACAGCGTCATCATCGGCAACGCCGACGAACGTCCCGACCTCCAGGACCACCACGTCACCACGCTCCTCGACCGGCGGATCGACGGGCTGCTCGTCTCCCCCACCGACGGCGGCTCCCCGCGCATGCTGGAGGCCGCGCGGGCCGGGACGCCGATGGTCTTCGTCGACCGGTGGATCCCGGGCGTGGACGTGCCCGTGGTGCGGTCCGACGGGCGCGCGTCGGTACGGGACCTGGTCGCGCACCTCTACGGGCTCGGGCACCGCCGGCTCGCGATCATCGCCGGGCCCGCCGCCACGACCACCGGACGCGAGCGCGTCGACGCCTTCCGCGAGGCGCTCGGCGCGTACGGGCTCCCGCTGCCCGACGCCTACATCGGCCAGGGCGACTTCCAGGCCGGCAGCGGACGCCGGGTCACCGAGGGCTTCCTCGACCTGCCCGAGCCGCCCGGGGCCGTCTTCGCCGCCGACAACCTGATGGCGCTCGGCGCGCTGGACGCCGTACGCGCGCGGGGACTGCGGGTCCCCGAGGACATAGCGCTGGCCGCGTTCGACGACATCCCGTGGTTCGTGCACACCGATCCGCCCGTCACCGCGATCGCCCAGCCCACCCGCGACCTCGGCCGCGCCGCCGTACGCGCCCTGGTCGAGCGGATCGCGGGGCGGGCCGGGGAGTCCGTCGCCCTCCCGGCGCGGCTCGTCGTACGCCGCTCGTGCGGCGAACCCGGTGAACCCGGCGAACCCGGTGAACCCGCCCCCACGACCCCGTCCCCGTCCCCCGTACGAAGGAGTACGCCGTGAGCAGCCGCAGTCCGGACGAGTTGCTGCGCATCGAGGGCATCCGCAAGACCTTCCCCGGTGTGGTCGCGCTCGACAGCGTCGACTTCGACCTGCGCCGGGGCGAGGTGCACGTGCTCCTCGGTGAGAACGGCGCGGGCAAGAGCACGCTCATCAAGATGCTCTCCGGCGCCTACACGCCCGACGCCGGGCGGATCCTGGCCGGCGGCGAGGAGGTGCGCATCCACGGCGCGCAGGACGCCGAGCGCCTCGGGATCGCCACGATCTACCAGGAGTTCAACCTGGTCCCCGACCTGACGGTCGCCGAGAACATCTTCCTGGGCCGCCAGCCGCGCCGGTTCGGCATGATCGACCGGAAGCGGATGGAGGCCGACGCCGAGGTGCTCCTGAAGCGGGTCGGGGTCAGCGTGTCCCCCCGCGCCCGGGTGCGCGAACTCGGGATCGCACGGCTCCAGATGGTCGAGATCGCCAAGGCGCTCAGCCTCGACGCGCGCGTGCTCATCATGGACGAGCCGACCGCCGTACTGACCTCCGAGGAGGTCGAGAAGCTGTTCGCCATCGTGCGGCGGCTGCGCGAGGACGGCGTCGGGATCGTCTTCATCACCCATCACCTGGAGGAGATCGCCGCGCTCGGCGACCGGGTCACCGTGATCCGGGACGGCCGCAGCGTCGGGCAGGTGCCCGCCGCCACCCCCGAGGACGAGCTGGTGCGGCTCATGGTCGGACGGTCCATCGAGCAGCAGTACCCGCGCGAGCGCACCGGCGCCGGCGAGCCCCTGCTCAAGGTGGAGGGACTCACCCGGGACGGCGTCTTCCACGACGTGGGCTTCGAGGTGCGGGCCGGTGAGGTCGTCGGCATCGCGGGGCTGGTCGGGGCCGGGCGCACGGAGGTGGTGCGGGCGGTGTTCGGCGCCGACCCGTACGACGCGGGGACCGTGCACGTGGCGGGCGCGCCGCTGCGCCGGCACGACGTGAACGCGGCCATGGCCGCCGGGATCGGGCTGGTCCCCGAGGACCGCAAGGGACAGGGGCTCGTGCTCGACGCCTCCGTCGAGGAGAACCTCGGGCTCGTCACGCTCCGGTCCACCGCCCGCGCCGGACTCGTCGACCTCAAGGGACAGCACGCGGCGGCCGAGCGGATCGCCCAGCAGCTCGGCGTGCGGATGGCCGGGCTCGGGCAGCACGTGCGGACACTGTCCGGCGGCAACCAGCAGAAGGTCGTCATCGGCAAGTGGCTGCTGGCGGACACCAAGGTGCTGATCCTCGACGAGCCGACGCGCGGCATCGACGTCGGCGCCAAGGTCGAGATCTACCAGCTCGTCAACGAACTGACCGCGGCCGGGGCAGCCGTGCTGATGATCTCCAGCGATCTGCCGGAGGTCCTCGGCATGAGCGACCGCGTGGTCGTCATGGCGCAGGGCCGCGTCGCGGGTGAACTCCCCGCCGAACGGGCCACCCAGGACGCCGTGATGGCACTCGCCGTCAGCACGCACACCAGCGACTCCCCCCACACCGACGGAACGGACGGAACGGAGGCCTCCCGTGGCCACTGACACGCTCAAGAGCAAGCCGGGCGCGCAGGGCGCCACGGGCGGTCTGCGCCGCCTGCTGCTCGACAACGGCGCACTGACCGCGCTGATCGTCCTCGTCATCGCCATGTCGGCGCTGTCCGGGGACTTCCTGACCACCGACAACCTGCTCAACGTCGGCGTCCAGGCCGCCGTCACCGCGATCCTCGCCTTCGGCGTCACCTTCGTCATCGTCTCGGCGGGCATCGACCTGTCGGTCGGTTCGGTCGCCGCGCTGTCGGCCACGGTGCTGGCCTGGAGCGCCACCGAGGCCGGCATACCGGTCGCGCTCGCGGTGCTGCTGTCGGTCCTGACGGGCATCGCCTGCGGCCTGGTCAACGGCTTCCTCATCTCCTACGGGAAGCTGCCGCCGTTCATCGCGACGCTGGCCATGCTGTCGGTGGGGCGCGGTCTGTCGCTGGTCATCTCGCAGGGTTCGCCGATCGCCTTCCCGGACTCGGTCTCGCACCTCGGCGACACCCTCGGCGGGTGGCTGCCGGTGCCGGTGCTCGTGATGATCGTGATGGGGCTGATCACGGCCTTCGTCCTCGGACGCACGTACATCGGCCGGTCCATGTACGCCATCGGCGGCAACGAGGAGGCCGCGCGGCTGTCCGGGCTGCGGGTGAAGCGGCAGAAGCTCGCCATCTACGCGTTCTCCGGTCTGTTCGCCGCCGCCGCGGGCATCGTGCTCGCCTCCCGGCTGGCCTCCGCGCAGCCGCAGGCCGCGCAGGGCTACGAGCTGGACGCCATCGCCGCCGTCGTCATCGGCGGTGCCTCGCTGGCGGGCGGCACCGGCAAGGCGTCGGGGACGCTGATCGGCGCGCTGATCCTCGCGGTGCTGCGCAACGGCCTCAACCTGCTGTCCGTCTCCGCGTTCTGGCAGCAGGTCGTCATCGGTGTCGTCATCGCGCTGGCGGTGCTCTTCGACACCCTGCGCCGCAAGGCGGGCGCGGTCACTCCGGCGGCCGGGGCGTCCGGCGGCGGCAACCGGGGCAAGCAGGCGCTGACCTACGTGATCGCGGCCGTCGTCGCGGTGGCCGTCGTCGGCGCGACCTCGCTGCTGCACAACGGCTCCTCCGGCGGCAAGGACCAGAAGATCGGACTGTCGCTGTCCACGCTCAACAACCCGTTCTTCGTGCAGATCAGGAACGGCGCCGAGGAGGAGGCGAAGAAGCTGGGCGTGGACCTGACGGTCACGGACGCCCAGAACGACGCCTCCCAGCAGGCCAACCAGTTGCAGAACTTCGTCAGCGGCGGCCTGTCCGCGGTCATCGTCAACCCGGTGGACTCCGACGCCGCCGGTCCCTCGGTGCGCTCGGCGAACAAGGACGACATCCCCGTCGTCGCCGTGGACCGCGGCGTCAACAAGGCCGAGACGTCCGCGCTGGTCGCCTCCGACAACGTCGAGGGCGGTGAGCTGGGCGCCAAGGCGCTCGCCGAGAAGCTCGGCGGCAAGGGCACGATCGTCGTCCTCCAGGGCCAGGCCGGCACCTCCGCCAGCCGGGAGCGCGGGGCGGGCTTCGCGGCCGGGCTGAAGGAGTACCCGGGCATCAAGGTCGTCGCCAAGCAGCCCGCGGACTTCGACCGCACCAAGGGCCTGGACGTGATGACCAACCTGCTCCAGGCGCACCCCGACGTCGACGGCGTCTTCGCGGAGAACGACGAGATGGCGCTGGGCGCCGTCAAGGCGCTGGGCTCCAAGGCCGGCAAGTCGGTCCAGGTCGTCGGCTTCGACGGCACCCCGGACGGGCTGAAGGCGGTGGAGGCGGGCTCGCTGTACGCGTCCGTCGCGCAGCAGCCGACGGAACTGGGCAGGATCGCCGTACGGAACGCGCTGCGGGCGGCCGAGGACGAGAAGGTGGAGCAGACGGTGAAGGTGCCCGTGAAGGTCGTCACCAAGGAGAACGTGGCGGGCTTCGAGGGCTGAGCCCGGCCCGTCGGGTGCGCGGGCGGGCGGGCGGTCACGGCGGCCGTCCGCCCGCCCCGTCCTGATTCACCCGCTCGATTCATTCGGTGCATGCGATCGGAGAACGACTGATGTACGACTACGACCTGCTGGTCGTGGGGTCGGCCAACGCCGACCTGGTGATCGGCGTCGAGCGGCGGCCCGGGGCCGGTGAGACGGTGCTCGGCTCCGACCTGGCCGTCCATCCGGGCGGCAAGGGCGGCAACCAGGCCGTCGCCGCCGCCCGGCTCGGTGCCCGCACCGCCCTGCTGGCCCGGGTCGGCGACGACGCGCACGGCCGGCTGCTGCTCGACGCGCAGCGAGCGGCCGGCGTCGACACGGTCGGTGTCCTGGTGGGCGGCGCCCCGACCGGGGTCGCGCTGATCACCGTCGACCCGTCCGGGGACAACAGCATCGTGGTCTCGCCGGGCGCCAACGGGCGGCTGGGGCCGGGCGACGTGCGCGCCGCGGCCAGCCTGTTCCACGCCTCCCGGGTGGTCTCCACGCAGTTGGAGATCCCGCTGGAGACGGTCGTGGAGGTCGTCCGCTCCCTCGCGCCGGACAGCCGCTTCGTGCTGAACCCGTCGCCGCCGAGGCCGCTTCCGCAGGAGGTGCTGGCGGCCTGCGACCCGCTGATCGTCAACGAGCACGAGGCGAAGGTCGTCCTCGGCGACGCCTGCGTGAGCGAACGCCCGGAGGACTGGGCCGCGCTGCTGCTGGCCAAGGGCCCGCGCTCGGTGGTGGTGACCCTGGGCGCCGAGGGCGCGCTGGTGGCCTCGGCGGCCGGGGGCGTGACCCGGGTGCCGTCCGTGAAGGTGGACGCCGTGGACACGACCGGCGCCGGTGACGCGTTCACCGCGGCACTGGCCTGGCGGCTCGGCACCGGCGAGTCGCTCGCCGAAGCGGCGGCGTACGCGGCCCGGGTGGGCGCGGCGGCGGTCACCAAGGCGGGGGCGCAGGAGTCCTATCCGACGGCGGCGGAGGCCGAGGCGCTGTGAAGAAGGCGGGGATACTCAACCGGCAGCTCGCGGGCGCCCTCGCCGGACTCGGCCACGGCGACGGGGTCCTGGTGTG
Source organism: Streptomyces sp. NPDC051136 (assembly GCF_044455745.1). Taxonomy (NCBI): domain Bacteria; kingdom Bacillati; phylum Actinomycetota; class Actinomycetes; order Kitasatosporales; family Streptomycetaceae; genus Streptomyces; species Streptomyces sp. NPDC051136. The sequence goes on along the minus strand of NZ_JBITFE010000002.1, from coordinate 309,224 downwards.
CGACGCGGGCATGCCCGTCCCCGACGGGCCGCGCGTCGTCGACCTGGCCTTCCGGGCCGGGGTGCCGTCGTTCGCGGAGGTGCTGGACGGTCTGCTCGGCGAGCTGGTCGTCGAGGGTGCGACGGCGGCGACGGAGGTCCGGGAGGCCAACGCGGAGTGCGCCGCGCTGCTCGACGGGCTCTTTCCGGCCCTCGCCCTCGTCCCGCACGAACGGCTGAAGGAACTGGCTGCGGGCGCCCGGCTGATCGTGCGCACCGGGGAGGCCCGGCCGTACGCCAACGTGCTGCTGCGGTGCGGGGTCTTCTTCTGACGGCCGCCCGTCGCGGACCGCCCGTCGCCCGCAGCCCGTCGCGGCCCGCTCTCGGGACACCCGGCGGCGTTTGAGGGGGCCCGGTCGTCGACCGGGCCCCCTCGGGTTTCCCCTCCCCTTCGGAACTCCGGGATTTCCCCCCCGGGTACCCCCACGGGAGTTCCGATGCCCAGTACGACCAGCGGACCCCCGGGAGGGTTGCACGGTCGCCGGAATTATTTTCCGGGGTCCGTGTCCGCCGGTGCGTCACCGGCGTGCGCGGCGAACCGGGCCGCCGTCTCGGCCAGCACCTCCCGCCCGTCCCGGGCCCACAGCCCCTCGTTGAACAGCTCGACCTCGATCGGGCCGGTGTACCCGGCCGCCTCGACGTACGCCTTCCACTCGCGCATGTCGATCGCGCCGTCGCCGATCTGGCCGCGGCCGTTGAGGACGCCCTCGGGCAGGGGGGTGGTCCAGTCGGCGAGCTGGAAGGTGTGGATGCGCCCGCCCGCACCGGCCCGCGCGATCTGCTCGGGGGCCCGGTCGTCCCACCAGATGTGGTACGTGTCGACGGTGACGCCGACCTGGTGGGCCGGGAAGCGTTCGGCGAGGTCCAGCGCCTGGGTGAGGGTGGAGACCACGCAGCGGTCGGCGGCGTACATGGGGTGCAGCGGTTCGATGGCCAGGCGTACGCCGTGCTGTTCGGCGTACGGTGCCAGCTCCGCCAGCGCGTCCGCGATGCGTTCCCGGGCGGCGCGCAGGTCCTTTTCGCCGGCCGGCAGGCCGCCCGAGACCAGGACCAGGGTGTCGGTGCCGAGGGCGGCGGCCTCGTCGACGGCGCGGCGGTTGTCGGCCAGGGCCGCGGCCCGCTCCCCGGGGTCGGTCGCCGTGAGGAAGCCGCCGCGGCACAGGGTGGTGACCCGCAGGCCCGCGTCCCGGACGAGCTTCGCGGCCGCCTCCACGCCGTAGGCCTGCACCGGCTCGCGCCACAGGCCGACGTTGCCGACGCCCAGGTCGCGGCAGGCGGCGGTCAGTTCGGGCAGCGAGAGCTGCTTGACCGTCATCTGGTTGATGCTGAAGCGGGTCAGGTCAGGGTCACTCATCGGTTCACTCCGTACAGCGCGAGCAGGTTCCGCATGCGCTCCTCGGCGAGCTTCGGGTCCGGGAACAGGCCGAGGCCGTCGGCGAGTTCGTAGGCGCGGGCGAAGTGCGGCAGGGAGCGCGCCGACTGGAGGCCGCCGACCATGGTGAAGTGGCTCTGGTGGCCGGCCAGCCAGGCCAGGAGGACCACGCCCGTCTTGTAGTAGCGGGTGGGGGCCTGGAAGAGGTGCCGGGAGAGTTCGACCGTGGGGTCGAGGAGCGCGCGGAAACCGTCGGTGTCCCCGGTGTCGAGGACGCGGACCGCCTCGGCGGCCAGCGGGCCCAGCGGGTCGAAGATGCCGAGCAGGGCGTGGCTGAAGCCCTGGTCGTCGCCCGCGATCAGCTCGGGGTAGTGGAAGTCGTCGCCGGTGTAGCAGCGCACGCCCTGGGGGAGACGGCGGCGCAGGGCGACCTCGCGCCCGGCGTCCAGGAGGGAGACCTTGATGCCGTCGACCTTGTCGGGGTGGGCGGCGATGACCTCCAGGAAGGTGCCGGTCGCCGCGTCCAGGTCGGCGGAGCCCCAGTAGCCCTCCAGGGCCGGGTCGAACATCGGGCCCAGCCAGTGCAGGATCACCGGCTCGGCGGCCTGGCGCAGGAGGTGGCCGTAGACCTCCAGGTAGTCGTCCGGGGTCCGCGCGGTGGCGGCGAGGGCGCGGGAGGCCATCAGGATCGACCGGGCGCCCGACTCCTCGACGACGGCCAGTTGTTCCTCGTACGCCGTGCGGACGTCGGCGAGGGTGGTGCCGGCGGTCGCGGTCAGCTGGTCCGTGCCCACGCCGCAGGCGATGCGGCCGCCGGCCGCCTTCGCCTCGGCGGCGGAGCGGCGGATCAGCTCGGCCGCCGTGGGCCAGTCCAGGCCCATGCCCCGCTGTGCGGTGTCCATCGCCTCGGCGACGCCCAGCCCGTGCGACCACAGGTGGCGGCGGAAGGCGAGGGTGGCGTCCCAGTCGACGGCGGCGGGCGCGTCGGGGGTGGTGTCCGCGTACGGGTCGGCCACGACGTGCGCGGCCGAGAAGACCGTACGGGAGGTGAAAGCGCTTCCCGGGGAAAGCGTCAGCGGCTCGGTGCGGGGTTCGTAGGCGCGCAGGGTGCCGTCGGGGCCCGGCAGGTGGAGGGTCACAGTCCGATCTCCGGTACGTCGAGGCGGCGGCCCTCCGCGGAGGACTTCAGGCCCAGCTCGGCGAGCTGGACGCCGCGCGCGCCGGCCAGCAGGTCCCAGTGGTAGGGGGCGTCGGCGTAGACGTGCTTGAGGAACAGCTCCCACTGCGCCTTGAAGCCGTTGTCGAACTCCCCGTTGTCGGGCACCTCCTGCCACTGGTCGCGGAAGACCTCGGTGGCGGGGATGTCCGGGTTCCACACCGGCTTCGGGGTGGCCGAGCGGTGCTGGACGCGGCAGCGCCGCAGGCCCGCGACGGCGGAGCCCTCGGTGCCGTCGACCTGGAACTCGACCAGCTCGTCCCGGTGCACGCGGACCGCCCAGGAGGAGTTGATCTGCGCGATCGCGCCGCCGTCGAGCTCGAAGACGCCGTACGCGGCGTCGTCGGCGGTGGCGTCGTAGGGCTTGCCCTTCTCGTCCCAGCGCTCGGGGACGTGGGTGGCGGTGAGGGCCTGGACGGACTTCACCCGGCCGAACAGCTCGTGCAGGACGTACTCCCAGTGCGGGAACATGTCGACGACGATGCCGCCGCCGTCCTCGGCGCGGTAGTTCCAGGACGGGCGCTGCGCCTCCTGCCAGTCGCCCTCGAAGACCCAGTAGCCGAACTCGCCGCGCACGGACAGGATCCGGCCGAAGAAGCCGCCGTCGATCAGGCGCTTGAGCTTGAGCAGGCCGGGGAGGAAGAGCTTGTCCTGGACGACGCCGTGCTTGACGCCCTTGTCCCGGGCCAGGCGGGCGAGTGCGAGGGCGCCGTCGAGGCCGGTGGCGGTGGGCTTCTCGGTGTAGATGTGCTTGCCCGCGGCGATCGCCTTCGTGAGCGCCTCCTCGCGGGCCGAGGTCACCTGGGCGTCGAAGTAGATCTCGACGCCGTCGTCGGCCAGTACCGCGTCCAGGTCCGTGGAGACGTGCTCCAGCCCGTGCCGCTCGGCCAGCGCCCGCAGCGCGTGCTCGCGGCGGCCGACCAGGACCGGCTCCGGCCACAGCACGGTGCCGTCGCCGAGGTCGAGGCCGCCCTGTTCGCGCAGCGCCAGGATGGAGCGGACCAGGTGCTGGCGGTAGCCCATGCGCCCGGTCACACCGTTCATGGCGATACGCACCGTCTTGCGTGTCACGTCATTCCCTTCGTACGAGCCATGCCGCGAGCCGCGGATCGAGCCCGAGCCGTACAGCAAGCGCTTTCTATACAGAACGAAGCTAGCCTGTGGACGGTGGTCCGGACAAGACCGCGGTTCGGGTGGGGTTCGGGTGAGTTGTTCGAGGGGACGTACGGCGGCGGGCGGTGGCCGTAGGGTCACCCGGTACGGCGTTCGGCTCACACGCGCGATGCGGAGGACGAGGACATGACGGTGACACTGGCGGACGTGGCGGCCCGCGCCCAGGTCTCCCCCGCGACGGTGTCGCGCGTGCTGAACGGGAACTACCCCGTGGCCGCGTCCACCCGGGAGCGGGTGCTCAAGGCGGTCGACGAACTGGACTACGTGCTCAACGGCCCCGCGAGCGCGCTGGCCGCGGCCACCTCCGACCTGGTGGGCATCCTCGTCAACGACATCGCCGACCCGTTCTTCGGCATCATGGCCGGCGCCGTCCAGTCCGAGATCGGCGGTCCCGGCGGCAGAGCGGGCGGCGAGAGACTCGCCGTGGTCTGCAACACCGGCGGCACCCCGGAGCGCGAGCTGACCTACCTCACGCTGCTCCAACGGCAGCGGGCGGCGGCCGTGGTGCTGACCGGCGGGGCGATGGAGGACGGGGTCCACCAGGCCGCGGTGGCGGCGAAGCTGCGCAGGCTCACGGAGGCCGGGACCCGGGTGGTGCTGTGCGGGCGGCCGCCGGCGCCGGACACCGGGGCGATCGCGCTCACCTTCGACAACCGCGGGGGCGGGCGGGAGCTGACCGAGCACCTGATCGGCCTCGGGCACCGGCGGCTCGGCTACATCGCGGGTCCCGAGGAACGGACCACGACCCGGCACCGGCTGGAGGGGCACCGCACCGCGCTCGCCGCGCACGGCATCGAGGAGGACCCCCGCTGGACGGTCCACGGCCGCTACGACCGGCAGGCGGGCTACGAGGCCACGCTTGAACTGCTGCGCAGGGACCCCTCGTTGACCGCGGTCGTCGCCGCGAACGACACGGTCGCGCTGGGCGCGTGCGCGGCGCTGCGCGACTCGGGGCTGCGGATCCCGGACGACGTGTCCGTGGCCGGCTTCGACGACCTGCCGTTCAGCATCGACGCGGTGCCCGCGCTGACGACGGTGCGGCTGCCGCTGGCGGAGGCGGGAGCGCGGGCGGGGCGGGTCGCGATGGGGCGGGAGGAGGCGCCGGCGGGCGGGATCGCCACGGTGCGGGGGGAGTTGCTGGTGCGGGGGTCCTCCGGACGGCCGCGGGGGTCCTCCGGACGGTCGCGGGGGTGAGACGGGACGTTGGTCGTCGCGGTGGGCCCGCGTCGGGGTGGCCGTTCTGGGGGCTGCGCCCCCAGACCCCCCTTCGGCCCTGAACGGGCCTCGTCCTCAAACGCCGGACGGGCTGAGATGCCGGCCCGCGTTGCCGTGCGGACGGACTGGGATGCCGGTCTGCGTTGCCGTGCAGACGGACTGGGATGCCGGCCCGCGTTGCCGTGCGGGCGGGCTGGGAGTGTCGGCCTGCGTTGCCGTGTGATCGGACTGGATTCACCGGTCCGCGTCGACCGGTAAAACATGTGATCGCGGGTACGCTCCGTGGGCATGAAGCTGGCGTTCTCCACTCTCGGTGTTCCCGGACTGCCCCTGGCCGACGTGCTGGGGCTCGCGACCGCGCACGGTTACCACGGTGTCGAGTTGCGCGCCCATCCCGAGGAACCGGTCCATCCGGGCCTCGGTCCCGACGAACGGGCGGCGGTGGCCGCCGAGTTCAAGGCGGCCGGTGTCGAACCGCTCGGTGTGGCCGGGTACGTGCGGGTCGCCGCGCCCGGTGACGACGACGCCGTGATCGCCGAGGTGCGGGGCCTGCTGGACCTCGCCCACGACCTCGGCGCCCCCTACGTCCGGGTCTTCCCCGGCGGCGGCACCGACCAGAGCGCCGAGGAGGCCGACGCGGTGGCCGCCCGGCGGCTGGGCACGGCCGCCGAGTACGCCACCGGACTCGGCGTGCGCATCCTGCTGGAGACCCACGACTCGCACCGCACGGGCGCCGACGCGATGCGCGTCCTCGGGCTGGTCGGGCACCGGCAGGTCGGCGCCCTGTGGGACGTGATGCACACCTGGCTGGGCGGGGAGCAGCCCACGGAGTCGTACGCGGCGCTCTCCCCGCACCTGGGCTACGTGCAGGTCAAGGACATCGCCTCCGCCGAGGACACCACGCCGCTGGCGCTGGGCGCCGGGGTACTGCCGCTCACCGAGGTGGTGGACGTGCTGTCCCGGCACGGCTGGGACGGCTGGCTGTGCTGGGAGTACGAGAAGCGGTGGTACGAGGCCGCCGCGCCGCTCCCCGACCTGCTCGCGCGGGGACGCGAACACCTCGCCCGGCTGCTCAGCGACGCGGCGTAGGCACCGGCGGCACCGCTCCCGAGCGCACCCGGCTCTCCAGCCGCTCCCGGCACCGCGGCCACTCGGCCGACGTGACCGAGTAGATCGCGGAGTCGCGCAGCCTGCCCTCCTCCCCCGGCACCGAGGAGCGGGACCAGTTGCGCAGGACGCCCTCGAAGCGGGCGCCGGTCTTCTCGATCGCGGCGCGGGAGCGCCGGTTGCGGGCGTCGGTCTTGAGGTCGACGCGGGACACGCCCCAGACCTCGAAGGCGTGGCGGAACAGGAGGAGCTTGGCCTCGGCGTTCACGCCCGTGCCCTGCGCGGAGCGGGCCAGCCAGGTGAAGCCGACCTCGACGGCGTCGAGCGCGTCGTCGGTGAGCCAGGAGCGGGGCTCCCAGTAGGAGGTGGCACCCACGGCGCGGCCGGTGGCGAGGGAGACCTGCGCGTAGGGCGCCAGCCATCCGGTGGCCGCCCTGGCCAGCTGGGCGTCGATGTAGGCGCCGACCTCGCCGGCCTCCGGGACCCAGGTGAACGCGTAGGTGGCGCGGTCCTCCTGCGCCGCCGCCTCGAGGTCGGCCGCGTGCTGATGCCCCAGCGGCTCCAGTCGCACCAGGGTGCCTGCGAGGACCGGGGCGTTCAGAGTGAAGGTCACCCGACGGATTCTTCAGCCGGGGCGGGGAGGCGTCCAGCGAATTCCGGGGAGGTGCGGACGACCGTCCCCCGCCGCCGCCTGCGGGCGGGGGTGAGCGTGGTCAGGGCCACCCCGCCCACCAGAAGGGCCGCGGCGCACCAGCGCAGCGGGGTCACCGCCTCGCCCAGGAAGAGGGCCGCCGAGGACATGCCGAAGACCGGGACCAGGAGCGAGAACGGCGCCACCGTCGAGGCGGGGTGACGGCGCAGCAGCCAGCCCCAGGCGCCGAAGCCGAAGACGGTCGAGACCCAGGCGACGAAGAGGATGGTGCCCGCCCCCTGCCAGTCCAGGGCGCGCAGCGCCGCGAGGTCCTCGCCGGGGCCCTCGGTGAGCAGGGAGAGTGCCAGCAGGGGCAGCACGGGGACGGTGGAGACCCACACCATGAAGTTCAGGGCGTCGGGCGGGGACGCCTTGCGCGTCAGGACGTTGGACACGCCCCACGCCGCCGCCGCGCCGATCACCATCAGGAACGCGCCCAGCGGGCCCGAGGTGCCCTCGTCGACCGCCGCCACCGCGATGCCGGACAGCGCGACCAGCATGCCCAGCACCTGGACGCGGGAGGGGCGTTCACGCAGCACCACGGCCGCGATCACCGCGGTGAACACCGCCTGGATCTGAAGGACCAGGGAGGACAGTCCGGCCGGCATGCCCGCGTCCATGCCCACGAAGACCAGGCCGAACTTGGCCACGCCCAGGACCAGTCCCACCGCCACGATCCACTTCCAGGCCACCTTGGGGCGGCCCACCAGGAAGACGGCGGGCAGCGCGGCGGCCAGGAAGCGCAGGGCGGAGAAGAGGAGCGGCGGGAAGTGGTCGAGGCCGATCTCGATGACCGTGAAGTTCACGCCCCAGACGGCGGCGACGAGCACGGCGAGGACGAGGTGGGAAGGTCGCATGCGTCGAGGATCAACCCGAAGGACCGTGTAGCACCAGCGATGATTTCTGCATGGTTGGATGAAGCATCGCTGTCCTTTCCTCGTCCCCCACAGGGAGCCGACATGCTCGACCTCCAGCGTCTGCGTGCCCTGCACGCCGTGTCCGTGCACGGGACGGTCGGCGCGGCCGCGGCGGCGCTCGGCTTCACCCCGTCCGCCGTGTCGCAGCAGATCGCCAAGCTGGAGCGGGAGACCAGGACGGTGCTCCTGGAACGAGAGGGCCGCGGGGTGCGGCTCACCGACGACGCCTGGCACCTGGTCGACGCGGCCACGGAGCTGCTGGCCCTCGTGGAGCGGGCGGAGACCCGGCTGGAGGAGCGGCGCGGAGTGCCCTCGGGGCGGCTGACCATCGCCGCGTTCGCGTCGGCCGCGCGCGGGCTGCTGCCGTCCGTCCTGGCCGACCTTGCGGTGCGCCACCCCGCGCTCGACGCGCGGCTCACCGAGGTCGACCCGCACCTGTCCGTGGACCTGGTGGCCAAGGGTGCCGTCGACCTGGTGGTGGCGCACGACTGGGACATCGCCCCGCTGCCGGCGCCGGCCGGGGTGGAGCAGGCACCGATCGGCGAGGACCTGTGCGACCTGCTGGTGCCCGAGGGGCACCGCCTCGCGGGGAGGACCGCCGTGAAGCGCGCGGAGCTGGGCGGGGAGCGGTGGATCTGCCAGCCGCCCGGGCGGGTGTGCCACGACTGGCTGCTGCGGACGCTGCGGGGTGCCGGTCACGAGCCGGACATCGTGCACCAGGCGGACGAGAACCCGACGCTCGTCGCGCTGGTCGCGGCCGGTCTCGGCATCGCCCTCATCCCCCGGCTGGGGCGTGGCCCGCTGCCGGCGGGGGTGGTGGAGGTGCCGCTCGACCCGATGCCGGTACGGCGGCTGTACGCGCTGTGGCGCACGGGCGCGGCGCGCCGCCCGGCGATCGCGGAGACGGTCCGTACGCTGCGGGCCCGCTGGCCGGACGCCTCGGCCCACGGCACCCCGGCGCCCGGGGCCGTGGCCTCCCTCTGACCCCAGCTCCGCCCCGACCCGGGCGGGACGGGGCGGGGCGGAGCAGGCGCCATCCACGCGCTCGGCCGCGGCGCCGGGGCCCGTCCGCCGCCCGGGCGACTCGTGTGCTGTCCCTTGACTGGCGAAAACTTCCCGGATATTGGTGACTCCTTGGCAGTTTCCTTCAGCAGCCCTCCGGAAGGAGCGCACGTGCACCACAGCAGCACGGCCGGCCCGGGAAGCACCGCACAGCCCTCCAGACGTACCGTCCTCACCGCCACCGCGGTCGTCACCGCGGCTCTCGCGGCCGGGGGCGGCACGGCGTACGCCGACGCCCGCAGGCCCGACGACGACAAGCTCCGCGGCCTCATCTCCCGGATGACGCTGGAGGAGAAGGTCGGTCAGCTCTTCGTCATGCGGGTCTACGGCCACTCCGCGACCGATCCCGACCAGGCGGACGTCGACGCCAACCTGGAGGAGATCGGCGTCCGCACCGCGGCCGAGCTGATCGCCCGGTACCGGGTCGGCGGCATCATCTACTTCGCGTGGGCGCACAACACCCGCGACCCGCAGCAGATCGCCGACCTGTCCAACGGCATCCAGAAGGCGTCCCTGGAGCAGGCGCGCGGCCTCCCGGTGCTGATCTCCACGGACCAGGAGCACGGGATAGTGGCCCGCGTGGGCGCTCCCGCCACCCTCTTCCCGGGCGCGATGGCCGTCGGGGCGAGCGGGTCGCGCTCCGACGCCCGCACCCTCGGCCGGATCGCGGGTGCCGAGCTGCGCGCGCTGGGCATCCGTCAGGACTACGCCCCCGACGCCGACGTGAACGTGAACCCGGCCAACCCGGTGATCGGCGTGCGGTCCTTCGGCGCCGACCCGGAGGCGGTGGCGGAGCTGGTGGCCGCCGAGGTGACGGGGTACCAGCGCTCGGGGGTCGCCGCCTGTGCCAAGCACTTCCCCGGGCACGGCGACACCGCCACCGACAGCCACACCGGCTTCCCGGTCATCACCCACACCCGCGAGCAGTGGGAGAAGCTGGACGCACCGCCCTTCCGCGCCGCGATCGAGGCGGGCATCGACGCCATCATGACCGCCCACCTGATGGTGCCCGCGCTCGACGACTCCGGCGACCCGGCGACGCTGTCCCGTCCCATCCTCACCGGCATCCTGCGCGAGGAGCTGGGCTACGACGGGGTGGTGGTCACCGACTCCCTCGGCATGGAGGGCGTACGGACGAAGTACGGCGACGAGCGGGTGCCGGTGCTGGCGCTGAAGGCGGGCGTGGACCAGTTGCTCAACCCGCCCGACCTGCCGCTCGCCTGGAACGCCGTCCTGACGGCCGTACGGGAGGGTGAACTCACCGAGGCGCGGCTCGACGAATCGATCCTGCGCGTGCTGCGGCTGAAGGCCAAGCTGGGGCTGTTCCGGGACGCGTACACCACGCGCCGGGACGTGGACCGGACCGTCGGCACCCGGGCGCACCTGGCCGCGGCCGACCGGATCGCCGAGCGGTCCACCACGCTGCTGGTCAACGAGGGCCCGCTGCTGCCGCTTTCACGCCGCAGGCACCCCAGGCTGCTGGTCGTGGGCGCCGATCCGGCCTCGCCGTCGGGCACGACCGGGCCGCCCACCGGTGTCCTCGCGCAGGCGTTGACGGAGCTGGGCTTCACGGCCACCGCCCTGTCCACCGGGACCGCGCCCTCCGCCGCCGTCGTCGAGCGCGCCGTCGCGGCGGCCGGGGACGCCGACGCGGTGGTCGTCGCCACGTACAACGTGACCGCGGGCAGCAGCCAGCGCACCCTGGTCACGCGGCTCTCGGAGACCGGGAAGCCGGTCGTCGCGGTCGCCGTCCGCAATCCGTACGACGTGGCCCAGCTCCCGGGAGTCCCCGCCGTACTCGCCGCGTACTCCTGGACCGACGTGGAGGTGCGGGCGGCGGCCCGGGTGATCGCCGGACGGGTGCGGCCGCGCGGGAAGCTGCCGGTGCCGGTGGTGCGCGCGGACGATCCGCAGACGGTGCTCTTCCCGGTGGGGCACGGGCTGACCTACCGGTCGTAGCCGGTCACGGCCGCCCGCCGGGCGGGGAGGGCAAGGTGCCCGGCCGCTCGCAGCGGCCGGGCACCGTCGTCACGCCCCGGCGGGGGGCGTCACGGGCGCAGCGCCGGCTCGCGCTCGACGTCCCGCTTGTCCAGCCTCGCGTCGAACGCTGCCAGCGGCCTGGCCGCCGACGGGTTCTCCTGGACCTTGGCGGGGGCGACGCCCGCCCAGTCCAGGATGCGGGCGGTGGCGAGGGCCTTCTGGTCGGGGACCAGACCGGCCACGTTCGCGCCGTGGTTCATGCCGGGCGCGGTGAGGACGTAGCTGTCCCGCGCGCCGTGGCCGAGGCGGAAGCGCTCGGCGCCCCACGGGTCGTTCTCGCCGTACACGAACAGCATCTGCCGGGCGTTGTGCTTCACCCACGTGTCGACGTCCCGCATCGCCCACGGCTCGAACTTCATCGGGATCGAGCGGGGCACGAAGTTGCGCGGCGGCTGGTAGCCGTAGCGGACGTACTTCTTCTCGATGTGCGGGAAGTGGATCGTGGGCGCGCCCAGCTGGGTGCCCGCCTGGTAGTAGTACGGCGTGTACGTCTCCAGGCCCTGGTCGGTGTAGGCGGAGAAGCCGGAGATGGTGTCGACGGAGTCCCAGATCGCGTCGTCGGTGGCGTTCTTCGCGTCGGCCGGGATGTCGGCGCAGTCGGCAAGGGTGCTGTACTGCCAGAAGCCCCAGACGTAGTCGAGGACGACGGCCTCGTAGGCGCGGTCGAGGCTGCCGATGGTGTCGAAGGTGTAACCGTTGTCGGCCGCGTACGCCGCGTACTTCTTCTCCAGCGGCGCCCGGCGCACCAGCGCCTCGCGCTGCACGCCGTTCAGCTTGTCGCGGCACTCCTCGGTGCCGACGCGGGCGAAGAAGCGGTCGTAGGCCGAGTCCTCCTTGTTCACCACGTCGTTGGGGGCGACGTAGGCGACGACGCCGTCCATGTCACGCGGGTAGAAGCGCTCGTAGTAGGTGGCGGTCATGCCGCCCTTGGAGCCGCCGGTGGAGATCCAGTTCTCGGCGTAGAGCGGCTTCAGGGCCTGGAAGATGCGGTGCTGGTCGCTGGCGGCCTGCCAGATGTCCAGCTTGGACCAGTCGGCCGGCGCAGGCCGGGACGGGGTGAAGTAGCGGTACTCCATGGAGACCTGGTTGCCGTCGACGATCTGGGTCGGCTCGCGGCGGCTGGGGGTCGTGGAGACGTTGTAGCCGCCGGTGTAGAAGACCGTCGGCCGGTTCACGTCCTTGTGCAGCACGGTGATCCGCTGCTGGAACGTGCCCTTGGACGGGTGCCGGTGGTCCACCGGCTGGGTGTAGTTGAGGACGAAGAAGCGGTAGCCGGTGTACGGCTTCTCCTCGATCAGGCTCATGCCCGGTATGGACAGCAGCCGGTCCTTGATGTCGACGGCCTTCGGCTCGGCGGCGGTGGCCGCGCCCGCCGTGCTGACGGTGCCTATGAGCACCACGAGCGCCAGCAGCCATCTGAGCGCCTTGCGCATGCACCCTCCCTGTGAAACGGATGTTCGCCGGAAGCTATCGGAGCCGGTCCCGCGAACACCAGGGTCAGCAGAGGATCCAGCCGGAACTGACCGCGCTCCCGGACACCTTGCCGGTCACCCACACACAGCGCTTCCCGGCGTGCACGGTCACCGGTCCGGCCAGCCGGGCGAACCGGCCCGAGTCCACGACGGCCCGGCCGCCCCGCGCCCGCACGCCGACGGACATCTGCCGCTTCGCGCCGGGCTTCTTGGGGACGGTGACGGCGCAGACGTAACCGCCCCGCTTGTGGACGAGGACGGAGCCGGTGGCGAAGTGCAGCGTGCGCACCGCGCGGCCCGGGCATCCCGTGGCGGCCCGCGCCTCCTGCGGCAGCGCGACGCCGAGCAGCGCGGCCGCGCTCAGCACGGCCGTGCCGAGCGCCAGCCGACGGCGGGTTGCGGCACCGGCCCGGCCCACTGCGGTCCCCCTCCGTAGGGCGATCACTGACGACGTACTCAGGTACGGACGCACGGCCGGTGTCGAATGGTTGCGCGAACGACGGGCTCAGCGCGCCGCGCCGACCGGCTCCTCCGGCTCGGGGGCGCCGACGAAGGTCCGCCACAGCCGCGCGTACCGCCCGTCCAGGGCCAGCAGTTCGTCGTGCGTGCCGTCCTCCGCGACCCGTCCGCCGTCCATGACGACGACCCGGTCCGCGCGGGCGGCCGTGGTGAGCCGGTGCGCGACCACGAGTGTCGTACGGCGGCCCGCGACGCGGTCGGTGGCCTGGTTGACCTGTGCCTCGGTGGCCAGGTCCAGGGCCGCCGTCGCCTCGTCGAGGAGCAGCACGTCCGGGTCGACCAGCTCGGCACGGGCCAGCGCGATCAGCTGCCGCTGGCCCGCGGAGAGGTTGCGGCCCCGCTCGGCGACCTCGTGGAGGTAGCCGCCGGCGAGCGTGGCGATCATCTCGTGCGCGCCGACGGCCCGCGCCGCCGCCTCCACCTCGGCGTCGGTGGCGTCCGGCCGGCCGTAGGCGATGGCGTCGCGAACCGTGCCGGGGAAGAGGTACGCCTCCTGCGGGACGACGCCGAGCCGGTGCCGGTAGGAGGTGAGGTCGAGGGCGCGCAGGTCGTGCCCGTCTACGGTGACCCGGCCGCCGGTCGGGTCGTAGAACCGGGCCACCAGCTTCACCAGGGTCGACTTGCCCGCGCCGGTCTCACCGACGAAGGCGACGGTCTGCCCGGCCGGGATGCGCAGGTCGATGCCGCTCAGCGCGGTCTCCGCGGCGTCCTCGCCGCCGTAGCTGAAGTGCACGTCCTCGAAGGCGATCTCACCGCGCAGCGAGGTCACCTCGGACGGCTTCTCGGCGGCGCGGGTCGAGGTCGGCTCCCGCAGCAGTTCCTGGATGCGGCCCAGCGAGACGGACGCCTGCTGGTAGCCGTCGAAGACCTGGGAGAGCTGCTGGACCGGCGCGAAGAACAGGTCGATGTACAGCAGGTACGCCACCAGCGCGCCGGTCGTCAGGGTGGCGTCGTCGATCCGCCCGCCGCCCACGACCAGTACGGCCGCGGCGGCCGCCGAGGACAGCAGCTGCACGAACGGGAAGTAGATCGAGATCAGCCACTGTCCGCGGATGCGGGCCTGCCGGTAGCTGTCGCTGCGCTCGGCGAACCGGCGCCCGCCGTCGTGCTCGCGCCGGAAGGCCTGCACGATCCGCAGGCCCGCCACCGACTCCTGGAGGTCGGCGTTGACCGTGGACACCCGCTCGCGGGCCAGTTCGTACGCCTTGACGCTCGCCTTGCGGAAGAAGTACGTGGCGATGATCAGCGGTGGCATGGTCGCGAAGACGATCAGGGCGAGCTGTACGTCGATCACCAGCAGGGCGACCATGATGCCGAAGAAGGTGACGACCGAGACGAACGCGGTGACGAGGCCCGTCTGCAGGAACGTGGACAGCGCGTCCACGTCCGTCGTCATCCGGGTCATGATCCGGCCGGTCAGCTCGCGTTCGTAGTAGTCGAGGCCGAGCCTCTGGAGCTGGGCGAAGATCTTCAGCCGCAGCGAGTACAGGATCCGCTCGCCGGTCCGGCCGGTCATGCGGATCTCGCCGGTCTGCGCCGCCCACTGGGCGAGGACGGCGAGCAGTCCGAGCAGTGAGGACGCCCACACCGCGCCGAGGGCCACCTGGGTGACGCCGTCGTCGATGCCGTTGCGGATCAGCACCGGCAGCAGCAGGCCCATGCCCGCGTCCACGGCCACCAGGGCGAGGCTGATCAGCAGCGGGGTGCGGAAGCCGCGCAGCAGACGCCGCAGACCGTACGACGCCTCGGGCCGCACCGCCCGGGTCTCGTCGATGTCCGGGGTGCCGTCGGCCGGGGGCAGCGCGTCGACCTGGGCGAGCAGCTCCGGGGTGGCGGGGGTGCCGGCGAGCGCGGTGTCCTTGGGCGCGCGGTCACCGGTCCACAGCCGGGGCGTGACCCCGCGCTCGGCGTCGAACTCGGCGTCCAGCTCGTCCCGTACGGAGGTGTCCTCCGCCTTCTCGGCGGGGCGCGTGTGGCCGGGCGAGACGCCGCCCAGCTCGTCGGGGTCGGTGAGCAGGCGGCGGTAGAGGGCGGACCGCTCCTGGAGCTCCTCGTGGGTGCCGAGGTCGGCGAGCCGGCCCCGGTCGAGGACGGCGATGCGGTCGGCGAGGCCGAGGGTGGAGCGGCGGTGGGCGATGAGGAGCGTGGTGCGGCCCCGCATGACCTGCTTCAGCGCCTCGTGGATCTCGTGCTCCACGCGGGCGTCCACGGCGGAGGTGGCGTCGTCGAGGACGAGCAGCCGGGGGTCGGTGAGGATCGCCCGGGCGAGCGCGACGCGCTGGCGCTGGCCGCCGGAGAGGGTCAGCCCGTGCTCGCCGACGGTCGTGCCGTAGCCCTCGGGCAGCTCGGTGATGAACCCGTGGGCCTGTGCGGCCCGCGCGGCGGCCTCGATCTCCTCGTCGGTGGCGTCCGGGCGGCCGTAGGCGATGTTGGCGCGGACGGTGTCGGAGAAGAGGAAGGAGTCCTCGGGCACCAGCCCCACGGCGGCCCGCAGCGAGTCGAGGGTCAGCTCGCGCACGTCGTGGCCGCCGACGAGGACGGCGCCGCGCGTCACGTCGTAGAAGCGTGGCAGGAGCAGCGAGACGGTGGACTTGCCGGACCCGGAGGAGCCGACGACGGCGAGGGTCTCACCGGCGCGGATCTCGAAGGAGAGCCCGTCGAGGACCGGCCGCGGCTCCCCGTCGCCCGTGTCGTAGCCGAAGGCGACGTCGTCGAACTCGACGGTCGCGGGCGCGTCGGCCGGCAGCGTCTTGGTGCCGTCCTCGATGGCCGGCTCGGTGTCGATCAGCTCAAGGACCCGCTCGGTGCCCGCGCGGGCCTGCTGGCCGACGGTGAGCACCATGGCGAGCATGCGGACGGGACCGACCAGCTGGGCGAGGTAGGTGGAGAAGGCGACGAAGGTGCCGAGGGTGATGTGCCCGCGCACCGCCAGCCAGCCGCCGAGGGCGAGCATGGCCACCTGCCCGAGCGCGGGGACCGCCTGGAGGGCCGGGGTGTAGGTGGCGTTCAGCTTGATGGTGCGCAGCCGTCCGGCGAAGAGCCTGCGTCCGACCTCCCGGAGCTTCCCGGTCTCCTGCTCCTCCTGCCCGAAGCCCTTGACCACGCGTACGCCGCTCACCGAGCCGTCGACCACCCCGGCGACGGCGGCGGCCTGCGCCTGCGCGTACCAGGTGGCGGGGTGCAGCCGGGTGCGGCTGCGGCGGGCGATGAACCAGAGCGCGGGCGCGACGGCCAGCGCGACCAGGGTGAGCGGCAGGGAGAGCCACGCCATGATCACGAGGGAGATCAGGAAGAGCAGGACGTTCCCGATGGTCATCGGGAGCATGAAGAGCAGGCCCTGGATCAGCTGGAGGTCGCTGGTGGCCCGCCCGACCACCTGCCCCGTGGACAGCTCGTCCTGCCGCCTGCCGTCCAGCCGGGTGATCGTCCCGTACATGTCCGTGCGCAGGTCGTGCTGGACGTCGAGGGCGAGCCGGCCGCCGTAGTAGCGGCGCACGTAGGTCAGGCCGTACACGGCGAGCGCGGCGCCGATCAGGAGACCGGCCCACACGGCCATGTCCCTGGTCTTGTCGCCGATCACGTCGTCGATGATCACCTTGGTGATCAGCGGGACGAAGGCCATGACGGCCATGCCGCCCAGTGACGACCCCAGGGCGAGGACGACGTCCTTGGGATACCGCCAGGCGTACCCCGCCAGTCGTCGCACCCAGCCCCGTTGCGCGTCCACGCCGTGCCCTCCGGTCGGTCGTCCTGCTCACCTGATCTACCGGAAGGCACCAACACGGGCGAGCGGGGATTTCATCCCGCCGCAACAATCGGCCGGGTGATCGGCGCCGGGCAGGGCGGGGTGGCCGGGCCGTACGGCTGTGCGGGTCACGGGTCGTACCGGCGTACGGTCACCGTCACGCAATCACCACGCCGCGTACACTCCACCTACTACATGTCCATGTCACGCTCGGTCTACCGCACAACTCCACACGCGTAGATCGGACACCCCACATGCTCGCGATACGCATCCGCCGCCGGAAGGCGGCGGCCCTCGCCTCGGCCGTACTCGCCGTACTCGCCACCCCCGCCCTGGCGGCGAGCCCGGCCACGGCGACCACGGCGACGGCGTCGAACACGGACTACGACGCGACGTACTACAAGGACGCGATCGGCAAGACGGGCACGAACCTCAAGTCGTCCCTCCACACGATCATCAGCGACCAGACGAAGGTCTCGTACGCGGCGGTCTGGGACGCGCTCAAGGCCACCGACGAGGACCCGGACAACAGCGGCAACGTGATCCTGCTCTACTCCGGCGTCTCCCGCAGCAAGTCGCTCAACGGCGGTGACACCGGCGACTGGAACCGCGAGCACACGTGGGCCAAGTCCCACGGCGACTTCGGCACCGCCACCGGCCCCGGCACCGACCTGCACCACCTGCGCCCCTCGGACGTGGGGGTCAACAGCATCCGCGGCAACAAGGACTTCGACAACGGCGGCAGCGCGGTCAGCGGGGGCGGCGGCAGCCTCACCGACTCCGACTCCTTCGAACCGCGCGACGCCGTCAAGGGCGACGTGGCCCGCATGATCTTCTACATGGCGGTCCGCTACGAGGGCGGCGACGGCTTCCCCGACCTGGAGGTCAACGGCCAGGTCGGCAACGGCAGCAACCCGTACATCGGCAAGCTCTCGGTGCTGAAGACCTGGAACGACGAGGACCCGCCGGACGCCTTCGAGGAGCACCGCAACCAGGTCGTCTACGACGACTACCAGCACAACCGCAACCCGTTCATCGACCACCCGGAGTGGGTGGAGTCGATCTGGTAGGGGGTCGGGCGGTCAGCCGACGAGGTCGGCGTAGACGATGACGTTGTCCGGACGGTGGCCGTGCGTGATCTCGCCGCCGCAGGTGATCAGGCGCAGCTCGGGACGGTCGGTCCTGCCGTAGACCTTGTCGGTGGGGAACGCGTCCTTGTCGACCTGTTCCAGCGCGGTGACCGCGAAGACCGCGCGGGCGCCGTCCTCGCGGGTGACGGTGATCGGGTCGCCGGGCTCGATCTTCCCGACGTTCCGCATGACCGCCGGACCGTTGACCGTGTCGAAGTGGCCCACGAGGACGGCCGGTCCGACCTCACCCGGCGTGACGCCTTTCTCGTACCAGCCGATGCGGTCGGCCCGGGCCACCGAGGGCACCTCGATGGTGCCGTCGTCGTTCAGACCGAGGCGGAGCAGGGGGCCGGTGTCGACGCCGGCGGCGGGGACGGAGACGCGTACGGGCACGGACGCCGGCAGCGCGTCCGGGGCGGTCGTCCCGCTCGGTGCGGTGGTGGCGGTCGTCGCGGTGGCGAAAGGGCTGAGGTCGGGGGCCGGCGTGGCCCCCGGCCCGTCCGCCCCGCAGCCGGCGAGTGCGGCGGCGAGGGGCAGGGCGAGCAGGGCCGCGGCCGCTCGGCGTCCGGCGGTCAGGCGCATGGTCGGGTCTCCTTGCGGGCCCTGGCCCGGCGGACCGGGCCAGGGCGTGGTGTGCTGTCCGGCTTCAGCGGGTGACGGACGACCGGCGGCGGCGCAGTGCGACGAAGCCGAGACCGGCGGCGCCGACGGCCGCGGCCGCTCCGCCGACCGCCACGAGCGACGAGCCGTCACCGTCCGCCGCCTCGTAACCGGCCGCGACGCCCCCCTTGGGGACGACGGACGTCTGAACGCCACCGCCCCGCCCCGAGGTGCCCGAGCCGTCGGTCCGGTAGGTGAAGGTGCACCCCTTCGGCAGAGCCGGGAACGAGGTGACCGACGCCGGGTGGCCGCCGCCCTCCATGTTCGTCCGCAGCCGCGGGTGGCTGCTGTCGGGCCCCAGGATCTCGGCGAGGAAACCGGCGCTCGCGGGCAGCTTCGGATGCGTACGGTCCAGCGACAAGCCCGGGAGGTAGCCGTCCTCGCCGGAGGCCTGGAAGAGGACGGACGGCCCGGACGGGGCGATCGTCAGGAGTGCGGCGGTGCCGGCGCCTATGTTCTGGCGCTTGGTCACCACGCAGCGGACGGGCGTCACCGGGCCCTGACCGTCCGAACCACCGTCGGTGACGGAGGGCTTCGGGGCCGGCGTGGTCACGGGCGTCACCGGGCCCTGACCGTCGGAACCGCCGTCGGTCACCGAGGGCGTCGGGGCCGGCGAGGTCACCGGGGTGACCGGGCCCTGGCCGGGCGAGCCGCCGTCCGTGACCGAGGGCGTCGGGGTCGGGGTGGGAGAGGAGTCGGCGACGGCGGTCATCGCGGAGGCCAGGACCACGCCGGTCACCGCGACGGCGCCGACGGCTCCGCGCAGCACGCGCCGGCGGAGGGAGAAGGAGGAGGGAGCAACAAAAGCGGACGCAACGGACTTATGCAAGGAAGGGTCACCTTTCCGGTCGACGTGACCCCTTGAAGCTATAAATCGCCTTCCGCTGGAAGCATGTGCTCCGCGTCACAGCTCTGTCACAGACCCCGCGAAGCCCTTGGACGGCTCCTGTGACGTGCCGTCAGCCCAGGTGCGTCGGCGCGAACATCCGCAGGACGGCGGGGAGCACGACCACCGACGGTCCCGGTGCGGCCAGGGCCTTCGCGAGGTCGGCCTCCAGCGTCTGCGGCGACGTCCGTACGCCCGGCACGCCGAAGGACTCGGCAAGGGCGACGTAGTCCGGGCGGGTCAGCTCCGTCGCCGTCGGCTCGCCGAAGGCGTCGGTCATGTACTCGCGCAGGATGCCGTAACCGCCGTCGTCGACGATCAGCCAGGTGACGTTCAGGTCGTACTGGCGGGCGGTGGCCAGTTCGGCGACGGAGTACAGGGCGCCGCCGTCGCCGGAGACCGCCAGCACCGGGCGGGTGGGGTCGGCCGCCGCGGCTCCCAGGGCCGCCGGGAAGCCGTAGCCGAGACCGCCGGCGCCCTGGGCGGAGTGCATGGTGTTCGGGGCCTTGGGGTCGAAGGCGGACCACGCCCAGTAGGCCAGGATCGTCATGTCCCAGAAGGACGGGGCGTCGGCCGGGAGCGCCCCGCGGACGGCGGCCAGCACGTCCTGCTCCAGGGTGAGCTCCTGGGACGCGATGCGTTCGCGGACCTGGTCCAGTACGTCCCGCACGCGGTCGGGGGCGGTGGGATCGGTGCGCTCGTCCACCGTCTCCAGCAGCGCCTGGAGGGCGAGGCGGGCGTCGGCGTGGATGCCGAGGGCGGGGTGGTTGGACTCCAGCTTGCCGAGGTCCGCCTCGATCTGGATCACCCGGCCGCGCGGGGCGAACGTGTGGTAGTTCGAGGAGAGTTCGCCGAGACCCGAGCCGACGACGAGCAGGACGTCCGCGTCCTCCAGGAAGTCCGTGGTGTGCCGGTCCTCCAGCCAGGACTGGAGGGAGAGGGGGTGCGTCCAGGGGAACGCGCCCTTGCCGCCGAACGTGGTGACGACGGGGGCCTGGAGGCGTTCCGCGAGCTGCCGGAGCTTCTTCGAGGCGTCCGCCCGCACCACACCCCCGCCCGCGATGATCGCGGGGCGCTCGGCACGGGTCAGCAGGTCGGCGGCGACCGCCGTCAGTTCGGGGCGCGGGGGCAGTTCCTCGGGGAAGGTGTCGCCGCCGGTCACGACCGGGATCGGTGTCTCGGCCAGGAGCACGTCCTGCGGGATCTCCACCCACACCGGGCCGTGCGGGACGGTCAGCGCCGACGTCCAGGCCTCGGCGATCGCGGAGGGGATCTGGGACTGGGTGCGCACGGTGTGGACGGACTTCACCACGCCGCGGAAGGACGCCGCCTGGTCGGGGAGTTCGTGCAGATAGCCGTGGCGTCCGCCGCCGAGGCCGGCCGTCGGCACCTGGCTGCCGATCGCCAGGACGGGCGCGGAGGCCGCCCGCGCCTCCTGGAGCGCGGCCAGGGAGGTGAGGGCTCCCGGGCCGGTCGACAGGAGCAGCGGGGCGGCCTCGCCGGTGACGCGGCCGTAGGCGTCGGCGGCGAAACCGGCGTTGTTCTCCACCCGCAGGCCGATGTAGCGCAGGTCGGAGCGGCGCAGGGCGTCGAACATGCCGAGGGCGTGCTGGCCGGGCAGGCCGAAGACGGTGGTCGCGCCGAGCCCGGCCAGGGTCTCCACGACCAGGTCTCCGCCGTTGCGGCCGGGGGGAGGATTCAGTGCGGCCTCCGTCTGGGCGGCGGTCGGACGGAGTACCAAGTCGTGGTCGTGGGTCACTTCGCGCGGGCCTCTGCGATCTGGCGGGACATGATGGTGGTCAGTTCGTACGCGGTGTGGGAGGCCGCGACGGAGGTGATCTCCGCGTGGTCGTAGGCCGGGGCGACCTCGACGACGTCGGCGGAGACCAGGTTGCAGGACGCCAGGCCGCGCAGGATCTCCAGCAGCTCGCGGGAGGTCATGCCGCCGGCCTCGGGGGTGCCGGTGCCGGGGGCGTGGGCGGGGTCCAGGCAGTCGATGTCGATGGAGATGTACAGCGGGCGGTCGCCGATGCGCTGGCGGAGCTGGTCGGCGATCTCGTCGGCGCCGCGGCGGTAGACGTCGGCGGAGGTGACGATGCCGAAGCCCATCTTCTCGTCGTCGGTGAGGTCCTTCTTGCCGTACAGCGGGCCGCGGGTGCCGACGTGGGAGAGCGCGGAGGTGTCGAGGATGCCCTCCTCCACCGCGCGCCGGAAGGGCGTGCCGTGGGTGTACTCGGCGCCGAAGTAGGTGTCCCAGGTGTCCAGGTGGGCGTCGAAGTGGAGCAGGGCGACCGGGCCGTGCTTCCGGGCGACCGAGCGCAGCAGCGGCAGGGCGATGGTGTGGTCGCCGCCCAGGGTCATCAGGCGGGCGCCGGTGCCGAGGAGGTCGTCGGCGGCGGCCTCGATCGTCTCGACGGCCTCGTTGATGTTGAACGGGTTGACGGCTATGTCGCCGCCGTCCGCGACCTGGGCGAGGGCGAAGGGGGAGGCGTCCTGCGCCGGGTTGTAGGGGCGCAGCAGGCGGGAGGCCTCGCGGATGGCGTTGCCGCCGAAGCGGGCGCCGGGGCGGTAGGAGACGCCCGAGTCGAACGGCACGCCCACGACGGCGACGTCGGCGGCGGCGACCTCGTCCAGGCGCGGGAGCCGGGCGAAGGTCGCGGGTCCGGCGTACCGCGGGATCCGGGAGGAGTCGACGGGGCCGCGGGGCGTCTCGTTGCTGCTCATGCACTGCCTTCCTTCTTACGCTTCGTCGCGTATGTACTGCCGCTGCCCGACTCTACTGGTGAGCCGGGACCGCCGGTTCGGACCGGTGTTCGGGGGCCCGGCCGGCGATGCGTTCGCGCCAGGCGGTGAGGATCGCCTCGTCGGTGGGGCGGGTCGCCAGGGAGACGGCGACGTAGACGACGAGGGAGGCCAGCAGGCCGTAGTAGACGGGCTCGTTGGCGAGGATGCCGTAGCCCGCCATCAGGCCGACGACCGCGAGTCCGCCGACGGCGACCGCGGCGAGGGCGCCCTGGGCGGTGCCGCGCTTCCACAGCAGCCCGCCGAGGATGGGGACGAGCAGGCCGCCGACGAGGAGGTTGTAGGCGACGGTGAGGGCCTCGACGACGTCGTTGAGGGCGATGGAGATCAGGATCACCGCGACGCCCATGGCGAGGATGAAGACGCGGTTGCCCTTCACCTCGTCGTGCCCCTCCGCACGCTCCGCTCCCCGGACCGCGCCGCGCAGCCGGGACCAGATGTCGTTGTTGGCGACGGTGGCGCAGGCGATGAGGGCGCCGGAGGAGGTGGACATCACGGCGGCCAGGGCGGCGGCCAGCACCAGGCCGCGCACGCCGACCGGCAGTTCGTCCTTGACGATGGTGGCGAAGGCGTCGTCGGGGCTGGCGAGCTTGGGGTAGAGCACCTTGGCGGCGGTGCCGATGACGGCGCCCGCGACGGCGTAGACGAGGCAGTAGGTGCCGGCGACGGTGCCGCCCCACTTGGCGGTGCGGTCGCTGCCGGCGGTGAAGACGCGCTGCCAGATGTCCTGGCCGATGAGCATGCCGAAGGTGTAGATCAGCACATAGGTGAAGATCGTCTCGCCGCCGATGCCCAGCGGGTCGAAGTACTCGGTCGGCAGCTGCGCCTTCATCGCGCCGAAGCCGCCGGCCTTGACGACCGCGACGGGCAGCAGCAGGAGCAGGACGCCGATGGTCTTCACCACGAACTGCACCATGTCGGTGAGGGTGATGGACCACATGCCGCCGAGCGTGGAGTAGGCGACGACGATGGAGCCGCCGAGGACGATCGCGAGGGTGCGGTTCACGTCGAAGAGGACGTCGAAGATCGTGGCGTAGGCGATGGTGGAGGTGACGGCCAGCATCAGGGTGTACGCCCACATGACGATGCCGGAGATGACGCCCGCCCGGCCGCCGTAGCGCAGGTCGAGCATCTCGGAGACGGTGTAGACCTTCAGCCGGGCGATGCGCGCGGAGAAGAAGACCGACAGGGCGAGGATGCCCAGGCCGATGGTGACGACCATCCAGGCGCCGGAGAGGCCGTACTGGTAGCCGAGGCCGACGCCGCCGATGGTGGACGCGCCGCCGAGGACGATGGCCGCCATGGTGCCGGAGTACATGGCCGGGCCGAGGCGTCGTCCGGCGACGAGGAACTCGCTCTTGGACTTCGCGCGGCGCATGCCCCACCAGCCCATGGCCAGCATGCCGGCCAGGTAGACGACGATCACGATGTAGTCGACGGCCATGAGGGGGCCTCCTTCGCGCGTTCTCGGTGGCGTGTCGTGCGGCGGGTCGTTCCGGTGGCGCCGCGCGGGGACATCCGCCCGTACCCGCGGCCGCCGGTGTGGATTCCGGTTCGGGTCGACACTAGGTGGCCGAAAAGCGACTGCGAAGTGTACGTTTCCTCCATCGGAGAACGGCCGAGTGGAGGAATCGTCCATCGTGCAGGAGCCGTCCGCCGGGCAGGAGCCGTCCGTACCGCCCGCGCCGCCCACTCCCCCGGTGCCGCTCGCGGCCCTGCTGTCCTGGGGTGACCTGGGGCTGCGCCAGGTCACCGGGCCGCCGGCCGCGGACGTGACGATCACCTGGGCCCACACGTCGGAGATGTCCGACCCCTATCCGTATCTGCTGGGCGGCGAGCTGCTGCTCACCGCAGGCGTCCACATCCCGCGCGGGACGGGCCCGGACACCTCGTACTTCGACGACTACGTGGCCCGGATCGTGGCGGCGGGCGGCGCGGCCCTCGGCTTCGGGGTGGCGCCGGTGCACGACACGGTGCCCGGGGCGCTGGTCGCG
This sequence comes from Streptomyces sp. NPDC051136, assembly GCF_044455745.1. NCBI lineage: Bacteria > Bacillati > Actinomycetota > Actinomycetes > Kitasatosporales > Streptomycetaceae > Streptomyces > Streptomyces sp. NPDC051136. Next base: position 285,185 of record NZ_JBITFE010000002.1, on the reverse strand, counting down.
GCCTGCGAGGCGTACGGGCTGCCGCTGGTGGAGGTGCCGCCGCGGACGACGTTCTCGGGCGTGGCCCGGGCGGTGTGGCAGCTGATGGCACGGGCCAGGACGGCCGAGCTGCGCCGGATCACGGAGGCCCAGCAGGGTCTGGCCGCCGCCGCCTCGCGTCCCGATCCGGTGCCGTCGGTGCTGCGCCGGCTGGCCGGGCGGCTGGAGGGGCGGGCGGTCCTGTACGGGCCGGAGGGCACCGAGATCGCGGCGGCGGGGCGGGAGCCCTCCGGCGAGGTGCGGCGGGCGCTGGCGGAGCTGGCCAGGTTCGTCACCGGGCACGCCTCCAGCACCGCCACGGACACGGCCGCCGGGACCGGACTCACCGCGTACGCCCTAGGCACCGGGCCCGGCTTCGTCCTCGGGGTCGCCGCCCCGCACCGGGAGTCCGGGGACCACGCCATCGCGTCGGTCGCCGCCGTGCTGCTCACGCTGCTCACCGGCGAGCACCAGAGCGGCACCGGCGCGGCCCGCTCCTCGGCCCTCGTACGGCTGCTGCTGGGCGCCCGGCGCGAGGAGGTCGCCCCGCTGCTCGGCGGCGGGGACGGCGACGGCGCCGGCCGCTGGTACGTGGTGCACGCCCGTCCGACCACCGGCGTCCCCGACGCGGTCTCGGCGTCGGCGCTGGGCACGGCCCTCGGCTCCGCCCTGGTCGACTCGGCGCAGGACGTCGTACGGGTGCTGGTGCCGGCCGGCCCGCGGCGAGGGGCCGGAGCGGCCCTCGCGGAGCCCGCCGCCCAGCCCGGCTGGACGCTCGGCGTGAGCGCCGGCGTCGCCCCCGCCGAGTGGCCCGCCGCCGACGTCCAGGCGGCGCGGGCGCTGGCACGGGCCGCCGCCACCCGGTCCCCGCTGGTCCGGCACGCCGAGCGGCGGGGTTTCGCCGACCTCGTGCCGGCCGGGGAGGCCGAGGCGCACGCCCGGGCACTGCTCGCGCCGGTCGACGCCGTGCCCGCGCTCCCCGAGACGCTGCGTGCCTGGCTCTCCCTGCACGGAAGCTGGGACCGCACGGCCGTCGCCCTGTCCGTGCACCGCAACACCGTCCGGCAGCGCATCGCCCGGTGCGCCGCCCTGCTGGAGGCCGACCTCGACGACCCGGACGTGCGGATGGAGCTGTGGTTCGCGCTGCGGCACCCGCGCGCGTGACCCGCGTCCCAGCGCGGACGTGCCGAGGACGCCCACGGGCGGCTGCTCCACAATGGAGCCATGCCGATACCCGGGACACCCAGCCGCGCCGAACTCGCCGAGCACCTCGTCAGGACGCGTATCGCGGGCGACGTCGCCACTCCCCGCGAGAACAACCTCTCCCACTACCGGAAGCTGGCCAACGGCGACCGGGGGTTCTGGCTCGGTCTGGAGCTGGGCGACCGCTGGAGCGACGAGCAGGACGTGCTCGCGGTGATGGCGGAGCGGGTCGGCGTCAACGACGACCCCGAGCACCGGTACGGCCAGGACACCATCGACCCGGAGCTGACGGTCTCCGCCCTGGAGCGGATGGCGGCGCGGCTGCGCAAGGCGGCCGACGGCGGGCAGCGGGTGCTGTTCGCCACCGGTCACCCCGGCGGGCTGCTGGACGTGCACCGCGCCACGGCCGCCGCGCTGCGCTCCGCCGGCTGCGAGATCGTCGTGATCCCGGAGGGGCTGACGACGGAGGAGGGGTACGTCCAGCAGTTCGCGGACGTCTCGGTGCTTGAGCACGGGGCCTCGCTGTGGCACACCCACTCGGGCGAGCCGATGAAGGCCATCCTGACCGGCCTGGAGCGCGAGGGCCGTCCGCTGCCCGACCTGGTGGTCGCCGACCACGGCTGGGCCGGGTACGCCGCCCAGCACGGCGTGGACTCGGTCGGCTACGCGGACTGCAACGACCCGGCGCTCTTCCTCGCGGAGTCCGAGGGCACCCTCCAGGTCGCGGTGCCGCTGGACGACCACGTGGTCAGCCCGCGCTACTACGACCCGATGACGGCGTACCTGCTGACCGAGGCGGGCCTGAAGTAGGCGGCTCGGCTACGGCCAGGGGTTGAGGCCCTCGGAGCGGCGCTGCGCGAATCCCGGCGTCGGGTCGAGGTAGACCCGGCGCACCACCGGGAACTCCTCGCGCCGCCGCTGCTCGGCCCGCTCGCAGGCCCACTCGATCTGCGCCGCCGTCGACACGTCGCGGAAGTCGACCTTCGCGGCGACCAGCGCCTCCCGCGGCCCCTGCACGAGGGTGGTCAGCTCCAGCACGGCCTCGATGTGCTCGACGGCGACCAGTTCCGCCCGCATCCGTTCCCGCACGGAGCGCGGCAGGGGGCGGCCGACGAGGAACTCGGCGTTGGAGCGGCCCAGCACCCAGGCGACGTACAGGAGCAGCGCGCCGATGCACAGCGAGGCGACGCCGTCCCAGACGCCGGAGCCGGTGAGCTGCCCGCCGAGCAGGCCGCCCGCGGCCAGCAGCAGTCCGGCCAGCGCGGCGGAGTCCTCCATGACGACGGCCTTGACGGCGGTGTCGGGGGTGCGGCGCAGGTAGCGGCCGAAGGTCACCCGGTGCCGGGCGGCCTCGCCGCGGACCTGCTTGAGGCCGGTGCGCAGCGAGTAGCCCTCCAGGAGGAAGGCGACGGCCAGGACGACGTACGACACCAGGGGGTCGCCGGGGTCCTCGCCGTGGGTGAGGGTGTGGACGCCGTCGTAGAGGGAGAAGACGGCGCCGCCGACGAAGGTGGCGACGGCGGCGAGCAGCGCCCAGATGTAGCGCTCGGGGCCGTGGCCGAGGGGTGGTCCTCGTCGGCGGGGCGGACGCTGCGTTTGAGCGAGGTCAGCAGCAGCACCTCGGTGACGGTGTCCGCGACCGAGTGCGCGGCCTCGGAGAGCATGGCGCTGGAGCCGCTGATCACACCGGCCACCGCCTTGGCGACGGCGATGCCGAGATTGGCGAAGGCGGCGACGAGCACCGTGAAGGTGCTGTCGCCGCCGCTGTCCTTCGCGTCCGCCGCCGTGTCCGCCATGCCCCTCAGTGTTCCCGAGGGACGCGCACCACGCCTTCCTGGACGACCGAGATCGCGAGCCGCCCGTCCTGGGTGTGGATGCGGGCCTGGCCGAGGCCCCGGCCGCCGGACGCGGACGGGGACTGCTGGTCGTACAGCAGCCATTCGTCGGCGCGGAAGGGCCGGTGGAACCACATGGCGTGGTCCAGCGAGGCGCCGACGACGTCGCCGACGGCCCAGCCGCCGCGGCCGTGCGCGAGCAGGACCGAGTCGAGGAGGGTCATGTCGGAGACGTAGGTGGCGAGGACGACGTGCAGCAGGGGGTCGTCCGCAAGTTTGCCGTTGGTGCGGAACCACACCTGGGAGTGCGGCTCGCGCGGGGTGCCGAAGTCGCCGAAGGGCGGGTCGTCGACGTAGCGCAGGTCGACGGCGGCCCGTGCCTCCAGGAACCGCTCCACGGTGTCGGCGGGCAGGTGCGGGTAGCCACGCAGCCGCTCCTCGCCGGTGGGGAGGGTCGCCGGGTCCGGTGCGGGCGGCATCGGGGCCTGGTGGTCGAGTCCCTCCTCGTACGTCTGGAAGGACGCCGACAGGGTGAAGATCGGCTTGCCGTGCTGGACGGCGACGACGCGGCGGGTGGTGAAGGAGCGGCCGTCGCGCAGCCGGTCGACGTTGTAGACGATGGGGGCGCCGGGGTCGCCGGGACGCAGGAAGTACGCGTGCAGGGAGTGCGCGTGCCGGTCGGCGGGGACCGTGCGGCCGGCGGCGACCATGGCCTGGGCCGCCACCTGGCCGCCGAAGACCCGGGGGACGACGGCGGACCGGGAGCGGCCGCGGTAGATGTCCTCCTCGATCCGCTCGAGGTCGAGCAGGTCGAGGAGGGACTGGAGTGCTTCGCTCATGGTCCTGTGGTCTACAGGCCCATGTTCTTCGCGATGATCGACTTCATGATCTCGCTGGTGCCGCCGTAGATGCGGTTGACGCGGTTGTCCGCGTACAGGCGGGCGATCGGGTACTCGTTCATGTAGCCGTAGCCGCCGTGCAGCTGGAGGCAGCGGTCGATGACACGGTGGGCGACCTCGGTGCAGAACAGCTTGGCGGAGGCGGCCTCGGCGGGGGTCAGCTCGCCCGCGTCCAGCGCCTCGGTGGCGCGGTCGACGACGGCCTCGGCGGCGTCCACCTCGGCCTGGCAGGCGGCCAGCTCGAACTTGGTGTTCTGGAAGTGGGCGACCGGCTTGCCGAAGACGGTGCGGTCCTGCACGTACTGCTTGGCGAAGCGGACGGCGGCCTTGGCCTGGGCGTAGGCGCCGAAGGCGATGCCCCAGCGCTCGGAGGCCAGGTTGTGGCCGAGGTAGTAGAAGCCCTTGTTCTCCTCGCCGAGCAGGTCCTCGACGGGGACCTTGACGTCGACGAAGGCCAGCTCGGCGGTGTCGGAGGTGCGCAGGCCCAGCTTGTCCAGCTTGCGGCCGACCGAGTAGCCCTCGGACTTGGTGTCCACGGCGAACAGCGAGATGCCGTGGCGGCGGTCCTCGGCGGTGGGCGCGGCGGTGCGGGCGCAGACGATGACGCGGTCGGCGTGCACGCCGCCGGTGATGAAGGTCTTGGCTCCGTTGAGGACGTAGTGGGTGCCGTCCTCGGAGAGCTTGGCGGTGGATTTCATGCCCGCGAGGTCGGAGCCGGTGCCGGGCTCCGTCATCGCGATGGCCCACATCTCCTCGCCGGTGACGAACTTCGGCAGGTAGCGCTTCTTCTGCTCGTCGGTGGCCAGCATGTTGATGTAGGGCAGGGCGAGCAGCACGTGGACGCCGGAGCCGCCGAACTGCACGCCGGCCCGGGCGGTCTCCTCGTACAGGACGGCCTCGAACTTGTGGCTGTCCATGCCGGCGCCGCCGAACTCCTCGGGCACGTTGATGCCGAAGATGCCCAGCTCGCCGAGCTTGTAGTAGAACTCGCGCGGCGCCTGGCCCGCGGCGAACCACTCGTCGTAGACGGGGACGACCTCGGCCTCGATGAAGGCGCGGAGGGTCTCCCGGAACGCCTCGTGGTCCTCGTTGAACACCGTACGGCGCACCGCGCCACCTCCAGGGTACGAATATCTAAGCGCTTGCTCAGATACCACCGTACCGGCGGGTAGCCAGAGGCGTCCAGAGCGGGGCCCGGGTAACCCTCGTCACTCCCCGCCCGCCCGCGGGGCGCCCGTCACGCCTCCCCCACCGCCGCGAACGCCCCCCGCGCCATCCGGTGCAGCAGCGACGCGGTCACCGCGCGGCCGGGCAGGGCGCCGGGGCGGCCGAGGTGCGGGGTGGAGTTCAGGAGGCCGAAGACCGAGTGGACCGCGGAGCGGGCGGCGGGCTCGGCGACCGACGGGTAGACCTGCCGGAGCACCCCGACCCACAGCTCGACGTACTGCCGCTGAAGCTGCCGCACCATCTTGCGGTCGGCGTCCCGGAGGCGGTCCAGCTCGCGGTCGTGCAGGGTGATGAGCGGACGGTCGTCGAGCGCGAAGTCGATGTGCCCCTCGATGAGCGAGTCGAGGACCGCCTCGGGTTCCGTCACGCCGGCTCCCGCCCCGGAGCCGTCCGCCTCCGCCAGCCGCCGCTTGGCCCCGGTCAGCAGCGAGTCGCTGATCCCGACCAGCAGCTCGGCGAGCATCGCGTCCTTGCCGGGGAAGTGCCGGTACAGGCCGGGGCCGCTGATACCGACCGCGGCGCCTATCTCGTCGACGCCGACCCCGTGGAAGCCGCGCTCGGCGAAGAGCCGGGCGGCCTCCTTGAGGATCTGCTCGCGGCGGGTGGGGGCGTCGGTTCTGGTGGCCATGGGGTCGATTCTAGACAGGCGGGTTAGCGGTCGTTAACCTGAAGGAAATGCGTTAACGCTCATTAACTGGTCGATCACTGGTGAGGGGACCGCAGGATGCACGAGGCACCGGAGCTGACGACGGCGGTGGATCCCGCCTCGGAGGCCTTTCGGGCCAACGAGGAGGCGCACGCCGTCCTCGTTCAGGAGCTGCGCGCCAAGCTCGCGGCGGCCCGGCTGGGCGGCGGCGAGCGGGCGCGGGCCCGGCACACCGCGCGCGGCAAGCTGCTGCCGCGCGACCGCGTGGACACGCTGCTCGACCCGGGTTCGCCCTTCCTTGAGCTGGCGCCGCTGGCGGCCGACGGGCTCTACGACGGAGCGGCCCCGGCGGCCGGCGTGATCGCCGGGATCGGCCGGGTCAGCGGCCGGGAGTGCGTGATCGTCGCCAACGACGCCACCGTCAAGGGCGGCACGTACTACCCGATGACCGTCAAGAAGCACCTGCGGGCGCAGGAGGTGGCGCTGGAGAACCGGCTGCCGTGCCTGTACCTCGTCGACTCGGGCGGCGCCTTCCTGCCGATGCAGGACGAGGTCTTCCCGGACCGCGAGCACTTCGGGCGGATCTTCTACAACCAGGCCCGGATGTCCGGCGCCGGCATCCCGCAGATCGCCGCCGTCCTCGGCTCCTGCACCGCGGGCGGCGCCTACGTCCCGGCGATGAGCGACGAGGCGGTGATCGTCCGCAACCAGGGCACCATCTTCCTCGGCGGCCCGCCGCTGGTGAAGGCGGCCACCGGTGAGGTGGTCACGGCCGAGGAGCTGGGCGGCGGCGAGGTCCACTCGCGCATCTCCGGCGTGACCGACCACCTCGCCGAGGACGACCCGCACGCCCTGCGCATCGTGCGGCAGATCGTCTCCACCCTGCCGGAGCGCTCCACGCTCCCCTGGAGCGTGCGGGCGGCGGTCGAGCCGAAGGTCGACCCGCAGGGCCTGTACGGCGCGGTGCCGGTCGACTCGCGCACCCCCTACGACGTCCGCGAGGTCATCGCGCGCGTGGTGGACGGCTCCCGCTTCGCCGAGTTCAAGTCGGAGTACGGCCAGACCCTGGTGACCGGCTTCGCCCGGATCCACGGCCACCCGGTCGGCATCGTCGCCAACAACGGCATCCTGTTCGCCGAGTCGGCCCAGAAGGGCGCCCACTTCATCGAGCTGTGCGACCAGCGCGGCATCCCGCTGGTGTTCCTGCAGAACATCTCCGGGTTCATGGTGGGCCGCGACTACGAGGCCGGCGGCATCGCCAAGCACGGCGCCAAGATGGTGACGGCGGTGGCGTGCACGCGCGTGCCGAAGCTGACGGTGGTCGTCGGCGGGTCGTACGGCGCGGGGAACTACTCGATGTGCGGCCGGGCGTACTCGCCGCGGTTCCTGTGGATGTGGCCCAACGCCAAGATCTCCGTGATGGGCGGCGAGCAGGCCGCGTCCGTGCTGGCCACGGTCAAGCGGGACCAGCTGGAGGCGCGGGGCGAGCAGTGGCCGGCCGAGGAGGAGGAGTCCTTCAAGGCACCGGTCCGCGCCCAGTACGAGCGCCAGGGCAACGCCTACTACGCGACCGCCCGCCTGTGGGACGACGGCGTGATCGAGCCGGCCGACACCCGGCAGGTGCTGGGCCTGGCCCTGACCGCGTGTGCCAACGCGCCGCTGGGCGAGCCCCAGTTCGGCGTCTTCCGGATGTGAGGAGGGGACCCATGCAGGACAACACGAACAACACGCACGGCACGAACAACACGCACGGCACGCACGGCACGCCGCGCATGTTCGACACCGTGCTCGTCGCCAACCGCGGCGAGATCGCCGTCCGCGTCGTCCGGACGCTGCGCTCGATGGGCGTGCGCTCGGTGGCGGTCTTCTCCGACGCCGACGCGGACGCGCGGCACGTGCGGGAGGCCGACGAGGCGGTACGGATCGGCCCGGCGCCCGCGACGGAGAGCTACCTGTCGGTGGAGCGGCTGCTGGAGGCGGCGGCGCGGACGGGCGCGCAGGCCGTGCACCCGGGGTACGGCTTCCTCGCCGAGAACGCCGCCTTCGCACGGGCCTGCGAGGAGGCGGGGCTGGTCTTCATCGGGCCGTCCGCCGACGCGATCGCCCTGATGGGCGACAAGATCCGGGCCAAGGAGACGGTGCAGGCGGCCGGGGTGCCGGTCGTGCCCGGCTCCAGCGGCAGCGGGCTCACGGACGGGCAGCTCGCCGACGCCGCCCGCGAGATCGGGACCCCGGTGCTGCTCAAGCCGTCGGCGGGCGGTGGCGGCAAGGGCATGCGGCTGGTGCGGGACGAGGCGGTGCTGGCCGACGAGATCGCCGCCGCGCGCCGCGAGGCCCGCGCCTCCTTCGGCGACGACACGCTGCTGGTGGAGCGGTGGGTCGACCGTCCCCGGCACATCGAGATCCAGGTGCTGGCCGACGGCCACGGGAACGTGGTGCACCTGGGCGAGCGCGAGTGCTCGCTCCAGCGCCGGCACCAGAAGGTGATCGAGGAGGCGCCGAGCGTCCTGCTCGACGAGGCGACGCGGGCGGCGATGGGCGAGGCGGCCGTGCAGGCGGCCCGCTCCTGCGGCTACCGGGGCGCGGGCACGGTCGAGTTCATCGTGCCGGGCGGCGACCCCTCCTCGTACTACTTCATGGAGATGAACACCCGCCTCCAGGTCGAGCACCCGGTGACCGAGCTGGTGACCGGCCTGGACCTGGTGGAGTGGCAGCTGCGGGTGGCGGCCGGCGAGCGGCTCGGGTTCACGCAGGACGACGTGCGGCTGACCGGGCACGCGATCGAGGCCCGGCTGTGCGCGGAGGACCCTGCGCGCGGCTTCCTGCCCTCCGGCGGCACCGTGCTGCGGCTGCGCGAGCCCGAGGGCGAGGGCGTGCGCACCGACTCGGGGCTCAGCGAGGGCACCGAGGTGGGCAGCCTGTACGACCCGATGCTGTCCAAGGTGATCGCGTACGGCCCCGACCGGGAGACCGCGCTGCGCAAGCTCCGGGCGGCGCTGGCCGGGACGGTCACCCTGGGCGTGCCGACCAACGCCGGGTTCCTGCGGCGGCTGCTCGCGCACCCGGCGGTGGTGGCGGGCGACCTGGACACCGGTCTGGTGGAGCGCGAGGTCGACGGCCTGGTCGTCACCGACGTCCCCGAGGAGGTGTACGAGGCGGCGGCCGCCGTACGGCTGGAGGCGCTGCGTCCGCGCGGGGAGGGCTGGACCGACCCGTTCTCCGTGCCCAGCGGCTGGCGCACCGGGGGCGAGCCGAAGCCGGTCTCCTTCCACCTGCGGGTCACCGAGCCGGTGGAGCACACCGTGCGCGGCGCCCACACCGTCACCGAGGACCGGGTGACGGTGACCCTGGACGGCGTGCGGCACACCTTCCACCGGGCCGCCGACTGGCTCGGCCGCGACGGTGACGCCTGGCAGGTGCGCGACCACGACCCGGTCGCCGCCTCCCTGAACCGGGCCGCCCACGCGGGCGCCGACTCGCTGACCGCGCCGATGCCGGGCACGGTGACGGTGGTGAAGGTCGCCGTCGGCGACGAGGTGAGCGCCGGGCAGAGCCTGCTGGTGGTGGAGGCGATGAAGATGGAGCACGTCATCTCCGCCCCGCACGCGGGCACCGTCGCCGAGCTGGACGTGGCGCCGGGCACCACGGTCGCCATGGACCAGGTGCTGGCGGTCATCGCACCCGCCGACGAGGAGAAGGAGACGGCATGAGCACCCCGGATCTGGGCCTGCCCATGGCCGTACCGGCCGAGGGTCTGCCGACCCGCGTCCGCATCCACGAGGTGGGCGCGCGCGACGGACTGCAGAACGAGAAGGCGACCGTGCCCACGGCCGTCAAGGCGGAGTTCGTCCGCCGCCTGGCCGGCACCGGCCTGACCACCATCGAGGCGACGAGCTTCGTCCACCCCAAGTGGGTCCCCCAGCTGGCGGATGCCGAGGACCTGTATCCGCGGATCTCCGACCTGCCGGTGTCGCTGCCGGTGCTGGTGCCGAACGAGCGCGGCCTCGACCGGGCCCTCGCGCTCGGCGCGCGCCGCGTCGCGGTCTTCGCCAGCGCCACGGAGTCCTTCGCCAAGGCGAACCTCAACCGCACGGTGGACGAGGCACTGGCCATGTTCGAGCCGGTGGTGACCCGCGCGAAGGCGCAGGGCGACGACGTCCACGTACGGGGCTACCTCTCGATGTGCTTCGGCGACCCGTGGGAAGGCGCGGTCCCCGTCCCCCAGGTGGTGCGGGTCTGCCGGGCACTGCTCGACATGGGCTGCGACGAGCTGAGTCTCGGCGACACCATCGGTGTGGCGACCCCGGGCCATGTGACGGCCCTGCTCGCCGCGCTGGCCGAGGCGGGCGTGCCCGTGTCCGCGCTGGGCGTGCACTTCCACGACACCTACGGCCAGGCCCTGGCCAACACGCTGGCCGCGCTCCAGGGGGGCGTCACCACCGTCGACGCCTCCGCCGGCGGCCTCGGCGGCTGCCCGTACGCGAAGTCCGCCACCGGCAACCTCGCCACCGAGGACCTCGTGTGGATGCTGCGGGGCCTCGGCATCGACACCGGGGTCGACCTCGGCCGTCTCGTCGCCACAAGCGTCTGGATGGCCGCCCACCTGGGACGGCCCAGCCCGTCCCGCACCGTTCGTGCCCTCTCCCACCAGGAGTCGTGACAGCCATGGACCACAAGCTCTCCCCCGAACTCGAGGAACTGCGCCGGACGGTGGAGGAGTTCGCCCACGACGTCGTCGCGCCCAAGATCGGCGACTTCTACGAGCGGCACGAGTTCCCGTACGAGATCGTCCGCGAGATGGGCCGCATGGGCCTGTTCGGGCTGCCCTTCCCCGAGGAGTACGGCGGCATGGGCGGCGACTACTTCGCCCTCGGCGTGGCCCTGGAGGAGCTGGCCCGGGTCGACTCGTCGGTGGCGATCACGCTGGAGGCGGGCGTCTCGCTGGGCGCGATGCCGCTGCACCTGTTCGGCACCGAGGAGCAGAAGCGCCAGTGGCTGCCCCGGCTGTGCTCCGGGGAGATCCTGGGCGCGTTCGGGCTGACCGAGCCGGACGGCGGCAGCGACGCGGGCGCGACGCGCACCACGGCCCGGCTGGACGAGGCGACGAACGAATGGGTCATCAACGGCACCAAGTGCTTCATCACCAACTCCGGGACGGACATCACGGGCCTGGTGACGGTCACGGCGGTCACCGGCCGCAAGCCCGACGGCCGGCCGCTGATCTCGTCGATCATCGTCCCGTCCGGCACCCCGGGCTTCACGGTGGCCGCCCCGTACTCGAAGGTCGGCTGGAACGCGTCGGACACCCGTGAGCTGGCCTTCGCCGACGTACGGGTCCCGGCGGCGAACCTGCTGGGCGAGCAGGGGCGCGGCTACGCCCAGTTCCTGCGCATCCTGGACGAGGGCCGGGTGGCGATCGCCGCGCTGGGCACGGGGCTCGCGCAGGGCTGCGTGGACGAGTCGGTCGCCTACGCGAAGGAACGTCACGCCTTCGGCCGGCCCATCGGCGCCAACCAGGCCATCCAGTTCAAGATCGCCGACATGGAGATGAAGGCCCACACGGCCCGTCTGGCCTGGCGGGACGCGGCCTCGCGGCTGGTGGCGGGCGAGCCGTTCAAGAAGGAGGCGGCGGTGGCGAAGCTGTACTCGTCGACGGTCGCGGTGGACAACGCCCGGGACGCCACCCAGATCCACGGCGGGTACGGCTTCATGAACGAGTACCCGGTGGCCCGCATGTGGCGGGACGCGAAGATCCTGGAGATCGGCGAGGGCACCAGCGAGGTGCAGCGGATGCTGATCGCCCGGGAGCTGGGGCTGGCGGGCTGAGGACGCGGTGCCGGGGGCGGGGCCGCACCGGCCCCGCCCCTGGACAAGATCTGAGGTTAGGCTAACCTACCTTCGAATTGTCCCGTGGAGCACGACGCTCCGCACCGTTCGAAGGCAGCCACCACCATGTCCAACGCCAGCGCTACCCACCCGACCCGCCGCGGAATCCTGGCCGCCGGCGGCGCCCTCGGCCTCGGCGCCGTGCTCGCGGCCTGCGGCGACGACGACGGCAAGAGCGGTGGCTCGGGCGACGGGTCGGGCGGCGCCGCGGGGTCCGGCCCCTGGTCCTTCAAGGACGACCGCGGCACCACCGTGAAGCTGGACGCCGTGCCGACGGGCATCGTCGCCTTCACCGGCGTCGCCGCCGCGCTCTTCGACTACGGCGTCCAGGTCAAGGGCGTCTTCGGCCCGACCACCACCAAGGACGGCAAGCCGGACGTGCAGGCCGGCGACCTCGACGTGGACAAGGTCACCGTCCTCGGCAACGAGTGGGGCAAGCTCAACGTCGAGAAGTACGCCTCCCTCGCCCCCGAGGTGCTCATCACCACGACGTTCGACACCGCCGGCACCCTGTGGTCCGTCCCGGAGGAGTCGAAGGACAAGATCGCCAAGCTCGCCCCGAGCGTCGCGATCTCGGTCTTCGACCGTCAGCTCACCCAGCCGCTCCAGCGCATGTGGGAGCTGGCCGAGTCGCTCGGCGCGGACATGAAGGCCAAGAAGGTCACCGACGCCAAGGCCGCCTTCGACAAGGCCGCGGCCCGGCTGCGCGCCGCCGCCAAGGCCAGGCCCGAGATCCGGGTGCTGGCCGGCTCCGCGAGCCCCGACCTGTTCTACGTCTCCGGCACCAACCTCTCGGTGGACCTGGAGTACTTCAAGGCCCTCGGCGTGAACTTCGTGGAGCCCTCCGAGGAGGCCAAGAAGGCGACCGGCGGCTGGTTCGAGTCCCTGAGCTGGGAGAACGTCGACAAGTACCCGGCCGACGTGATCATCATGGACGACCGCGCCTCGACCATCCAGCCCGCGGACATCTCCGAGGGCACCTGGAAGAAGCTCCCCGCGGTCAAGGCCGGCCAGGTCATCGCCCGCTCCCCCGAGCCGATCCTGTCCTACGACAAGTGCACGCCCCTGCTGGACAACCTGGCCGAGGCGATCGAGAACGCCAAGAAGGTCGGCTGACCCCTCCCTCCCGCGCCCCGACTTCCCCGGAGCACCCCATGACGACGGCCGTCGCCGCCCCGTTCCGTTTCTTCTCCCTCCAGGTCGCACGGACGAGGCGGCTCGGCCCGTCCCTGGCCCGGGTCACCTTCACGGGAGGCGACCTGCACGCCTTCCACTCCGACGGCCTCGACCAGTCGCTGTCGCTGTTCCTGCCGCACCCGGGGCAGGCGGAGCCCGCGGTGCCGGTCGAACTGGGCGAAGGCTGGTGGCAGGGGTGGCGTGAACTGCCCGAGGACGTACGGGCGGTGATGCGCTCGTACACGCTGCGGGCGGTGCGCCGGGACGGCGACGGGGACACCGCCGAGATCGACATCGACTTCGTGCTCCACGGCGTCGACCCGGGCTCGCCGGTCCAGGCGGGCCCCGCCGCCCGCTGGGCCGCCGGCGCCGCCCCCGGCGACCGCGTACTGCTGCTCGGCCCGGCGGTCGCGGACAACCGGGCCATCCGCTTCCGGCCACCCGAGGACACCGACCTGGTGGTGATCTGGGGCGACGAGACCGCCGTACCGGCCGCCTGCGCGGTCGTGGAGTCGCTGCCGGCCGGCACTCGGGCCCGGGTCTGGCTGGAGGTGCCGCACGCCGAGGACGTGCAGGACCTCCACACCGCCGCGGACGCCGAGATCACCTGGCTGGTCAGGGACGGGGCCGCCGGCCCCGAGGCGGCCCTCGCCGCCCTCCGCGAGGCCCGGCTGCCGCACGCCGGGCACCCCTACGTCTGGATCGCGGGCGAGTCCGGGTGCGTCAAGCAGCTGCGGCGGCATTTCGTGAACGAGCGCGGCATCGACCGCCGGCGCGTCACCTTCGTCGGGTACTGGCGACGGGGCCTGACGGAGGAACAACTGCGCGAGCAGGGCTGACGCCACGCGGGGGGGCCACAGTGACGGCGGTCACGCACCGGCATGCGCATGGACGCCGTGAGTTAGGTTAGGCTTACCTAAGTTCGATCACGGGCTCCGTCCCGCCCTCACTCCCGTCCCCTCTCGGCCCGTCCCCAAACCGGAGGACCCCCACATGCGTTCGCACCTGCTCAACGACACCACCGCGGAGCAGTACCGCCGCTCCGTGATCGAGGGAGTCGAGCGGGTGGCCGCCAAAATCGCCACCACCGACCGCCCCTTCACCGGTGTCACGGTCGACGCCCTCTCCCCCCGCATCGACGAGATCGACCTCGACCGGCCCCTGCACGACACCGCCGCGGTCCTCGACGAGCTGGAGGACGTCTACCTCCGCGACGCCGTCTACTTCCACCACCCGCGCTACCTCGCCCACCTCAACTGCCCGGTCGTCATACCGGCGGTGCTCGGCGAGGCGGTGCTGTCCGCCGTCAACTCCTCCCTGGACACCTGGGACCAGTCGGCCGGCGGCACGCTCATCGAGCGGAAACTGATCGACTGGACCACCGCGCGGATCGGCCTCGGCCCCGCCGCCGACGGCGTGTTCACCTCCGGCGGCACCCAGTCCAACCTTCAGGCGCTGCTGCTCGCCCGCGAGGAGGCGAAGGCCGAGAGCCTGGCCGACCTGCGCATCTTCGCCTCCGAGGTCAGTCACTTCAGCGTGAAGAAGTCGGCGAAGCTGCTCGGCCTGGGCCCCGACGCCGTCGTGTCGGTCCCCGTGGGCCACGACAAGCGCATGCAGACCGTCGCCCTCGCCCGGGAGCTGGAGCGCTGCGCGGCCGACGGCCTGCTCCCCATGGCCGTCGTCGCCACCGCGGGCACCACCGACTTCGGCTCCATCGACCCGCTGCCCGAGATCGCCGGGCTGTGCGAGCAGTACGGCGTGTGGATGCACGTCGACGCGGCCTACGGCTGCGGGCTGCTGGCCTCCCTGAAGTACCGGGACCGGGCCGCCGGCATCGAGCGGGCCGACTCCGTCACCGTGGACTACCACAAGTCCTTCTTCCAGCCGGTGAGTTCGTCGGCCGTGCTGGTGCGCGACGCGGCCACCCTGCGGCACGCCACCTACCACGCCGAGTACCTCAACCCGCGCCGCATGGTGCAGGAACGTATCCCCAACCAGGTGGACAAGTCCCTCCAGACCACCCGCCGCTTCGACGCGCTCAAGCTGTGGATGACCCTGCGCGTGATGGGCGCCGACGGCATCGGCCAGCTCTTCGACGAGGTCTGCGACCTGGCCGCCGAGGGCTGGAGACTGCTCGCCGCCGACCCGCGCTTCGACGTGGTCGTCGAGCCGTCGCTGTCCACCCTGGTCTTCCGCTACATCCCGGCGGCCGTCACCGACCCGGCCGAGATCGACCGCGCCAACCTCTACGCCCGCAAGGCGCTGTTCGCCTCCGGCGACGCCGTGGTCGCGGGCACCAAGGTGGCCGGCCGCCACTACCTGAAGTTCACCCTGCTCAACCCCGAGACGACCACGGCCGACATCGCCGCCGTCCTCGACCTGATCGCCGGCCACGCCGAGCAGTACCTGGGAGACTCCCTTGACCGCGCTTCCTGAAGCCAGCGCCCCGTACGACTTCGTGGGGATCGGCCTCGGCCCCTTCAACCTCGGCCTGGCCTGCCTCACCGAGCCCATCGACGGGCTGAACGGCGTCTTCCTGGAGTCCAAGCCGGACTTCGAGTGGCACGCCGGCATGTTCCTGGAGGGCGCGCACCTGCAGACCCCGTTCATGTCGGACCTGGTCACGCTCGCCGACCCGACCTCGCCGTACTCCTTCCTCAACTACCTGAAGGAGCAGGGCAGGCTCTACTCGTTCTACATCCGGGAGAACTTCTACCCGCTGCGCGTCGAGTACGACGACTACTGCCGCTGGGCCGCCCGCAAGCTGAGCAGCGTCCGCTTCTCCACCACGGTCACCGAGGTGACGTACGACGAGCGGGAGGAGCTGTACGCCGTCGCCACCACCTCCGGCGACACCTACCGCGCCCGCCGTCTCGTCCTCGGCACCGGCACCCCGCCGCACATCCCGGACGCCTGCCGCGGCCTGGCCGGGGACTTCCTCCACAACTCCCGGTACGTCCAGCAGCGGGCGGAGCTGGTGAAGAAGAAGTCGATCACGCTGGTCGGCAGCGGCCAGTCCGCCGCCGAGATCTACCTGGACCTGCTGGGCGAGATCGACGTCCATGGCTACCGGCTGAACTGGGTCACCCGCTCCCCGCGCTTCTTCCCCCTCGAATACACCAAGCTCACCCTGGAGATGACCTCACCGGAGTACGTGGACTACTACCACGCGCTGCCCGAGGACACCCGCTACCGCCTCACGGCCGAGCAGAAGGGCCTGTTCAAGGGGATCGACGGCGACCTGATCAACGAGATCTTCGACCTGCTCTACCAGAAGAAGCTCGCCGGCCCCGTCCCCACCCGCCTGCTCACCAACTCGGCGCTGACCGAGGCCCGGTACGCGGACGGCACGTACACGCTCGGCTTCCGCCAGGAGGAGCAGGGCAGGGACTTCGAGATCGAGACCGAGGGCCTGGTGCTCGCCACCGGCTACCGGTACGCCGAGCCGGAGTTCCTCAAGCCCGTGCGCGACCGGCTGCGCTACGACTCCCGGGGCAACTTCGACATCGCCCGCAACTACGCCGTCGACGTCACCGGAGGCGGGGTGTTCCTGCAGAACGCGGGAGTCCACACGCACAGCATCACCAGCCCCGACCTGGGCATGGGTGCCTACCGCAACAGCTGCATCGTCCGGGAGCTGCTCGGCAGCGAGTACTACCCGGTCGAGAAGACGATCGCGTTCCAGGAGTTCAGCGCATGAGCACCACCAGCACCACCAGCACCACCAGCACCGTCCGCACCACCGGCACCGCCACCGCCTCCGGCCCGGGCTCCGCCCGCGTCGGCGCCCTCACCCTGCGGCCCGTCGACCCGCTGAAGGACGCCGTACTGCTGCACAGCTGGCTCACCCACCCCAAGTCCGCGTTCTGGATGATGCAGGACGCCGCCCTGGTGGACGTCGAGCGGGCCTACATGGAGGTGGCCGCCGACGAACACCAGCAGGCCCACCTCGGCCTGCACGACGGCGTGCCCGCCTTCCTGATGGAGCGCTACGACCCCGTCCACCGGGAGCTGGTCGGGCTGTACGAGCCCGAACCGGGCGACGTCGGCATGCACTTCCTGGTCGCCCCGACCGACCGGCCCGTGCACGGCTTCACCCGCGCCGTGATCACCACGGTGATGGCCGAGCTGTTCGCCGACCCGGCGACCCGGCGGGTCGTCGTGGAACCGGACGTCGCCAACACCGCCGTCCACGCCCTGAACGCAGCCGTCGGATTCGTGCCCGAGCGCGAGATCCAGAAGCCGGAGAAGAAGGCCTTGCTGAGCTTCTGCACCCGCGAGCAGTTCGAGAAGGCGGTGTCCGCATGAGCCTCGCCGACGCCGTCGCCCACCTCTCCCCCGAACGCTGGGAGCAGGCCAACCGCCTCCTGATCCGCAAGGCGCTGGCCGAGTTCACGCACGAGCGGCTGCTGGCCCCCGAGCCGGACGGCGAGGGGTACGTCGTGCGCAGCGACGACGGCGCGACCGCCTACCGCTTCACCGCCACCGTGCGCGCCCTGGACCACTGGCAGGTGGACGCCGGCTCCGTCACCCGCCACCGCGACGGTGAGGAACTCCCCCTCGCCGCGCTGGACTTCTTCGTCGAGCTGAAGCGGACGCTGGGCCTGAGCGACGAGATCCTCCCGGTCTACCTGGAGGAGATCTCCTCCACCCTCTCCGGCACCTGCTACAAGCTGACCAAGCCGAAGGTCACCTCCGCCGAGCTGGCCCGCGCCGGTTTCCAGGCCGTCGAGACCGGCATGACCGAGGGCCACCCGTGCTTCGTCGCCAACAACGGACGGCTCGGCTTCGGCATCCACGAGTACCTGTCGTACGCGCCCGAGACCGCGAGCCCCGTCCGGCTGGTGTGGCTGGCCGCGCACCGCTCGCGGGCCGCGTTCACGGCGGGCGTCGGCATCGAGTACGAGTCCTTCGTCCGGGACGAGCTGGGCGAGGGGACCGTCGACCGCTTCCACGGCGTGCTGCGCGAGCGCGGCCTGGACCCGGCGGACTACCTCCTCATCCCGGTCCACCCCTGGCAGTGGTGGAACAAGCTCACCGTCACCTTCGCCGCCGAGGTCGCCCGCGGGCACCTGGTGTGCCTGGGCGAGGGCGACGACGAGTACCTGGCCCAGCAGTCGATCCGTACGTTCTTCAACGCCTCGCACCCCGAGAAGCACTACGTGAAGACGGCCCTGTCCGTCCTCAACATGGGCTTCATGCGCGGCCTGTCGGCGGCGTACATGGAGGCCACCCCGGCCATCAACGACTGGCTCGCGCAGCTGATCGAGGGCGATCCGGTGCTGAAGTCCACGGGGCTGAGCATCATCCGGGAGCGGGCGGCCGTCGGCTACCGGCACCTGGAGTACGAGCAGGCCACCGACCGCTACTCGCCGTACCGCAAGATGCTGGCGGCGCTGTGGCGGGAGAGCCCCGTGCCCTCGCTGCGGGACGGCGAGACGCTCGCCACCATGGCCTCCCTGGTCCACGTCGACCACGAGGGCGCCTCCTTCGCGGGCGCGCTGATCGAGCGGTCCGGACTCACCCCCACCGAGTGGCTGCGGCACTACCTGCGCGCCTACTACGTCCCGCTGCTGCACAGCTTCTACGCCTACGACCTGGTGTACATGCCGCACGGCGAGAACGTGATCCTCGTGCTGGAGGACGGCGTGGTGCGGCGGGCGGTCTACAAGGACATCGCCGAGGAGATCGCGGTGATGGACCCGGACGCGGTGCTGCCGCCCGAGGTCTCCCGGATCGCGGTGGACGTGCCGGACGACAAGAAGCTCCTGTCGATCTTCACGGACGTCTTCGACTGCTTCTTCCGCTTCCTCGCCGCGAACCTCGCGGGCGAGGGCATCGTCACGGAGGACGCCTTCTGGGGGACGGTCGCGGAGGTCACCCGGGAGTACCAGGAGTCGGTGCCGGAACTGGCGGAGAAGTTCGAGCGGTTCGACCTGTTCGCCCCCGAGTTCGCGCTGTCCTGCCTCAACCGGCTCCAGCTGCGCGACAACCGGCAGATGGTGGACCTGGCCGACCCGTCCGGCGCCCTCCAGCTGGTCGGGAACCTGAAGAACCCGCTCGCGGGCCGCTAGCGGCGGGTCCCCACAGACGGGCGGGCACCCCGGAGACGGTCCTCCGGGGTGCCCGCCGTGCCGTCCGGACCGGGCGGTCCGGATCAGGTCCGTCCGGATCAGGTCCGTCCGGATCAGCGCCTCCGGATCAGGTCCAGGGCACCTGCGGCGAGCGGTAGTAGTCGATCCCCGCCGCCTCCCAGTGCGGCGCCTGCGCGGCGAGCCGCACCTTGTAGGTGTCCCAGTCGTGCGTCGACGCCGGGGACCAGCCCAGTTCGGCGACGCCCGGCAGCCTCGGGAAGGCCATGAAGTCCAGCTGGTCCGGGTCGGACAGGGTCTCCGTCCACAGCGGGGCCTCCACCCCGCGGACCGCCTCGGCCGGGGCGCCCGGCAGGTAGGCGGCCGGGTCCCAGTCGTAGGACCGCTGCACCTCGACGTATCCGGCCCAGGACAGGCCCAGCGGGGTGTCCTTGGTGTACTTCATGTCCAGGTACGTCCGGTCGGCCGGGGAGAGGATCAGCCCGGTGCCGTTCCTGGCGGCCTCGGCGACCTCGGCCTTCTCCGCGGCGCTGGTGCGGTCCAGGCCCCAGTACTGGACGAGCGCGCCCTCGGCCGGCCCGGCGCCGGCCAGCTGGTGCCAGCCGACGACCGTCTTGCCGTACTTGGCGACGATCGGCTGCACCCGTTGCATGAAGGTCACGTAGTCGGCGTGCGGGGTGGAGTGCGCCTCGTCGCCCCCGATGTGGAGGTAGCGGCCGGGGGTGAGCGCGGCGAGTTCACCGAGGACGTCGTCCACGAAGTCGTACGTGAGGTCCTTGCCGACGCACAGCGAGCTGAAGCCGACCTGGGTGCCGGTGTAGAGCGGGGGTGCCACGCCGTCGCAGTTCAGCTCGGCGTAGGAGGCGAGGGCGGCGTTGGTGTGCCCCGGCATGTCGATCTCGGGGATCACCTCCAGGTGGCGGGAGGCGGCGTAGCGGACGATCTCCGTGTAGTCCGCCTTGGTGTAGTAGCCGCCGGGACCGCCGCCGACCTCCGTGGAGCCGCCGTAGGTCGCCAGGCGCGGCCAGGAGTCGATGGCGAGGCGCCAGCCCTGGTCGTCGCTGATGTGCAGGTGGAGCTTGTTGTACTTGTAGCGGGCGACGCGGTCGATGTAGCGCTTCACCTCGTCGACACTGAAGAAGTGCCGGGAGACGTCGAGCATGGCGCTGCGCCAGGCGTAGCGCGGGGTGTCCTCGATGGTGCCGCCCGCGACCGGCCAGGGACCGGGCTGCGCGACGTCCTTCTCCACGGCTGCGGGCAGCAGCTGACGCAGGGTCTGGACCCCGTGGAAGAGCCCGGCGGCCTTGCGCGCGCTGATGGTGACGCCGGAGCGGCCGCTGTCGAGGCGGTAGCCCTCGTCGCCGTACGGGCCCTTGGTCAGGCGCAGTTGTATGCCGCCGTCACCGTGGGTGGTGACGGGGAGCCGGTATCCGGTGGCGGGCCGCAGGAGGTCCGCGAGGTAGTCGCCGACGCGGCGGGCCTCGCGCGAGTCGTCGACACGGATGTGCGTGCCGCGGGTGATGCGGTACGGCGCGCCGCCGGGGCGGACCGAGGACGGGGCCGGGATCACCTGGTCGAGAGGGGTGGGCCTGGGGGCCGTCTTGGGGCCGGGGGCGGCGCCGGTGGTCATGGCGCCGGCCGCCGCGACCAGCAGCAGCGATCCCAGCAGCCGGGTGATGCGGGGAGTCGTTCTGTGGTGCCGTCGATGAGGTCTCACGTGCGCTCCCTTCGCGAGGTGTGCGATCCGGGGTTCCTGGAGGGGGGTACGGGAGTTGGAGAGGGGGGCCGGACCACTCTCCCGCACCATCACCGCTCGCGGACGCGATGAAACAATCCCCGCATGGCGGAAATCATCCAGAAGGACGGAACGTGGGTCTTCGACGGCGACGCCCTGCGGCTGACACCCGGCCGGGACAAGAACGTCGGTCTGCTCCGCCGGGAGCTGGGTGAACTGCTCGTGCCGCTCACGGCGTTGGCGGGCATATCGTTCGAGCAGGGGAAGAAGTCGGGGCGGCTGCGGCTCCGGCTGCGGGACGGCGCGGACCCCCTGCTGCACGCGGCGGGCGGCCGGCTGGCCGAGCCGCACGACCCGTACCGGCTGGTGGTGGAGCCCGACCGGTACGGCGTGGCCGAGTACTTCGTGGACGAGGTCCGCAACGCGCTGCTCCTCGACCAGGTCCCCGCCGGGCCGGTGGACGCCTACCTGCTGCCGGGGCCGCCGGTGCCGCTGTCGGTGTCGGCCGGGGACGGCGTGGCGAGCTTCGACGGGGAGCGGGTGCGTCTGGAGTGGAAGTGGCAGGCGGAGGAGGCCAAGTCGGCCGCCGGGCCGCGCGTACTTCCCCTCGCCGACATCGTCGCCGTGGAGTGGCAGCCGACGGTCGGTCTGGAGAACGGCCACCTCCGCTTCACCGTGCGGGCGGCGCCGGGCGAGGTGCCGCCGAAGTACGACCCCAACGCCGTTGAGCTGTGGGGCTTCAAGCGGGACCCGCTGATGGCGCTGGTGGCCGCCGCCGTACAGGCCCGTCTGCCGCACCCGGCCGCCCGTGCGGCCCTGGAGGGGGCCCGCACGGGCGAGGAGCCGTCCGTCGCCGCCGTCGCCCCCGGCGGCGCCGCGGCTCCCGCCGCCCTGCCCGCGCCGGCCGCCGAGGACGACCACGACGCGCTGCTGCGCCGGCTGCGGGAGCTGGGCGAGCTGCACCGCTCCGGGGTGCTGACGGACGAGGAGTTCGCCCTGGCGAAGCAGGCGGTGCTCAGGCGGATGTGACGGGCCGTCCTACCGGGCCCGGCGTGCCACCGTGAAGTGGTCGACGGTCTCGCCGGTCTCCGCGATGCCCCGCACCTTGAGGGTCGCCAGCCGCCCCCGGGAGGCGGGCGTCACGTCCACCCGCAGGAACGAGTAGTCGAGGTAGCGGACCCGGGACCAGGCGACGTCCTCGCTCTGCCGCCCGCCGTCGACGCAGACGAAGGACGCCACCGACTCGACGTCCTTCTCGTGACCCTCGTAGCTCTGCTCGGCGCTGAACGCGTACAGGCTCTTGCCCGCCGCGCCCGCGGTGACGTAGACGACGCCGTCCGTCTCGGGGTACGCGGTGCCGCCGATCGGCAGCTCCCGGGTGACCTCGCCGCCCTTGATGACGTCGGTGCGCTCGTAGACGTGGTTGTGCCCGTTGATCACCAGGTCGACGGTGTACTTCTCGAACAGCGGCACCCACTCGTCGCGGACGCCGCCCTCGGACGCGTGCGCGGTGGAGGTGCAGTAGGCGCAGTGGTGGAAGAAGACGACGACGAAGTCGATGGCCCGGTCGGCCCGGTACTTCTTCAGCTGCCGCTCCAGCCAACGGGTCTGGGTGCCGCCGGAGATGCCCAGGTTCGCCGGGATCTCGAAGGAGATGTCGTTGGCGTCCAGGGAGATGACGGCGGTGTTGCCGTGCACGAAGGTGTAGACGCCGGGGAGGTTGTCGGCGTCGGGGCCGTTGTCGGGCAGCTGCCAGCGGGCCTGCTCGCCGCCGTAGCCGTTCGGCGAGTACCAGGCCTCCATGTCGTGGTTGCCGTACGACACCATCCACGGGACCTGCTTGGCGACCGACTCGGTCTGGTGCAGGAACTGGTCCCACACCCGCGAGTCGAAGCCGGTGTCGGAGGTCTTGCCCTGCCCGGCCGGGTCGCCGTAGGCGATGTCGCCGGCGTGCAGGTGGAAGGCCGGGTCCTGGGCGAGGATCAGGGCGTCGTTGGCGAGGCCGTGGTAGCTGACGCCCTGGTCGCCGAAGGCGGTGAAGGTGAACGGTTCGGAGCGGGCCGGCGCGGTGGTGAAGGTGCCGAGGGTGCCGGCCAGGTGGGGTTCGGCCGGGTCGAACCCGGCGTGGCCGACCCCGTAGTAGTAGGTGCGGCCGGGCTTGAGACGGGTGAGCCTGGCGTGCAGGTAGTACTGGGTGTGGTCGCCGCTCGCGCCGACGCCGGCCGGGGTGTGCAGCGGGCGCGGTTCGGCGTCGATCTTGTGCGAGAGGTCCCACGGGTGGGCGCCGATGCGGATGAAGGGCTTCTTCACCGCGACCGGGACCTGCCAGGAGACGGTCATCTCGGTGCGCGGGTCGCCGCCGTAGGCGAGGTGGCGGCCGAAGGGAGCGACGAGCGCGCCGTCGACGGTGTCGGTGCCGCCCGGCCGCCGGCTGGGGGTGGCGGCCCGCGCGGTGGCGCCCGGCACGAACACGCCGCCCGCGACGGCACCGAGCGTGACCGCGCCGCCCCTGATCATCGTGCGCCGCGAGAACCTGGCGCGCAGGTACTCGTGCTGCTCGGCCATGCTCATCCGGCCGGCCAGCGGCTCGGGAACGCCCATGCGAGGTATGTCCATGGCGTCTGAAACTCGTCTCCTCAGGCAACGAGATTCCGGACACCAGGTGGACAGGCCGCGAACAGCCCCTCATGAGAGTTTCAACAGCGATCTGCCCGAGATCGGGCAGGATTCTTGCGCAGCGACCTCTCGTACCCCAGGATCTACCGGGTGCACGACGAACTCGTTGATCATCTGACGCGGTCCACGCCCCTGAGCCGGGGCGAGGCGCTGCGCGTGGTCCAGGACGTGCTCGCCTACTTCGACGAGACGACCGAGGAGTACGTCCGTCGCCGCCACCGCGAGCTCCAGGCCCAGGGCCTGGTGAACGCGACGATCTTCGAACGGATCGAGGCGGACCTGAAATACCGGGCGGTCGCGCCGCCGGAGCTGTCGCTCCGTCAGCTGCGCCGCATCGTCTACGGCTGAGAGGCCGCTACGGCCGAGAGGCCGAAGAGAGACACGAGGTTTACGTATACATGTGCGGAATCGTCGGATACATCGGCAAGCGTGACGTCGCTCCCCTGCTCCTGGAGGGCCTCCAGCGCCTGGAGTACCGCGGCTACGACTCGGCGGGCATCGTCGTCACCTCCCCGAAGACGACCGGTCTGCGGATGGTCAAGGCCAAGGGCCGGGTGCGCGACCTGGAGGCCAAGGTCCCCGCGCGCTTCAAGGGCACCACCGGCATCGCCCACACCCGCTGGGCCACCCACGGCGCCCCCTCCGACGTGAACGCCCACCCGCACATGTCGGCTGACAACAAGGTCGCCGTCGTGCACAACGGCATCATCGACAACGCGGCCGACCTGCGGCGCAAGCTGGAGGCGGACGGCGTCGAGTTCCTCTCCGAGACCGACACCGAGGTCCTCGTCCACCTCATCGCCCGTTCCGAGGCCGAGAAGCTGGAGGACAAGGTCCGCGAGACCCTGCGGGTCATCGAGGGCACGTACGGCATCGCCGTGATGCACGCCGACTTCCCCGAGCGCATCGTCGTCGCGCGCAACGGCTCGCCGGTCGTCCTCGGCATCGGCGAGAAGGAGATGTTCGTCGCCTCGGACATCGCCGCGCTGGTCGCCCACACCCGGCAGATAGTCACCCTCGACGACGGCGAGATGGCCACCCTCAAGGCCGACGACTTCCGCACGTACACCACCGAGGGCACCCGCACCACGTCCGAGCCCACCACCGTGGAGTGGGAGGCCGCCTCCTACGACATGGGCGGCCACGACACCTACATGCACAAGGAGATCCACGAGCAGGCCGAGGCCGTGGACCGCGTGCTGCGCGGGCGGATCGACGACCGCTTCTCCACCGTGCACCTGGGCGGCCTCAACCTGGACGCCCGCGACGCGCGCGCCGTGCGCCGCGTGAAGATCCTCGGCTGCGGCACCTCGTACCACGCGGGCCAGATCGGCGCCCAGATGATCGAGGAGCTGGCCCGCATCCCCGCGGACGCCGAGCCGGCCTCCGAGTTCCGCTACCGCAACGCGGTCGTCGACCCCGACACCCTGTACATCGCCGTCTCCCAGTCCGGTGAGACGTACGACGTGCTGGCCGCCGTGCAGGAGCTGAAGCGCAAGGGCGCCCGGGTCCTCGGCATCGTCAACGTGGTCGGCTCGGCGATCGCCCGCGAGGCCGACGGCGGCATGTACGTGCACGCCGGTCCCGAGGTGTGCGTGGTGTCCACCAAGTGCTTCACCAACACCTGCGTGGCCTTCGCGCTGCTCGCCCTGCACCTGGGACGCACCCGCGACCTGTCCGTGCGCGACGGCAAGCGGATCATCGAAGGGCTGCGCAAGCTGCCCGCGCAGATCTCCGAGATGCTGGAGCAGGAGGAGGACATCAAGAAGCTGGCCGCGCAGTACGCCGACGCCCGCTCGATGCTCTTCATCGGCCGTGTCCGGGGCTACCCGGTGGCCCGCGAGGCCTCCCTGAAGCTCAAGGAGGTCTCCTACATCCACGCCGAGGCCTACCCGGCCTCCGAGCTGAAGCACGGTCCGCTCGCCCTGATCGAGCCCGCCCTGCCGACGGTCGCGATCGTGCCGGACGACGACCTGCTGGAGAAGAACCGCGCGGCCATGGAAGAGATCAAGGCCCGCAGCGGCCAGATCCTCGCCGTCGCCCACCAGGAGCAGGAGAAGGCCGACCACACCGTCGTCGTCCCGAAGAACGAGGACGAGCTCGACCCCATCCTCATGGGCATCCCGCTCCAGCTCCTCGCCTACCACACGGCCCTCGCCCTGGGCCGGGACATCGACAAGCCCCGCAACCTCGCCAAGTCGGTGACGGTGGAGTAGTCACGCGGCTCCCACCGCGACGGCCCTCGTGTGCGTCACCGCACGCGGGGGCCGTCCGCATCCGCGGACGCGCCGGGAGGGACGTCAGAGACGTCAGAGACGTCAGAGACGTCAGAGACGTCAGGGAATGACCACCACGGGACGCTTGGCCCGCTTGGCGAGCCGGCCCGCGACGGAGCCGAAGAGGCGGCCGACCAGGCCGTGACTGGAGCCGACGACGATGGCGTCCGCCTCGTACTCCCGCCCCACCTCTTCGAGTTCGTGGCAGATGTCGCCGCCGCGCTCGACCAGGATCCAGGGGACCTCGGCGAGGTAGTCCGCGCACGCCAGCTCCAGACCGAGCACCTCGGTGCGGTGGTCGGGCACGTCGACGAAGACCGGGGGCTCGCACCCGGCCCACACCGTGGTGGGCAGCCGGTTGGCGACGTGCACGATGACCAGGCCGGAGCCCAGCCGGGACGCCATGCCGATGGCGTAGGCGAGGGCGCGCTCGCTGGAGGTGGAGCCGTCGAAGCCGACGACGACGCCGTGCTGGAAGGCTGGGTCGCACGACTGGCGTGGCTCTTCGGCCGCCAGGGGCTCGGCCGCCGTAGGTTCGGCGACGGGCCGCTTGCGGTCCGCGGGTTCGAAGAATTCGTGACCGGCCATGGCTGTCTCGGCGTTTTTATCCTCTATGGGGGACAACAGTGTGCGGCGGAGCTGTGTCCGGGAATTGTCTTCCCCACCCCATACCCCCAAGGGTACGGCGCCACGCCTCCTTCGCCCGGATCCCGCGGACGGTCCCCGCCGCGGGATTCACCGGAGCATGCCCGAGAGGGCGCCCGTAACGCAATGGTTGCTGCGCTGTACAGGCGGTTCGCACGGGATTCAACCGAGCGTGACCGGACGTGACCGAAGCGCGGCACGGCCGTTGATCTCCGTGCACGCCATCCCAGGGAGCACCCGTGTCCGGACCGCACCGCACCGCCGACCCGACGTCCGGCGCGCCCGACCGCGACGGCGTCACCGACCTGGTCCGCTGGGCGGCGTTCAGTTGCTTCCTCGTGCCCGTCGCGCTCCTCTGGTACGGCGCCTCCTTCGCCGGCGCCGTCGGCACGGCCTGCGGACTGGCCGCCGTCACCGGCGCCTGCCGTCTGCTGCTGCGGCGTTCCGAGCGGATCGCGGCCCGGCGGGGGGCCCGCAGGGGCGGGCGGCACGGTGGGCAAAACACACCGGTCGGCTGACCGGTTTTTGCACACGGTTCCGCTTCTTTTCAGCCAACTTCCACGGGTGGCTCATCCCTGCCCCTCACCACCCCCAAACCCCCGTTCCACCTGCACGAACAGGGTCTCGGGACCCCTTCGCACCCTACGGGGATTGGCCACTGACACAAGGCGCACTTCACAGGGGCGCCCCAGAGTGCAACGCTTCGTGATCGACTGCTTCACGCCAAGTTGCCATGTCGACAATATCCCAAGTGCCGAACCGGCCACCTCGGCGCGGCGGGACACAGTAGATTCGATCTTGACCGTCTACGGCGGGGGACTCGTGCAGGACCGAGGGGAAACGTGTTGGAGCGACAGACCCGAAGGGTGAAGGGCGCCGCGACCACCGAGGGGGGCTTAGCAGGATGAGCCACGACTCCGCCACCGCGCCGGAAGCCGCGGCCCGGAAGCTTTCCGGGCGCCGCCGCAAGGAGATCGTCGCGGTGCTGCTGTTCAGCGGCGGTCCCATCTTCGAGAGTTCCATACCGCTGTCGGTGTTCGGGATCGACCGCCAGGACGCCGGCGTGCCGCGCTACCGACTGCTGGTGTGCGCCGGTGAGGAAGGCCCGCTGCGGACCACAGGGGGCCTGGAACTCACGGCGCCGCAAGGACTGGAGGCGATCTCGCGCGCGGGCACGGTCGTCGTGCCGGCCTGGCGGTCGATCACCTCGCCGCCGCCCGAGGAGGCGCTCGACGCGCTGCGCCGGGCGCACGAGGAGGGGGCCCGCATCGTCGGCCTGTGCACCGGCGCCTTCGTGCTTGCGGCGGCGGGCCTGCTCGACGGCCGGCCCGCGACCACCCACTGGATGTACGCGCCGACGCTGGCCAAGCGCTATCCGTCGGTGCACGTCGACCCCCGCGAGCTGTTCGTGGACGACGGCGACGTGCTGACGTCCGCGGGCACCGCGGCCGGGATCGACCTGTGCCTGCACATCGTGCGCACGGACCACGGCAACGAGGCGGCCGGTGCGCTGGCCCGCCGTCTGGTGGTCCCGCCGCGCCGCAGCGGCGGCCAGGAGCGCTACCTCGACAGGTCTTTACCCGAGGAGATCGGCGCCGACCCGCTCGCCGAGGTCGTCGCCTGGGCACTGGAGCACCTCCACGAGCAGTTCGACGTGGAGACGCTGGCGGCGCGCGCCTACATGAGCCGCCGCACCTTCGACCGCCGGTTCCGCTCGCTGACGGGCAGCGCCCCGCTCCAGTGGCTCATCACCCAGCGGGTCCTCCAGGCGCAGCGTCTGCTGGAGACGTCGGACTACTCGGTGGACGAGGTCGCGGGCCGCTGCGGCTTCCGCTCCCCGGTGGCCCTGCGCGGCCACTTCCGCCGCCAGCTGGGCTCGTCCCCGGCCGCCTACCGGGCGGCCTACCGGGCCCGCCGTCCCCAGGGCGAGCGCCAGCCGGACCCGGATCCCGCGGGCGCCCCCCGTGCGCTGCCCCCGGCCGAACCCCCGGCCGCGCTCCCCCCGGAGACCGCGGTCCCGTTCCAGACCCGCCGCACGGCCACCCCGATGCCGGCGGGCGCGGCAAGCGTCCCGGGCCAGCGCAGCGCACCGTGAGGTGACGCGGCACCTCGGAACGCCGGACGGGCTCCCGGCCCGTCCGGCGTCCACCGTCGACGCCGGGCGGACCTGTGATGCTGGGCAGACCGTTCCAGCCCGTCCGGCGTTCGAGGACGAGGCCCGTTCAGGGCCGAAGCGGGGCCCGGGGGCGGCAGCCCCCGCGAGGCCCACCCGGACGCCGGGGACCTCAGAAACAGGCGCCCACCGTAAAGTGGCCCGCATGAACGATCGCATGGTGTGGATCGACTGCGAGATGACCGGCCTCTCGCTGTCCGACGACGCGCTCATCGAGGTTGCCGCCCTCGTCACCGACTCCGAGCTGAACATCCTCGGCGAAGGCGTCGACATCGTCATCCGCCCGCCGGAGCGGGCCCTGGAGACGATGCCGGAGGTGGTGCGCGAGATGCACACCGCGTCGGGACTCCTCGCGGAGCTGGACGGCGGCACGACCCTCGCGGACGCCGAGGCCCAGGTCCTGGCCTATGTGCGGGAGCACGTCAAGGAGCCGGGCAAGGCCCCCCTGTGCGGCAACTCCGTCGGCACCGACCGCGGCTTCCTGCTGCGCGACATGGCGGCGCTGGAGGGGTACCTCCACTACCGCATCGTCGACGTCTCGTCGATCAAGGAGCTGGCCCGCCGCTGGTACCCGAGGGCGTACTTCAACAGCCCGGAGAAGAACGGCAACCACCGCGCGCTCGCCGACATCCGCGAGTCCATCGCCGAGCTGCGCTACTACCGCGAGGCGGTCTTCGTCCCGCAGCCCGGCCCCGACTCCGACACCGCCAAGGCGATCGCCGCGAAGCACGTCGTGTCCGCCGGTGAGGGGCACGGGTCCGCCGGTTAGGACCGCGGGTCCGCCGGGCGGCGGCGTCCGGAAAGCCGGGCGCGAGCACCCCTTCGGACCCTGTACACTTTTTCTCAGCCGGTCGGGAAACCCCGCCACGCGGGATTCGAGCACCGGCCTTGGTGGGTGTAGCTCAGCTGGTAGAGCACCTGGTTGTGGTCCAGGATGCCGCGGGTTCAAGTCCCGTCACTCACCCTGATCCGTCAGCCGGTGACCTTCGCGAGAAGGTCACCGGCTGACGGCGTTCCCGGGGCACGGGGCTCCGCACCCCGCCCATGCGCTGGATCCGTCCCGCCGGCACTACCCGTGAACGACACCGCTACTTCCCCAGACGCGGGAGGGGCCCCCTCCGGAGCCGTCAGTGCAGCGCTTCGATCGCGCGGAGGACCAGGGCGCGGGCGTCGGCGCCGTACACGGCCATCCCCCGCAGCTCCTCGAAGGCCTTCGCGTACAGGCGGATCTCGGAGGGCTGGGTGACCTTCACCCGTGCGGAGACGAGCTCGACGGACACGAGCTGCTCGTCGTACATGTGGAAGGTCTCTCGAGGCCACTGCGTCCGGGAGGCGGCAGCCATGGGGATGATGCCGAGGGAGACCTGCGGCAGGGCCCCGGCGGTGAGGAGGTGGCCGAGCTGGGCGGCCATGGCGTCGTCGTCGCCGATCCGGTAGCGCAGCACCGCCTCTTCGATGACGAACACGAAGTGGTGGCCGGGTTGGTGAATCACCTGGGAGCGGGCGACGCGCGCGCGTGCGGCGTCGGCGCTGTCGTCGATGGGGAGGTCCTGGAACGCCGCGGTGATGCCGAGGACCGCGGCGGCGTATCCCTCGGTCTGCAAGAGGCCGGGGACGAGGGTGGGTGAGTAGATCCGGAAGAGCCGGGTCGTCCGGTGAAGTTGGACGTAGCTGTCCTGCAGGCGGCGTAGGCCGGCGCGTACGGTGCGCTGCCACTCGACGTAGGCGGACTCGGCGTCCCGGGACTGGGCGACGATGTCGTCGGCCTGGTCGACGGCATCGCAGGCTGCGCACCAGCGGCGGATGTCGTCGGGGGTGGGCGGGGTACGGCCGTTCTCGAGGCGGCTGGTCTTGGGGTGGGTCCAGCCGCAGCGCCCGGCGAGTTCCTTCCCCGTGAGGCCGGCGTCGGCGCGCAGGTCTCGTAGGCGCCGGGCGACTCGGTCGCGGGCTGCCTGGGCTGAGGAGGACGGTGAGCCGGCCATGTACTGAGCTGGACCTTTCGCGCTAGTGGATCTTGTACTCGTCGTGTGGGATCGCCCGGGCCCACACCGTCTCGAAGGCCTCGGCGCACAGGCGGGCTGCCGCTGGGTCCTCGCTCATCTCGCCGGGGGCACTGGCGCCGTCGCCGGTGAAATGGTTCCACCGGATCAGCGCGCGGTCGATGAGCCAGAAGTCGTTGCCCGGCAGGGGGATGTCGCTGGCCCGGCGGCGGGGCAGCCACCGGACCAGTTCGCCGGCGGCCACGTTGGCGGGGGTGCCGGCATGCTCGTACCGGATGTAGTCGCTGACGGGTTCCGACACAATCCGTGCCCGGCGTACCGTCACACCCCGCGCGACCGTACGGCGGATCAGGCCGGTCCACGGCCGCCAATAGGTGGAATCCGGGTCGTCGTCGACGGCCCCGGTATCCAGCCAGCGGCGGAAGTCCTCGGCCTCGGTGGCCACGCCGTAGACGTCGCGCATCTCGAGGTGGACGGCCGACTCGCGGGCGCCGTCGAGGAGCTCAGCGAAGCTGGGCAGCACGCTCGGCGGCATCGCAGGCCTCCCTCAGGATCGACACCATGCGGACGGGGACCCGGACGACGGCCTCGTGGTCGGGGATGCCCACCGCGTGCCCGGGCAGTTCGAAGGCGGCACACTCCGCTTCGGTGGTGGCGTCCGGCTTCCACCCTTGGATGACCAGCTCCTGCTTCACCTCGTCGACCCACACGGTCGGGCTCTCTCCCTGTCCGGTGTTCGGGTCGATGCCGATGAACCGTAGTGTCATGCCTGCCTCCGACGCTCATGGTGTGCACGGATGTTCACACCGTCGCGCAGTCAGCTCGATCGGTCAAGAGCACGCGCGTCCCCGCTCACCTGCGCCAGAGTGAAGTCATGAACATCCGTGAACATCACTGGCGGTGGTACACATCACACTTCTAGCTTCTGTGGCAACGACAAGCCCGGCGAGGCTGCGACCTCCCGGGAATGGCCGATGCCGCGAAGGAATGTCGACATGGCACACGCGATCGCCCCAAGAGCCACGGCCGAGGAACAACGGTGCGCCCCGCCCGACCTGGGGGCGATGCGGGAGACCGCCGGCATTCTGCTGGAGCCGGACGCCGCACCCGTCGCCCTACCGCCTGCCGACGGAGAGCTGGCGGCGCTCACAGCCACGCTGCGCGGACACCTCGAACTACTGATTCCCGAGGTCGAGCACGCCCTGCGGCGACTGCTCGAGGACAGCATCCCGCGTTACTGCGCGCTCGCCTGCATCGGTGAGGCGCGCGGCAAGCTCGGGGCAACCCCGAGCCGCCGGTACGGCGGAGACGCCGGCCACGCCCGCCGCCTGGCCCGGGTGCTCCGAGCGCTGTGCGACCACCACGAGACGCTGAGCCGGCCGGCCAGTTGAGGGCGGCATTCGCCGGCCACAGACTCCCGCCCCGGCCGGGCAGACCCGGCAAGGTGCCCCGGCCCGGGCGGGCCGTTCCCATCCGCAGTCAGCGAAGGAGTTGTCCGTGACCCTACCTCCGGGCCCCACCCCGCCCCCCGCCCTGGAGCTGCCCGCCCTCGTGCGCACGCTCGTCACCGACGAACAGTTCTCCGGCGTCCGAGACACCGTCATGGACGCCAACCCCGGCATGGCCGAGGAGATGGCCGCCCGCATCGTCGACGAGGGCCTCAAGTTCGTGGCGGCCTGCGCGACCAACCCGGGGCTCGGCCTGGCCCCGTCGCGGATCGTCGACGAGGGCTGGCACGCCCTGATCCTGCACACCGCCTTGTACGCCGGGCTTTGCGAGCAGCTCGGCGGCCGGTTCGTCCACCACTGCCCGGGCTATGACCCCACCCACTACGACCCGCCGATTCTGGACCGGACCCGCGAGACCATCGCGGCGCTCGGCTGGCAGGCGGACCCGGAGCTGTGGGGGCCGCCGTCCGAGGAGACCCTCGTCTCCGTGGCGGCGAAGTGCCAGCATGCCCCGGACTGCACCATCGTCATCACCCCCAGGCCGAAGCCCGGGGCGGCGTAGCCTGCAGGTGAAGGGAGGCACCGTGTCCGAATGGCTCGACCCCCGATATGCGGAGCTGGTGGCAGCGTGGAAGCGCGCGCAGCGCCCTGCTTCGCGGGACCCGCAAGAGGTTCGGCCCGTGCGAGGGTTCGTGATCCCGCCCAAGCCGTGACCGCCCAGCGCTGTGGCCCGCCTCTGCCGCCGTCGGAGGCGGGTCGTCTCAGCCCTTGGCCGTCGGCCAAGGGGACGTCGTCGTCGGCCTTCCCTCCGGAAAGGGGCGGCCACCCGTACCGATGATCTGGGGCAGCCGTCCGTCAGCCGACGAGGTCGGCGGGTGAGACCTCGACACCCAGGCGATCCGGAGCAACGTGGACGGCTTCCTGTCGCGGTTCACGTCCCGTCACTCGCCCTGGTCCGTCGTCAGCCGGTGACCTTCGCGAGAAGGTCGCCCTTTCACGGCGTTGCAGAGTATGAGGCCCCGGGGCCCGCCCCGGACCCCTGCCACCACGCCGCGACCGGCGGCCCGCCGCGGAACTTCGCAGCGGTCACCGTCCTCGCCCGCCGCACCGCTCGTCGCGCGGACCGGGCCGGACGGGCGCCCCCTACGACGACCTGCGCTCCACCAGTTCCGTCGCCAGGACCACCTGGTGCCGTTCCAGACCGCGCGAGGCGGCCGGGCGGCGGTCGGCGATCTCGGTCAGGAGCAGGTCGATCATCGCCCGGCCCATCTCCTCGATGGGCTGGCGCACGCTGGTCAGCGGCGGTTCCATGTGACGGGCGATCGCCGAGTCGTCGTAGCCGACCAGGGCCACGTCGTCCGGGATGCGCCGGCCCGCCTCGCGCAGGACCTGGCCGGCGCCCGCCGCGGTGACGTCCGAGGCGGCGAAGACCGCGTCGACGTCGGGGCGGCGGCGCAGCAGCTCCGCCATCGCGCGGCGCCCGCCCTCCTCGGTGAAGTCACCGGGCTCGATCAGCCCTTCGTCCACCTCGTGGCCCGCCTCCCGCAGGGCGTCGCGGTAGCCGTCGACGCGGCGCTGGGCGCCGTAGACGGCGAGGTGGCCGGTGATGTGGGCGATGCGGCCGCGGCCCCGGGACAGCAGGTGCTCGACGGCCGAGCGGGCGCCCCCGTAGTTGTCCGAGTCCACCGAGGCCAGCGGCTCCGTGGCCGAGCGGGGACCGCTGATCACCGCGGGGATCTCCAGCTGGGTCAGCAGGTCGGGCAGCGGATCGTCGGCGTGCACCGAGACCAGCAGGACGCCGTCCACCCGGTGCGCCGCGAGGTACTGGGCGAGCCGCTCCCGCTCCCGGTCACTGCCCGCGAATATCAGCAGCAGCTGCATCTCGGTGTCGGACAGCTCGGACCCGACGCCCTTGAGCATGTCCGAGAAGTAGGGCTCGGCGAAGAAGCGGGTCTCCGGCTCCGGCACCACCAGGGCGATCGCGTCGGTGCGGTTGGCCGCCAGGGCGCGGGCCGCCGTGTTCGGGACGTAGCCGAGCTCCTCGACCGCCGCCTCGACGGCCGCCCGGGTCGCGTCGCTGACCCTGGGCGAGCCGTTGATCACGCGGGAGACCGTGCCGCGGCCGACACCCGCGCGTGCCGCCACCTCTTCGAGGGTGGGCCGGCCACCGCTCCGCCCACGCACTCCGTGGCCTGCCATCGGCTCCGCCTCCCGTCGACACCCCCGCACTCTGCGGCTGGCCTGGAATTTAACAGGCCGGTCGGGTGTAATGACCGACTCCGGCCCCTCTCCCGCCGTACGGGAGTGTCTCCGCGTCGCTCGTGGCGTCCAGTTAACAGGCCGATAACTGAACGCATTTCGTCGCGTCCGTTCCCTTGACACCCCCGCCCGGACCCGCGACTCTTCAACACATCACTTGTGGGAGCGCTCCCACACTACCTGGCACATACACATCCCGCACGTTCCCCGCCCGAGCCGCAGCGACGAACGAATGACATGAAGCAGCGGGCCCAACCATGTAGTTGGCCGGGGGGTCGGCACGTCAGGGCAACAGGAGGACGCAAATGCGAGCAGCACGCAGAGGATCGGCCCGCAAGGTGGTGGTCATGGCGGCCATCGCGTCGCTGGGCGCCGGGCTGCTGGCCGGCTGTGCCGACGACGGGAACGACGAGGACAACTCGTCGTCGGGCGACAGCAGCGGCAAGACCACGATCACCCTCGGTCTGTTCGGGACGATGGGCTTCAAGGAGGCCGGCCTCTACAAGGAGTACGAGAAGCTCAACCCGGACATCCACATCGAGGAGAACGTCACCGAGCGGAACGAGAACTACTACCCCGCTCTGGTCAACCACCTCACCACCAACAGCGGCCTCCAGGACGTGCAGGCGATCGAGGTCGGCAACATCGCCGAGGTCGTCGGCACCCAGGCGGACAAGTTCGCGGACATGTCCAAGGCCGAGGGCGTGAAGAAGGACAACTGGCTCGACTGGAAGTGGCAGCAGGGCACCACCAAGGACGGCGCCACGATAGGCCTCGGCACGGACATCGGCCCGATGGCCATCTGCTACCGCAAGGACCTCTTCGAGAAGGCGGGCCTGCCGACGGACCGCGAGGAGGTCTCCAAGCTGTGGGCCGGCGACTGGAAGAAGTTCGTCGAGACCGGTGAGAAGTACAAGAAGGGTGCCGGCAAGGACACCTACTTCATGGACTCCCCCGGCGGACTGATCAACGCCATCCTCAGCAGTGAGGAGGAGAAGTTCTACGACTCCTCCGGCGAGGTCGTCTACAAGTCGAACCCGGCCGTCAAGGACGCCTTCGACCTGACCGCGGAGGCCGCCGAGAAGGGCCTGGTCCAGTCGCAGACCCAGTTCCAGCCGGCCTGGGACCAGACCGTCGCCAACAGCCTGTTCGCCACCGTGGCCTGCCCGCCGTGGATGCTCGGCACGATCAAGGGCAAGTCGAAGCCCGAGTCGGCCGGCAAGTGGGACGTGGCCCAGGCGCCGAAGTCCGGCAACTGGGGCGGCAGCTTCCTCGGCGTGCCCAAGAGCGGCAAGCACGTCAAGGAGGCCCAGAAGCTGGTCACCTGGCTGACGGCGCCGGAGCAGCAGGCCAAGCTGTTCGCCGTGCAGGCCAGCTTCCCGAGCGCCCCGGCCGCGTACACGACGCCCGAGGTGACCGGCGGCAAGAACGACATGACCGGTGACGCGCCGATCGGCAAGGTCTTCGCCAAGGCCGCCGAGAGCATCCCGAACCAGGTCATCGGTGCGAAGGACCAGATCATCCAGCAGGGTCTGACCGACAACGGCGTCATCCTCGTCACCCAGGGCAAGTCGGCGAAGGACGCGTGGAACAACGCCGTGAAGACCATCGACAACAACCTGGAGAAGTGACCGGAATGACCACCCGGCACGACACCGCCGCGCCCCCCGTCAAGGGGGGCGCGGCCCCGGGCCGCCCGCCCGGTGGCAGGGCGGCCGCCGAGGCCGACCGCAAGAGGCGGGCGAAACTCTCCCGGCGCTGGCAGCGGGACATCCGCTGGAGCCCGTACGCGTTCGTCTCGCCGTTCTTCCTGCTCTTCGTCGCCTTCGGCCTGTTCCCGCTGATCTACACCGGCTGGGCCTCGCTGCACACGGTGGAGCTGACCGCGCCCACCGACATGACGTGGACGGGCCTGGACAACTACACCCGCATCTTCGACGACGAGTTCTTCTGGAACGCGGCGAAGAACACGCTGTGGATCGGCGTCATCTCCACGGTGCCGCAGCTGCTGATGGCGATGGGCCTCGCGCACATCCTCAACTACAAGCTGCGGGCCTCGACCTTCTACCGGGTCGTGATGCTGGCGCCGTACGCGACCTCGATCGCCGCGGCCTCGCTGGTCTTCGTGCTGCTCTTCGGCCGCGACTACGGCATGATCAACTGGGTCCTCGACATGGTCGGCCTGGACAAGATCGACTGGCAGAACGGCTCGTGGGCCTCGAAGTTCGCCGTGTCCTCGATCGTCATCTGGCGCTGGACCGGCTACAACGCGCTGATCTACCTGGCCGCGATGCAGGCGATCCCGCAGGACCTGTACGAGTCGGCGGCGCTGGACGGGGCCAGCCGCTGGCGGCAGTTCATCCACGTCACGCTGCCCTCGCTGCGTCCGACGATCCTGTTCACGGTCGTCGTGTCGACCATCGGCGCCTCGCAGGTCTTCGGCGAGCCGCTGCTGTTCGACGCGAACAAGGGTGCCTCGGGCGGTTCCCAGCACCAGTTCCAGACGCTCGGCCTGTACCTGTACGAGCAGGGCTGGGTCAACCAGCACCTGGGCCGCGCCTCCGCGATCGCCTGGGCGATGTTCCTGATCCTCATCGTGATCGGGATCCTGAACGCCGTCATCTCGCGCCGGCTGCGCGCCAGTAGTTAAGGAGAACCGGCCGTGACGACGACCATGACGAAACCCCCGGCCGACGCGGCACCCGAGCCGTCCCGCAAGGGCAGGCGGGGGTCGAAGGCCTCCCGGGCCGGCGGGCACATGCACGCCGGGCCGATCGCCTACATCATCCTCGCCCTGTTCACCATCGGCTCGCTGTTCCCGCTGGTGTGGACGGCGATCGCCGCCTCGCGCGACAACCAGCGGCTCGCCCAGACGCCGCCGCCCCTCTGGTTCGGCGGCAACCTGTTCGACAAGCTGGAGGTCGCCTGGAACGACGCCAACCTCGGCGAGGCGTTCCTCAACACCACCATCGTGGCCGGCATCTCGGCGTTCACCATCGTCTTCCTGTCGACGATCGCCGGGTTCGCCTTCGCCAAGCTGCGCTTCCGCGGGCGCAACGCGCTGATGCTGATCGTCATCGGCACGATGATGGTGCCGCCGCAGCTCAGCATCATCCCGCTGTACATGATGGTGGCGAAGCTGGACTGGTCCGACCAGCTCCAGGCGGTGATCCTGCCGTCCCTGGTGAACGCGTTCGGCGTGTTCTTCATGCGCCAGTACCTGCTCCAGGCGCTGCCCGACGAGATCATCGAAGCCGCCCGCGTCGACGGTGCCAGCAGCTGGCGCGTGGTGTGGCACGTGGTGTTCCCGGCGGCGCGGCCCGCGATGGCCGTGCTGGGCATGCTGATGTTCGTGCAGTCCTGGAACGACTTCCTGTGGCCGTTCCTGGTGCTGACGCAGAACGGCAGTCCGACCGTGCAGGTCGCCCTCGCCGGACTGGGCCGCGGCTACACCCCGGACCAGTCCCTGATCATGGCGGGCGCGCTGCTGGGCACGCTGCCGCTGCTCCTGGTGTTCGCGATCTTCGGCAAGCAGATCGTGGGCGGCATCATGCAGGGCGCCGTCAAGGGCTGACACCTCGCACTCACCCGCGGGGGCCGGGTCACCGTCGCCCCGGCCCCGGTTCGGGTGACCAGCGCCCGGCCCGGCTTCCCCCCTCGTCCTTCCACCCGTCGGTCTCACCGGTCGGACTCCGCCCGATCGGGACGACCCGCCACGAACCGCCTATGGGAGCGCTTCCATGCTTGAGTCCGCAACGCCGGTGACCCCGGTGACCTTCCCCCCCGCCTTCCTGTGGGGCGCCGCCACCTCGGCGTACCAGATCGAGGGCGCGGTGCGGGAGGACGGCCGTACGCCCTCGATCTGGGACACCTTCAGCCACACCCCCGGGAAGACGGCCGGCGGGGACACCGGTGACATCGCTGTCGACCACTACCACCGCTACCGCGACGACGTGGCGCTGATGAAGGACCTGGGCCTGGGCGCCTACCGCTTCTCGATCTCCTGGCCCCGCGTGCAGCCGACCGGCCGCGGCCCCGCCGTCCAGCGCGGCCTGGACTTCTACCGCCGCCTGGTGGACGAGCTGCTGGCCGCCGGGATCAGGCCGGCCGTCACGCTCTACCACTGGGACCTGCCGCAGGAGCTGGAGGACGCGGGCGGCTGGCCCGAGCGGGACACGGCGTACCGGTTCGCCGAGTACGCGCAGATCGTCGGCGAGGCGCTCGGCGACCGGGTGGAGCAGTGGATCACGCTGAACGAGCCGTGGTGCGCCGCGTTCCTCGGCTACGCCTCCGGTGTGCACGCGCCCGGCCGCACCGACCCGGCGGCCTCGCTGCGCGCCGCGCACCACCTGAACCTGGCGCACGGCCTGGGCACGGTGGCGCTGCGCTCGGTGATGCCGGCCCGCAACACGGTGGCGATCAGCCTCAACACCTCCGTGGTGCGCCCGCTGTCGCAGAACCCCGCGGACCTCGCCGCGGCCCGGAAGATCGACGACCTGTCGGGCGGGATCTTCCACGGCCCGATCCTGCACGGCGCCTACCCGCAGTCCCTCCTGGAGGCGACCGCCCCGGTGTCGGACTGGTCGCACGTCCAGGACGGCGACCTGGGCCAGATCCGGCAGCCGATCGACGCGATCTGCCTCAACTACTACACGCCCACCGTGGTCTCGGCGGCCGACGCCGACTCGCGCGCCCCGCGTGCCGACGGCCACGGCGAGAGCGACCACTCCCCGTGGCCCGCCGCGGACGACGTGGCCTTCCACCAGCCGCCGGGCGAGCGCACCGCGATGGGCTGGACCGTGGACCCGAGCGGCCTGCACGAGCTGATCATGCGCTACCACCGGGAGGCCCCCGGCCTGCCGCTGTACATCAGCGAGAACGGCGCGGCCTACGACGACAAGCCCGGCGCCGACGGCACGGTGCACGACCCCGAGCGGGTCGCCTACCTGAACGGTCACCTCTCGGCGGTCCGCCGGGCCATCACCGACGGCGCCGACGTCCGCGGCTACTACCTGTGGTCCCTGCTGGACAACTTCGAGTGGGCCTACGGCTACGAGAAGCGCTTCGGCGCGGTGTACGTCGACTACGTCTCCCAGCAGCGCATCCCGAAGTCGAGCGCCCTGTGGTTCGGGCGGGCCGCCCGCACGGGGACGCTGCCGCCGGTGGACGCGGCCGAGTAGGCGGGCACCGCGAGCGGGACCGGCGGCCCTTCGGGGGGGGGGGGAGGGACGGCCGTACGACGGATGCG
This sequence comes from Streptomyces sp. NPDC051136, assembly GCF_044455745.1. Classification (NCBI taxonomy): domain Bacteria; kingdom Bacillati; phylum Actinomycetota; class Actinomycetes; order Kitasatosporales; family Streptomycetaceae; genus Streptomyces; species Streptomyces sp. NPDC051136. The sequence continues at coordinate 245,743 of NZ_JBITFE010000002.1, read as the reverse complement.
GGGCGCGGCGCCCGGTGGGTGCCGCGCCCCGCGCACGGGACCGGTGTGGGGCCCGGCCCCGCTCTGGGCCCCCCGGCCTACTTGAAGGCGGCGAACGCCTTGGAGAAGGCGTTCGGCTCCTGTTCGACGGAGCTGCACGTGGCGTCGGCCGAGGGCTTGGGACCGCCGGGGCAGGCCTTGTCGCGGGTGACGGACCACATGGACAGTCCGCCGAGGCCCTTGGACTTCGCGAACTCCACCAGCTGCGCGGCGTCCTCGACCTCGAAGACCTCGGAGGCGACGTCGTTGACACCGATCATCGGGGTGACGGCGACCGTCTGCCAGGCGTCCGCGTCGGACAGTCCGAGGACGCCCTTGATCTGCGCCTGGGTGGCGGTGGCGGCCTGGACGGCGTACGTGCCCATGTCGTCGCTGTACGCGGGGCCGTAGTCCATTGCCATGATGTTCACGGCGTCGATGTCCACGCCGTTCTTCTTCGCGTCGGCGAGGAGGTCGACGCCCGCCTGCGTAAGGCCCTCGGGCATCACCGGGAGGGTGAAGGAGACGTCCAGTCCGGGGTGCTTCTCCTGCAGCGCGGAGATCGCCTGCGCACGGCGGGTGTTGGCGGCCGTGTCGGGCAGCGCGCCGCCCTCGACGTCGAAGTCGACCTTGGTGAGCCCGTAGGCGTCGACGACCTTGCCGTACGCCGCCGCCAGCGCGTCGGCCGACGTGCAGGTGGTGCCGAGTTCGGAGCCGGAGGCGCCGCCGAAGGAGACGCGGACGTCGCCGCCCTTCTCGCGCAGGGCGCCTATCTGGTTCGCGACCGCGTCGCCGCCGAGGTCGGTGACGCCGCCCCACTTGGGCGTGCAGCCGCCGCCGTCGGTGACGAAGGCGAGGTTGTACTCCTTCACACCGGTCGCCGCGGAGTGCGCGAGCAGGTCGAAGGCCGGGTAGAGGGAGGTGTCGACGTACGGCGCGAAGCCCGCGCCCGCGGCGGTGCCGTCGCCGGGGGTCCCGGTGGGCGCCGGGGCGGTGGGCGTGGTGGTCGGCGCCGGCTCGGTGCCGTCGGTGGCCGTCGGGGTCGGCGTGGGCGTCGGGGCCGGGGTGTCGGTGGGGCGGCCGCTGGGCTCGGGGGTGGCGCCGTCGTCCGTCGAGCACGCGGCGCCGTCGACGAGGCAACCGGTCGGGTCGGCGGTGCCGTTGACGACGAAGCCGACCGTGACGGACTCCCCGGTCTTCAGCCCGTCCGTGTCCCACTTCGGCGGGGTCACGGTGACGTGCTGCCCGTCGGTCTTCGACTCGGCGTTCCACAGCGAGCCGAGCTTCGTGCCGGAGGGCAGGTCGAACTCCAGCGTCCAGTCCGCCTTCGGCTGCCCGCTGGTGTTGGTGACGACGTACTGGGCGGTGTAACCCGTCGACCACGCGCTGGTCTTCGTGTACGCGGCGCCGACCGAGGCCGCCTGGGCGGTGCTGGTGAACAGCAGCGCCCCGCCACCGGCCACGGCCGCCGCGACGACGGCGCCGATCGCCTTGTTCCTGCCACTGACCTTGCGTCGGTGCGTACGCATCACGTGCCTGCCTTCGCTGTTCACGGTGCCCCCGGCGGGAGACCGACGGGGGCGGGGTGGGGGTGCGGCAGCACGCTAGCGACCCGGAAACGGGCAAAGAGCCTGATCCGGGCGGGGCTTGGCGATCTTAGGGTGGGCTTAAGGAAGGGATCGGGGCCGATTAATGGTCGCGGCCGGCCGGGGCCGCGGGGGGCGTGGCCGCGGCCGCCCGGGGCTGTCTGCGTCGTCGTACGGTTCCCCGGTGGCCGCGCCGCTCCGGCGCCCGGCGCCCGGCGAGCTGGATCCAGATCCGCACCTCGGTGCCGCCCAGCACGGAGGCGCCGATGCGTACGTCGCCGCCGGTCGACTCCGCCATCCGGCGCACGATGTCCAGGCCGAGCCCGGTGGAGCCGTCGGTGCCCGAGCCCCGGCCGCGGGCCATCGCCGCCTCAGGGTCGGCTATGTCGGCGCCCGCGTCCGACACGAGCACGATCACCGCGTCCTCGCCGTTGTGCAGGTCGACGGCGAAGGCGGTGCCCTCGGCGGTGTGCCGGAAGACGTTGCCGAGCAGCGCGTCGAGGGAGGCGGCGAGGTCGGCGCGGGCGACGGGTATGCGCACCGGCCGGTCGGCGCCGGCCACCCGCCACTTGCGGCCCTCGTCCTCGGCGAGCGCCGACCAGAACGCCATCCGCTCCCGGACCACCTCGGCCGCGTCGCACCCGGCGCCGGGACCGGCGGCCGCCGTCTGCGGCTTGGCGTCCCTGGCGGTGCGGATGATGGTGTCGACCTCGCGCTCCAGCTGCTCGACGGCGGCCCGGGTCTGCTCGGCGGCCGGACCGTCGCCGAGCGAGGCCGCGTTGAGGCGCAGCACGGTCAGCGGGGTGCGCAGCCGGTGGGACAGGTCGGCGGCCAGCTCCCGCTCGTTGGCGAGGAGCTGGACGACCTGGTCGGCCATGGAGTTGAACGCGACGGCCGCGCGCCGCAGTTCGTCCGGTCCCTCCACGGGCACCCGCGCGCCCAGCCTGCCCTCCCCCAGCTCGTGCGCCCCGTCGACCAGGCGCCGCGCGGGCTGCACCATCCGCACGCCGAGCCGGTCGGCGACCGCGACCGAGCCCACCACGAGCGCGGCACCGACCGCGGCGAGCACCGCCCAGGCCGTGCCGACGCCGTTGGTCACCTCGGACTCGGGGATGTACACCTCGACGACGGCGATCTCGCCGGAGCTGAGCGCGACGGGCTGGAGCAGGGTGGAGCCGCCGCCCACCTCGGTGGTGGAGGCCCGCCCCATCTCCCGTACGGCGGCGATGTCCTCGTCGGTGGCGCGCTGCCGGCCGATGTCGGTGGCGCCGCCGCGGTCGCCGGACGCCGGTATGTGCACGGCCATCCCGGCGTCCGATCCCGCGGAGGCCACGACGCGCTCCAGCTGCTCGCGGTCGGTGGTGATGGACAGGGCGGGGGCGACGGCGGCGGCCTCCCGCTCGGCGTTGGAGAAGGCGCGGTCGCGGGCCATCTCGCGGATGACGAGTCCGAGGGGCACGGCGAAGGCGACCACGACCATCGCGGTGACCGCCAGCGAGACCTTGACCAGGGCCCATCTCATCGCGGTGGCTCCAGCTTCACTCCGACGCCGCGCAGGGTGTGCAGATAGCGCGGCCGGGCCGCGGTCTCGCCGAGCTTGCGGCGCAGCCAGGACAGGTGGACGTCGATGGTCTGGTCGTCGCCGTAGGACTGCTGCCAGACCTCGGCGAGCAGCTCCTTGCGGGCGACGACGACCCCGGGCCGGCCGGCCAGGAAGGCGAGCAGGTCGAACTCGCGGCGGGTCAGGTCGAGGGCCGCCCCGTCCAGCTCGGCCTGGCGGCGCAGCGGGTCGACGGTGAGGCCGCCGACCCGGATGACCGCCGGCGCCGCCGCCTCCGCCGGGCCGCCGCGGGCCCGGCGCAGCACGGCCGCCATCCGGGCCAACAGGTGCTCCACGGAGAACGGCTTGGTGAGGTAGTCGTCCGCGCCCGCGTTCAACAGCCGTACGACCTCGGCCTCGTCGTCCCGGGCGGTGGCGACGATCACCGGTACGTCGGTGATGCCGCGCAGCATCTTCAGCGCCTCGCAGCCGTCCAGGTCGGGCAGGCCGAGGTCCAGGACCACCACGTCGAACCGGAAATGGGCGACCTCGCGCAGCGCCTCCAGTGCCGTGCCCACGCTGCGCACGGTGTGCGAGGCGTCGGTCAGCTGCCGGATGAGCGCCGAGCGTACGAACTGGTCGTCCTCGACCACGAGCACACTTGCCATGGGCGGCACCGTACGCCATGCGCACCGACCCGGCCCGGGCCTGTGGACAACTGCGGCCGGGACCCACGTCACTCCGCGGGCACGCGACACGCGTGGGGCGGGTGAGGCAGTATGACCGCGATGCGCAGAGGACTCGTCCACGTGATCGCCTGGCTGCTCGCCACCGGCGCCGCGGTCACCTTGTCGTGGTGGGGCGTCCACACGGTGATGGCGGGCACGGCCTACGACGCGCCCCGGGCACTGCCGATCACGGCGGCGGACGCGAGCGTGCGGGGCGGGGACGACGACGCCGGGCAGCCCCTGGCCTCGTCCACCAGCCGTCCGGCGCCCTCCCCTTCGGCCAGCGCGTCGCCGACGCCGGGCCGCACCTCCCGCGAGCCCGGCCCCGCCCCCGCACCGTCGCGCACCGCGCCGTCCGGCAGGCCGGCCGAGGACCCGTCCAGCCCGGCCCCCGACACGTCCGGGAAGGTCAGGAGCTACGACACCGACGGGGGCCGCGCGGTCTTCGACCTGGGTCCGGCGTCCGCGTCCCTGGTGTCGGCGACGCCGGGCGCGGGCTGGTCGATGCAGGTGTGGAAGACGGAGTCGTGGATCCGGGTGGAGTTCACCTCGGGCGCGGACCGGGTGTCGGTGTTCTGCACCTGGCACGACGGGCCGCCGCGGGTGGAGATCGGCAGCTACTGAGCCGACGGCCCCGCCGGCGGACTCACTTGAACACGGACTCCGGCGGCGCCGGCGAGTCCACCGCCGCCGCGTCCGTCACCGGCCGGGCGCCGCCGGTGAAGTCACCGAGGGCGCGGCCGTGTTCCACGCGCGCGGGATGCGGGTCCGAGGCGGCCCGGCGGGTGAGTTCGGCGACGGGCAGCGGGTGGTCGGCGGCGACCAGGATCGCGTTGCCGAAGCGTCTGCCGCGCAGCACCGCCGGATCGGCGACGAGGGCGAGTTCGGCGAACCGGGCGGCCGCGGTGGCGACCTGGCCGCGCAGGTGGGCCAGCGGCGGGCCGTCGGCCAGATTCGCGGCGTAGACCCCGCCGGGCGCGAGCGCGCGCCGCACCTCGTCGAGGTACTCGGTGGACGTCAGGTGGGCCGGGGTGCGGGCCCCGCCGAAGACGTCCGCGACGACGACGTCCGCCCAGCCGTCGGGCACCTTGGCCAGTCCGGCGCGGGCGTCGGTGGAGCGCACCCGTATCCGCGCGCCCGGGTCGAGGGGCAGCTCCCGGCGGACCAGCCGGACCAGGGCGGCGTCCCGCTCGACGACCTGCTGGGTGGAGCGGGGGCGGGTGGCGGCGACGTAGCGGGCCAGGGTGAGGGCGCCGCCGCCGAGGTGCACGGCCCGCACCGGCTTGCCCGGCGGGGCGGCCAGGTCGATGACGTGGCCGATGCGGCGCTGGTACTCGAAGGACAGGTACGCCGGGTCGTCGAGGTCGACGTGCGACTGGGGGGCGCCGTCGATCAGCAGCGTCCGGGCCCGGGGCCGGTCCCGGTCGGGCACCAGCTCGGCGCGTCCCCCGTCGACGTCCTCGACGACGGCTTCCGCGGCGGCGCGCCCGCGGCGGGCGTTCCTGGACTTTCCCATCGGTCCATTATCCGGGTCCCCGGCCGGGCCCGGCGCTACGGTGCTCAGCGGCAGGCCGTCGGCGGCACTGATCACCGGGACCGGCGCTACGGTGCTCAGCGGCAGCTGTCGGCGGCCCTGATCAGCCGGGCCGCCTCGCCCAGCGCGGCCCGCAGGACGGCGGGGTCGGTCGCCAGGTCCGCCTCGCCGGGCGGCAGCAGCCAGTCGGAGCCCTCCACGGGCGGCTCGGGCTCCGGGACGATGCGCAGCCCCCGGCCGTCCGTCTCGGTGCAGGTGCTGCCGGGCACGTCCCAGGCGGCGGCGGTCCCCGGCGGCACCAGGAAGCCCAGGGTGTCGCAGCCGTCGTCGTGGATCACGGAGCCCACCCCCTCACCGGCTCCCCGCCTGAGGATGTCGACCGCCTCCAGACCCTGTCGGGTCGGCACGGTGACGACGTCACAGGCGTCGCAGGGGGGATCGCTGATGCTGGTGTCCATCCCGGCCTCCACCACGGAACTCCTCCTCGGACGAGCGGACCGGGATTCGGTGGGTCTCCGGCCGACCGGTTCAACGCGGCGGGGCGTCAACGGCTACGGCCCGATGCCGCCGCAAAGGATGGCACTTCATGGCAGATCGTGGAGGAGATATCCGTTTTGTAGCCAAACAGCGCGTGGCCGCTCCGTCACAGCCGGTACGTTCTTGCTCGCCGGAAACAGGGTGTCGCGCAGATTCGGCCCCCTTCCCCGGCATGGTTCGACGGTTCGCACGAGAGGACCCGGCCATGGCGTCGTCAACGGTGACCTCCGCCCAGCCCGAACGGCCCCCGCGGCCGAACCTCGCCTTCAGGCGGTTGCGCGGCCGGCGCTCCCCGGCGGAGTTCGCGGCGGCGGTCCGCCGGGCCGCGCGCGAGATCGACGAGCGGGTCAGCTGCGACGCGCGCTACGTCGGCCGGGTCGAGGCGGGTGAGATCCGCTGCCCCAACTACGCCTACGAGCGGGTGTTTCTGCACATGTTCCCCGGCCGCACGCTCACCGACCTGGGGTTCGCGCCCCGTTCGTCGGTCCGCGGACGGCAGTCGCGCGCCACCGCTGAGTCGCGAGGGGCGGGTGAGCCGTATGAGACGTATGACACGCGAGACACGCACGACCTGTACGAGACGCACGACGACAACGAGGAGAGCGACGTGCTGCGTCGCGCATTCATGACGAGCGGTGCCACGGCGGCCGCCGCCTCGCTGGGCCCCCTGGGGCCCGCCCTCGACGCCGCGGCGGCCGGGCGGCCCGCGCGCCGGGCCGGGACGAGCGAGGCCGGCGCCCTCGAAGAGGCCGTCCGCCGGATCCGGCTGCTCGACGACCGGCACGGCGCGGACGGCCTCTACCGGCGCGCGGCGGCCCCGTTGCGCACCGCGTACGCGCTCCTGGACGCCGGGGCGTCCCGGCAGGCGGTCGCCGACCGCCTCTACTCGGGCGCCGGTGAACTGGCGATCTCCGTGGGCTGGCTGGCGCACGACTCGGGACGCTTCGACGACGCCCGCTCCCACTACGCCGAGGCCCTGGCCACCGCCCGGACCAACGACGATCCGGCCCTGGAGGCGCACGCCTTCTGCAACATGGCGTTCCTGGCCCGTGACGCCGGCCGTCCGCGCGAGGCGGTACGGGCGTCCCAGGCCGCGCAGCGCGCCGCCCGCCCGCTGGGCTCGGACCGGCTGATGTCGCTGCTCGCGCTGCGCGAGGCGGGCGGCTGGGCGGGGCTCGCGGACCGCGTCGGATGCGAGCAGGCACTGGTGCGGGCGCAGACCTTCTTCGGGCGGGGCCCCTCGGACACCGACCCCGAGTGGATGAGCTTCTACGGCGAGGCCGAACTGGAGGGGCTGGAGGCGCAGTGCTGGTCCACCCTGGGCGACTGGCCGCGGGCCGCCCGGCACGCGCGGCGGGCCGCCGGGCTGCAGGACCCGCACTTCACCCGCAACCTCGCGCTGTACACGGCGGAACTGGCGGACGACCTGGCCCGCGGGGGCCGTCCCGACGAGGCGGCGGGCGCGGGGACGCGGGTCCTGGACCTGCTCGGCGAGGTCCAGTCCTCCCGCGTCCGCACGATGCTGGCGGGCACGGCCCGCGTGCTCCTCCCGCACCGCCGCGCGGCCCAGGTCTCCACCTTCCTGGACCGCCACGCGGCACTCCCGAGACCGGCCTGACCACAACACCCGACCCCACACACCCACGCAGCACCGGCCGCCCCCGACTGCCGGCAGCCGCACCCCCACCAGCACCGCCCCCGCCATCGCTGCGGGCAGTCGTACCTCCCCCCCCAGCTGCGGGCAGTCGTGCCGCTGGGGCGGCACGGGTGGGCGCAGCGGCACCCCGCAACGCCGGGCAACGCACCCCCAACCCCACCCCACCCCAGACCCCGGGCCCCCCACCAGCACGGGCATCGCACCGCACCACCGGCACCCGCACCGGCACCGGCACCCGCACAGCCGTCAGCCGACGAGATGCCCCGAGTCGTTCCAGCTCTCCACCGCCGGCTCCCCGTACGCCCACCCCAGCACCGACAGCGACGTCGGATTCAGCCGTATCCGCGCCCCGAACGACAGCGGCAGCCCCAGCCACCGCGCCCCGATGGCCCGCAGCACGTGCCCGTGGGCGAAGACGAGCACGTCCCGCTCCGCCTCCCGCGCCCACGCCACCACCTCGTCCGCGCGCGCCGTGACGTCGCTCACACTCTCCCCGTCGGGCACCCCGTCCCGCCAGATCAGCCAGCCGGGCCGCACGGCCTGGATCTGGTCCGGCGTCATGCCCTCGTAGGCCCCGTAGTCCCACTCCATCAGCGCGTCCCAGGTCCGGGCGCGCCCGCCGAACCCCGCCAGCTCGCAGGTCTCGCTCGCGCGCACCAGCGGACTGGTCCGCACCTCCACGCCGGGCAGCCCGTCCAGCGGCGCCCGGTGCAGCCGCTCGCCGAGCAGTTTCGCGCCGCGCCGGCCCTCCTCAAGGAGCGGCACGTCGGTCCTGCCGGTGTGTCTGCCGGACAGCGACCACTCCGTCTGTCCGTGCCGGGCCAGCAGAATGCGCGGTGCCATGGAGGGGCCTTTCCGGGAGAAATGTCTGAGGGGGCCCTTCCATCATCCCGTACCGTCCGTGCGGGCAACCCGAGGGGCAGTGCCCGCGTCTATCCGGTCCGAGGGCGCTTCGCGGAGCACTTTCGGTGACGCCGTAGAGTGGCTCGCCCGCGTCCGTCCGGGCGCACGAGTGAGCGAGACGTGAGAAGCGTGAGAAGGGGGAGGGCGATCGGATTGCCGCACACCGAGACACCGGGCACCGAGGCGGCCCCGAACACTCGGCTGCGCTGGTGGACCGAGCTGCCGCTCATCGTCCTCGTGTACGCCTGCTACAGCGCCGGGCGGCTGCTCGTGCGCGGCGACGTGGCCGACGCCGTCGACCACGGCGTGGCCATCCTGGACATCGAGAAGGCGCTCTTCCTCAACGCGGAGCACCCCCTCAACCGTCTCTTCACCAGCGAGCCCTGGATCGGTGTCCCGGCGGACTTCTGGTACGCCTCGCTGCACTACCTGGTCACCCCGGCGATCCTGGTGTGGCTCTTCCGCTCCCGCGCGGTGCGCTACCGGGCCGCGCGCACCTGGCTGATGACGTCCACGTTCATAGGTCTCATCGGCTTCACCCTGCTGCCGACCTGCCCGCCCCGGCTGCTGGACTCCGGGCACGGCTTCGTCGACACGATGGCCCAGTACAGCTCGTACGGCTGGTGGGGCGGCGAGGCGAGTGCGCCGCGCGGCATGGGCGGCATGACCAACCAGTACGCGGCGATGCCGAGCCTGCACGTGGGCTGGGCGCTGTGGTGCGGAGTGATGCTGTGGCGCTACGGCGGCACGCGCACGACGAGGGTGGCCGCCGTCGTCTACCCGCTGGTGACCACGATCGTCGTCATGGGCACCGCGAACCACTACTTCCTCGACGCGGTCGCGGGTGCGGCCGTGATGGGTGCGGGGCTGCTGCTGACGCCGTTCGTGCTGCGGACCGCGCGGCGGGTCCGGGCCCTGTTGCCGGCCCGTCTCGCACCGGCCGCGGCCGGCTCCGCGCCCGCTGCCGCCGGCGCCCCCGCTGCCGCCTCCGCCCCGGCCGCCGGGAGCACGGGTTCCGCGATTGTCAGTGGTGGATGTCAGACTTCCGCGGGTGAGCGAATCCCACGGCAGCGCGAGCAGCGGTTCGGAGCGGGAGCCGAGCCGGACCCCGCCCCCTCGGACGCGGGGGACGAGACTCCGGCACCGGCTCGCTGAGCTGCGCGGTCCCGACGTGCCGGCCAAGGCACTGGACGCACGCGCCCTGGCCGCCCTCGCCGCCAACCCGGGGTGCCGTCGGCGGGCGGTCCTCGACGGCGCCGGGGTGGACAAGGGCTCGCTGGCGAGTGCCCTGGGCTCACCGTCGGCCTTCGGGCAGTCGCAGTTCGCCCTGACCCGGGGCAACGCCTTCGAGGCCAAGGTGAAGGCGGACGGCGGCGCCGAGCTGCTGCGCCTCGCGCACGAGAAGCTGGACCGCGGTGCCGAGCCGCCCGCCGAGGCCCCGGTGCACGTGCCCGATCTGTCCGCGGCCGGCCCCGAGGGGCGCACCGCGCGGACGGCGCTGGCGCTGCGCGAGGCGGCCACCGGCACGGCCGGCGCGTGGACACTGCTCGACCATCCGATGCTCGCCCTCGACGTCGCCGGGTCACCGGCATTCCTGGAGCCGGACGCCGTGGTGGTGCATCCGGACGGCAGCTGGACGGTCGTCGAGATCAAGTCGTTCCCGCTGCTGGACGGCTCCGCCGACCCGGCGAAGGTGGGCGCCGCCGCCCGGCAGGCCGCCGTGTACGTGCTGGCCCTGGAGCAGGTCGCCGCCCGGCTCGACCCCGCCCCGCGCGTGCGCCACCGCGTCCTGCTGGTCTGCCCCAAGGACTTCTCCAACCTGCCCACCGCGTCCGCCGTCGACGTGCGCAAGCAGCGCGCCGTCACCGGCCGCCAGCTGGCCCGGCTGACCCGCATCGAGGAGATCACCGACGCGCTCCCCGAGGGCGTCTGCTTCTCCCCCGGGCTGCCGGCCGAGGAGCTGACGGCCTCGGTCGACGCGGTCCCGGCGGCGTACGCGCCCGAGTGCCTGTCCGCGTGCGAGCTGGCCTTCCACTGCCGCGCCCGGTCCAGGCAGGCCGGTGCGGTGACTTCCCTCGGCCGCCCGGTGCGGGCCGAGCTGGGCGGTCTCTCCACGGTCGAGGAGGTGCTGGCCGCGGCCCGCGGCGAGACCGGCGACCCGGACGACCCGGCGGTGGCCGCGCTGCGCCGGGCGGCCCGGCTGCGCGCGGAGGCACTCGCGACGGCCGGTGCGCGGGCCGGCGGCGCGGCGGGCGCCGGGGACGGCGAGGTGTCCGCATGTCGCTGATCACCACGCTCGCCCGGCTGGAGGCCGTGCGCTCGGGCCGGGCCCAGCCCGCCGCCACCGTCCGGCACCGGCACCTGTCCGACCGGCCGCTGGTCTTCGTCCCGCTGATCACCGCCGGTGAGGCCGGGGCCCCGCTCGGCGCGCTGGTCGGCACCGACCGCGACGCGCCGCATCTGCTGGTCGTGCCGCAGCCCCGCGACCGCGACCTGCGCTTCGCGTTCCTCGCCGAGCTGGCGGACATCGTCCTGCCGTACGTCGAGGCGTACGCGGAGAGCGTCGAGGCCGCGGAGCGCACCGAGACCGACCCGGAGACGGGCAAGCGGGTCAAGGTCGAGGTCGACCTGTGCACGGACGCCGCGCAGCTCGTCGTGCCGAGCCGCGCGGGCATCGACTTCGTACGGCTGCTCGGCCGGTCCATGCGCTTTCGGCGTACGGCGGAGCAGGATCCCGAGACCCCGCACCCCGCGCCGCCGCGGGTGCCGCTGCTCGGCCGCTGGCTGACCCACTTCGGCGAGCGGGCCCGCGTGCCCGGCTCCTCGCTGCTGCTCGCCATGACCGACCTGCTGGGCCGGCACTGGGCGACGGGGCAGTCCACGCTGGAGGACCAGCACCTGGGCGCCCTGCTGGCGTGGATCGCGCCGGACGGCACGGACCTGTCCGGCGCCGAGGCGGCCCGCCGCGCCGAGCTGGCCCGTGACGCCGCCGGCCAGTTGCTGTGCCCGCCCGCGGGCCCGGCGACCGACCCGGCCTTCGACAACAAGCTGCTCGCTCCCGCCATCGAGCGCTACGACCGCGCCCGTGCCGCGCTGGCCGCCGCCGAGGACGGCGTGGAGGCCGACGACCGGCTGGGCGCGCTCACGGCCGCCGAGCGGGAGATCCGCACCCTGGTCGAGAGCCGTACCCGGCCCACCTGGGACGCGGTGTGGCGGGGCCTGGACCTGCTGCGGGAGCTGCCCGAGGGGGCGCACACCGAGGAGCGCTGGACCCGCGACCGCTGGTCGTTCACCTCCCACCGCGACCGCGTCCTGGCCGGCGAGCCCCCGCAGCCGCGCCGCGACGACGCGGTGACGGCGGCGAACAAGCTGGCCACCCGCGAGCGCGAGCAGGCCCGCCTGGAGGCGCAGGAGGCGCTGGACGATCCGCTGGTGATGGCCGGGCGCCGGCTGGCCGGGGAGGCGTTCGCGGGCGAGGTCGTCGACGTGGTCATGGCGTACAGCGAGAGCAAGCGGCCCAGTCCCCGCCCGCTGGTGACGGTGCGCACGGACGACCGCCCGCACCTGGGCGAGCGGGTGAAGGTCTACCGCTCGCTGGGCGGCAAACCGCAGGCGGCCGAGTACGTCGGACCGGCGGCCGCGGACGCGCCCGGTGACGGGCACGAGCGGCGTGCCGGGCAGGACGACGGCACGCTGGTCCTGCGGATCCTGGACAAGATGGGCCGCGGCAGGGAGCCCGAGGCGGGGTCGGTGCCCGAGAAGGGCGACCTGGTCTGTTTCACGCTCTTCGAGCACGAGCAGCGGGGCGGCGCGAAGCTCCCCGACCCCGAGCAGACCCCGTGGACGCACGGCGGGCCGCCCGGTGAGGCGGCGGCCGTGCCGGAGGCCGCCGACGCCCAGACCGAGGAGGACGTGCTGTGACCGCCGAGACCCTCGCCGTCGACGCTCCGCCGGCCTTCGACCCGGGCGCGGAGGCGGCCCGCGCCACCGCGTCGATCCTCCACGACACCCTGCACGGCACGCAGCGCGGTGTCGTCGTCGACTCCCCGCCCGGGGCCGGCAAGTCCACGCTCGTGGTGCGGGCCGCGCTGGAGCTGGCCGAGGCGGGCCGCCCCCTGATGGTGGTCGCGCAGACCAACGCGCAGGTCGACGACCTGGTGCTGCGCCTGGCCGAGAAGAACCCGGACCTCCCGGTGGGCCGGCTGCACAGCAGCGACGCCGACCCGTACGACAAGGCGCTCGACGCGCTGGACAACGTACGCAAGTCGGCGAAGGCCGGCGACCTGGCCGGGCTGGCCGTCGTGCTGTCGACGGCGGCGAAGTGGGCGCACGTCTCGGTGGACGAGCCGTGGCGGCACGCGATCGTCGACGAGGCGTACCAGATGCGCTCGGACTCGCTGCTCGCGGTCGCCGGGCTGTTCGAGCGGGCGCTTTTCGTGGGCGACCCCGGTCAGCTGGACCCGTTCGCGACGGTCGGCAGCGAGCAGTGGGCGGGCCTGGCCTACGACCCGTCGTCCTCGGCGGTCACGACGCTGCTCGCCCACAACCCGGACCTGCCCCAGCACCGCCTGCCGGTCTCCTGGCGGCTTCCGGCGTCGGCGGCCCGGCTGGTCTCCGAGGCCTTCTACCCGTACACGCCGTTCCGCAGCGGCACCGGCCACGGCGACCGGAGCCTGGCCTTCGCGGTGCCGTCGGACGGCTCGGGCCCCGACCGGGTGATCGACGAGGCCGCCGCCTCCGGCTGGGGGCTGCTGGAGCTGCCCGCGCGGCACACCCCGCGCACCGACCCGGAGGCGGTGCGGGCGGTGGCGGCGGTGGTCCGGCGTCTCCTCGACCGGGAGGGCCGGGCGACGTCCGAACGCTCACCGGAGCCCGCCCCGCTGACCGCCGCGCGCGTCGCCGTCGGCACCGCGCACCGGGACCAGGCGGCGGCGGTCCGTGCGGCGCTGGCCGACCTCGGGGTGAGCGACGTGACGGTCGACACGGCCAACCGTCTCCAGGGCCGCGAGTACGACGTCACGGTCGTCCTGCACCCCCTCTCCGGCCGCCCCGACGCCACCGCCTTCCACCTGGAGACCGGCCGCCTGTGCGTCCTGGCCTCCCGGCACCGGCACGCGTGCATCGTGGTCTGCCGCGAGGGCGTGGGCGAGCTGCTGGACGACTACCCGTCCACGGAACCGGTCCAGCTGGGCACGCTGGTGAAGTTCCCGGACGGATGGGAGGCCAACCACGCGGTGCTCGCGCACCTCGGCGAACACCGGGTGACCTGGCGGCCCTGACCCGCGCACCGGGTCTCCGTACGGGGGGGGCGAGGGGGCGGTGGCCGATTTCCCTTAGGGCTAAGATTTCTGTATCTGACGTAGCCGCGAGGGGAAGACATGGCGCAGGGCAGGGCGGCGAAGCGGCCGGACGCGGTGGCGGGGATCGTCGGGGACTGGGCCCGTGAGCGGCCCGAGCTGGACACCTCCCCGCTGGAGGTGCTGGCCCGGCTGCACCGGTCGTATCTGCAGTACCAGTCGCGGATGACCTCGCGGCTCGACGAACACGGGCTGTCCGTCGCCGGGTTCGACGTGCTGACCGCGCTGCGCCGGGCCGGGGCCCCGTACCGGCTGACCGCCGGGCAGCTCGCGGCCTCCGGGCTGGTCTCCTCGGCGGGGGTGACGCTGCGCCTGGACCGGCTGGAGAAGGACGGCCTGCTGGTGCGTGAACGGGACGCGGAGGACCGGCGGGTGGTGTATTCGCGGCTCACCGAGGCGGGCCTGGCGAAGGTGGACGAGGTGTTCAGCGAGCACCTGGAGAACGAGCGCCGGATGCTCGGCGGACTCTCGCCCGCCGAGCACCGTCAACTGGGCCGCCTGCTGTCGAAGCTGGAACGCTCGATCGTGGATTCCGACGACGTCCCGGATCAGCGCGCCGACGCGGGCTGAGCGGCGGCCGGCGCCTTCGACTGCTGTTCCGCCCGGGCCCGGTACAGCCGGCGCAGCCGGACCACGCCCAGGTCGTGCTGGTAGAGGTTCTCGCGCTGGTCGGCGTCCGCGGGCATGTTCTCCAGCATCACGCGGTCCTGCTCCAGGACCTCCCAGTGACGGGCCTCGATGAGCGTCTTGTACAGGAACCGCCAGGTGTCCCGCTGCCAGTCGCTCACCTTCCGGTAGCGCCAGAAGAAGACGCCGGTGCGTCCCGCGTCCACCGGGCAGGCCATGCCGACGATGCCGAACGGGCCGCCGGGGCCCGCCGACGGCGGATAGGGGATGGACAGGTCCACCCAGTCGACGCCGGTGTGGCACAGCTCGACCCAGTCGAAGTTGACGCCCCGCTGGTCGGTCTTCTCGAAGAAGTAGCCCCGCCCGGTCTCGCGGATGCGGAACCTGGCGGTGGTGTCCCCGGCGAACATGGTGTGCGACTCGGAGTGCAGGAACGCGCCGTGCATCGGGTCGAGCAGGTTCTCCATGGCGTACCGCCACGGCACGTCCCACTCCGCGTAGCAGAGGAAGGCGGAGATCTCCTCGTCGGCCAGCGGTTCGGGCAGGGTGAGTTCCCCCGGCTCGGGGTGTTCCTCGTCGCCGAACCAGGCGAGGATCGCGCCGCCGACCTCGCGCACCGGCAGCGAGGTGACGAGGGTCTTGCCCTCCAGGGCGCAGCCGGGCAGTCCGGGTACCGAGGTGACGGTGCCGGCGGTGTCGACCTCGACGCCGTGGTACCAGCAGGCGACCCGGTCGCCCAGGTGCTTGCCGAGGGAGAGGGGCGCGCCGCGGTGCGGGCAGCGGTCGGCGAGCATGGACAGGCCGCCGTCGGACTTGCGGAAGAGCAGCCAGTTCTCGCCGAGTGCGGTCACCCGGCGCATGTCGCCGGGTGCGACGAAGTCGGAGGGTACGACGGGGTGCCACTGGTTGCGCAGGCCGTGGGCGTAGATGTGGTCGGCGCTGTCGTGGGTGGAGAGGGTCATGTCAGGCTCCCAGGCGGTTCATCTCGGCGCGGAAGGACTCCTCGGTCCAGGGCTCGCCGGTCGGCGTGCGCAGCTGGCGGTTGTTGAGTCCGTCGATCACGTCGGCCAGTTCGTGACCGTCCTCGGTGAAGATGTCCTCGAGCGTGCGGGCGAGCTTCAGCTCGTACGGGGTGGGCTCGTGGTCGCGGGTCTGGTGGGGGTCCAGGAAGGGCCAGGTCTCGGGCACGGCGTTCTCCATCGAAGGCGTGAGGGGGTCAGAGGTCCAGCACGAGGCGGTCCGAGGCGCAGCGCGAGACGCAGATCATCATCGTCTCGCCGGCGGCCCGCTCGGCGTCGCTGAGCAGGAAGTCGCGGTGGTCGGGGGTGCCGGCCAGGACGCGGGTCTCGCAGGAGCCGCAGATGCCGTCCCGGCAGGAGGAGGCGACGGTGAGCCCGGCGTTCTCGGCGGCCTCCAGGACGGAGGTCCCGGCGTCCACGCGCAGGGTCACGCCCGAGGCGCGGCACTCGACGTCGAAGGCGCCGTCGTCGCCCTCGCGGATCACGGCGGGCGCGGCGAACCGCTCGGTGCGCAGCCGCCCCTCGGGCGCCGCCGCCTCGACGGCCTTGAGCAGCGGTTCGGGGCCGCAGCAGTACACCAGCGCGCCGGCCGGCAGGTCCGCGAGGGTGCCGGCCACGTCGATGTGCCCCCGCTCGTCCTGCGGTACGAGGGTCACCTCGCCGCCGAGCGCCGCGAGTTCGCCGCCGAACGCCATCGAGGCGCGGGTCCGCCCGCCGTGCACCAGCCGGTACGGGACGCCGTCCCGCTCCGCCCGGCGGGCCATGGCGAGGATCGGGGTGATGCCGATGCCGCCGGCGACGAAGACGTAGGAGGCGGCCGGTTCGAGGGCGAAGTGGTTGCGCGGCCCGGCCACCCGCACAGTCTGGCCGGGCCGCAGCCTGGTGTGCACGTGCCGCGAACCGCCGCGCGAGGTCGGCTCGTTGAGGACGCCGAGCCGGTACCTCCCGGTGTCCTCGGGGTCGCCGCACAGGCTGTACTGGCGGACGTGGCCGCCGACGTGCAGGTCCAGGTGGGCGCCCGGCGTCCAGGCGGGCAGCGGCTTGCCCTCGGGGTGGACCAGCTCGACGGAGAGGACGCCCTCGGCCTCCCAGGTGGTGCGGTGGACGAGGAGGTCCAGTTGCTGCTCTTCGGCGGCTTCGGTGGTGCTCATGTCGGCGGGCCTCCCTACCGGGCGGGGATCTTGACGGGCGGGGTGAACGGGTTCTTCATCGGGCCGAGCGCGGCCAGGTCGACCTCGACGAGGGTCGGCCCGTCGGAGGCGACGGCGGCGTCGATCACCTTGGCGGCCTCGCTCGCGTCGCCGATGCGTGCGTACGGGAGAGCGCAGGCGGCGGCGAGCTGCGCGAAGTCGGGGGTGAACAGGTCGACTCCGGAGCGGCGTTCGGTGTACGTGGCCTGCATGTTGCGCAGCACTCCGTAGCCGCCGTCGTTGAAGACGATCAGGGTCAGGCGGGGCCGTTCCTGGGCGAGGGTGAGCAGTTCACCGAGGTGGACGGCGAGGCCGCCGTCGCCCGCGATCACGACGGTGGGCTCGCCGGGCCGGGCGAGGGCCGCGCCGATGCCCATGGCGAGGCCCTGGCCGATGCCGCCGCCGCGCGGGAAGACGTTGGCCCGGGGATCGTGCATGGGCAGCAGGCGGTTGCCCCAGGACGAGGACGGGATGGTCACGTCCCGGGCGACGACGCTGCCGCGCGGCAGGGCGGCGGTGAGGGCGTCGCAGATCGCGGCCTGCGGGCCGATGCCGTCGTGCAGGGCGTCCCGTACCTCGCCGCGCACCCGGCGGACGCGTGCCGTCCAGTCGGCGTCGGCCCGTACGACGGCCTCGGTGAGGCGCGGCAGGACGGCGCGGGAGTCGCCGTGCAGGGCGTGCCGGGCGGGGTACACCCGGCCGAGGGCGGCGGCGTCGACGTCGATCTGGATGTGCGCCTCGGGCAGGCGCAGCCCGTAGTCGGCGGTCTCGTTGGACCGGAAGTGGGTGCCGACGGTGACCAGGACGTCCGCGTCGGCCAGGAGCGCGCGTCCGGCGGGCGTGGTGGCGAAGTTGCCGACGACCTGCTCGTGGTCCTCGGGTACGGAGCCCCGCCCGGAGTTGGAGGTGAGCAGGCCCGCGCCGGTCGCCTCCAGCAGGGCGAGGAGCTGGTCGCGGGCGGTGTTGGCCCCGCCGCCCGCCCAGATCAGCGGGCGCCGGGCCGAGGCGAGCAGGTCGCACGCCGCGGCGAGTGCGGAGGTGTCCGGCACCGGGGGCGCGGCGACGGGCACGGTGGCGCCGTCGTCCTCCTGGACGGCGTACTGGAGGTCGATCGGCCACTCCACGCTCGCGGGGCCGCCCGGGAGCGCGAGCGCGGCGGCGGAGGCCTCGCGCAGGACGCGGCCCGCGTCCCGGGCGGAGGTGACGGTGGCGGCGTACGCGGAGACCGCGGTCAGCATGCCGAGCTGGTCCTTGGTCTCGTGGATGAAGCCGCGTCCGCTGCCGAGGTGGGCGGACTCCACCTGCCCGGTGATGTGCAGCACGGGGGATCCCGATGACAGGGCCTCGATCAGGGAGCCCGCCGCGTTGCCGGCGCCGGTGCCGGTGGAGGTGAGGGCGCAGCCGAGGGTGCCGCGGGCCCGGCCGTGGGCGTCGGCGGCGTTGACGGCGCTCGCCTCGTGCCGCACCGGCACGAACCGCAGCTCCGGGTCTGCCTCGACGGCCTCCACCAGCGGCAGGTTGTGCACGGAGACGATGCCGAAGACGGTGTCGACGCCGAGGGACTTGAGGTGGGCGGCCAGGAGTCCGCCACCGTGGTCGTAACGCATGCGAACTCCTCAGAGGATGCCGCGGCCGACTCCGCCGCAGACGTCGATGCTGGTTCCGGTGATGTAGGAGGCGCGCGGCGAGAGCAGCGAGACGATCGCGTAGGCGACCTCCTCGGCGCGGCCGAGGCGGCCCAGCGCGATGCCCCGGTCGGCGGCGATCTCCGCCTGCCAGTCCTCGTAGGTGAGGCCGCTGTCGGCGGCCGCGTGGCGGCGGGTCCACTGGCCGGTGTCGACCAGGCCGAGGCAGACGGAGTTGACGCGGATGCCCTCGGGGGCGAGTTCGCGGGCCAGGGAGGTGGAGAGGTTGAGGATGCCGGCCCGGGCGGCGCTGGTGGTGATGAGCCGGGTCTCGGGCTGCTTGGCGAGGACGGCGTTGACGTTGACGATCGCGGCGGCGTCGGAGGAGCGCAGGTGGGCGCGGGCGGCGGCGAGGGGGTTCAGGACGCCCGCGAACTTCAGCTCCAGCTCGTCGCGCCAGTCGTCGCCGGTCGTCTCGTCGAGGCTCTTCATCCGCGACTGGCCGGCGTTGTTGACGAGCCCGTCGAGGCGTCCGCCGAGGCGGTCGGCGGCGCGCTCGGTGAAGTCCCGTACGGCGGCGGCGTCCCGGACGTCGCAGACGCCGGTGTACAGGCGCTCTCGGCCGGCGCCGAGGGAGGCGGCGGCCTTGGCGAGCCGGTCGGCGTCCCGGCCGCAGGTGGCGACGCGGGCGCCTTCGCCGAGCAGGGCGCGGACCGTGGCCAGGCCGACGCCGGAGCTGCCGCCGGTGACCAGGACGGTGCGGTCGGCGAGGCCGAGGTCCATGGGTACTCCTTGCAGGGGGGTGCGGGTGGGGCGGGGGGTCAGTGCATGGTGAAGCCGCCGTTGACGGCGACGACCTGTCCGGTGAGGTAGCGGGACTCCTCGCCGAGCAGGAAGGAGACGAGCCCCACCAGGTCGTCGGGGTGCTGCGGCCGGGCGATGGCGCGGTTCGCCGCGTACAGCGCGTGCCGTTCGGCCGGTACCGTCTCGGTCGCCTCGACCTCCGTCAGGCCCGGCGCGACCGCGTTGACGGTGATGCCCCGGCCGCCCAGTTCGCGGGCCATCGCCCGGGTGAGGGCGACGACGGCGCCCTTGGAGGCGATGTAGTGCGCAAGGCGCGGCGAGCCGTAGAGGGCCGCGTCGGAGGCGATGTTGACGATCCGTCCGGGGTCGGACATCAGGGGCAGCAGGTGCTTGGCGACGAGCCAGGGGCCGCGCGCGTTGACGGTCATCAGCCGGTCCCAGGTGGCGACGTCGATGTCCTGGAACTCCCGGCCGCCGACGCCGTTGGCCAGCGCCGCGTTGTTGACCAGTCCGTACACGCTCCCGGCGGGGGCGAGACGGCCGGCGAGTGCCTCGACGGAGGCGGGGTCGGCGACGTCCAGCGGGACGAAGTCGGCCGCGCCGCCCGCCTCGCGGATCGCCGCCGCCGTACGGGAGCCCCACTCCTCGTTCAGCTCGGCGACGACAACGCGGTACCCGTCGGCCGCCGCCCGGCGGGCCATGGCCTCCCCCAGGCCACGGCCGGCACCGGTGACGACGACCGTGCGGCGCCCGGTGGCCGGGTCAGTCACGGGTGACGCCGTACAGCGGGGAGTACTCGGGGTAGGTCGGCACCTGGGGCTTACGCGTACCGATGATCACGCAGAACAGCGCGTCGGTGTCGCCCTCGTTCTTCAGCGAGCGGGTCACCCCGGCGGGCACCACGATCATGTCGCGGTAGCCGAGGGTGCGGTACTCGGTCTCGTCGGGGCCGCGGTGGATGCCGACGCGGACCTGGCCCTCCAGGACGAAGAAGGCCTCCTCCACGTCGTGGTGGGTGTGGGCGGGGCCCTCGGCGCCGGGCGGCAGCAGCATGTTGGAGAAGGTGAAGCCGCCGGAGGGCAGGATGCGGCCGTCGTCGTCGTGGTTGCCGGTGGCGCCGGAGCCGACGTAGCGGATCTGCGCCCGCTTGAACTGCGGGCCTGCCTTCTCCTGGAAGGAGAGGGTGCCCCAGTCCGGCTCGCGGGAGGCCTTGGTGGCGATCAGGGAGTCGGTGTACTTGGCGAGGTCCGAGCCGTTGTCGTAGTCGTCGGTGGTCAGCGGCATGGTGATCAGCCCTTCCGGGTGCGGGTGTCGGTGACGATGTGGAGGTGGGAGAGCAGCCAGGCGTTGACGTGCTCGGGCTGCTCCTGGTTGGCCAGGTGACCGGCGTCCTTGACGATCACGTAGGCGGTCCGGTGCAGACCGCCGGCCAGGACCTGGGAGGCGTCGGGACCGGTGATCCGGTCCCGGTCCCCGCACAGGACGAGGGTGGGCGCGGCGACGTCGGCGAGTTCGCCGCGCAGGTCGGTGGCGGCCATCGACTCGGCCGCCTGCCGGTAGCCGGCCGGGCGGATCGCGTCGGCCATGGTGTCGACGACCCGCCGCACCAGTGCGGGCGGCGCGTCCCGCGACAGCAGCCGGGGGCCGCGCTCCTCGGCGAAGGCGCGTGCGCCGACCCGCTCCAGTTCGGGCACGCGGGCGCGCATGGCGGCGGCCTTCTCGGGGCTGGTGCCGGAGCCGGGGGTGGAGTCGGCGACGGTGAGGGAGGCGACGAGGTCCGGGTGCCGGGTGGCGAGCCGCAGGGCGATGACACCGCCCCAGGAGACGCCGACGACGTGCGCCTCGGCGTCCCGGGAGCGGATGACGGCGGCGGCGGTGTCGGCGTAGTCGTCGAGGGTGAGGTCGCCGTCCGGGTCGGCGGACCGGCCGTAGCCGGGGGCGTCCCAGGCGACGACCCGGTGTCCCGCGGCGGCGAGGGCGCCGGTCTGCGGTGCGAAGGCGGCGGACGAGGAGCCGATGCCGTGCAGGCACAGCACCAGCGGCCCGTCACCGCCGGTGTCCGCCAGGTGCAGCCCGGCGAGGTCGTGGGCGGTCACAGGATCTGCCCCCGGCGTCCGGCCAGGGCCGCGAGCGAGCGCAGCACGGCGTACGGGACGACCTGGCTGGTGGCCGGGTTGGCGGGGTCGGGCAGGTGGCGCACCTCGAAGCGGTACGCGCCCTGCGGCCCGCTCGCCTCGATCACGTGGGAGGTGTGGTCGGCCGCCGGGTCGGCGACGACCCTGACCCGCACCGCGTCGAGGTCGCCGACCGCGAGGGCCACGGAGGCGGCGACGTTGGTGGACCGGGGGAAGTTCGCCGGTACGTCGCGGGCGGTGCCGGCCATGACCTCCACGGGGCCGGTCGCGGACCGCAGCCGGGCGAGCGTCTCCTCGTCCATCCAGGGCTGTTCGAGGGTGGACGGGAGTTTGGTGGTGGTCAGGGTGACCTCGCCGAGCGGTCCCATGGCCCGTACGGCCTGGAGCAGGTCGAGGCCGCCGACCGCGCCGCCGGTGAAGTAGACCCGGCCGGGTCCGGCCGCGAGGAGCCGCTTGGCGAGGTCCTCGTCGGTGAGCGCTCCGGTGGAGGCCACGAGCAGGTCGGTGCCGGAGGCGAGGATCGTCTCGCCCCACTCCCGTACGACGCCCTGCCCGGCCGCCTCGACGATCAGGTCGCAGGCGTCGAGGGCTCCTTCCACGGTGAGCTGGGGGGCGGGGACGGCGTCGCCGAGGGGGCGGTTGTCGACGATGCCGGCGAGTTCGGCGCCGGGGATGTCACCGGCGGCGAGTGCGCCGCCGACGGTGCGGCCGATGGCGCCCCAGCCGATGAGGCCGACCTTGCGTGTGCCGCCGTTCATGCCGCTGCTCCTTCGGTGCCGGCGGGGGTGGGGTTCTCGGTGCGGGCGTCCACGGGCGCCGCGACCGGGCTGCCGTCGGGGGTGCCCGCCATGTGGGCGCGGATCCGCTGCGAGGGCGGGCCCGCGGTCCCCCACAGGTCGGACAGCTCGGGGGTGCGCCGCCACACCTTGCAGATCCAGGTGTCCTCGACGATCTGGGCGACCTCGGTGGTGTACTCGCACACCAGGCCGGTGGGGTCGGTGAAGTACGAGAAGGTGTTGTTGCCGGGGCCGTGCCGGCCGGGTCCCCACTCGGGGGTGACGCCGTGGTGGCGGAGCCGGCCGAGGCCGCGCATGAAGTGGTCCAGCGACGTCATCTCGTAGGCCACGTGGTTGAGCGAGACCCACGGCGCCTGGTTGAAGGCGACGCAGTGGTGGTCGGTGCCGCAGCGCAGGAACGCCATCTGGTGCTCGGACCAGTCGGAGACGCGCATGCCGAGCACGTCGCGGTAGAAGGCGACGGAGGCGTCGATGTCGGGGGTGTTGAGGACGGCGTGGGTGACGCCCACCGGCAGGGACGCGTCCCGGCCGCGCGCGGTGACCGCCCAGGTCTCGGCGGACAGTTCGATCAGCCGTCCGTCGAGGTCGTGGAAGCGCAGCCCGTAGCCGCCGCCGACCTGGTCGAGGGGGCCGGGTTCGGTGACGAGGGCGATGCCGCGCGCCCGCAGCCGCTGTGCGGCCTGATCCACTTCGGCCGGGGTGCCGAGCGCGAAGACCAGGCGGCCGAGACCGATCGTGTCGGAGCGGGTCAGCCGCAGCGCGTGGTGCTCCTCGCCGGTGCCGCGCAGCCAGCTCGCGCTGTGTTCGGCCTCGACGACCTCCAGGCCCCAGACCTCCTCGTAGAAGTCGACGGCGTCGGCGAAGTTCGGGGTGAGCAGCTCGACCGAGCGCAGGGCGCGCAGGCGGCCGATCGGGGGCTGGTTCATGGCGGGGTCTCCCTAGGGGTGGGTCAGTTGGCCCAGGGCAGGGGCGTGGCGTCGGTGCCCCAGTACAGGGACTTCTGCCGTTGGTAGGCGCGGATCAGGTCGCGGCCCTTCTCGATGCCGAGCCCGGAGTCCTTCATCCCGCCGAAGGGGGTGGAGATGGAGAACTGCTTGTAGGTGTTGATCCAGACGGTGCCGGCCTGGATGCGCCGCCCGAGCCGCCAGGCGGCCCGCGCGTCGCGGGTCCAGATGCCGCAGGCGAGGCCGTAGACGGAGTCGTTGGCCAGGGCGACCAGTTCGTCCTCGTCCTCGTAGGGCAGGGCGACCAGGACCGGGCCGAAGATCTCCTCCTGGCAGGCGCGGGCGGAGTTCGGCAGGGAGTCGATGACGGTCGGCAGGTAGTAGGCGCCCTTCGCGTACCGCTCGCCCTCGGGGGCGGCGCCGCCGCACAGCACGCGGCCGCCCTCCTCGCGGGCGCGGTCGACGGCGGCGGCGACGGCGTCGCGGTGCGCGTGGTGGACGAGCGGCGCGACCTGGGTGTCGGGGGAGGTGCCGGGGCCGACGCGCAGTTTCCGTGTCCGCTCGGCCAGTTCGCCGACGAAGGAGTCGTAGCGGGAGGCGTGGACGAACAGGCGGGACCCGGCGATGCAGGACTGGCCGCTGGAGGAGAAGATCCCGTACATGACGCCCGCGAGGGCCTGTTCCGTGTCGGCGTCCTCGCGCACGATCGTCGGCGACTTGCCGCCGAGTTCGAGCGAGGCGGGGACGAGTTTGCCGGCGGCGGCGCGGGCGATGGCGCGCCCGGTGGTGGTGCCGCCGGTGAAGCCGATCCGGCCGACCAGCGGGTGCCGGACGATCGCGTCGCCGACCACACTGCCCTTGCCCGGCAGTACGGCGAGCAGTGCGGTCGGCAACTGCTCCTCGGTGAGGACCCGGTGGACGAGGCGGCCGAACGCGAGGGAGACCAGCGGGGTCCACTCGGCGGGCTTGAGCAGGACGGCGTTGCCGCCGCCGAGCGCGGGCGCGACCTTCTGCGCGTCGGAGGCGATGGGCGAGTTCCACGGGTTGACCGCGCCGACGACACCGATCGGCTCGTAGGTGCTCATCGTCAGGTAAGGGCCGCGCGAGGGGGTGAGCGCGTCCTCGGCGGTCTCCAGCGCGGCGGCCGTGTACCGGAAGGTGCCGGCGGCGCTCAGGGCGAGCGCGCGGGTCTCGGCGAGCGTCTTGCCGGTGTCGGCGGTCTGGAGCGCGGCCAGGTCGCCGGCCTGCTCCTCGATCAGGTCGCCGATCCGGTACAGGACGCGGGCCCGGCGGTGCGGCGGCAGCTCCCGCCACTCGGGGGCGGCGGCGGCCGCGGCGGCGGCGTGCGCGGCCTCGTCCACGTCGTCCGGTGAGGCCGCGTGGACGGTGGTGAGGACGGTGCCGTCGGCCGGGTCGACGGTGTGGATCGGCAGGCCGGCGCCGCGCCGCCACTGCCCCGCGATGAGGATCTCGTCGGCTGGGATGCGCGGCATGGGGGCCTCCGGTAGGGGCGGGAGGGGACGGTGCGGGAACTCGCGGACACGGCTGGGGCCTTGCTCCCGACCGTCGTGTCTAAGCACTAGAAATCTAAGGGCTTAACTATTTTCCCCGCAAGGGACCCGGGACCGGGAATTTTTTACGACGTCAGGAGTAAGGCTTGCCTAACATCGGCGGGCTACCGGTAGAACTTAAGCACTGAGACATTCAGCGCCTACATAAGTGGGCTGTCGCCGCACCTCTCCCGCCCTCATCCCCTCATCGCCGCCGGCACGCGGCTGCTCCGTCGTGCCGTACGGCCCGAACCCTCCGTGCGGGCTCGCGCACTCCCCGACGCACGGGATCCGGAGACCCACCCATGACGATCGACGCAGCCCGTGACACCCCGGGCCGACGAGACGACGGCCGAAGCGACGGCACCGGCGACTCCGCCGCGCTCGCGGCCGCCATCGGCGCCCGCTTCGAACGCCTGCCGCTGTGCCGCTGGCAGGTGATGGTCCGGCTGGTCGTCGGCGCCGTCACGTTCTTCGAGGCGTTCGACCAGCTTCTGATCGCCTACGCGCTGCCCGAGCTGCGTGACGAGTGGCACCTCGGCACGAGCCAGGTCACCGCCCTGATGACCGTCGGCTCGGTCGGCATGCTGATCGGCGCCCTGGTCTCGGGCCGGCTCGCGGACCGGATCGGCCGGGTGAAGGTCATCGCCGGCTGCATCGCGCTGTCCGGCCTGTGCAACCTGGCCCTGACCCTGTGCACCTCCCCCGAGCCCTTCATGGCGCTCCGCTTCGTCCAGGGCATGGCCATCGGCGGCGAGGTGCCGATCGCGGCCACCTTCATCGCGGAGATCACCCGCGCCCACCAGCGCGGCCGCTTCGTCCTCCTGTACGAGCTGGTGTTCCCGGCGGGTCTGACCGCGGGCGCGCTGCTCGCCGCCTGGCTGGTGCCGCTGCTCGGCTGGCGCTGGATGTTCGGCCTGGCGGCCGTCCCCGGCGTGCTGTGCTTCGCCCTCGCCCGCTGGGTCCCCGAGTCGCCCCGCTGGCTCGCCGACCACGGCAGGCACGAGGAGGCGCGGGCGACGATGGCGTCGATCGAGGAGAAGGTCGAGAGGATCACGAGAGCCCCGCTGCCGGACCCCGCACCGGCCCGCCCCGTCCCCGTCCCCGCGCCCGCGGGCAGCGGCGGCACCGGCGGCCTGCGCGAGCTGCTGAGCGGCCGCTACGGCAGGCGCACCCTCGTGATCGGCGCCCTGTGGTTCACGGGCTACTTCGCGAACTACGGCATCACGTCCTGGCTGCCGACCATCTACGAGGACCACTTCGGCCTCGACCTGTCCACGGCGCTGCTCTACTCGACGGTGACGAGCTGCGCGGGCCTGGCCGGCTGTCTGCTCGTGGCCCTCACGGTCGACCGGGCCGGCCGCCGCGCCACGGTGACCTGGTGCATGGCGGCGGCGGCCCTGTGCTTGCTCCTGCTGGGCCTGACCGGGGGCGACTCGGCGGGCGGCGTCCTGGCCTGGACCTCCCTCGCGGCCGTGTTCCTCTTCGGCTCCAACATCTGCCTCTACCTGTACACGCCGGAGCTGTTCCCCACCCGGATCAGGGCGCTGGGCTCCAGCGTCGGCGGCGCGATGAACCGCCTGGGCGTCATCCTCGGCCCGATCGTCGTGGGCGCCATCTACGCCGGTGGCGCGGTCGGCACGGTGTTCGTGACCCTGGCCGTCGTCGCCGTCGCGGGCTCGCTGACGGCGGCGGCCTGGGCGGAGGAGACCAGCGGCCGCGCCCTGGAGGACGTGGCGCCGTAGGGGGCGGGGCCGCACGGCGAGGACAGAAGGGTGCTTCTGTCCTGCGGTGGCTCATTCGCGCGGGGGCCGAACGGATGCGGGGAAGTGTTCACGTGTCGGCGACAGGGGTGTGGGCGCGGACGAGGTGAGCAGCGAGCCGCTCGACCAGGCGCCGCGCGGCCTCCGGGGCGACGACCTCGATGTGCTCGCCGAACTGGAGCAGCTGCCGCACCCCGTCGATCCCCCGGTACGCCACGGTCACCTCGACCCGCCCGTCCTCCCCCGGCTCCCCCGCGTCGCCCACCGCCAGGAGCCGGGCCCCCAGGATCCGCCGGGCGAGGTCCAGGCTCCCGGCGTCGACGCGCGCGGTGACCAGCACCCGCCCCGCACCCTCCAGCGCCTCCGCCAACTCCCTTGCGGAGCCCGCGAGATCGGCACCGGCCCGCAGCCGCCGCGGTTCGTCGAGCACGAGCCACCGCTGAAGCCGGGTGAGCGCGAACATCCGCGGCCGCCCGTCCTGGTCGGCCACCAGGTACCAACGCCCGCCCCGCTGCACGAGCCCGTAGGGATCGACCACCGACTCCCGCGCGGACGGGGCGCCGCTCCTGCGGTAGACGATCCGCAGCCGCTTCGCCGTCCGCACGTCCCGGACCAGCCCCGCGACGTCGATCAGGGGCACGTCGTCCTCGAACCAGGGCCGGTTGTCGATCGCGATCACGTCCGTCAGCGCGAGCGGCAGGTCGTCCCGGGCAGGCGGCGGCTGCCTGCGCGAGGTGAGCTTGCGCAGCGCCGAACGGGCGGCCGCCTCGCCGCCGAGCTGCCGGGCGCGGTCGAGGTCGAGCCCGACCGCCCGCAGCAGGTCCGCCTCGCCGGTCGTCAGCTTCGACAGGTCGGCCTGGTCACCGGGCAGCAGGCTGATCCCGCCGTAGGTGCCCCGCTCGGTGAAGACGGGAATCCCGGCGTCGACGAGCGCCCGCACGTCGCGCAGCACGGTCCTGGTCGACACCCCCAGCTCCCCGGCCAGCTCCTCGGCCGTGGTCCGCCGACGCGTCTGCAACGCCGCCAGAAGCTCGATCAAACGCTGCGGCCGGCTCATCCGGCAGCCTCCTCACCCGAACATGACACCTCGAACATGACACCTTCTGTCATGTTCGCAGACGAGGCTGGCACCGAAGGCCGGATCCGACCGGCCCGTCCGCAAGGAGCCGATACCCATGTCCGCACCCAACCTCTTCCTCGTCTACGTCAACGACGTCGAGCGCGCGACCGCCTTCTACTCCGACCTGTTCGACATCAAGCCCGTGATCACGACACCGCGTTACGTCCCCTTCGAGGTGGCCCCGGGCGTGCTGTTCGCCGTCTGGAGCGGCCGCGGCGACCAGATCGCGCCCGGCACCCCGCGCACCTCGGAGGTCGGCCTCATGGTCCCCGGCTCCGCGGCGGCCGTCGACGCCGTCCACGCCGAGTGGGTGGCCAAGGGCGTCACCGTGGTGGAGGAGCCCCACGACGAGGTCTTCGGCCGCACCTTCGTGGTCGCGGACCCGGACGGCAACCTCATCCGCGTCTCGCCGGTCGACTAGTCCGCCTCCTCCGCCCGGGCGCCGCATCCTCGACATCCGTCGACATCCGTCGACACCTGCTGCGGCGCCCGCCCGGCGGCCGTACCGTCGGACCCGAGCGGCTACCGAGGAGGCCTTCCGATGCGCAGCGTGACCTATTCGATGAACGTGTCCCTCGACGGTTACATCGCCGACGCGAGCGGCGGCATCGACTGGAGCGACCCGGACGACGACGTCTTCGGCTTCTGGACGGACGAGATCCGCGAGGCCGGCGCCCACCTGCTGGGGCGGCGCCTGTACGAGACGATGCTGTACTGGGAGACCGCCGAGGAGGACGAGTCGCTCGGCGCCGCGGAGCTGGAGTGGGCCGCGCTGTGGAAGGCGCTGCCGAAGGTGGTCTTCTCCAGGACGCTGACGACGGTGCGGGGCACCAACACCCGCCTGGCCTCCGGCACCCTGGCCCAGGAGATCGAGCGCCTTCGGGCCGAGCCCGGCGACGGCGACATCGCCATCGGCGGCGCGGCCCTCGCCGCCGAGGCCGCCGCGGCCGACCTGATCGACGAGTACCGGACCATGGTCCACCCTGTACTGGTCGGCGGCGGCACCCCGTACTTCCCCCGGCACGAGCGCCGGGTGAACCTCGACCTCGTCGAGCACCGCACCTACGGCTCACGCGTGACCTACCTCCGCCACCGCGTGGTCCGCTGACCCGCCCGTCAAGCGACCCCCAGCTCGCACCACACGTACTTGCCCCTGTTCCCCTCGCGAGCCAGCGGCTGCCACCCCCACACATCCGCACACGCCCGGACCAGCGCCAGCCCTCGCCCGTCCTCCCGCTCCACGGCCCGGTCGAACGGCTGCGGCGGCTCCGGCGGCGAGGGGTCCGCGTCCCAGGCACCGAGCCGGAGCACTCCGTTCCCGGACCAGCGGACCCGCAGCGCGGCGGGCCCCTTGGTGTGCCGCACGGCATTGGACACCAGCTCCGTCGCCAGCAGTTCGGCGACGTCGACCATCCGGATCAGCCCGTGCATCGTCAGGATCAGCCGCAGGGTCCGACGGCAGACGGTGACGGCTCTGGGGTCGTTCGGGATGTAGAGGGAGTACTCCCACGGATCGTTTTCGGGCATGGCGGTTCCCTCCGAGGGTGGGGGTGATTGGGTGCCGTGCCGGTGTCTTTGCCGCTTTGCCATGACAGGGCAAAACGGTGCGCTTCCGCCACATGCAGTTGCAGTGCGTGTTCTCCGCGCCACTGACGGTAGACCTTAGAATTAATGGCATGCAAGCCCGTCGCGTAATCTGACACCCGAACGAGGAGCAGCACCGGGCGCGTTGAGCAGGGGGCACGAGAATGGGAACCAAGCGCGTAGCGACGGCACGGCAGTTGCGCTTGGCGGTAGAACTGCGCAGGCTGCGCGAAACATCGGCCCTCAGCGCCCGCGAGGCGGCAACCCTCCTCAGCGTCAACTCGGTCCAGATCAGCCAGATCGAATCCGGCACAACAGGCGTGAGTGAACAGCGCCTACGCCGCCTGGCCGCGCACTATGCCTGCACTGACGAGGACTTGGTCAACGCCTTGGTGGCGATGGCGACCGACAGGTCGCGCGGTTGGTGGGAGGAGTACCGAAACCGTTTGCCCACGCCGTTCCTGGACCTGGCGGAGCTGGAGCACCATGCCACCTTCCGCTGGGATGTGGACTTCCTGCACGTCCCAGGGCTCCTACAGATCGAGGACTACGCCCGAGCACTCTTCTCGCGGCGAGTCCCCGAGCTTCCGCAGGACGAGCTGGACTTGCGCGTCCGCCACCGGATGCAGCGACGCGAGATCCTCGAAGGCGAGCGGCCGATCCCGTACGAAGCCCTCGTACACGAAGCGGCATTACGCATCAGAGTCGGAGGTCGCGCCACCTCTCGTTCCCAGCTCGCGCACATCCTGGAGTTCTCCGAGGCAGAGCACGTGACGTTGCGCGTCATCCCTTTCGATCTGGAGGAGTTCGCCGACGTCACAGCCGCCATGGTCTACGCGGGCGGTGACGTCCCGCGACTGGACACCGTGGTGCGCGACGGCCCCCACGGCACGCTGTTCATCGATTCGGAACCGCAGCTGGATGTCTTTCGAACACTCTTCCGTAGAGTGGAGGCGGTATCGCTCACCCCCGAGCGTTCCCGTGACTTCATCCGCAGACTGGCGAAGGAACTGTGAGGCTCTCGGTGACCATCCCCGACAACTGGCGGAAGTCCTCCTACTCCGGCAGCGGCGACGGCAACGCCTGCGTGGAGGTCGCCCTGGACCACCCCCTGATATCCGTCCGCGACTCCAAGACCCCCACCCGAGCCGTGCTCACCTTCCCCACCTCCGCCTTCGCCGCCTTCCTCACCGCCCTGCGGAACCCGCCCCGACGCTGAGGAGCGCCGGCATCTCGGCCTAGGACCCGCGCCCGATGCGCGGCGTGATCGTGAACGCCTAGGGTCGGCGTCCATGCAGGCTACGGAGATCACTCCCCGCACCGCGGCGGAGCGCAAGCGCGACACCTTGCGGCGGTTGAGCACGGAGCGCGACGTGTGGGTGTCGACCGCTCACCCCGACCACGGGCCGCACCAGGTGCCCCTGTGGTTCCTGTGGGACGGGCGGGCGGTCTGGATGTGTACCGCCTCCTCCTCCGCGAGCGCGCGCAACATACGCCGGGAGCCGCGCGTACGGCTGTCGCTGCCGGACACCTTCGACGTGGTGCTGCTCCAGGGTGAGGCGGAGGCGTACTCCGCGAGCGAGGTACCGACGGAGGCCGCCGACGCGTTCGCGGGCAGGTTCGGCTGGGATCCGCGGACGGAACGGGGTTCCTTCGTCTACCTGCGCGTCGAGCCGGTGACGGTCCGCGCGTGGCGCGGAGAGCCGGAGCTTCGCGGCCGGGTCGTCATGCGTGAGGGGGCGTGGCTGGCCTAGCCACCGCACCGGGGAATAACCGGAGGCCCCCTCCTGTTACGTCGCGCAGCGACCCGCGTACGACCACGCCGAACACAGGAGGCACCCCACCATGCCCGCAGACGCCGCAGAGGAGATCCGGGGCACCGCCCACGGCACCGCTCCCGTCCCCCTCTCCGTACTGGACCTGGTGACCGTCGGCGCGGGCCGCACCGCCACCGACGCCCTGCGCACCAGCGTGGACATCGCGCGCCTCGCGGAGCACCGCGGCTACCACCGGTACTGGGTCGCCGAGCACCACTCCATGCCCGGCGTCGCCTCCTCCTCCCCCGCGGTGATCCTCGCCCACCTCGCCGCCCACACCGACCGCATCCGCCTCGGGTCGGGCGGCGTGATGCTGCCCAACCACGCGCCGCTGGTCATCGCGGAGCAGTTCGGGACGCTGGAGGCGATGGCGCCGGGGCGTGTCGACCTCGGTCTCGGCCGGGCGCCCGGCACGGACGGGGCCACCGCCGCCGCCCTGCGCCGTACCGACCGCCTGAACGAGGGCGCCGACGACTTCCCGCAGCAGCTCGCCGAGCTGATCCGGTTCCTGGACGACGACTTCCCCGACGGGCACCCCTACGCCCGCATCCACGCGGTGCCGGGGCCCGTGCAGGCCACCTCGCCCGGTGGCGTGCAGTCGGCGCACCGGCCGCCGGTGTGGCTGCTCGGTTCCTCCGGGTTCAGCGCGCGGCTGGCCGGCACCCTCGGGCTGCCGTTCGCCTTCGCGCACCACTTCTCGGCGCAGAACACGGTCCCGGCGCTCGACCTGTACCGCGAGTCCTTCCGGCCGTCGGCCGTCCTGGACGCGCCCTACGCCCTCATCGGCGTCTCCGCGCTCGCGACCGACGACGAGAAGGAGGCACGCCGGCAGGTGCTGGCCGCCGCCCTGAACATGGTCCGGCTGCGCACCGGACGCCCGGGCCTGGTGCCGACGCCCGAGGAGGCGGAGGCGTACGCCTTCAGCCCGATGGAGGAGGACTTCGTCCGGTCCTGGAACGCCAACGTCGTGCACGGCACCGCCGACGAGGTCCGGGCCGGCCTCGACGACCTCCAGAAGCGCACCGGCGCCGACGAGCTGATGCTCACCGCCAACGCGCACGGCGGCGACGTGAGGCTGCGCTCCTACGAGCTGATCGCCGACGCCTACGGGTTGCCGACGCCGGCCTGACCCCCGGCCGGGCCGGCCCCGGCGGAGTCCAGCAGCGCGGAGATGCGGTCCGGCGCCACCGGCCGGGAGTAGAGCCAGCCCTGGCCGGTGTCGCAGCCGATGCGGCGCAGGCGGGTCGCCTGGTCCGAGGTCTCCACGCACTCGGCGGTGACGGTCAGGCCGAGGCGGTGGGCGAGCTGGACCATCGCCTCGACGATGACCTCGTCGGCCGGGTTGGCGGCACCGGCCCCGCCGGCCTCGGAGACCGCCCCGTCCGAGGCCGCGCCGGCCGCCGCACCGTCGGCCACGCCGTCGTACTGGAAGCCCCGTACGAACGCGCCGTCCAGTTTCAGCACCGAGACCGGCAGCCGGCTGAGGTAGGCCAGGTTCGAGTAGCCGGTGCCGAAGTCGTCGATGGCGATGTGGACGCCCATGTCGCTGAGCGCCTTGAGGACCTGGAGCGGGCGCCCGGCCGAGCCCATCACCGCCGACTCCGTCAGCTCCAGCTGGAGCAGGTGGGGCGCCAGGCCCGTCTCCTCCAGGGTGTGGGCGACGTCCGCCACCAGGTCCGAGTCCCAGACCTGGCGGACCGCCACGTTGACGCTGACGAAGATCGGCGGCTCGCCGGGGTGGGCCAGCTGCCAGCGCCGGGCCTGCCGGCAGGCGGTGCGCAGGATCCAGCGGCCGAGGGGAACGATCGAGCCATCCTCCTCCGCCAGTGCGATGAACCGATTCGGCGCCAGGACGCCGAACTGCGGGTGGTTCCAGCGGATGAGCGCCTCGACGCCCCGCACCCGGCCGTCCTCCATGCCGACCAGCGGCTGGTACTCCAGGGCGAACTCGCCGCGCTCGATGGCCGGACGCAGGGTGGCCGCCAGCGCCTGGCGGGTCATGCGGCTGGCGTTGCGCTCGGGGTCGAAGAGGGTCCAACGGGCCCGGCCGTCCGCCTTGGCCCAGTACAGGGTCGTGTCGGCGGCCTGCATCAGGGCGGTGGGCGTGGTGCCCGCGGTGTGGCGCTCGACGACGCCGACCGAGGCGGTGACCGACAGGCACCGGTCGGCGAGTTCGAACGGCGGCTGGAGGGCCGCCAGGACCGCCCCGGCCAGATCGGCCAGCTGTTCGGTGCCGGTGGAGTCCTCCACCAGGAGGGCGAACTCGTCGCCGCCGAGCCGGGCCACCAGGGGCGTGCCGGAGCGGGCGCCTGCGGCCTCCTCCGCGCACCGCGTCAGCCGTTCGGCCACGGCGGCGAGCAGGCGGTCGCCGACCCGGTGGCCGTGGGTGTCGTTGACGGCCTTGAACCCGTCCAGGTCCAGGTAGCACACGCCGATCCGGCCGGTGCCGCCGTGCTCGTAGGACTCCGCCTCCAGCGCGGCGGTGAGGCGTTCGAAGAACAGGGCGCGGTTGGGCAGCCGGGTCACCGGGTCGTGCATCTGGAGGTGGCGCAGCCTGGCCTGGAGCTCGCGCCGGGCGCTGACGTCGGCGACGGAGAGCAGCAGGCCCGGGGCGTCCCCGTCCCCGGAGCCCTCCGGACCGGCCAGCGGCTCGACCGTCACCTGTGCCCACAGGGAGTGCCCGTCGGCCCGCTTGAGCCGTCTGGTGCAGCGCAGCCGGGGCCGGTGGCCGCGCAGCACCTCGCGGTACGCGTGCCAGGTGCCGGCGTCGGAGGCGAGGTCGACGAGGTCGGCGGCCACCGAGCCGGTCAGCGTCGCCGGGTCGGTGCCGAGCAGGGTGCCCAGGGTGTCGTTGGCGCTGACGACGAGGCCTTCGGGGTCGACCAGAGCCATGGCGAGCGGGGCCGTGGTGAACACCGACCGGTAGGACGAGGGCTCCGCACGTCCGGCACGAGGAGCCAGAGCGCCGTCACTCTCTGTGATGACCGTTGGGCTGAGGTCTACCGCGGGCGCCGGCCCTTCGGAGGTTCCGTTCACCGCTCGCTCCCGCAGTGCCTCGATCTCTGTTCGTGCTCTGTTCGTGCAGGAAAGTGTGCCGATCATAGAGGCTGACACCGGGCCCTTCCAGCCGCCGTTCCGCTTTCCGGACCGGGCGGCTCCTCCGGCAGATCGTTTCTGCTCACACCTGGACGGGTCCGTCACCCCTCCGACCAGTTGTGACGTTCCGTGAGTGTCTTCGGAATGTCGAGTGGGCGAACTCCGTCGAAATCCCGGCCGGCTCACCCATCCGATGTAGGCGAACAGGTCGTAATACGACAATCATGCACAAGCTGGGTGCGGTGTCCCGTCAACCGCGTCCGGAGGTCCATGTGCCGCGCCAGTTCCCCCGGACCAGGCTGCGCAGCACCGCCGCGGTGTGCACCACGATGTCGGCGCTCGCCGCGACCTCCCTGATCACCGCCCCCTCGGTCGCCGAGCCCTTCTCGCCGGCGCCCTGCGCGCTGCGGCGCACCGACGTGCACCACTCCGAGGGCCTGGACACCTGGAACGCGGCCTATCCGCGACCGGCCCGCACGCTGGACGCGGTGATGGTGTTCCTGTCCTTCCCCGACTCCCAGCCGCTGACCGCGCCGGCCGACCTCGTCGCCGACCACTTCCCGGCCACCGGCGACTTCTTCCGGCGCGCCTCGTACGGCGCCTTCGCCCTCCGCCCGCACCCGCAGCGGGACTGGATCCGGATGCCGAGCCCGTCGACGTCGTACGCCATACGGCGCGACTGGGGCCCCGAGCACCGGGCCGCCTACCTGCGCGACGCGCTGGCCGCGGCCGACCGGCACGTCGACTTCTCGCGGTACGACGTCGTCTACTTCGTCGCGGACCCGGACGCGCCCGGGGTGGACTCCGACGCCACGAAGGTCGTCAACCTGGACACCCCGCTGCGTGCGGACGGCAAGGACATCCGTCGGGTCGTCACGGTCTTCGAGAACCACCCGCCGGACCGGCTGGTCCTGGCGCACGAGACGGGCCACGTCTTCGACCTGCCCGACCTGTACCACCGGCCGGCCGACGGCGAGGGGGATTGGGACACGCACGTCGGCGACTGGGACCTGATGGGCAGCCAGTTCGGTCTCGCTCCTGACATGTTCGGCTGGCACAAGTGGAAGCTGGGCTGGCTGCAACCCCGGCAGGTGGCGTGCGTACGGGGCAGCGGGCCGACCCGGCTGACGCTGGAGCCGCTGGCGGCGGGGCCGGGGGTGGAGCTGGCCGACGCCGCCGGGGCGCCGGCCTTCGGTCTCGGCCGGGGCACGAAACTGGCGGTGGTGCGCACGGGCTCGGGCAGCGTGCTCGCCTTCGAGGTGCGCACGCCGGTCGGCAACGACGCCTCCGCCTGCCGGGCGGGGGTGCTGGTGTACCGGGTGCACAGCGGGGCGGAGTCGGGCGGTGGGCCTATCGAGGTGGTCGACGCCCACCCGGGCACCGAGGCCTGCTGGGCCGACTCGGTCTACCCGCCGCTCGCGGACGCGCCGGTGGGCCTCGGCGAGAGCTTCACGGTGCCGGGCGACGGCGTACGGGTGGAGGTCCAGGGCCGCACGGAGTCGGGCGCCTGGACCGTGCAGATCACCCCCGGCTGACTCCTCGGCGCCGAGGGGGCCGCGAGTGGCGAAGCCCCCACGCACGGCGAGACTGCACAAAAACAACGATGGCGAGGTGGTCCGCGCTTTACGCGAACACGCCTCGCCATCGCCAACGTGCGCCGCCAGGGACTCGAACCCCGGACCCGCTGATTAAGAGTCAGCTGCTCTAACCAACTGAGCTAGCGGCGCCTGCTGACGTCGTAGACCTTAGCACCCTGGTCGGGGGGAGGAAAAATCGAAATCCGCACGGCGTCGCGGGCCGCCCGCACGGCCGCCCAGAGCAGGATCTCCGGGCCGGGCAGCCACGGCTGGCGGGTGTCCGGGGCCACCAGCCAGCGCGACCCGGAGCGCGGGGGCGCACCCGCGGGGGCCGGGACGGTCACCGCGTCCCCGGCGCCGTGGCACAGCAGCGGCGGCACCGTGCCCGCACGGCCTCCCCGGCGGCCGCGGGCGCCCCACTCCTCCCAGTCGAGGAGCGAGGGCAGGCGCTGGGCGGTGCCCGGAGCGGCGAACAGCAGCATCCGGCCGCGGAACTCCGCCACCGGCCCCGACCCCGGGCCGTCGTCCCACAGCCGGTCCAGCATCCGGCGGCCGAAGATCGCGGGGACGCTCACCACGTCGAAGACGGAGCCGCAGGGCAGGACGACCGGGGCCTCGGGCCGCTCCTCCCAGAGCGCGAGCGTGCTGCGCGGGTACGCGCCCGCGGACGCCAGCCAGGCGGCGCCGTCCGAGGTGACGTCGGAGACGTGGGGTGCGGCGTTGCGTGTGCTGCTCATGCCGCAAAGATCTACCGAACGTGAGGAGACCGCTCCGTGGAGTTGCCGGAAATCGCGACACGGGGGCCGGGGAAGGGGTATCTTGCCCACCCTCCTGGCATATGCGACACGACTATCCGGGCACCTGTTCGGGGAGCGGCCGGCTCACTCGGCCGGTTCGCCGCGCATCAGGTCGCGCCCGAACTCGACCATCTTCTTGGCGTAGTCCTCGGTCCACTCGGCCCGTTCGGCGATGTCGGCCGTCGTCAGCCGGTCGAACCGCCTCGGGTCGGCCAGCTGCGCCGCCGCGACCGCCTGGAACTCCGTCGCCCGGTCCGCCGCCGCCCGGAAGGCGTGCGTCAGCTCGGTGGCGCGCTCCAGCAGGGCCCGCGGGTCGTCGATCGACTCCAGGTCGAAGAAGTGCTCGGGGTCGGCGGCCGCCTCCGCCGGCTCGAACAGCAGGGGCGCGGGGCGTAGCCGCGG
Source organism: Streptomyces sp. NPDC051136 (assembly GCF_044455745.1). NCBI lineage: Bacteria > Bacillati > Actinomycetota > Actinomycetes > Kitasatosporales > Streptomycetaceae > Streptomyces > Streptomyces sp. NPDC051136. The sequence continues at coordinate 209,036 of NZ_JBITFE010000002.1, read as the reverse complement.
TTCGTTCCGACGCGGCGTGGGCTCCGCCATGTCTTCTCCTCCTCGTACGTCACGACGCGGCCCGCCCCGGGTGCGGGGGCGCTCCGGTGGAGTGGGCCACCGTCCATTGTCCCGCGCCCGCGCAAGAGGGCGGGGTGTGTCCGGCGCCGCTGCCCGGACACACCCCGCCCTCCCGGCCGTGTCAGCCGGCGTACGTCTCGAACTCGGCGATCTTCGGGGTGCCCGAGGCGCCGGTGATCTCGAAGGTGATCTTCTCCAGCGAGACCGGGGAGAAGCCGATCACGCCGGCTCCGCTGCCGGAGGCCAGCACGGCGCCGGTGTCGCGGTTGAGGACGCGGTAGGAGCCGACGGTGCCCGCGGAGCCCGCCGCCTCCCGGATGTTGATCTTGGAGACGGTGGTGGCGGAGGACCACTTGACGGAGATCGAGCCGGTCGTGCCGGCCGGGGACCAGTACGTGCTCAGGTCACCGTCGCGCACGTTGCCGTAGCTGGTGCCGCTCGCCTTGGACGAGCCGTCGGAGCCGGCCCCGAGGCTCAGGTTGGTGCCGCTCGGCGGGTCGGTCGGATCCGGGTCCGTCGGGTCCGTCGGGTCGGTCGGGTCCGGGTCGGTGGGATCGGTCGGGTCCGGGCTCTGCGGCGTGCAGCTGCCGTCCGACACCTTGAGGCCCTTGTTCGCGCCCGCCGTGGCGCTCACCACGGAGGGCACGCAGGAAGCGGCGTCGAGGGTGTAGGAGTACGGGACGGACACCGTGGTGTTGGACTGCGGGTTCGGACCGGCCGGGTTGCTGTCCTCGCCCGGCTCGGACCAGGTCACGTTGTCGAAGATGTTGCCGCTGACCTGCCAGGTGCCGGCCTGGTCGGTGTAGAAGGTGCCGAGGACGTCCTTGGAGTCCTCGAAGTAGTTGTTGTCCACCTTCGCCTTGGCGCCCGCACGGGAGTTGATCCCGGACTCGTTCAAGTTCTTGTAGTGGTTGTTGTACATGTGGGCGATCCCGCCGCGCAGCAGGGGCGTGCGGGAGTCGATGTTCTGGTACAGGTTGTGGTGGAAGGTGACGTACCCGTTGGAGCGGTCGCTCTCGCTGGAGCCGATGAGCCCGCCGCGGCCGGAGTTGCGCAGGACGCTGTAGGACAGGGTCACGTACTGGGTGTTGTCCTTCATGTCGAAGAGGCCGTCGTAGCCCTCCGACTCCCCGCCCGAGGCCTCCAGGGTGGAGTGGTCGACCCAGACGTTGCGGACGTCGCTCTCCATGCCGATGGCGTCGCCGCCGTTGGAGGTGGGCGAGCCGGACTTCTTGACGTTCCGGACGGTCACGTTCTGGATCACGATGTTGCTGGACTCGCGGATGTGGATGCCCAGTTGGTCGAAGACGGCGCCGCTTCCGACGCCGACGATCGTGATGTTGCTGACCTGCTTCAGCTCGATCTTGTCGGCCGCGGTGCTGCAACTGCTGCCGGACACCTTGCTGGTGTTGCCGTGGTTGATGGTGCCCTCGACCTCGATGACGATCGGGGTGCTGCTGCTGGCCCGGCCGCACAGGGCCTGGTGGATCGCGGTGCCGGTGGTGGCCCGGACGGTCTGCCCGCCCGCGCCGCCGGTCGTGCCGCCGTTCTGGGTCGCGTAGCCGGTGGCGCCGCCGGCCGCGGCCGCCGCCTCGGGCATCGTCAGCACCACACCGGCCGCGGCCGCGAGGGCCAGCGTGCCCAGTGCCGCTTGGAGTCGCAGCGCGACTGGTCGTCTCATCCTCGGTCTCCCCATTCGCCTTCACATGCCGGAACGGAAGTCATGTCGTGATCACGTCAAGCAACATGACGGGAAAGCGCTTTCTCGGCGTGACAATAGGGTGCACCCTGGGACCTGACAAGGGTTCAGACGCGTTCAGTATTCAGGCCGTTGTCTGCCTACATGAACGAAGTGATCGCGCGAACGGGTCGTAACGGACCCCGACCCACCCCTTCCCCCGGCCGCACGGCCCCGCCGATGTGCGTCTCGGCCGGAGCTGCGGTACGATCATCCTGCCTGATCACGGAGGTCAACCTCCCGCGGCGGACGATGCGTTGGTGGTCCAAGGAAAGACGCCCCACTTCCCGTGGGGAAATGCAGGTGCAAGGCCTGCCCAGCGCTCGACGAGAACCCCGGTCCCGCTCACGCGGGGCCGGGGTTTTTCCGTGTCGGCCGGGTCCGGGGCCAGCCCCGGACCCGGGTCCGGGTCACCGGGCGAGCTTGGCCTCCTGTGCGTCGATGACGGCGGTCGGCTGCTCGTACGCCTCATCACGGCTGATCGCCGCGATGTTGAAGGAGGAGAACCCGGCGAGCGTGCTGCCCGTCCGGAAGACGACGACCTTCGTCTCGACGGCCTCCTCGTCGGTCTTCGTGCCCACCGTCCAGGCGACGGCGTCCTCACCGGCCGCGAGCTTCTCCCCGGCCACCTTGGTGACCTGCTGCTTCTCCCCGTCGATCGTCATGGCGAAGCCCTTCGCGCACTTCTCGCCCGCCGTCCGCAGCGTGCCGAGGGCCTGGTCCGCGCCGTCGGCGTCGTAGGACCAGAGGGAGGTCATCGTCTTCGTGATGTCGAGGGAGTCGATGGTGGCCTCCTTCGCCTCCTCCTCCGTCATGTCCGCGAGTTCCTCAGTCGAGGGCATGCCCTTCTTGGCCGCCGCGGACTCCTGGACGACGAGCCGCTGGGCGCTCGCCGTCGGGTCGCCCGCCGGGAGGGCCGAGAGCACCCGGGCGACGGGGTCGCACTCCGCCCGGTCCACGGTGAGGGAGTCGGGATCGAAGACGTCGTCCTTCCCCGGCTTCTGCACCTCGTGGTCCTGGAGGTCGGCCGTGGCCACGATCCGCTTCTCCAGTTCGGCGGCGGTCAGCGCCTCCGCCGCCGGCTTGTCGGCCGCGCCGGCCTTCGACTTGCCGCCACCGCTCCCCCCGTCCTGGTCACCGCCGCCGCAGGCGGTCGCCGCCAGGGCGAGAGCGACCGCGGAAGCGGTGAGGACGGTACGGCGTACGGTGCTGGCGCGCATGGTCGTTCTCCTTGTGCTCAAGCGCCCCGCGCCAAGACACGGCGCGGGGTCGACAAGATCAAGACGAACGGGACCGGTCCGGGGTTGTACGCCACCAGCCGGTCCGGTGCGAGGCCTCGCGAGCGGCAGCGCGCCTCCTCAGGCCTGCACCACCGGCTCTCGCGTGAAGAGCGCGCCCAGTTCCGGGGCGTTGACCCGGCGGTCGGCCAGGCGCAGGCCCTCCCAGACGGTGACCTGGTTCGCGGTGAGCACCGGCTTGCCCAGCTCCTTCTCCAGGGCCGGGATGTGGGCCGCCGTGTGCAGCGCGGTGTCCGGCAGGAGCACCGCCTCGGCGTCCGGGCGGTCGGCGGCGCGGGCCAGGGCCAGCACCTCCTCCTCGGTCCAGGTGCCGACCTCGGCGGCGGTGACGATGCCCGAGCTGACGACGTCGGCGACCTCGACGCCGGCGGCGCCGAGGAAGTCCGCGAAGAGCCGGGCCACGTCGTCCGGGTAGGTCGCGCCGACCGAGACCCGCCGGGCGCCGATCTCCTTCGCCGCGTGCACGAAGGCGAAGGAGGTGGACGAGGCCGGCAGGCCCGCCGCCTGGGCCAGGGCGCGCACCTGTTCGTGGGCGCCCTCCCAGCCGTGCACGAAGCTGCCGCTGGTGCAGGCCCACACCACGGCATCGGCGCCGGCCAGCCGCAGCTCGGCCACGCCCGCCTCCAGCCGCTGGGGCGAGCCCATCTCCAGCAGCGCGTCCACCCGGTGGGCGTCCTCGCCGATGTCCGTGTGCACCAGGTCCACCCGGATGTCGCTGCCCAGGAGCTGCTCGATGCGTGGGTAGTCGTCCTCGCCGGAGTGGCCCGGGTACAGGAATCCCAGTGCTGTCATGTCCACCCTTCCTGCTGCTGTTCCGTGTCCGGGACGTCACCGACGCCCGGCATGTCCGCGGCAGCGGGTCCGACCGGACCGGCCACCGCGGGGTCGACGGGACCGGCGGGCCCCACCACCGCGGAACCGGCCACGCCCGTCGCCGCGGGGCCGGTCCGGGCGGCCGGGTCGGTCAGCGCCTGGTACGGCCCCACCGCAGGAGTACCCAGTCGGCGCAGGGCCGCCCACATCGTCACTTGGTTGGCCGAGATCACCGGTATGCGCAGCTCGGCCTCCAGCTGCGGGATGACGTCGTAGGTGGGGAGGTTGGTGCAGGAGATGAACAGGGCGTCGGCCGTCCCGGGCGCGGGTACGGCCCGGCGTGCCATGGCGGCCACGTCGCGGTACGGGACCTTCCAGATGTGCCGGGTCAGCCCCATGAAGGCGCAGCCGGCGACGGTGACACCGGCCTCGGCGACGTACGCCTCCAGCGCCCGGGTCACGGACACGGTGTACGGGGTCACCAGCGCGACCCGGCGCACGCCCAGCTCGGTCAGCGCGTCGAGCAGGGCGCCGGAGGTGGTGACCGACGGGACCGCGCCCGCCCAGGTCATCGCCTCGCACATGGCGCGCTCCCCGGCGGCGCCGCCGACGAAGCTGCCCGAGGTGCAGGCGTAGGCGACGACCTCGGGGGCGATGGCGTTGAGGGTGCGCACCGCCTCGCCCAGGGTCTCGTGCTCGCTGACCATCCGGGCGAGGTCGAGACTGACCTCGACGGGCACGAAGGGGGTCCGCGTCATGTGGAGCGACACGTCGTCGGGCACCCATCGCCACAGCTCGCGATCGAGTGCGAAGTCGAACGGGGCGACCACGCCGACCCCGCGTTGCGGAGCTGGTCCGCCGAGAAAGGAGATGTCCATGGCACGCACCGGCCTCACACTGAGAAAGCAGAGGGCAACGCACCGTCAGAACGGCCGTGTTGACGAAGGTAGGTTGCGGTGCGAGCGTGGTCAATCCGCCCGCGTCACTCCCAGGTCAACAGCCGGTTAACTTCCGCGTCACCACCCGAACCGCCCCCGCCCCGCCGACCGGAGACAGGCCCGCCGATGACCACGTCCCCTTCCCCGTCCGCACCCGCGTCCCTGCCGACGCTCCTCGTCCTGGACGCCGAGCCGCCGCCCCGTCTCGGCCGGCTGACCGGCCGGGTCCGCGTCGAGCACGCCGGCCCGGCGACGCTGGCCGAGCGGCTGCCGTACGCCGACGTCCTGCTGGTGTGGGACTTCACCTCGCACGCGGTGCGCGAGGCGTGGCCCGGCGACGGCCCGCGTCCGCGCTGGGTGCACACGGCGAGCGCCGGCGTGGACCACCTGATGTGCCCGGAGCTGGCCGGGTCGGACACGGTGGTGACCAACGCCCGCGGCGTCTTCGACCAGCCGATCGCCGAGTACGTCGCCGCGCTGGTCCTGGCGATGGCCAAGGACCTGCCCACGACGCTGCGCCTGCAGGGCGAGCGGACCTGGCGCCACCGCGAGTCGACGCGGGTGGCCGGGACGCGCGCCTGCGTGGTGGGCTCCGGTCCGATCGGCCGGGCGGCCGCGCGGACGCTGGAGGCGCTGGGCATCACCACCGCCGTGGTCGGTCGCACCGCACGGTCCGGCGTCCACGGAACGGAGGACCTGGACCGCCTGCTCGCCGGGGCCGACTGGGTGGTGGCGGCGGCTCCGCTCACCGACGACACCCGCGGCATGTTCGACGCCCGGCGCTTCGGGCTGATGCGGCCCTCGGCCCGGTTCGTGAACGTGGGGCGGGGCCAACTGGTCGTCGAGGACGACCTGGTCGAGGCGCTGACCGCGCGCCGGATCGCGGGCGCGGCGCTGGACGTGCTGAACCACGAGCCGCTCGCCCCGGACAGCGCCCTGTGGCGGGTGCCGGATCTGATCGTCTCACCGCACATGAGCGGGGACACGGTCGGCTGGCGGGACGAACTGAGCGCCCAGTTCGTGGAGTTGTTCGAAAGCTGGGCGGCGGGCGGGCCGCTGGCCAACGTGGTCGACAAGAAGCGCGGATACGTGCCCGGACACTGACGTCGCCGCCGGGGCGGACGTCCCAGACCCGCGGGAGGGTGCTGCATGACCGACCTCACCGAACTGACCGCCGTACGGCTCGTCGAGGGCTACCGCGAGGGCGCGTTCAGCCCCGTGGACGCCACCCGGGCGGTCCTGGAACGGGCCGAGCGGATCCAGCCGGAGGTGAACGCCTTCGTCCGGCTGACCGGTGAGGGGGCGCTGGAGCAGGCCCGGCGGTCCGAGGAGCGGTGGCGCCGCGGGGAGCCGTGCGGGCGGCTCGACGGGGTGCCGGTCACGGTGAAGGACATCCTGCTGACCCGCGGCGAGCCGACCCTGCGCGGCTCGCGGGCCGTCTCGCCGGACGGCCCCTGGGACGAGGACGCGCCGTCCGTGGCGCGGCTGCGGGAGCACGGCGCGGTCTTCGTCGGCAAGACCACGACGCCCGAGTACGGCTGGAAGGGCGTGACCGACTCGCCCCTGTCCGGCGTGACCCGCAACCCGCACGACCCGTCCCGTACGGCGGGCGGTTCCAGCGGGGGCGCGGCGGCGGCCGTGGCGCTCGGGGCAGGGCCGCTGGCGCTCGGCACCGACGGCGGTGGCAGCGTGCGCATCCCGGCGTCGTTCTGCGGCGTCTTCGGCCTGAAACCGACGTACGGGCGGGTGCCGCTGTACCCGGCGAGCGCGTTCGGCACCCTGGCGCACGTCGGTCCGATCACCCGGGACGCGGCGGACGCCGCGCTGATGCTGGACGTCATCGGCACCCCGGACGCCCGCGACTGGTCGGCGCTGGGCCCGGCGTCCGGGTCGTTCACCAAGGCGCTGCCGGGCGGGGTGCGGGGGCTGCGGGTGGCGTACTCGCCCTCGCTGGGCGGGCAGGTGGCGGTGCGTCCGGCGGTGGCGGGGGCGGTGCGGCGGGCGGTGGAGCGGCTGGCGGGCCTCGGCGCGTACGTGACGGAGGCCGATCCCGATTTCACGGATCCGGTGGACGCCTTCCACACCCTGTGGTTCAGCGGGGCGGCGCGGGTGGTGCAGCACCTGCGGGCGGGACAGCGGGAGCTGCTCGATCCGGGGCTGCGGGAGATCGTCGGGGCCGGGGCGCGGTACTCGGCGCTGGAGTACCTGGCGGCGGTGGACGTGCGGATGGAGCTGGGGCGGCGGATGGGCCGCTTCCACGAGGAGTACGACCTGCTGGTGACGCCGACGCTGCCGATCACGGCGTTCGAGGCGGGGGTGGAGGTGCCGAAGGGGGCGGGGTACCAGCGGTGGACGGGGTGGACGCCGTTCACCTATCCGTTCAACCTGACGCAGCAGCCGGCGGCCACCGTGCCGGCGGGGAGCGATGGGGACGGGTTGCCCGTCGGGGTGCAGATCGTCGCGGCGCGGCACCGGGACGACCTGGTGCTGCGGGCGGCGCATGCGCTGTACGAAGCGGGTACGTCGGCCGGCTAGTCACCGGCGTGGAGGTGGGCGCGGGTGGGGCGCGTGACCCGGCGCTGCGGGGCGCCTCCCCCAGCAGGGACACCCCCAGCGCCCACCCGTGCCGCCCTGGGCGTACCTCCCAGGGCGTTCAGGCACTGGGGGAGGCACGACTGCCCGCAGCTGGCGGATGGGCACCCGCAGCTACGAAGCCCGGCGGAAGCTGAGCGTCTCCCCCGCCGCGCCCGTGCGCCACAGGTCGTTGCAGGCCTCGGCCATGGCGTCGAGGCCCTCGGTGATGCGCCCCCAGACGGTGCCGGGGACCCAGCCGACGTCGCCGTTGAGGAGCAGGTTGTTGCGCTCGTAGAAGAGGGCGAGGTCGACGAGGGTGGTGCCGGGCCGGACCTCGCGGTCGTAGCCGTACGCCTTCGTGCCCAACTCGGCTCCCGCGAAGGCGAAATAACACAGGTCGCCCGGGATGGGCGTCACCGTCGGGTTCTCCAGTGGTGGCTCGGATGCCGCGAAGGGCGGGAAAAGGGCGTAGATCTCGTTGCGCGCGTATTTGGCGTGATACACGTCGCTGCCGAGGGGGAGCGCGTCCCAGACGGCCGCGCAGGTGATCGGGGCCCGGTCGTCGAGCAGTTGGGCCGTGCAGGTGATTCCACGCTTGACCAGCGAGACTTCGATGTAGCGATCAGCCATGCCTCCATGGCAGTGCCCCGCGGCCCCGCGGTCAAGGGTGCCGGACCGAGGTATCGGACCGAAAAAGATCGGCATAACCTGCCCGGCTTCGGGTAGCTGCGCGCCCATGGCTCCACCACACAGAACCCCTCCATGGGGTATATCCGACCAAAGGCCCAGAACAGCCGGGCCCACTCGCCGGTCGCTGCTCGCGGGGGTCGCGGCGCTCGGCGCACTGGGAGCGGCCGGCTGCTCGCGGGTGGCCACCGCGTCCGACGTGAAGGGGGGCGACCTGCTCGGCCGGCTGCGGGCTCAGGGTGTGGCCCGGCTCGGCATCGCGGGCGAGGTCCCCTTCGGGTACATCGACAGGAACGGCGAGCTGACCGGCGAGGCGCCCGAGCTGGCGAAGGTGATCTTCAAGCGGCTCGGTGTGGACCGGGTGCAGCCCGTGCCGACGGAGTTCGGCTCCCTCATCCCGGGCCTGGCGTCCCAGCAGTTCGACGTCGTGGCGGCCGGGATGTACATCAACGCCGACCGCTGCGAGCAGGTCATCTTCTCCGACCCGGACTACCAGATGCTCGACGCGTACATCGTGCGCAAGGGCAACCCGCTGGGACTGCGCAACTACCGGGACGTCGTCGAGAAGAAGGCCAAGTTCGCCACCGGCACCGGGTACGCCGAGATCGCCTATGCGGTGGAGCACGGGTACAAGGAGAGCGACATCCTGATCGTCCCCGACCAGGTGGCCGGTCTCAACGCCGTCGAGGCCGGGCGCGTGGACGTCTTCGCGGGCACCGCCCTGACGGTCCGTGAAGTGGTCAAGAAGTCCAGCAAGGCCGAGGCGACCGAGGCGTTCGCCCCGCTCGTCGACGGCAAGCCGCACGTCGACGGCGGCGGTTTCGCCTTCCGCCCGGACGAGACCAACCTGCGGGACGCGTTCAACGTCGAGCTGCAGAAGCTCAAGAAGAGCGGCGAACTGCTGCGCATCCTCAAGCCCTTCGGTTTCACGCAGAACGAGATGACCGATCTGACCGCGAAGGAGCTCTGCGGCGGATGACCTCGGGACTGTGGGAACTCGTACTCAAGGGTGTCTGGGTCACCGTCCAGCTGCTCTTCTTCAGCTCGCTGCTGGCGGCGGCCGTCTCCTTCGTGGTCGGCATCGCGCGCACCCACCGGCTGTGGATCGTCCGCTTCCTCGCGGGCTTCTACACCGAGGTGTTCCGCGGGACCTCCGCGCTGGTGATGATCTTCTGGGTCTTCTTCGTGCTGCCCCCGGCCTTCGGCTGGCAGCTGGTGCCGATGTGGGCGGGCACGCTGGCCCTCGGCCTGACCTACGGGGCGTACGGCTCCGAGATCGTGCGCGGCGCGCTCGGCGCGGTCGACCCGGCGCAGAAGGAGGGCGGCATCGCGCTCAGCTTCACGCCCTGGCAGCGGATGAGGCTGATCCTGCTGCCGCAGGCGGTGCCGGAGATGATCCCGCCCTTCTCCAACCTGCTCATCGAACTGCTCAAGGGCACCGCCCTGGTGTCGATCATGGGCATGGGTGACCTGGCCTTCAGCGGCAACCTGGTGCGCCTGGCGCTGCAGGAGAGCGCGGAGATCTACACGTACATCCTGCTGATCTACTTCGTGATCGCGTTCCTGCTCACCCGGGTGATGCGCGGCCTGGAGAAGAAGCTGAAGGCGGGCGTCGGTAAGGCGCCGCAGAAGAAGACGGCGGCCGTGCGGGTGCCCGAGGGAAGTGGTGTGGCGTGAAATGGGACTGGAGCGCGGTCTCCGACTTCATGCCGCACTTCTGGGACGGCCTTCTGGTCACCCTGCAGATCCTCGTCCTCGGCTCGCTGGTCTCCTTCGGCCTCGGCCTGGTATGGGCGCTGCTGATGCGGGTGCCGAGCCGCTGGGTGACCTGGCCGGTCGGTGTGGTCACCGAGTTCATCCGGAACACCCCGCTGCTGGTGCAGCTGTTCTTCCTCTTCTACGTGCTGCCCGAGTGGGACATCACGTTCTCGGCTCTCACCACCGGTGTGGTCGCCATCGGCCTGCACTACTCGACGTACACGATGCAGGTCTACCGGGCCGGCATCGAGGCGGTGCCGGCCGGCCAGTGGGAGGCCGCGACGGCGCTGAACCTGCCGCTGCGGCGGACCTGGACGGCGGTCGTCCTGCCGCAGGCCATCCGCCGGGTGGTGCCCGCCCTCGGCAACTACGTGATCTCCATGCTGAAGGACACGCCGCTGCTGATGGCGATCACGGTGCTGGAGATGCTCGGCGAGGCCCGGCTGTTCTCGCAGCAGAACTTCCAGTTCACCGAGCCCCTGACGGTGATCGGTGTGGCCTTCATCATCATCTCCTACCTGGCCTCCCTTGCCCTGCGAGCCCTGGAGCGACGCCTTGCCCACTGACACTCTCCCCCATCCCGAGAAGAGCCCCGAGCGCGACTCCGGCGAGCTGATACGCCTGGAGCAGGTCACCAAGCGGTTCGGGGACAACACCGTCCTCGACCACCTGGACTTCACCGTCGACGCGGGCAAGCACGTCACCCTCATCGGCCCGTCCGGTTCGGGCAAGACGACGATCCTGCGGCTGCTGATGACGCTCCTCAAGCCCGACGAGGGCACGATCACCGTGGACGGGCAGAAGCTCTTCCCGGCGACCGAGAAGGAACGGCGCGAGGTCCGCAAGCAGATCGGGATGGTGTTCCAGCAGTTCAACCTGTTCCCGAACATGAGCGTCCTGCGCAACATCACCGAGGCGCCGGTCACGGTGCTCGGGATGTCCAAGGACGAGGCGGTGGAGCGGGCCAAGGGACTGCTCGACATGGTGGGCCTGGCCGACAAGTGCGACGCCCGCCCGGCCCAGCTCTCCGGCGGCCAGCAGCAGCGGGTGGCGATCGCCCGGGCGCTGGCGATGCGCCCGAAGGTGCTGCTGCTCGACGAGGTGACCTCGGCGCTCGACCCGGAGCTGGTCGCGGGCGTCCTGGACCTGCTGCGGGACATCGCCCGCAGCACGGACATCACCATGCTCTGCGTGACCCACGAGATGAACTTCGCCCGGGACATCTCGGACCAGGTCCTGATGTTCGACTCGGGCCGGGTCATCGAGGCCGGTCCGCCCGAGAAGATCTTCAGCGAGCCGGAGCACGACCGCACGCGGGAGTTCCTCAGCGCGGTCCTGTGAACACACGCCGTGAACGCCCCAACGTCCGAGGTCGGGACGTTGGGGCATTCCTCTGGCATGTGCCGCCGGGCCTGCGTCGCAGATGGGAGCCCCGAAAATCGGCCAACACCCCCTCACGGGAAGCCTCTTGGCCGGTATCGTGCAGGCAGGGATGCACCCGCGAGCGCAGGGGGAGACCACCGTGGCGCTGCAGCACAGGCCGACCGCGCCGCACCACTCGGCCCAGGACGCCCTGCGCGTCCTGGAGACGATGACGCGGCACACCTCCGGTGTCACCGACACCGAGATCGCCCGCCGGAGCGGCCTCAACCGGGAGCGACTGACCCCGCTCCTGCGCATGCTGCGCCGCGAGGGCTACGTCGAGCAGACCGCCGACGGCACGTACGTGACCGGGGAGGCCCTGGCCCGCCTCGGCTCGGCCCAGGGCCGCGAGCAGGCCCTGCGCGACAAGCTCCAGCGCACCCTGGACCGGCTGCGCGACTCGGTGGGTGCCGCCGTCTACATCAGCCGGTACGTCGACGGCGAGGTCAGCGTCACCCAGTACGCCGACAGCCCGGCGACGCCCAGGGTGAACGAGTGGGTGGACTTCCGGGTCTCGGCGCACGCCACCGCCGTGGGCAAGTCCCTGCTGACCCAGCTGGACCACGCCGGCCGCCGCGACCACCTGTCCCGGCACAAGATGGCCCGCCTGACCTCGCGCACCATCACGAGCGACCGGCTGCTGCTGTCCCGGCTGGAGTCCCAGCCGGCCACCGTGCCCGTCCTCGACCTCCAGGAGTACGCGGTGGGCACGGTCTGCGCGGCCGTCCCGATCACGGCGGGTTCGGCCGTGGGCTGCCTGGCCCTGTCGCTCCCGGTCGAGCACGCGCACCGGCTGCGCCGGGCCGCCGACGAGCTGAACCGCGGCGCGGCACCGGTCCTGCTGTCCCTGGCGATCTGAGGCGTGCCGGGCGGCCGGTCCGGAGCTGGTCGAAAGCACTGCCCGGGACCGGGTAGTATTTTCGTCGTCGCCGACCGCGGAAAGCGGACGGCGGGAGTCATGCGCCGCTAGCTCAGTTGGTTAGAGCAGCTGACTCTTAATCAGCGGGTCCGGGGTTCGAGTCCCTGGCGGCGCACCACGGAAGGTCCCCCTCGCTCCGGCGAGGGGGGCCTTCTCCGTTCTCCGTGCCGCCCTCCGTTCGCAGGCGCTCAGAAGGTGACGTCCGAGCACGCGTAGAACGCGTTGGCCGTGTCGGCGACCGTCCACACCGCGACGATGACGTGGTGACCGCTCAGCCCGGACGGCAGCGTGCCGCTGTGGGAGAGCGTGGCCGGGGGCTGCTTGCCGCCGTAGGGCACCGTGAAGAACGGCGTGAGGTTGAGGTCGGACCGGGCCAGGTTGTGGTTCTGGTTCCAGCCCGCCTTGGTGACGTAGTACTTGAAGTCGGTCGTGGCGTGCCGGGCGGTGAACTGCCAGCGGAAGGTGTAGCTCTGCCCGCCGTTCACCCGGGTGGTCGGCCACGCCTGGCCGTTGGGCTGCTTGGGGCTGTCGAGCGCGGCGAACGTGCCGTGGCCCGCGGAACAGATGCTCCCGTCGGCCGGCCCGGAGGCCGGGAAGCCCTTGGGTCCCTCGACGCTCTGCGGCTCCCACTGGATGGATCCGCATCCGGTGACGGTGCCGTTCTGGCACACCTTCTGCCGGCTGACGGGCAGGTCGGTGTAGCCGTGGCCGCTGGCACCGCCGGACGAGAGCACGAGGGCTCCGGTCGTCGCCATGCCCAGCGCGGCGGCGTAGAACTTGCTCCTTGTGCGCATGCTGCTGCTCCCTGTGCCGTGTGGGGAAGTTCAGTGAGCCGTGCAGGTCTAGACCAAGTTCAGATTATTGCCGTTAGTTGAACATGTCCATACCAAAGGCGGAGTGAGGCGCCGGTCGCGCCGCCCGCCCGCGCCGGGACCGGTCAGGCCCCCGCGTCCCCCCGCCCCGCGCAGAACGCCACCGTCAGGTCCTTCACCAGCACCTTGCGTTCGTAGTCGTCCAGTTCGACCAGCCCGCGCATGGTCAGCCGGGTCACCGTGTCCTCCACCGAGTCCACCACCGAGGTGAGCACACTCGCCCGCTGTGCCGCGTCCAGCGCCGCGATCCGGCGCCGGTGCATCACGGCGGCGACCTCGGGGGCGTACTCCACCCGGACCGGCCGCACCGAGAACACCTCGAGGCCGACCGGCGCCGCGTCCGCCGCCACCAGCCGGGTCAGGGTGTCGCCGGCCACGTCCGCCGAGCTGCGCACCGTGCCCAGCGGCTCCACCGGGACCCGGGCCAGCGCCGCCTCGACGCACTCGCGCAGATACGTCTCGTGGTCCTCGACACCCAGCGTGGCCTTCACGGTGTCCCGCACCCGCCACACCACCAGCGTCACCGCGCGCAGCGCCACCCCGTTGCCGTCGGCCGCGGGCATCGGCTCGCTGCGCCAGTGCCGCAGCCGCACGTCCACCCGGCGGCGCAGCAGCAGCGGGTTGACCCACATCAGGCCGGTGCGGCGCACCGTCCCCCGGTAGCGGCCGAACAGCCCGAGCACCCAGGCCCGTCCGGTCCGGCCCCGGGCGAGGCCGCCGAACCCGAACATCCCCAGCGCCCCGGCGGCCGCGTACGCCGCCCACTGGGCGGGTCCGAGCCCGGCGCCCGCGTGCGCGGGCAGCGCGAGCGCCTCGGCCGCGAGCGGCGGTACGAGACCGGCCCACCAGGAGGTGGCCGCGCACCCGGCCACCCCGCACAGGCCCGCGGCCACCCCCGCCGTCCCGGGCAGCACCCGCGCCGGACGTTCCGTCAGCTCCGGGTCGACCGACGGCACCGGGCGCGGCCTGGCGTTCACCGGACGCCGGGTCCGCGGCCGCTCCGCCCCGGGCGCCTCCCCGGGGCCCTGCCGCCGCGTGACGACCGCGGGCCGCAGCGGTACCGGCGCCGGGGCGGGGTCGTCGCGGAAGAGCAGGTGGACGGGGATCTCAGTGGTGGCCTCGTTGTGGATGAGCCGGCCGGACCGCGGGCCGGCCGGCGCCGCCACGGGCCCTCCGGAGCCGGGCACCGCCCCCGGACCCCGGAAGCCCACCGGGGACGCCGTCGCGGGCGGGGCCACCGGGACCGCGGCGGACGAAGCCGGTGACACGTCCGTGCACGACTCCGCCGACACCTCCGTGGAGGTGAGGGACGTAGGAGAGGTCAGGGACGTAGGAGAGGTGAGGGAGGAAGGGGTGGTGAGGGAGGAAGGTGTGGAAGAAGGGGTGGAAGACGTCGTGTTCGTACTCATGCCTGCTCCAGCCTCCGCGCCAGACGCGTCATGAACGGGTGATCACCTGCGGGCCGCGGTCACGAGAAGAGCCGCCGCCAGGTCTCCGGGCCCGGGTGGCCGTCCGCCGCCCCGCCGCGCCAGCCCTGCGCGCGCTGGAAGGCCTGGACGCCCCGCCGGTCCGCCTCGCTCCAGCGCGGTCCTGGCCCCCGCGTGTAGTGCGCGCCGAACCCCTTGGCCACCAGCTGCCTGCCGAGCCGGGTGACGTGCGGGTTGTCGGCGCCCGGCCCGAACATCGCCCGTCCGGGATATCCCGCCACCCCGTGCGAGGCGGGGCCCGCGGCCGGGGGCGGCACGTCCGCGGTGCCCGCCTTGCCGCTCTGGTCCGCCTGGCTCTCCGTGACCCCCTTGTAGCGGTACGGGAGGTACTTGGCGGAGTTGCTCCAGTAGGCGTACGGGGTGTCGAGTTTGCGGGTGTGCGGCGGGGTCTGTTCGTAGGCCGTGTAACCGGTGTGCGTGCCGTCCGTCCAGCCGCCGAAGATCACCACGTGGGAGCCGCTCTCGGGGTCGGAGGCGTTATGGAACAGCAGGATGTCCCCGGGCTGGAGCTCCTCCTTGGTGATCCGGTCGGCGACGGTGCCGAGGCTTCCGGTCCATTCGTTGGCGGGCAGCTTCCAGGCCATCGACACATAGCCCGAGCAGTCCTGCCGGTAACCGTCGGACCAGTAGGCGGTCATGCTGTACGGCACCTTCGCGGACACCCAGGTCTTGGCCCGGTCGATGATCTCCGTACGGGTGATGCCGGCCAGCTCGGCCCCGGCCGGGGGCGCCGCGGGCCGGCCGGTCGCGCCGTGCAGCGGAGCCCGGGGGCCCTGCGGCGTGCCGGGCTCGTCGGCCGCGGGGAGGCCCGGCCGGAGCGGCGCGTGGGCCGCCGCGGGGAGCGCCGCGGCCGGCCCCGCGCCCAGGGCGGACACGGCGGTCGCCGACGCGGTGGCGGTGGCCACGACCAGGGCGCGGTACGCCGCCGGACGGGTGAGCCCGCGGCCTGCCGGGGACGGCGCCAGACCGCGCCGCGGGTCACGGCAGCCCGCGCAGTCGCAGTCGCCCGCGGGCTCGATCTCCTCGAATACGGGAGCCTCCATGCGATTCCCCTCACACTCCCGGTGGAAAAGTCCGCGGTGGCGCACTTCGGTACATGTCCGCCAGTCTCACAACTGTCGGCATCACTCGCATGTTGACGGTCCGAATGATGTACCCGCCCGAAATGTCCGCTCAGCGGGGGCGCCGGCCGGTGGTCCGGAGCACCGTCCGGCATCGGGTAGAGTTCTGCAGGTCAGCAGGCGCCGCTAGCTCAGTTGGTTAGAGCAGCTGACTCTTAATCAGCGGGTCCGGGGTTCGAGTCCCTGGCGGCGCACAGACGGTCGAAGGCCCCTCGTATCACACGAGGGGCCTTCGGCGTGTGCGGCACCCGAGCGCCTTGCGATCATGACGAACGCCGTAGAACCCTGGTCCGGCCGGGAGCCGGGTGCCCGGGTGGTGCCGAGGGGGCACCATGCAACCGGTAGCCGCCATTCCATGTCTATAGGGTGTGGATGCCGTGGTGACCGTGACCCACCACTGCGACGTCCGTGATGGTCGACGAGGGGGACCGGAACAGGCGTAGGGAAACAACGAAACACGCATGACCAGCGTGTGGGGGGATGACTCATGACGCCGACGGGCGCCGGGCAGGACCACGACCCTTCCCAGACCACGCAGCTCCGGATACCCGGGCACCGGAACTGGAACACCGCTTCGTTCCGCCGGATAAAGAAGACGCTGCCGAAGTACGACTACGAGCACTACAGCCGCCTCGCGGGCCCCCTCACCCAGCCCGACCCGGACCAGCCGTACCGGGTGCGGTACCGCTCGCTGATCTCGCAGGAGCCGCACCGCGTCCGGGTCGCCCTGATGCTGGCCGCCGCTCCGCTGCTGTCGGTGGTGCTGCTGGTCTGGCTGCTCCAGCCCGAGCACTGGACGGAGCGGGACTACCCCGCCTTCTCCTGGCTGCCCGCGCTCGACATCGTGATGCTCGTCGCGATCGGCCTGATCGAGCTGTTCCGCTGCCTGAACGTGCTGTCGAACGCGCACGCCACCCTGGTCGCCCGCGACCCGGTGCCGGTGGTGCCCGAGACCGGCACCCGGGTCGCCTTCCTCACCTCCTTCGTGCCCGGCAAGGAACCGCTGGAGATGGTGACGAAGACCCTGGAGGCGGCCGTCAGGATCCGCCACCGCGGCCTGATGCACGTCTGGCTCCTCGACGAGGGCGACGACCCGGAGGTGAAGGAGGTCTGCGCGCGCCTGGGCGTGCACCACTTCTCCCGCAAGGGCGTCGCCAAGTGGAACCGCAAGAAGGGCCCGCACCGCGCCAGGACCAAGCACGGCAACTACAACGCCTGGCTGGAGGCGCACGGCGACGACTACGACTTCTTCGCCTCCGTCGACACCGACCACGTGCCGCTGCCCAACTACCTGGAGCGGATGCTCGGCTTCTTCCGCGACCCGGACGTCGGCTTCGTCATCGGCCCGCAGGTCTACGGCAACTACGACAACCCGATCACCAAGGCCGCCGAGTCGCAGCAGTTCCTCTTCCACGCGCTGATCCAGCGCGCCGGCAACCGCTACGGCGGGCCGATGTTCGTGGGCACCTCCAACGCGGTGCGCATCAGGGCGCTCAAGCAGATCGGCGGCCTGTACGACTCGATCACCGAGGACATGGCGACCGGGTTCGAGATGCACCGCCACCGGAACCCGGTCACGGGCCGCAAGTGGCGCTCGGTGTACACCCCGGACGTGCTCGCGGTGGGCGAGGGCCCGAACGCCTGGACGGACTTCTTCACCCAGCAGATGCGCTGGTCGCGGGGGACGTACGAGACGATCCTCAAGCAGTACTGGAAGGGCTGGTACTCGCTCCCGCCGAGCAAGCTCTTCAACTACACGATGATGATCATCTTCTATCCGATGTCGGCCCTGAACTGGATCCTGGCGGCGCTGAGCTGCTGCCTGTTCCTGGGCCTGGGCGCCTCCGGCGTCAACATCGACCCGGCGGTCTGGCTGATGCTCTACGGCAACGCCTCCGCGCTGCAGATCGGCCTGTACGTCTGGAACCGCCGCCACAACGTCTCCCCGCACGAGCCCGAGGGCTCCGGCGGCGTGGCCGGCATGATCATGTCGGCACTGTCGGCGCCGCTGTACGCGAAGGCGCTCATCGACTCCGCGCTGCGCCGCAAGAGCAAGTTCGTGGTGACCCCGAAGGGCGACTCGGCCAGCCCGGACACCCTGTTCGGCACCTTCCGGTACCACTGGTACTTCATCGTGGTCTTCGCCGGTTCGATCGCCGCGGGCCTCGTCCTCGGCCACGCGCACCCCGCGATGATCATCTGGGCGACCTTCGCGCTGCTGATCACCGCGTCGCCGATGTTCGCCTGGCGCCACGAACTGCGGAAGGCGAAGAAGAAGCAGCCGCCGGCCGCGGCGGCGGAGTCCGCACCGCGAATCCCGCCGCAGCAGTCGCACGGACGGCACGCGGCGCGCGCACCGCGGCAGACGCCCGACCGGGCGGCCCCCCTCGACGGGGGCGACGACCAGACCATGCAGATCGCCCTTGGTGGACTTGGGGGACGTAAGGAATGAAAGACCGTGCCGGCCGCCGCCGCGCCCGTCGCTTCGCGATAGGTACGGCGGTGGTAGTCGCGCTGGCCGGGATGAACGGGCCGTGGCTCTACCGCTTCGGAACCGGGAAATACCACCAGTACAAGATCAATCAGCCGGAGTACAAGGCCGCCAACGGCAAGTGGGAGATCGTCGACTTCCCCGAGGAGTACCGGCAGAACACCATCCACGCGGCGCTGCTGCGCACCGGCAAGGTGCTGATGGTCGCCGGGTCCGGCAACAACCAGGACAACTCCGACGACAAGCAGTACGACACCCGGATCTGGGACCCCGTCAAGGGCACCGTCAAGAAGGTGCCGACGCCCACCGACCTGTTCTGCACCGGACACACGCAGCTCGCCAACGGCAACCTGCTGATCGCGGGCGGCACCAAGCGGTACGAGAAGCTCAAGGGCGACGTCACCAAGGCGGGCGGCCTGATGGTCGTCCACAACGAGAACCCGGACGAGCCGATCACCCTCCCGGCCGGCACCAGGTTCACCGGCAGGGAGAACGGCAAGACCTTCGTCTCCAAGGACCCGGTCCTGGTGCCGCGCGCCGAGAAGGTCTTCGACAAGACGACCGGCGAGTTCCTGCGCAACGACCCGGGCCTCGGCCGGATCTACGTCGAGGCGCAGAAGAGCGGCAGCGAGTACGAGACCGGCACCGAGGACAACTACCGCATCCAGGGCCTGTCCGGCGCCGACACCCGCAACACGTACGGCATCGCGCAGAAGCTCGCCCTCGACAAGAAGGACTTCCAGGGCATCCGGGACGCCTTCGAGTTCGACCCGGTCGCCGAGAAGTACATCAAGGTCGACCCGATGCACGAGGCCCGCTGGTACCCGACGCTCACCACCCTGAGCGACGGAAAGATCCTCAGCGTCTCCGGCCTCGACGACATAGGCCAGCTGGTGCCCGGCAAGAACGAGGTCTACGACCCGGCCACCAAGAAATGGGCCTACACCGACAAGGTCCGTCAGTTCCCCACCTACCCGGCGCTGTTCCTGATGCAGAACGGCAAGGTCTTCTACTCGGGCGCGAACGCCGGTTACGGCCCCGACGACGTGGGCCGCGACCCGGGCGTCTGGGACGTGGAGACCAACAAGTTCACCAAGATCCCCGGCATGAGCGACAAGAACATGCTGGAGACGGCGAACACGGTGCTGCTGCCCCCGGCGCAGGACGAGAAGTACATGGTGATCGGCGGCGGCGGGGTCGGCGAGTCCAAGCTGTCCAGCGAGAAGACCCGGATCGTGGACCTCAAGGCGGACGACCCGTCGTTCACGGACGGGCCGTCACTGGAGAAGGGCACGCGCTATCCGCAGGCCTCGGTCCTGCCCGACGACAGCGTGCTGGTCTCCGGCGGTTCGGAGGACTACCGGGGGCGCGGCGACTCCGACATCCTTCAGGCGCGGCTCTACCACCCGGACACGAACGCGTTCGAGCGGGTCGCCGATCCGCTGGTGGGCCGCAACTACCACTCCGGTTCGATCCTGCTGCCCGACGGGCGGCTGATGTTCTTCGGCTCGGACTCGCTGTACGCCGACAAGGCCAACACCAAGCCGGGCACGTTCGAGCAGCGCATCGAGATCTACACGCCGCCGTACCTGTACCGCGATTCGCGGCCCGACCTGGCGGGCGGGCCGCAGACCATCGAGCGCGGCGGGTCCGGGACGTTCACCTCGCGGACGGCGTCCGCGGTCAAGAAGGTGCGGCTGATCCGGCCGAGCGCGTCGACGCACGTCACGGACGTGGACCAGCGGTCCGTCGCACTGGACTTCACGACGGACGGGGACAAGCTGACGGTGACGGTGCCGAGCAACAGGAACGTGGTTCCTTCGGGGTGGTACATGATGTTCGTGACGGACGGGGAGGGGACGCCGAGCAAGGCGGAGTGGGTGCGGGTTCCGTAGCGCTGCGCGGCTCGGCCGTCGTTCACCTGCGGGTCCATCGTGGCTGGTCGCGCAGTTCCCCGCGCCCCTTTGGGGCGCGGGGACCCGGGGTCATCCGGTGCTCTCGGCCAGTTCCAGGGCGTACTCGGGGTACCAGTCCCCCGCCTTCGGGCCGCCCTTGCACTCGCCGTCGGACTCCCCGGGGCGCTTGACCCACAGGTAGGCGTCCACGAGGGGGTCGGCGGTCCTCGTCGTCGGGGTCTCGCCGAGGGCCCGGCCCGGAGGGTTGCACCAGCGCTCGTCCGGGGCGCCCTCCGTGTAGGGGCCGTTGCCGTTGCGGCTGGTGTCGATGACGAAGTGCTTGCCGCCCACCTTGGCGGAGAGCTGCTTGCCGTAGGCGACGGATTCCTCGGTGCCGTAGAAGTTCGAGACGTTCACCGCGAAACCGTCGGCCCGGTCGACGCCGGCCCGCTTCAGGGGGTCGAAGATCTGGTCGGGGTGTCCCCAGCCGGCGTTGCCCGCGTCCAGGTACACCCAGGTGTTCTTCAGGGCGGTGAGCTTCTCGATCGCGCCCTTGAGGAGGTCGTAGCGCTCCTCGTGGAACTCCTGCGGGGTGCAGCCGTCCACGAGGTGGAGCACCGCGTCCGGTTCCAGGACCACGACGGCGGCCCGGTCGCCGATGCCCTCGGCCACGTCGTCGACGAAGGCGCGGTAGGCGTCGCCGTCGGCGGCGCCGCCGCCCGAGTACTGGCCGCAGTCGCGGTGCGGGATGTTGTAGAGGACGAGCAGCGCGGTGCGGCCGGCCTCGTCGGCGGCCTCGGTGAAGCCGCGGGCCTGCTCCTCGGGGTTCTCCGGGCTGATCCACTCGCCGGTCGGCTGCTGGGCGATCTTGCGGATCTGGTCGGCCCGGTCCTTCTCGCCCGACTCGGTCAGGGCGGTCACCTGCCGGGCCGCGGTGCCGTCGGGGTTGACCCAGAACGGGTCGGCCTCCTTGGGCTGCTGCGTGATCCCGGCGCCCGGCCCCTTGCCCTCGTCACCGTCACCGGACGAGGAGCAGCCCGCGAGCAGCAGGGCCGCCGCTCCCAGCACCGCCGCCGACGCGGCCCGCCTCCTGGACGCGCTTCCGGCCGGCTTGCTGCCGTACATCCAACCCCCCTGGGTGCACTGTTGCGAGGCTCAATCCTGACATACGCCGCCGGTACCCACGCGGTTCCCGGATACCGGGGCGGGGGCGTCGCTAGTGGCCGGTCCCGGTCAGGTAGGCGGAGACGACGACGTTGGCCGTGTAGCTGTCGGTGGTGTGGTCGAAGGTGCCGCCGCAGGTGATCAGGCGGAGCTCGGAACGGCCCGTGGCGCGGGGTCCGTAGGCCTGCTGGGCGTCGAAGCCGTCGCGGGTGAGGACCTGGACGTCGTCGACGGTGAACTCGGCGACCCCGCCGTCGTCGCGGGCCACCCGGATCGTCTGACCGGGCTCCAGAGTGCTGAGCTGGTAGAAGACGGCGGGCCGGGTCTCGGTGTCGACGTGCCCGACCAGCAGGGCGGTCCCGGCCGCCCCGGGGGTGACGCCGGCCGCGTACCAGCCGACGGTGCCGGGCTGGTCGAAGGGCGGTGGTTCGATCGCGCCGTTCGCGTCGAGGCCGCGCGCGACGACCGGGGCCTCGATGCCGAGGCCGGGGACGTCGAGGCGTTGCGGCCCGGCGTCGTCGAGGGGCGCGTGCGCGGGGGGCAGGGGGACGTCGGGGGGCCGGCCGGCCGCCGCCATGTCGCCGGTGGCCGGCCGGGATATGCCCTCGCGCACGTCGGTGGCCTCGCGGCCCCACAGCCACAGCCCGAGCAGCAGCACCACCCAGGCGATGCCGGTCACCAGACGCCCGCCGGGGAAGGCGGCGCGCGGCTCGTCCACGGCCGTGGCGGTGGCCGTGGGCGGCGGCGGCCGGTCGCCCCGCACGTGCTCGTCCTGTGCGGACATGGTCATCCCGTCCCGCGGCTCCGGCTGCGCACGCCGCGCAGCGCGACGGCGACGGCGGCTATGCCCGCGAGCACCAGACCGGTCACGGTCTGCGCCGTGCCGGGGGCCTGGGAACGGGCCCGCTCCCCGCTGTCGGCGGCGGCGAGCCGCGCGGTGCCGCCGCCGCCCGCGTCGACCGGGGCGACGGGTGAGGCGGGGGCGGACGGCCGGGCGCCGGGGCGCCGGCCCTCCCCGACGGTGAGGGTGCCCCTGCGGGCGTGCTCGCCGCAGTCGACCCGCACGGCGTACACACCCGCCCGCACGGTGGTGCGGACCTGGGCGGCGCCGACCAGGACGCCGTCGCCCGCGGCCAGGCCGAGCCGGACGTCCGACTCGAAGGCCGCGGACACGGCGACCGCCGACTTCTCGGTGCAGTCGGGCACGCGCAGCGTCACGTCGGTGCCGGGAGCGGGCGCGACGGGGGTCACGGAGACGCCGCCGCCGTCCTCCGCGTAGGCGTGGGCCGCCGGTGCGCACAGCGCCGTGGCCAGCGCGGCTCCCGCACAGAGGGTGACTTTCAGTGAGCCCATCGTGTACCTCCAGTTACCTGGAGGCTCCCCCGTCGGCCCCCGCACCGCATCCTGCGCGGGGGCACACCTACTCCGATCGGGTCACGCGGAGGAGGTCCGGGTTTCAGACCCGTTCGACGAGGTCGGCGATGGAGTCGACCACCTGGGACGGCCGGTACGGGAAGTTCTCGACCTGCTCGGGCCGGGTGAGGCCGGTGAGGACCAGGAAGGTCTGCATGCCCGCCTCCATGCCGGCCAGTACGTCGGTGTCCATGCGGTCGCCGATCATCGCGCTGGACTCCGAGTGGGCGCCGATCGCGTTGAGCCCCGTGCGCATCATCAGCGGGTTGGGCTTGCCGGCGAAGTACGGCTGCTTGCCGGTCGCCTTGGTGATCAGCGCGGCCACCGCGCCGGTCGCCGGGAGCGGGCCCTCGGTGGAGGGGCCGGTCTCGTCGGGGTTGGTGCAGATGAAGCGGGCGCCCGCGTTGATCAGGCGTACCGCCTTCGTCATGGCCTCGAAGGAGTACGTGCGGGTCTCGCCGAGGACCACGTAGTCGGGGTCGTGGTCGGTGAGGATGTACCCGATGTCGTGCAGGGCCGTGGTCAGACCGGCCTCGCCGATGACGTAGGCCGAGCCGCCGGGCCGCTGGTCGTCCAGGAACTCGGCGGTGGCCAGGGCCGAGGTCCAGATGGACTCGATCGGCACCTCCAGGCCCATGCGGCGCAGCCGGGCGTGCAGGTCGCGCGGGGTGTAGATCGAGTTGTTGGTGAGGACCAGGAAGGGCTTGCCGGATTCGCGCAGCCGCTTGATGAACGCGTCGGCGCCGGGGATCGGCACGCCTTCGTGGATGAGGACCCCGTCCATGTCGGTGAGCCACGACTCGATGGGCTTGCGGTCTGCCATGTGCGGGTCTCCTGCCTGCGCGGTCCTGCGTGCGCTCCAGCCTAGACAGTGCCGGATCTTGAGGGAACGTCCGTCTCAGCTCCCGGTCGCTCGTGATGTCGGGCCTCCCGGCTGCGGTCAGCTGCCCGTCGCCTCCTTCCAGGCGTCGATGTAGAAGGTCAAGTTCTGCTCGACGTCGTCCCAGTCGGGCTCGAAGACCTCCACACCGTCCATCAGCCCGCTGAGGGCGATGGCCTCCGCGTCGGTGGCCTTGACGTCCTGGCGCGCCGCGAAGCCGCCGCCGATCTCGCTGACCTGCCGCTGTGCCTTCTGACCCAGCATGTAGTCGAGGAGCTTCTTCCCGTTCCCGGTGTGCGGGGCGCCGGTGACCAGGCCGGCTGCGTAGGGCAGGGCGAAGGTGGTGGGCCTGCCGCCCTCGCGGGCCGGGAACCAGATGCCGAGGTTCGGCATGGACTTGGACTGGGCGTGGTTCATCTGCACGTCGCCGTTGGCGACGAGGAGTTCGCCCTTGTCGACCTTGGGGGCGAGTTTGCCGGTGGAGGCGGACGGGCCGACGTTGTTGGCCTGGAGCTTCTTCAGGTACTCCATGGCGGGCTGCTCGCCGCCGAAGTCGTGCACGGCCTTGATGAGGACGGCGGTGCCGTCGCCGGCGACGCCGGGGGTGGAGTACTGGAGCTTGTTCTTGTACTTCGCATCGAGCAGGTCCTCCCAGGTGGCGGGGGCCTGCTTCAGCTCCTTCGTGTTGTGGACGAAGCCGAAGTAGTTGTTGACGACGGCGGTCCAGGTGCCGTTCGCGGCCTTGTCGGCGCCGCTGACCCGGTCGACGCCCTTCGGGGCGTACTTCTGGAGCAGGCCCTTGGTCTCGGCCTGCTGGATGAAGGGCGGGAGGGTGACGAGCACGTCGGCCTGGGGGTTGCGCTTCTCCCGGGTGGCGCGCTGCACCATCTCGCCGGAGCCGCCTTCGACGTACTCGACCCTGATGCCGGTCTCCTTCTCGAAGTCGGCGAAGACCCGGTCGTACCAGCCGTCGCCGTTCTCGCCCTTGAGGCCGTCGGCGCTGTAGACGGTGACGACGTTCTCGCCGGAGGCGGCGGAGGTGCCGGAGCAGGCGGTCAGCGGGACGGTGAGGGCGGCGAGGGCGGTGAGGCCGGCGAGCGGCCTGCGGGCGTTCCTGGGCATGGCGAGGTGGACTCCTTGCGTAGGAGAAGTGGTGAGGGGGGCTCAGCGGTACGAGGCGCGGGTGCGGATCCTCGAGACGGCCAGCAGCACCAGCAGGGTCGCCGCCATGAGGACGACGGCGATCGCGGAGCCGGTGAACAGGGCGCCGCGGTCGGTGGCGGCGTGGATCAGGACCGGGAGCGGGGTCCAGTCCGGCGGGTAGAGCATCATCGTGGCGCTCAGCTCGCCCATGGACAGGGCGAAGCAGAGTCCGGCGGCGGCGGTGAGGGACGGCAGCAGCAGCGGCAGCTTCACCCGCCACAGGACGTACGCCGGGGAGGCGCCGAGGGACGCGGCTGCCTGCTCGAAGGCCGGGTCGAGGCGGCTGATCGCGGCCGACACCGACTGGTGGGCGAAGGCCGTGACCAGGACGGAGTGGGCGATGATCACGATCCAGCGGGTGCCGTTGAGGAGCATCGGCGGCTGGGAGAAGGCGACCAGGACGGCGAGGCCGACGACGACCGAGGGCACCGCGACCGGCAGCACGAACAGGGCGTCGAGCACCTTGCGGGCCCGCTTGCCCAGCGCCGCCGCCGCGAGCGCGGCCCAGGTGCCGGCGGTGAGGGCGAGCAGGCTTGCCGTGACGGCGGTGACCAGGCTGGTGGTGAGGGCCTGGAGGGCGTCGCCCCGGGTGGCCGCCTCGTAGTGGGCGGTGGTGAGGCCGGAGGGCAGGACGCCGGACCAGTTGGTGGCGAAGGAGGCGCCGAGGACCACGAGGAGCGGCAGCGCGAACAGCGGCAGGAAGAGGACGAGGAAGACCGCCCACGCGGCCCACCTCGCTCCGCGGCTATGCACCAGCACGGCGGCTCACCACCCGGTAGAGGCCGTAGAGGCCCACGGAGATCAGGACGTTGACGACGGCGACCGCACAGGCGCCCGGGTAGTCGGACTCCAGGATCGCCTTGCCGTAGACGAGGGTCGGCAGGGTCGTGACGCCCTTGGCGCCGGTGAACAGGACGATGCCGAACTCGTTCAGGCACAGGACCAGGACCAGGCTGCCGCCGGCCGCGAGGGCGGGCAGCGCCTCGGGCAGGATGATCCGCCGGACGATGCGCGGGGCGCGGGCGCCCAGTGAACCGGCGGCCTCCAGCTGCCCGGTGTCCAGCTGCGAGAAGGCGGCTAGCAGCGGGCGCATCACGAACGGTGTGAAGTACGTGATCTCCGCGAGGAGCACGCCCCAGGGCGTGGTGAGGAACCGGAACGGCCCCTCCTCCGCCCCCGTGACCTCGGTCCACGCGCCGTTGGCCATACCGGCCGTGCCGTAGACGAACAGCAGGGCGAGCGTGATCAGGAAGGACGGGAAGGACAGGAAGACGTCGATGAAGCGGGCCACCGCCTTCGCCCCGGGGAAGGGCACGAAGGCGATGATCAGCGCGAGGACGAACCCGAGCACGAGGCAGCCGGCGGTGGCGGCCGCCGCCAGCCACACCGTGGTCCACAGCGCCTCGCGGAAGGCGTGCGAGGCGAAGACGTCGGCGTACGGCTGGATCGAGGTGCCGCCGGTGTCCGGCCGGAAGGACTGCCGGACGACCAGGGCGAGGGGGTAGAGGAAGACGAGGGCGAGCAGCGCGACGGGCGGGAGTGCCCACCCGAGCGCCCGGTAGGGGCGCGGGGCCGAGCCGGACTTCCGGCTGCCGCCGGGCGGGCGCGCCCGGCCGCGGACGGCCGGTCCGTGCGGCGCGGTCTCAGTCACGGTCCACCCCCGCGGGCAGCAGCACCGCGTCCTCGGGGGCGAAGTGCAGGCTCACCGGCTCCCCGTGCACCGGCGGGGCCTTCAGCTCGCGCAGGTCGGCCATGACGCGGTGACCGCCGACGTCGACGTGGAGGCGGTGGCTGGCGCCGCGCCACTGGATCTCGACGACGGTGCCGGTGATCCGGTTGGGGCCGTCGCCGAGTCCGACGAGGTGCGGGCGTACGCACAGGGTGGCCCGGGCTCCCGCGGCGACGCCCTCCGTCCGCACCTCGATCCGGGCGTCGGCGAAGGAGACCCCGCCGGCGCCCACCGTCACCGGCAGCAGGTTCGCGTTGCCGACGAAGGACGCGGTGAACTCGTCGGCCGGCGCCCGGTACAGCTCGCGCGGGGTGCCGACGGCCTGGAGGCGGGCCTTGTCCATGACGGCGATCCGGTCGGCGAGGGTGAGCGCCTCGATCTGGTCGTGGGTGACGTAGAGGATCGACACGCCGGGCAGCTCGCGGTGCAGGCGGGCCAGTTCGGCGAGCATGCCGGAGCGCAGCCGGGCGTCGAGCGCGGACAACGGCTCGTCGAGCAGGAGGACGTCCGGGCGGACGGCGAGGGCGCGGGCGATGGCGACGCGCTGCTGCTGGCCGCCGGACAGCTCCCGCGGGTGGCGGCGGGCGAAGGCGCCCATGCCGGTCATCTCCAGCGCCTCGGCGACGCGGGTGCGGATCTCCCCCTTGGCGACCTTGCGTGCCTTGAGGCCGAAGGCGACGTTGTCCTCGACCCGCATGTGCGGGAACAGGGCGTACTGCTGGACGACCATGCCGATGCCGCGCCGGTGCGGGGGCAGAGCGGTGACGTCCCGGTCGCCGAGGAAGACCCGCCCCGAGGCGGGCCGTACGAACCCGGCGACCGCCCGCAGCGCGGTGGTCTTGCCGGATCCGGACGGCCCGAGCAGCGCCATGACCTCGCCCGGTCCGACGGTGAGGTCGAGGGCGTCCAGCACGACGTTGCCGTCGTAGGCGACGGTGACCGAGTCGAAGCGGATGCCGCTGCTTGTGGTGCTCATCGCCCGGTTGCTCCCCGGAGGAGGGCGGGCAGGCCGGCGACGGAGTCCAGCACGTGACCGGCGCCCGCCTCGCGGAAGGCGTCGTCGCCGTGGGCGCCGGTGCGCACCCCGGCGACCAGGCCGGCGCCCGCCCGCACGCCGCTGAGCACGTCGTACGAGGTGTCGCCGACGACGGCGACCTCGCGGACGTCGGCCGCGGCCTTGGTGCGCAGGAACGCCTCCAGCACCATGTCGGGGTACGGCCGTCCGCGCCCGCCCGCGTCGGCGGGGCACAGGGTGAGCGGCACCAGGTCGCGCCAGCCGAGCGCACCGAGGACGGCGTCCTGGGTGACCCGGGCGAAGCCGGTGGTGAGGACGACGGTGCGGCCGTCGGCCGTCAGCTCCTCGACGGCCTCGCGGGCGCCGGGGACCGGGGCGATCAGGCCGCCGTCGACGAGTTCGCCGTACGCCTTCTCGAAGGCGGCGTTGGCCAGCCGGGCGCGGTCCTCCGTGCCGAACAGGTGCCGGAAGACGGAGATCTTGGACTCGCCCATCGTGGCGCGGACGTAGTCCAGCTTCTCGGCGTGGTCGTCGGTGCCCGGCTCGACGCCCAGCTCGCGGGCGGCGGTGTCGAAGGCGCGCTCGACGAGGCCGCCGTCGGCGACGGTGGTGCCGGCCATGTCGAGGACGACGAGGCGGATGCCGGGGGGTGTCGTGGTCATCAGGGGGTTCACCAGTCCAGTTCGTTCGCGGTGGTCTCGGCTATCGCGGGTGAGCAGGTCATGCCGCGCCCGCCGGGCCCGGTGACCAGCCAGACCCCGTCGCGCACCCGCTGCCGGTGCACGACCCGGCTCCTGTCGGTGCACTGCGCGTACACCCCGGCCCAGCGGCGCCGGATCCTCGGCAGCGGGCGGCCGAGGAGGGACTCGACGACGCCGGTGAGGTGCTCGTAGGGGTCCTCGACGGTGTCGAAGGCGAAGGGGTGCTCGTACTCGTGGGTGTCGCCGATGGTCAGGCCGCCGTCGGCGCGCTGGACCATCAGCAGCTGCATGGCGTGGTCCGCGGCCGTGGCGGGCTGCGGCTGCCGGGTGTTCAGCTCGTCCAGGGCGGGTGAGGCGTACGCCGGGTAGTAGCGGAAGCTGTCGGCGTCGGCGACCGAGGTGGTCAGCGGTTCGCCGAGGGGGTCGGTCTGCATCATCTGGAGGCGGACCCGGCGCACCGGCAGGTCCCCTCCGGCCAGCTCGCGGACGAGGCCGCCGAGCCAGGCGCCGGTGCACAGGACGACGACGTCGCCGGAGTGGGTGTCGCCGTGGTCGTCGCGGACGGCGTGTTCGCCGACGACGTCGCGGACCTCGCGGCCGGGCAGGAAGGTGTAGCGCGGGGACTTCAGCAGCTCGGCGCGCAACGCGAGCTGGGCGGTGCGCGGTTCGACGGCGGCGTCCCGCTCGCAGTGCAGCGCGGCGTCGAACTCGCCCCGCAGCGCCGGGTTCAGGGCCCGGGCCTCACCGGGAGTGAGGAGCTTGTGGCCGCGGGCGGCGGCGTCCGGGCCGGCGACGGCCGCCTCGGCGACGGCCCGCTCCAGGTCGCCGCGGAGCGGGGTCAGCGAGCCGTTCGGGCGGAAGCCCAGCGCCGGGATCCGGCCGCCGAGCTCCTCCCACAGCTCCCGGGCCCGCAGCGCGGTCTCCAGCTCCTCCCCGCCGGCGCGGCCACTGACCCAGATCTGGCCGAAATTGCGCAGGGAGGCGCCGCGGGCCTCGGCCTCCCGTTCGATCTGCACGACCTCGTGGCCGCGGTTCACTGCGTGCCAGGCGTGCATGGTGCCCACCACGCCGGCTCCGACGACTATCACTTTCACGACCGCCACGCTCCTTGGCATCGGGGAACCGGAGGAATCCGGCTGACAACGAGAGCGTGAACTGGTCATCACGTTTGGGCTAGACCCGTTATCTTTTCGTGATGATGCGGAGTGGGCGAAAAGGGCGCTTTCCGGGACCTTTCAGCCCCTCAGATGCGTCGTGAACGAGAACCGGTCGCCCCGGTAGAGGGTGCGCACCCGCTCCAGCGGACGGCCCTCGGTGTCCCGGGAGACGCGGTGGATGAGCAGCATCGGCAGGGCCGGCGGGGTGCCGATGAGCAGTGCCTCGCGCGGGGTGGCGAGCACGGTCTCGATGCGTTCGTCGGCGTCCCCGAAGGCGATGCCCTGCCCGGCGAGGTGGGCGTAGAAGGACGAGTCGGGATCGAAGGCGGTGTCCAGGTCGGGGAGACGGGCCACGGCGACGTAGGTGCTCTCCAGCCCGACCCGCTCGTCGTCGGCGAGCAGCACGCGCTCCAGGTGCCAGACGGGCTCGCCGCGCGTGAGGCCGGTCTCGGCGGCGAGCGCGTCGGGGCAGGGGAAGCGGTCGAGGGTGACGAGCGCACGGCCGGGGGTGCGCCCCTGGCGCCGGACACCCTCGGTGTAGCTGGCCAGGGACAGCGGCTGCGCCAGCTTCGGCCCCGCGACCACCGTGCCGCGCCCCTGCCGGCGCAGCTTGCCCTCCAGCACGAGTTCGCGCAGGGCCTGCCGCACGGTCTCGCGGGCGACCTCGTACCGCTCGGAGAGGTCCCGCTCCGTGGGGATGGCCTTGCCCTCCCCCAACTCGCCGACGAGACGGTCGATCCGCGCCTTGACGGCGTAGTACTTCGGCACGCGCCCGTGCTCGGGGATCCCGGAGCGGACGGGGGCGCCGGGGGCCTGGTCGTTCGGATAGTCCACGCAGGGATGGTCGCAGACGGCGGCGACGAGGGGGGCCGGGGAGTGCCGGGGAGTGCCGGGGAGTGCGGGGGGGGAGGGGGGCGACCGAGGGCCGTCTGCGCCGAGTGGGCCGCCCACGACGGGGGCGGTCACCGATGGGGGTGCGTCGCGTCGCGGGCGCGTTCGTGACGGGGGCGCGTTCGCGCCGGCCGGTGTGAAAGTGGCTCGATCGCGTGTTGCCGGTAGGGCGCCGGGACCCCAGCCTGAGGGGCGGGAGCGCTCCCACGACCGCGAAGGACTTCCATGCAGCCTTGTCATATACATGCTCACCGCCTCTTCCGAAGGCGCCGTCCGGCCCTCCTCGTCGCCGGCCTCGCCTTGGCCGTCCCGGCTCTGCTCCTGACGCTCCTCACCCCCTCGCCCGCCGCGGCGGCGGCACCGTCGCCCGTGCCGCTGCCCTCGCTCAGCGCGACCACCACCCAGGTCGCCTCCGGGCTGAAACGCCCTACCGCCCTCGCCGCGCCGGACGACGGCACGGACCGGCTCCTCATCACCGAGAAGTCCGGCCGGGTCCGCGTCTACCACCCGGACACCGGCCTGGCGTCGGCCCCACTGCTCGACATCACCTCGGCCGTGGACGAGTCGGGCAACGAGCGCGGGCTGCTCGGGATCGCCCTCCCACCCGACTTCGCCGAGAGCCAGGAGCTGTACCTGGCGTACACCGCCCTGCCGGACGGCGCGGTCACCCTCGCCCGCTACCGGCTCGACGCGTCCCGCCTCGAACCCCTGCTCTCCCAGCCGCACGCCGAGTACAGCAACCACAACGGCGGCCAGCTCGCCTTCGGCCCCGACGGCAACCTCTACTGGAGCATCGGCGACGGCGGCGGCTCCGGGGACCCCTTCCGTTCCGGGCAGCGGCTGGACACCCTGCTCGGCAAGATCATGCGCATCGACGTCAGCAGGGCCTGCGCTCCTCTCGCGTACTGCGTCCCCGGCGACAACCCCTTCGTCGGCACCGCCGGCGCCCGTCCGGAGATCTGGCTGCACGGCCTGCGCAACCCGTGGCGCTTCTCCTTCGACCGTGCCGACGGATCGCTGTGGATCGGTGACGTCGGCCAGGGCCACTGGGAGGAGATCGACCATCTCCCCGCCGGTCAGGGCGGGCTGAACCTGGGCTGGTCCTGCTACGAGGGCCCGGAGAAGTTCGAGGGCGGCGACTGCCCGCCCGGCGCGCGGTACACCGAGCCGGTCTTCACCTACTCCCCGTACACCGGCGGCTGTTCGGTCATCGGGGGTCACGTCTACCGGGGCCGGGAGTACGCGGATCTGGTGGGCGGCGTGTACATCGCCACCGACTACTGCTCGTCCACCGTCTGGGCGCTGCGCCCCGACGGACGGGGCGGCTACGAGCAGGCCGAGATCGGCCGCACGCCGACCCAGGTGACGTCGGTCGGCGCGACCGTCGACGGGGAGTTCTACGTGGTCAACGATCTGCCGGGCGGCCTGCACCGGATGTCGTTCAGCCGGGAGGAGCCGACCTGCCGGGTGGACCGGACGGTGACGTCGTGGGGTACCGGCGCGACGGTCGACCTCACCGTCACCAACACCGGTGACACTCCGGTCAGCGGCTGGACGCTCGCCTTCACGCTGCCCTTCGGGCAGACCGTCGTCTCCGACTGGAACACGGAGCTGACCCAGCTGAGCAACACGGTCTCGGCGGTCAACGCCCCGCACAACGCCACGATCGCGCCGGGCGCGAGCGTCACGCTGGGCTACCTGACGGCACACACCGGCGACGCCTCGCCGCCGGCGCGGTTCATGCTCAACGAGGACGCGTGCGCGGTGGGCCGCTGAGACGCCGGGTGGCCGCGACGGCCCTTCGGCGGGTGGCCACGGCGGCCCTCCGGCGGGTGGCCACGGCGGCCCTCCGGCGGGTGGCCGCCGCGGCCGACGCCGGCCCTCCGGGTCCGGCGGTCGGGGCGGCGGGGAGGTTGGGCGACGGGGCGACGGCCGTGACGGCCGTGACGGCCGTGTCGGCCGTGTCGGCCGTGTCGGCCGTGTCGGCCTCGGCCTCGGCCTCGGCCTCGGCCTCGGCCGTGACGCCTCAGGCGCCGCCCCGGCCGAACAGCGGCGCGAGCAGCAGTTGGGCGGCGCCCTCCGCGACCGCTCGCGTCCCGCCGGGCGCGAGCCGCACCGGCACGGCGCCGACGTGGTCGCCCTCGCGCCGGGCGCGGGCGTCGAGAACCGCGCCGACGCCGTGGACGAAGGCGTCGGGCGCGGCGGCGACGGTACGGCCGCCCAGCAGCACCAGGTCGATGTCGAGCAGCCCGGCGAGGTTCGCGGCGCCCGTGCCGAGCACCCGCGACGCCTCCGCGAGGTCCCCGCGGGCGACGGCGGAGAGGCACAGGGCCTCTATGCAGCCCCGGGCGCCGCAGGTGCAGGGCGGCCCGTCCAGCTGGACGACCTGGTGCCCGAACTCCCCGGCGCCCGTCCGGACACCCCGGTGCACACCGCCGCCGAAGACGAGACCGGCACCGAGCCCCGTACCGAGGTGCAGATAGGCGAAGGAGCCGCTCCCGCCTCGCCCGCCGGTTCCGCCTCCCCCGCCCGTCCCGACGGTCCCGCCGCCGACGGCGAGACCCAGCGCCGCCGCGTTGGTGTCCTTGTCGACGACGACCGGCACCCCCAGCCGCCGGGCCAGCGCGTCCCGCAGCGGGTAGCCGTCCCACTCCGGAAAGCCGGTGACGCGGTGCAGCACCCCCCGGACGTGGTCGAGCGGTCCGGGCAGGGCGACGCCGAGACCGAGGAGGGTGGGCACGGCCGCCAGGCCGGGGCCGGACGGCCGCACACCCTCGGCGGCGGGACGGCACCGGCCGCCGTCCGCGCCGGGCGCTCCCAGCCCCTCCGCCGTGAGGTCCCGCGCCGCCCGCGCCACCTCCGCCAGTACGGTGTCCGCCCCCGCGCCGAGGTCCAGCGGGGCGCGCCGCTCCGCCACCACGGTGCCGTCCAGGTCGACCAGCACCGCCCGCAACTCGTCCCGGTCCAGGTGGACGCCGAGGGCGTGGCCCGCCCCGGGCACCAGGCGCAGCACCGTGCGCGGCTTGCCGCCGGTGGACGCGCGGCGTCCGGCCTCGGCGGCCAGGCCCTCGCCCCGGAGCCGAGCGGTGATCTTGCTGACCGCCTGCGGGGTGAGCCCGGTGCGCTCGGCCAGTTCCAGCCGGCTGATGCCCTCGGCGCCGGCGGTGCGCATCAGGTCGAGCACCAGGGCGGTGTTGTGACTGCGCAGGGCGAGCAGGTTGACGCCGCCCGCAGCACCACCGATCGCCTGGCCGCCACCGGGCGTCGTGCCGCCACCGGCCGCCGCGCCGCCCTCGGTCGCGCCCCCGCCACCGGTCGCCTCACGACCAGCGGCCGCCGGTCCGCCACCGGTCGCCGCGCCTTCGTCGTTCGTCCTGTTCACACCCCCATTGTGTCCGGCGCTTGCACTTTGGCAACACCGTTGCGAAAGTAGGACGCATGACTGGTACTCCTCCCGGCAATCCCCCTCTGCGCGTCGGCCTCGTCGGCTACGGCCTCGCGGGTTCCGTCTTCCACGCCCCGCTGATCGCGGCCACCGAGGGCCTGGCCCTGGACACGGTCGTCACCTCGAACCCGGAGCGGCAGCAGCAGGCCCGCGACGAGTTCCCCGACGTACGGACCGTCGCCACGCCCGACGAGCTGTTCGACCGGGCCGGTGAGCTGGACCTGGTCGTCGTCGCCTCCCCGAACAAGACGCACGTGCCGCTGGCGACGCGCGCCCTGGAGGCCGGTCTGCCGGTCGTGGTGGACAAGCCGGTCGCGGGCACGGCGGCCGAGGCCCGCGAGCTGGCGGCACTCGCCGAGGAACGCGGCCTGCTCCTCTCCGTCTTCCAGAACCGCCGCTGGGACAACGACTTCCTCACCCTGCGCGATCTGCTCGCCGAGGGCGCCCTAGGCGACGTGTGGCGCTTCGAGTCCCGGTTCGAGCGCTGGCGGCCGAAGCCGAAGGGCGGCTGGCGCGAGTCCGGCGACCCGGCGGAGATCGGGGGCCTGCTGTACGACCTCGGGAGCCACGTCGTCGACCAGGCCCTGGTCCTCTTCGGCCCGGTCACGCAGGTGTACGCCGAGTCCGTGGTCCGGCGCGCGGGCGCCGAGGCGGACGACGACACGTTCCTCGCGCTCACGCACGCGAACGGCGTCCGCTCCCACCTCTACGTCTCCTCCACCGCCGCCCAGCTCGGCCCCCGTTTCCGGGTGCTCGGCTCCCAGGCCGGGTACGTCAAGCACGGCCTCGACCCGCAGGAGGCGGCGCTGCGCGAGGGCAAGCGCCCGGGCCCCGGCTGGGGCGAGGAGGACGAGTCGCTGTGGGGCCGCGTCGGCTCCGGCCAGTCCCCGCTGACCGGCGGCGGACAGGTGCGGCCGACGGTCGCGGGTGACTACCCGGCGTACTACGCGGCGGTGGCGAAGGCACTGCGCGAGGGCGGTCCGAACCCGGTGGACGCACGGCAGGCGGCCGCCGCACTGGACGTACTGGAGGCGGCCCGCCGGTCCGCCCGCGACTCCGTGGTGGTGACCCTGTGAGCGCCGGGGCATCCGCACCCGCGCCGCCCACCGTGGCGGAGCTGGAGGAGCAGGAACGCCGTCTGGTCCTGCGCCGGTTCACGGACGACGACGCGTGGGCGCTGGGCTCGCTGCTCGTCGAGCTGGCCCGGGAGCGTCAGGCGCCCGTCGCCGTCGACATCCACCGCGCCGGCCGGCAGCTCTTCCGCGCCGCCCTGCCCGGCTCGACCCCGGACAACGACGCCTGGATCGCCCGCAAGCGCCGCGTGGTGGAGCGGTACGGCTCGGCGTCGTACCTGGTCGGTTCGCGTTTCCGGGCCAAGGGCACGACCTTCGAGGAGTCCTCGCGGCTCGACCCCGACACCTACGCGGCCCACGGCGGCTCCTTCCCGCTCACCGTCGCCGGCGTCGGCGTCATCGGCGCGGTGACGGTCTCCGGACTGCCGCAGGTGGAGGACCACCGGCTGGTGGTGGAGGCACTGGAGCGGTTCCTGGGCGAGTAGCCCGTCCGGCTCCGGGCCGCCCGGACGACAGGTGTGCCCGGGGAATCATCGGTGGGTACCCGTGGTTGGCAGCACGCAGACACGCATGACGATCACGGTGCCCACCGGAGGGATCTCAACCGATGAACGAGGCGACGGCTTCCCTGAAGGAATCGGTCGGACGGTACGGCGTCTGGAGCGTCCAGCTGCGCTCCGAGGACCCCGAGGGTGCGACCGAACGCGCCGAGTCCGCCGCCGAGTTGGAGCAGCTCGGTTACGGCGCCGCATGGCTCGGCGGGAACAGCGCGGCGGGGAACGCCGCCCCGCTGATCGAGGCGACCTCGCGGATCGTGGTCGGCACCAGCATCCAGAGCATCTGGGAGCACAAGGCGTCCGAGGCGGCGGCGGGCTTCGCGGAGCTGGAGGTCTCCCACCCCGGCCGTTTCGTGCTCGGCCTCGGCGTGAGTCACGGCCCGCGTGTGGAGGGATACCGCCGCCCGTACTCGACGATGGTCGGCTACCTCGACGAGCTGGACCGGGCCGGGATGCGGTCGGGGCACCGGGTGCTGGCCGCGCTCGGCCCGAAGATGCTGGACCTGTCCCGGGACCGGGCGGCGGGCGCCATCCCGTACCTGGTCACGCCCGAGCACACCGCGCAGGCCCGCGAGCGGCTCGGCGACGGCGCGCTGCTGGCCCCGGAGTTCAAGGTCGTCCTCGACTCCGACCCGTCCCGCGCCCGCGCCACGGCCCGCGCCTACCTCGCGATGTACCTGAAGCTGCCGAACTACACCAAGAACTTCCTCAACCTCGGCTTCACCGAGGACGACGTCGCCGGTGGCGGCAGCGACCGCCTCATCGACGCGGTCTTCGCCTGGGGCGACGAGTCCACGATCCGCGCCCGCGTCGACGCCTTCCACGAGGCCGGTGCCGACCATGTCGCCCTCCAGCTGGTGGAGGACGACATGACCCGCCTCCCGAGGGAGGGCTGGCGCAGGCTCGCCGCACTCCTCACGTGAGAAGGCGCGCCCCCGCAGGGGCGCGGGGCCGTGCCACGCCACGAACGGCTCCGCCGCGCGGGCGCGACCAGCCACAGCCGGCCCGCGGCCGACAACGAACCGCATGCCCCCGGCGCCCCTCCCCTTGCCCGGCGGAGCGCCTACGCGTCCTTCAGCTCCTGCCGCTGCCGCCCCAGCCCCTCGACCTCCAGCTCGACCACGTCACCCGCCCGGAGGTAGGGCTTGGGCTCGGCCTGTCCCATCGCCACTCCCGCGGGCGTCCCGGTGTTGATGACGTCACCGGGGCGCAGCACCATGAACCGGCTGACGTACCGCACGACCTCCGCCACGGGGAAGATCTGCTCCGCGGTCGTCCCGTCCTGCTTCAGCTCGCCGTTCACCCACAGCCGCAGCGACAGCCGCTGCGGGTCGGGTACCTCGTCGGCGGTCACCAGCCACGGGCCCAGCGGGTTGAACGTCTCGCAGTTCTTGCCCTTGTCCCAGGTCCCGCCCCGCTCGATCTGGAACTCCCGCTCGGACACGTCGTGCGCGACGGCGTACCCGGCGACGCACGCGAGTGCCTCCTCGTCCGACTCCAGGTAGCGGGCCGTACGGCCGATGACGACCGCCAGTTCCACCTCCCAGTCGGTCTTGACGGAGCCGCGCGGCACGAGCACCGTGTCGTGCGGCCCGACCACCGTGTCCGGCGCCTTGAGGAAGACGACCGGCTCGGCGGGCGGCTCGGCCCCGGTCTCGCGGGCGTGGTCGTGGTAGTTCAGCCCGATGCACACGATCTTGCCGATGCCTCCCACCGGCGGTCCGACGCGCAGCCCCGTGCCGTCCAGGGCGGGCAGCGCACCGGCCTCGGCGGCGGAACGTATCCGGCCGAGCGCCTCCTGGTCGGCGAGCAGCTCGCCGTCGATGTCCCGCACTACGCCCGACAGGTCTCGCAGGGTCCCGTCGGCGTCGAGCAGCGCGGGCCGCTCCGACCCCGCCGTACCGACTCGCAACAGCTTCATGATCCCCAACTCCTCGATCGCGGGCAGCCCGCCCGACGATGCGCGACCTGGGTGCGGCAGCAACGCGACAGCATCGGAGGACTGGTCGATCCTCCAAGGCCGGGGTCCACTCCGCAATACCCCGTTCACGTACTGGACCGTAGGGCGGCCGGGCTCCAGTGCTCTCCGGTGGTTCAGCGGTAGAGCACGGCCCGCTCGGCGGCGCTCCACGCCGTACTGGTGACGACGTACAGCGCTGCGGCCAGCGGCACCACGGCCACGGTGACGAGCGTGAAGAAGGACATGAACGGCATGGCCTTGGTGATCGCGCCGACGCCCGGCACGGCCTGCCCGTCACCGGTGGGCGGCACCGGCCGGTCGGCCATCGTCCGCCGGGTGAGCCGGTAGCTGAACGTGGCGACCGCGGCGACGACCGCGAACAGCGCCACGTACACGAGCCCCGCGCCTCCGAGCGGCCCGCCGTCACCGAGCGCGTCGGCCCAGCGCCCGCCGAGCGGGGCGGACAGCAGCCGGTGGGAGAGGAGCCCGTTGGCCTGCCCGCCGATCGCCGAGCTGGAGAAGAGGTGGTAGAGCAGGAAGAAGGCGGGCAGCTGGAGCAGGCTGGGCAGGCATCCAGACAGGGGTGACACCTTCTCCGCGGCGTGCAGTTCGAGTACGGCCTGCTGGAGTTTCTCGGGGTTCCTGGCGTGCTTGCGGCGCAGTTCGGCGAGCTGCGGCTGGAGTCGGGTGCGTGCCTTCTGCCCACGGGCGGCGGCCCGGGACAGCGGGTGGACGAGGAGCCGTACGAGGGCGGTGAACAGGACGATGGCGGCGGCCGCGGCCGAAGCGCCGAACAGGGGCTGGAGCAGGTCGGCGAGATGCTCGACCAGGCTGGCGAAAACGGACATGGGTGGGTGAGCCCTCCGGGGGTCTCGTCGTGCCGGGATGACGGGGGAACGGCGGCATGACGACACGCCCCGCGCAGGGGGTGACCTCTACAGGAGCGGTGCCCTACGCGGCGGTCGCCGGGAGGGCGCGCCCGGGCGCTCGGGGCCGGCGGCGGCCGGCGGCGTCGGGATCGCGTTGGGGCAGGAAGGCCGTACGCAGGTCGCGGTCCCTGATGGCCGTGCGCACCCGGGTGGGCGGCACGGCGGGCGCGCAGCGGGCGGCGATGACGGCACACACGGCGAGCGCGGAACCGACCGCGGCGGTCGCGGCGAGCGCGACGGTGGCGGAGAGGCTGCCGACGTCGACGAGCGCGACGGGCAGGAGGACCAGCAGCAGGACGAGGAGCGGCCGCAGGGGGCGCGGCAGCCGCAGGGCTGACCGGCCGTCCCGAGTCGTCGTCGGCGACATCGGCGCCTCCTCCTCCCGTACGTCCCTGTGCCCTGGTGGTACAGACGTTCCAGTTATACAGGAGGTTGCGCGAAGCCCTGCCCGGCCTCGACCGGCCCTACCGGTCAGGCCGGTTCGACCGGTTCGACCGGTTCGATCGGCTGGAGCAGCCGCCGCGTGCCGAGCAGCGCCCGGCTGACCGGGTCCGCGGGGTCGGGGTCGAGACCGGGGCCCGGCCGCATGTCGATGTCCTGGACCGCGACGGGCCTCCCGCAGGTGGGGCAGCCGCCGTACGGGGTGAGTTCGGTGCCGCAGTCGGCGTGCCAGAAAGTGCGCATCGGCTCGCCGCCGAGCTGCTCGCGCCCCCAGATGCCGAGGGCACGCAGCGCGGGCCACAGAGCGATGCCGCGGTCGGTGACCACGTACTCGTCCCGGGGCGGCGACTCCTGGTACCTGCGCTTCTCCAGGAGCCCCTCGGCGGTGAGCGCCTGGAGGCGGTTGGCCAGGACGGCGCGCGGGATGCCGAGGTGGACCAGGAAGTCGTTGTAGCGGCGGACGCCGTAGAGCGCGTCGCGGATCACCAGCAGCGTCCAGCGTTCGCCGACGACCTCCAGTGCGCGGGCGATCGAGCACTCCTGCGTCGCGTAGTCCTTGCCCAGTGCCATGCCGTCCACTGTAGCCAATTTCCCAGCCACGGTTCATTCACCGAACCAAGGGTGTTACGTTGAGTGTCAGGTCAGTTCATTGACCGAACTCACTCACTTGTCGAGATCAGCCCGAGACTCCGAGAGCGGACCGCCAGCCATGACCGACACCGGCACGGATTCCTCCACGCTCCCCGCCACCCCGACCACCCCGACCACCCCGACCACCGCGGCCACCGCGGCCACCGCGCAGCGGGCCTCGCCGCCCCCGCACCCCGGCCGCACCCTCGCGCTGACCAGCGCCGCGACCGCCGTGGCGCTGATGACGTACACGGCGCCGCTGGTCACGCTTCCCGACACGGCCGCCGCCCTGCACACCCCGCTGTCCGCGCAGGCCTGGCTGCTGAACGGCACCCCGCTCGGCCTGGCCGCCCTGCTCCTGGTGGCCGGCAGTCTGGCCGACGACTACGGACGCCGCCGGCTCTTCGTCTCGGGCACCCTCGCGCTCGGCGTCACCACCGTCCTGGGTGCCTTCGCGTCCTCGACGTGGCTGTTCACGCTGGCCCGCATCGCGCAGGGCGCGGCGAGCGCGGCGCTGCTCGCCAGCAGCCTCGGCCTGCTCGTCCACGCCTTCCCGACCCCGGCCGGGCGGCTGCGCGCGACCGGCGTGTGGGGCGCCTTCGTGAGCGGCGGGATAGCCGTGGGCCCGGTGCTGGTCGGGGCGATCCCCGACTGGCGGACGGCGTACGGCGTCCTCGGCGCCGCCGCGCTGGTGGTGGCGGGGCTGGGCGCGCGGTCCCTGTCGGAGTCGCGCTCACCGCGGCCGGGCCGGCCGGACCTCGCCGGGGCGCTGACGTTCGGACCGGCGCTGGTCGCGCTGGTGGCGGCGCTGACGCTGGGCCGGGACGGCTGGCTGCGGGCGCCGGTGGGCCTGCTGCTCGCGGCGGCGGTGCTGCTGGCCGGGGTCTTCGTCGTCGTGGAGCGCCGCGCGGCCTCTCCGATGATCGACCTGTCGCTGCTGCGCCGTCCGCTCTTCCTGGCGTCCTCGACGGGCGGACTGTTCACGGGCCTGTCGGTGATCGGCTTCTTCAGCTTCCTGCCGACGGTGCTGCAACGGGCGCTCGGCCTGTCCCCGATGAACACGGCCCTGCTCTCCCTGCTCTGGGCCGGCCTCGCCTTCGTGGTGGCCCTCCAGGCTCGCCGTCTCGCCCACCGCGTCTCCGCGCGTCACCAACTCGCCGTGGGGTTCGCCCTGCACGGGATCGGCGTCCTGACGATGCTCGGCGCGGTGGGCGCGGGCTCCTGGGCCCGGCTGCTGCCCGGCCTGCTCGTGGCGGGCGTCGGCAGCGGCCTGCTGAACGCCGCGCTGCCGCTGCTCGCGGTGGAGTCGGTGCCGGCGGCCCGCGCGGCGATGGGTTCGGGCGCGCAGCAGACGTTCCGCTACATCGGTTCGTGCGCCGGGGTCGCCCTGACGATCGCGATCGCGACGTCGGCGAGCAGCCCGGGAGCCGGCACGGACGTGGCGCTGTGGGTCTCGGCGGTCCTGGCCGCGGTGGCGGCGGTACTGGTGGGGACGCTGCGGGAACGCCACTGACCGGCGACGGGCCCACGGGGCGGGGGCCGGGCCCGCGCAGGGGGCGGGGGCGGGCCCGCGCAGGGTCGGAGCGGGCAGGGTCCGCGCGGGGGACGGAGCCGAGCCCGCGCAAGGAACGGAGCCGGGCCTGCGCAGGTGACGGAGCCAGGCCCGCGCAGGTGACGGGGCCGGGTCCGCGCGCAGGGCGGGGGCCGGGCTCGCGGCCCGCGGCGAGGCCGCCACCGCCCCGCCCGCCTTGGGAGCGCGAGGCCGCCTCCGCCCCGCCCGCCATGGGAGCGCGAGGCCGCCTCCGCCCCGCCCTCCCACGGCCCCGCTCCCCCGCTCTCCGCCCCCGGGGTGGCTGACCCTCGTCACCTCACGGCAGTACGGTGTCCCCCATGCGCCCCGACACGCCCGCCGAGAACGTCGACCACGCCGCCGAGGCCGCCCGCCTGGAACGGACCGCCGGCCTGTACCCCGAGGACGCCGAGGCCCTGCTGCTGCGCGCCGCGGCCCACCTGGAACTGTCAGGCGACCGCCAGGCCGCCACCACGCTCTACGACCGCCTGCTGTCCACCGACAGTCCCGTCCCCCTGGAGAACCCGTCACTGGTCCGCGCCCTGAAGGCGTCGAACCTCTGGGAGTACGACCACGAGGCGGAGGCCAGGGCGATCATCGACGGCGTGCGGGCGGCGTCGCCGCGGGACCCCGCCCCCTGGGTGATCGTGGCCGAGTCCCTGGAGTCCCACGACGAGTTGGAGGCGGCGCACGAGACGTTCACGGAGGGCGCCCGCCTGCTCCTGACGGACGTGCCGGAACCCCCGTACTCCACGCACCCCCTCCTCTACGGCCGCCACCGCGTCCGCCGCATGCTGGGCCTCGCCCACGACGAGTGGGACACCCTGGCCGACACCCTGCACTCCATGCCGGTGTCCCTGGACGAGCTGCACGACCCCAAGCGCGTCTGGTCCCTGGGCTCGGACAACCCGGCCGACCTGGAGGCGGAGATCTCCCGCCTTCGCGCCGAACTGGGCGCCTACCGCGAGGCCCTGTCCCGCCCCTTCCCGGTCGCCATGCTGCACTGGCCGGCCGACGAGCTGAGGGAACTGACCGAGGCGTACCCGTCCCTCTCCTCGGAGTACCCCTCCTACGACGACCACCTGGCGTCGATAGAGCGGGCCCTGCGCGAACTGGCCTCGTCCGGCACCGCGAACCTGGGCGTGGTCCCGGGCACGGTCCCGTCCTACGAGGCCTTCGCGGCGTCGGAGAGCGCGTCCCCGGCCGACCCGACCCTGCTCCCCCAGTACGCGACGACCCTGGCGGCCCGGGGCCTCGCGGTGGCCTGGCCCCCGCAGCGCGGCGCGGCCTGCTGGTGCGGCTCGGGGCGGACTTACGGCGAGTGCCACGGGGAGGACGCCGCCGGGAACCGATGAGTTCCGGTGCCCCCGGTCGTCTACAGGAGCGAGAGCCTCGCCCCCGGCCACACCGGCCGGGCGGGGCGCTCCTCCCCACACCCGAGCCGACCGAGGAGACCCGACGCCATGAGCACCGAGCAGACGCCCACCGCGCCGGACCACGGCTTCTCCTACACCCTGACCCGCACCCTGGACGCCCCCGCCTCCCGGGTCTGGCAGGCGTGGACCACCCCCGACCAGTACACCCGGTGGGCCTACGCCGTCCCCGGCACCGTGGAGATGGACGCCCGCCCCGGCGGCACCTGGAAGGCCACGGTGCGCACCCCGGAGGGCGCGGAGTTCCCGCTGACCGGCTCCTACGTCGAGGTCGAGGAACCGCACCACCTGACCATCGGCATGGACGTCCCCGGCCGCCCCGACCCG
This sequence comes from Streptomyces sp. NPDC051136, assembly GCF_044455745.1. NCBI lineage: Bacteria > Bacillati > Actinomycetota > Actinomycetes > Kitasatosporales > Streptomycetaceae > Streptomyces > Streptomyces sp. NPDC051136. The sequence goes on along the minus strand of NZ_JBITFE010000002.1, from coordinate 166,445 downwards.
GCCACGATGACGGTCGACCTCACGGAACAAGGCCCCGGCACCACCGTGATCACCGTCCACCAGACCTGCGACACCGCGGAGGAACGCGACGGCGCGGAACAGGGCAGCGGGATGCTGCTGGACGGGTTGCAGGGGTTCTTGGGGGATGGGGCGGAGGCCTGACCCGTCTCTGCCTGCCAAGGCCAGGAAGACAGGTCTCGGGAGGGTGTGAACACTTCACTTGGAGGTGTTCACACCTCGCTCGTACGAGCCAACCACTGCCGCGTTCTCGCCCGCCTCAGTTGATGATCTCGGCGCGCCCCTCCAGAACCATGGCGGCCAGCTGGTCCCGCCTGAGGCCCCCCGTCACCTGCGGCGAGCTCGGCCGCGAGCCCCACACCGTCGCGCAACGCGGTGAAGTAGATGTGGTTCATCACGATCTCGGGCCGGTAGTTCGAGCGGAAGCCTGCGGTGAGGTGGTCCCCGGCCCGCAGATCGGCCTTCGTACCGTGGAAGAAGGGCCCCTCGTCCAACACCTCGTCCATCGGCGCAGGTTACAACCACGCCGTCGTGCCCGCGTATCGCACTCACCATCGCAACGCGCAGCAGCGACTGCCAGTTCAGGGGCTGCCCATACCCGCCCAGGGACGCATTAGAGACGAACTCCCCTTCTTCGCAGTTCAACTGCCCTATGTCCGACCTTTGCAGTACCGTCACACGAACCAACCGATACGGAGGGCCCATCACTCGTTGAGCAGGCCCAGCCCTGTGCACAGAGGATGCGTCATGCCCTACGAGCCCGGAGTCGTCTGGCAGTACGAGGTCCCCACGACCGGCAGCACCCATCTGCCCCCGGACGCCGGCTACGGCAAGGCATTGACCAACCAGGGCTACGGATTCGAGGTTGCGGTCGCCGACCTGATCGACAACTCGATCGACGCTGGTGCAGACAAGATCGTCGTTCACTTCCTGCGCGACGCCAAGCGGATCCTGACTCTCCTGGTCATCGACAACGGCAGAGGCATGGACGATCCCGGCCTGGACGCAGCTATGACAGTGGGCCGGCGCCGCGAGTACGGCGGGAACGCACTCGGTATGTACGGCACAGGCCTCAAAGCCGCTTCGCTCTCGCACGCCGCGTCCCTCACCGTGGTCAGCCGCACCAAGCGCAGCCGCGCCGCAGGGCGCCGTCTCACCGCAGAAGGAATTGAGGACGGTTTCCGCTGTGACACCGTCGACCCGCGCTACGCCCAGGAACTCGTGGACCGGTACGACGGGGTCATCGAGTGGCACGGCACGATCGTGCGCTGGGACCAGGTGCGGGTGTTCGAGACCGTGACGACTGGCCAGAGCGACCAGTTCCTGTCGAAGGCGATTGCACGTCTGGAGACACACCTCGGTCTCTACCTGCACCGCTTCCTCCAGGATGGCCTCAAGCTCGACATCGCCGTATGGGACGTGAGCAGCGGCGAGGGTCTCCTCGGTGAGGAGGTGGACCACATAGCGGTCGAAGCCCTGGACCCGTTCGGCTACAAGGTCCCCGGGAAGGCCCGCTATCCCCGGGCGTTCACAGCCCCCGTCGAGGGCCTGGGAGACGTGCAGCTGACGGCACACATCTGGCCAGCCAAATCGAAGCAGGCCGGGTTCCGGCAGATCGGTTCCCTGACGGACCGGCAGGGGTTCTACTTCTATCGCAACGACCGGCTCGTCCAGGCTGGCGGATGGAACGGCCTCCGCAGTCCTGAGGGACACCTGGCACTGGCCCGCGTGGCAGTCGACCTGCCGGGTCACGAGAGCAGTGTGCTGAGCCTTGACGTCAAGAAGGAGAGCGTTACGGTCACACCCGCCTTCACGCTGGGAGTCGAGCAGGCGGTGGACGCATCCGGAGCGAGCTTCCACGACTACCTCAGCGACGCAGAGGCCGCATACCGCGACGGGGCGAAGCGCACAGAGGTGGTACGCCGGCCGGTGACGCCTCCGGGGAAGGGGATGGATCCGAAGATCAAGCGAGTCATCAAGGAAGAGCTGCCTGAGAAGCCCGGTGAGGAACCGATCGCGTTCACCTGGACCACGCTGCCGCAGGACAGGTTCTTCGATTTGGACCGTGAGAACAACTCGGTGCTGCTCAACAAGGCATTCCGCAGTGACTTCAACGACGGGAAACGTGGAGGAAGCAACGACGCACCAGTCACGAAGGCCTTGCTCTACCTCCTCCTTGAGGACTGCTTTGGCCTCGGCCGCTGGGAACGCAGCCGCCAGGACCGGATCGACTACTGGAACACCATCCTTCTGACCTCGGTGCAGGTCCACCAAGAACGCCGGGCGCAGGCCGCCGACTGATCCAGGCCGCTCTTGCTCCATGACCGCTCCGGCCCCTGAACGAGGAAGAACAGATGACCAGCACTCCCCCTGCCGTACTCCTTGACATCCACACTGACGCGCTGGCGGGTATGAGCATCCTGCCCCGCCCCTTCCAGAAATGGGCAGCGCTCGCGGCAGAAGACCGTCAGCCGGATGCAGATCTGGGGGAGGAGCTCTTCCGGTCGCTCCTCATCAGCGGTGACGAAAGCCTGATCACGCTCTGGTCTCGCCATCTCACCGCCTGGGACTTCGCGGACAATCCCCCATGGAGCGCCGGCTCCTGCGCCCGTACCGAGGAACGGCGGGCCGTGGTGTACGAACGCCTTCACTTCGGGCCAGAACTACGTAAGGCCTTGGATGAAGCGGTTCCTGTAGCCACGACTCCCGGCGAGACCGTCATCACCCGGGAGTTCACTCCGTGGTACACACCTGAACGTGCAGCAGCGAGGAACTTCTACTGGGCTTCCTACCAGCAGAAACTCCGAGACAGAGGGTGGTCTGAAGCCGCCATCGCCAGTCTCGACCAGGCGAGCCGTTCTGTGGTCGAACGTCTCAGCGACCCTGAACAGGAATCCGCCAGGCAAGCGAAAGGCCTGGTGGTCGGCTACGTCCAGTCCGGAAAGACAGCAAACTTCACAGGTGTGGCCGCCAAGGCCATCGACGCCGGGTACCGCCTCGTCATCGTTCTGGGGGGAACTCTCAACCTGCTTCGTGCACAGACCCAGCGACGACTGGACATGGAGCTGATTGGCCAGGAGAACATTCTGCGTGGCGCTGACCTCGCAGACGCGGACTCACTGGTGGGCGTGGACTACGTAGGTGATGACGAGGGCTGGCCCGAGTTCGTGCGCCACGGTGGCCGTCCATCTGCGCTAGGCGCCTTTGACATCGAGCGGTTGACGACACGCGAGAACGACTACAAGAGCCTCGCCCAGGGCATCCGGGCGCTGGAGTTCGAGAAGCGCTTCCCTGCTCGTCCCCTCCATGATCCGGCGAACATCCACCATGCAGCGGCGCGAGTTCTCGTCGTGAAGAAGAACAAGGCTGTCCTCACCAAACTCGTCAAAGATCTCAAGCAGATCCACGGGATCCTGGGAGAAATTCCGGCTCTCATCATCGACGACGAGTCCGACCAGGCGTCCGTCAACACTTCAGACCCGAAGAAGTGGGAACGCGGAAGCACTGAGCGCACTGCCATCAACAGCTTGATATCCAGTCTCCTGGGACTGCTGCCGCGAGCCCAGTACGTGGGGTACACCGCAACACCCTTCGCTAACGTCTTCGTCGACCCCGGCGACGACATGGACATCTTCCCCAGCGACTTTCTGATCTCTCTGCCGCGACCGGCTGGGTACATGGGGGTGCAGGATTTCCACGACCTGGACTCATCCATCCCGGTGGAGGAGCGCACCTATGCGAACTCCCAGGAGAAGGCGCACGTACGCGGTATTTACGACTCCACGGGCGACAGACTTCAGGAGGCCATGGACGCCTTCGTCCTGTCTGGCGCCTTGAAGCTCCATCGGGCGGAACACGGCGTGCCTGACGCTCCTTTCCGGCACCACACCATGCTCGCTCACGAGTCAGTGCGTCAGGACGATCACGCTGACCTGGCCCTTCGGATCAACACCCTGTGGCACCAGGCGGGTTACAGCTCCGCGGCAGGTCACGATCGTCTTGCTGCATTGTGGGAAGCAGACTTCGCGCCAGTGACGGCGTCGCGCGCAAGCAGCCTTCCCGCACCGTCCTCGTACGCCGAACTGCGGCCGTACGTCCATGCCGCGCGCCAGCGCATCGGCAGCGGTGGCAATCCAGTGGTCGTCGTGAACGGGGACTCAGACCGCTACTTCGCCCAGCTCGACCTTGACTTCGACCGCACACCGAACGTCTGGAAGATCCTCGTTGGCGGTACGAAACTCTCCCGTGGTTTCACCGTCGAAGGGCTTACCGTCACCTACTACCGCCGAACCACACAGCAAGCAGACACGCTCATGCAGATGGGCCGATGGTTTGGCTTCCGCTCCGGTTACCGAGATCTGGTCCGTCTTTACATCGGCCGTGAAGAGCCGTTTGGCCGCGACAAGCACGTCGACCTTTACGAAGCCTACGAAGCCGTCTGTCGCGATGAGGAGAGTTTCCGGGAGCAGCTGGCCCAGTACTCCGAAATGGTGGACGGGGAACCTCAGGTCACGCCCGTTCAGATCCCGCCCCTGGTAGCCCAACACCTGCCATGGTTGAAGCCCTCGGCGCGGAACAAGATGTTCAACGCGGAACTGATCGAGATCCGGTCCCCGGGCCGGCCTATTGAACCGGCGGCCTATCCGCTGAGCAGCGCCACCAACAAGCGCAACACTGAGCGATGGCGACCGCTACTGAATGCGCTGGGTACTGCACCCCTGTCCTTCAGCAATCCTCCGGATTCCTCGAGCACACTCACCCGGACCTTCAGCGCCCTCACGGCCACCGTGTCACACCAGGATCTCATGGGAGTGCTGTCCCGGCTCGAATGGGAACGGCCACAGTACTTTGACCCGCATCTGACCTACCTCAGTCAGCTTGACGGCACTCTCGCGAAAGTCGAGGACTGGCTTCTCATTTCCCCCCGGCTCGCCTCGGACAACCGCATCGAGGCCAGTGTCCTCGGCTCGGCTCCCTTGTCCCTGGTCCGACGGAGTATCCAGGACGGCAAGAGTTCCTTCGGCCGCATCGCCAGCGTCGAGCATCGCACCACAGCACAACGGCTCATCACTGGGGCTGCTGGGCCAAACCGGGAGATCGGCCCCAGGACGGGTGTCGCACTTCTCTACCCGGTCATTGAGGGCAGCAGCTCCGAGACGGTCCGGGCAGCTGTCCGTAACGGGGTTGCCGACCCGTCCAAGGTCATTATGGCCTTCACACTTATCCCGCCGAAATCGGCTGCCGACACGGATCGCCGACTGGTGCGCTTCCGGGCGAAGGACTCACGGTTCATCAACGAGGCCACCGTGTCGGTGCCTCAGACCTCATGAGCGCGGGGCGCCGCCGCCCGCAGGCAGGCGCCCCGACAGGTCTGCCTGCTCTCCCCTCCTGGCGCAGCTCCGCACTCGTGCGCTTCACGTCGACTCACAACCTGAGGCTGAAATTGCTTCCCTTTGACGAATACGCAGACGTTCGCGCGGCTAGTTGGATCAGCCAGCACGGTCTGATCGCACAGGACGCAGATGTGAAAAAGGTTGCTGATCACATCTTTTCCCTCGATCCGGACGGCAGCCGGTTTGCCGCAGTCCTTCGCGACACGATCGACCAATTGCTCAACGGCGAGACGACCGGCCGATACGCCTGGGAACAGCTGTTCAAGACAGAGAAGACTCACGCGGGAACTCTCGTCGAGATCAACTTGCAGCGCGAATTCAAATTCGAAGACGGTGCGGACGTAGGCTCGCACGGCGAACATCCCATGGACTACCGGATCCTTGGTGTAGATGTTGACTGCAAGTTCTCTCAGGATTTCGGCGGATGGATGATCCCGCCTGAGGCGATGGGGCATCTATGTCTTCTGGTGTGGGCTGACGACCTCAAAAGCAAGTGGAGCGCCGGCATCTTCCGAGTGCGCGAGGAGTGGCTCAACACAGGCAGCAACCGCGACAAGAAGCTCACGCTGAAGGCAAAGCACCGCATGGATAAGGTGCACTGGCTCTGGCATGAGGAAGAACTTCCCGAGAACGTGCTACTTCATCTTCACGAGGCCACACGCAAGCAGATTCTCCTTGATGGTCCGCGCAAGGGGCAGCAGCGAGTCATCGAACTGTTCCGCAGGGTGCAGAACCGCCGTATCGGACGCGGCGCCATACGAACTGCTGCAAAGCAACTGGACTACATGGCGCGTCTGCGGGAAGGCAAGGGGCGGGCGCGTACGGTGCTCCGCGAGGAAGGCATCGTCATCGTCGGCCCTTACAGTAAGCATCGGGAGATCGCCTGCCGTATCGGGGCGGAAGTCCCCCAGCGGGGGGAGTTTGTTAGCTTTCGGGTAACTGAGGCCATGCCTCACCATGGCGACCGCCCTTCTGTGGAACTGGAGGGGCGCCGTTGGGTCCTTGCAGGACCGGAGGACCCGGTGTCGACAGCACCACTCCTACCGAGGGTCACTGGTGAAGAAGAAGCCTGACGGGGCAAGCAACGACAGCGACACGCAGTCAGACGGGTCTGCCGATGCCGCCGCCTGGGTGCCTCCCGTCGGCTCCTGGGCTTCCTCAGCTGCGCGGCGGCGCAACATGCAGGCGATCCGCAGCCGCGACACCACGCCCGAGCGTCTGATCAGGCAATTGGTTCACGCTCGGGGCTTGCGCTATCGAGTGGCTGCGAGACCGCTTCCCAAGCTTCGCCGGACAGCTGACATGGTCTTCCGTCCGGCGAAGGTGGCCGTGTTCATCGATGGCTGCTACTGGCACGGATGTCCTGAGCACTACGTGCCGCCCAAGACCAACTCCGGCTACTGGTCGGACAAGGTCGCACGGAACATAGCTCGTGATCGAGACACCGACCAGCGCCTCGCAGCGGAGGGCTGGACGGTGCTGCGTTTCTGGGAACATGAATCATCGCAAGAGTGCGCCGCTCGCATTGCAGCGGAAGTAGAAAGACACCGCTGCACCGGGCGGAAGGTCCCGCCAAGCAGCTAATGCTGTGACGCGGAAGGTTCGGCGGGTGGGCCACCAGGTGAGTCCGCGAGATGTTCACGTCATGAGCGAGATCGTCGCGACGCCGGATCCGAAGGTTGCCGCCACACCGGACTACTGGTCGGCCGAGCGGATCCACCCGGCGGCGAGCCGGTACCTGTCACCGCCCGGCATCGCTCCGCACAGCGCCGGCGCGGCCGTGGACCTCACCCTGGCCGACCCCGCGGGCAACGAGCTGGAACTCGGCACCCGGATGAACGCGGACCCCGAGGAAAGTGAGGGCGCCTGCTACACCCACGCCGCCAACGTCAGCACGGAGACAAGCGCCATCGCAGCTGCTGGATGACGTGCTCACAGCCGCGGGGCTTGGTGAACTACCCCACCGAGTGGTGGCACTGGTCCTTCGGCGACCGCTACTGGACGCTGACCACCGGTGAGACCGTTCCCGGCCACAGCACTAGTCGGTCCTCTCGTCCCGCTCTCGAGCCGCCTTGAGCACCTCGATGATCGACTTGCCGACAGCCCGGGCGACTGGGGGCGGGAAGGCGTTCCCCACCTGGCGGTACTGCGCAGTCTTACCGCCCGAGAAGTCCCATTCGGGCGGGAAACCCTGGATGACAGCGGCCTGCCGAACCGTGAGCATCGGACCATCCGCACCGAAGAGGTCACGCTCTTCGCTGGCCTTCTTCTCACAGTCCTCGATGTCGTTGGCGACCCCCATGCCCGAGATGCCGAGCTGCTTCCAGGCTGCCTTGGCACGGCTGGGTCCGAGGTCTGCGCCACCGTGCTTCTTCGAGCCGCCAACGAGCGTGGGAGCGATACCTCCACCCTTGCCCTTCAGTTCGGCGTCACGTTCTCGAGCCTTCTCGAGCCACCGCTCCAACCCCTTGCGCGCACGCTCTCCGTGCACGCCGTTGAAGTACCGCCCGTAGCGCTCTCGCATGGACGGCTCAAGGCTCACCGCGACACTGACCGGATCCTCGTGCGTGGGCGTGGGCCATTCGTACTTGAGATCCTCGATGATGTCATTGCGGAACGCGACGAGGACGGCACGCGGCCTGAGCTGAGGAACGCCGAAGTCGCTTGCTTCGAGGACGTCCCACCTGCAGACGGTGTATCCGAGACCGTCCTCATGAACGGTCTGTCCGTCGTCCGCCCTGTACTCGCCGCCCTCAAGCCTGGCCCTGATCCAGTCACGGTAGTCAGAGAACTTCGGGTCCATGATGCCGCGGACGTTCTCGATCATCACCGCTCGAGGCTTCAGCTTCTCGACCAGCTGCAGCATGCGAGGAAACAGATCACGTTCGTCGAGCTTTCCCAGCTGCTTGCCCGCATGCGAGAAGGGCGGGCACGGCACACCGCCGGCCAGGAGATCCAGTCCGTTCTGCCTCAGCAGGTCGGCACTCTTGCACAGGTCCTCGTGCGGTTCGAACGTCGTGACGTCGGTCGACAGCACGTCACAGTGCTCTCGCTCCCAGGCCCAGACTTCGTGGTCTTCGATATTGAGGCGCAGCGTGTCAACCGCGTACCTGTCGATCTCCACCAACGCGAGGTGGCCGAACCCTGCCTGGTGAAGTCCGATGGCCTGGCCGCCAGCGCCGGCGCAGATCTCGATCGACGTGAAGGCGGGTTCCCTTCGCTCCCCCGTCGCGGGCTTTGGTTGAGTTGTGCGGGTCATGCCCCCTCCTTACAGTCGTGCAACGGCAGACACTTTGCAGCCCGCCATCACTGAGGGTGACAGACCCCACTGACAACAACGAGACCGGACCAATTTTGCAGCACGCCTCACCGTTCGCTGTACACACCTCACACCACAGCGAACACTCATACGATATTGCACATGCGGATACCTGCTTGGACTGAGGACGAACTCGTACTGGCCGGGGCCCTTGTGGTACGGAACGGCTGGCGTGAACTGCGCCCAGGAGATCGCACGGTCCAGGAGTTGTCGGAGCTGCTCCAGTCTCTGCCGCTGCACGGGCCCGAGGCGCGCACCCTGCCGTCCTTCAGGTCTGTGGACAGCGTGAGTCGCAAGACGACAGATTTCATGACGAACCACCCGGATTACGGCGGCAAAGCAACCCGGTGCGGCAGACCAACGCTGCTCATGATCCATGCCTTCGTCACTCGGGAGGCTGAGATGCTCCAAGCCGCCCAAGCCATTGAGGACGGCATCGGATCCGGAGAGCTGCACCTGCTGCCGCCGCAAGCCGACGAAGTCGACGGAACAGGCGCCTCTGCCATTGAGGGGCGCCTGCTCGTCCGCCGGGCACTGGCCCGAGAACGCAACCCCCGGCTGCGCGCTCAGAAGATCAAGCACGTCCAACTCCAGGGCGCCCCGCTCGAGTGCGAAGTCTGCGCGTTCAGCTTCGCTGACACGTACGGGGAGCTGGGTGAGGAGTACATCGAGGTCCATCACCTCACCCCTCTCCACGTCTCCGGAACCAGAGAGACCCAGCTGGACGACCTTGCCTGTCTGTGCGCCAACTGCCACCGCATGTGCCACCGGGCCCGTCCCGGAGAATCCTGGCGCACACCGGCTGCCCTCCGGGAGCTGTTGCTCAAGCGGAACGGTGAATCCAAAGGGGCCTGATACTGCTGATCTGCGTCGAGCTATCCGGGATGCCGCTCACCGACGTCAAGCAGTCCGCCGTACTAGGACGCCAGAGCCGAGTACAGAGGCGGAACGCCTGCAGGTGCTCGACACCCATCCCCTTGCGCTGTCTCGCGGACGTGGAAACCACCGTCACGGTGCGGGTGATCCATCAGACTCGCCCCGGATGTTCCGACCGATGACCGGTAAGTGAGGACACACATGGCAGGCACCGCGCTCCTGGTGATGGACGTCCAACGGGACGTCGTGGACATCGCCGACGACGGTTCCGGGTATCTGACGCGTCTGCGCAGGGCCATCGACGGGGCCCGGGACGCCGGGATCCCCGTGATCTACGTGGTGATGGGGCTGCGTCCGGGCGATCCGGTGGTCAGCCCGCGCAACAAGGTGATGGCGAACGTCCTGCAAGCCGGCCTGTTCATCGAAGGGGCTCCGGGCAGCGAGATCCACCCGGATGTCGCGCCCCGGCAGGGCGACGTGGTGGTTACCAAGCGGCGCGGGAGCGCGTTCTCGGGCAGCGACCTCGACCTGGTGCTGCGGGCTCGCGGCATCGACAGCCTGGTACTTTCCGGCATCGCCACCAGCGCCGTGGTGCTGTCCACCCTCTGGCGCGCCGTCGACCTGGACTTCGGCGTCACCGTCCTGGCCGACGGTTGTCTCGACACCGACCCCGAGGTGCACCGGATGCTCACCGAGAGGCTCTCCCCCCAGTGGGCGGACGTCATCAGTGTCGACGAATGGGTCGGAGCCGTCGCGCCTCGGTGACGCGGGGCGGGAGGTCCGGCCGCGGGCTGCGCGACCGAGGCCGTACGCGCGCTGCTGCGGTGGGCGTACGGCACGCTGGACCTCGGTCGGGTCCAGGCCGAGGCCGGTACCCGCAGCCTGGCGTCCGCCCGCGTTCTGGAGAAGGCCGGGTTCGCGCGGGAGGGGACGTTGCGGGAGGACTGCGGCGTGGACGGCGAGGTGTCGGACTCGTGGGTCCGCGGGGTGCTCAGGCGGGAGTGGCCGCCGTCGGACGTGCCGCTTCGGGATCACTGCGAGGCTGTCTGCGACAGGCTCGTGCCACGCGCCCCTGTGACAGCCCGGCGGACCGTGAGGTCAGGCCCTCTGCCGTCGCCCCAGCAGGCGTGCCTGTTCCTTCTTCAGCGCGGTGAATTCCCGGCGCGCGTAGGCGGCGAGCTCCTCGCTGGGGAACGGCACCACCGACAGGTGCTGGTCGTGCTGTCCCTGGGCCCACCGGGCCGCGGTGATCTCGTAGCCGGACACGTGCGCGCACAGGTCGAGCAGCAGGGGCGGCATCTCCGGCTCGCTCAACAGGTCCGCGTGCGCGATGACCAGGTCGCGCATGGCCCGGATGTTGGGGAGGAAGACGGTGGTGACCCACAACCGCCACTCCGCGAGTTCTTCGGCCGTGGGCGGGGAATCGTCGGCGAACGGCGAGGTTCCGCCGGGGCGGGCGTGACGGGCCAGGAACGCGCCGAACGTACGGCTGTTGGCCTCCGTGAGGGCGAGCAGGGGCCCGTAGAAGTCGCCGAGTTGGCGATGGACGCGGGCCAGTCGCTCTTGACGCTGCGACAGGCGCACGCCGTTGAGGTAGGTGACGACGTAGCCGACGAAGGCCAGCCCGACGGTGACGGCCAGTGTGATCACGAGGGGCGATGCTAGCCGGAGCCCTGCCCCGCGCGTCCGGCGCGCCGAAGGCGCGGGGCGCGGGGCCCGAGGCCCGGCGCACGGGGCGCGTGACGCGTTCCGCGGGCGGCCCCGGAGTGTTTCCCCGCCGCACCCCTCCCGTTCGCCGTGCCTGGCTACCTTCGCCTCGCCCGGTCCGGCAGCAGGAGAGGTACGTCCATGAGCACCCCGGTCCAGCAGACCTCGCCCCGCCCGCCCGGCACGCGCCCGTCCGCAGCCGCGCTCGCGTCGGCCAGGCAGCGTCGGGACCGGGACGGGAGCCGGGCCGGGAGTTCGTCCGGGCGCTCGGCGGAGCACGCCTTCCTGCGGTTCCAGGCCGGCGTCGGCAACCGGACCGCGACCGCGGCGGTGCAGCGCGTCAGGAGCGGGACCGTGGAACGGGCGCCGGAGTCGCCCGTGTCCTCCCGGCCGGGCACCCCGGACAGCTTCGTGACCGCCGTGTCGGGCAGGTCGGGCAGCTCGGACAGCTTCGTGACCGCCGAATCGGCCGGCTCGGGCAGCTCGGACAGCTTCGTGACGGCCAGGGAGCCTGAGCCGGAGGCGGCCGCCACGGCGAGGTCGGCGGACGATCTGGTCAAGCGGGCCGCCGAGATGCTGGACCGGTTCAAGAAGAACCTCGACCCCGCGGACAACCTGGCCAAGGGCGCCCAGACCCCCACGAGCGCCGGCCTCGGTCAGGCGGCCACCGTTTCGGGCGACGGTGCCCTCAAGCACGACGCCGCCGCCGCCGGCACCTCCGCCGGTACCTGGAACCTCCTCACCGAGGTCACCGGCGTCGTGGTCAACGCGTACGACTCGCTGAAGAACATGAAGGACGCCCGGAAGAAGCGGTCCGGGGCCGGGCACCACACGGCGAGCAGGAAGGCGAAGGTCAAGGGCGCGGACGCGGTGGTCGGCACCGCGAGTTCGGGCGGCTACGGCGCCGCCGTCGCCAAGGAGTCCACCAAGCTCAACGGGGTGGCGGACGCGGCGACCGCCGCGACCGCCGCCGAGGTGAGCGGCATCTTCAGCGCCGTCACCGGTCTGTGGAAGGGCGCCCGCGCCGCGGGCAAGGTCGGCGGAGCGACCCGCAAGTACCGGCGGATCAAGCAGCTCGGGGATCCGGGCGCCGTCCACGCGGATCTGCTGGCCCGGTTGCGGGACGCGTCGGACCAGGCGGAGCAGCGGGTCGACGCGGCGTTCGCACGGCTGAACGCCATCAGGGAGGCGGGTCAGGGGCGCCCGCCCCGGGAGTGGTACCCGGCGGCCGAGGCGGCGTTCGACGCGATGCGCGAGGAGTACGAGCGGGCCTCCGCGGCCACGGCGGCCTACCGGCGTGCCGCGCAGGACATGGAGGACCTGAGCGGGACGCAGAAGTACGCGAAGAAGAAGCAGCTCACCAAGATCGGCAAGGAGACGGTGGGCGGCGTGGTGGGCGAGCCCGCCAAGGCGGCGGGCGGCATCGTGGCGGCGGTCACCGCGGCGGGTGTACTGGGCAGCAACCCGGGCGGCTGGATCGCCGCCGCGGTGGGGGCCGGGCTCATCCTCGGCGTCGCCGGGTACAAGGCGGGCCGCGCCGCGACGAAGCGCTACGAGGAGGTCCGCCATCCCGAGCGCTGGGCACCGGAGGGCGAGGAGCCGGCGGTGGGCGCGTCGCGCGGGGACTCGCTGAAGCACGCCCTGAAGATCTGGAAGAAGGTCTCGAAGGGCGAGCGCCAGGCCATGGCGCGCAAGATCTACCGCCTGGCGGCGGGCCCCGGCATCCAGGGGAGCACCGACACGACGCCCGAGATCCGGCAGTCCGCCCGGGAGCTGCTCGTCGCCCTCAAGGCGGGCCCGGCCCAGCACAAGCTGGATCCGGACGCGTGGGCGGCGAGCCTCGACGACCCGGAGAAGAGCGCCGGTTGGATCAAGGAGATCGCGGAACAGCTGGCCTCGGGGTGACCGGCGGCGGGCGCCCGCCGTCGGCACGACAGGGACGCCCGCGCCGTCGGCACGACAGGGACGCCCGCGCCGTCGGCACGACAGGGACGCCCGCGCCGTCGGCACGACAGCGGCGCCCGCCCCGGTGCCTAGCGCAGCGCCTCCGCCAGCACCTCCCGCATGCCGGTCGGCTCCCGGCCCAGCAGCGCGGCCAGCGTCGGGTCGGCCCCGGCGAACTCGCCGGCGCGGGCGGCGGCGAAGATGCCCAGGATCTGGTCGGCGTACGGGGCGGGGACGCCGTGGGCCACCAGCTGGTCCCGGAAAGCGGCCTCGGGTGCGACGGTCCGCGTGAAGGGGCGGCCCGTCACCTCGGAGGCGAGGGACGCGACGTCGTCGAAGCTCAGCGCCCGTGACGCGGTGAGGGGCGGGGTGGGGCCCTCGAAGCTGCCCTCGTCGGCCAGGATCGCGGCGGTCGCCTCGGCCAGGTCGGCGTGCGTGGTCCAGGCGACCGGACCGTCCGCGGGCAGCCGTATCTCGCCGGTCACCCGGGCGTGGTCGAGGAAGCCCGTCGCGCTGGCGGCGTAGAAGCCGTTGCGCAGTGACGTGTAGGACACCCCGCAGGCGCGCAGGATCCGCTCGGTGGCGGCGTGGTCGCGGCATGCCTGGAAGTGGGACGCGTCACCGGCTCCCATCTGGCTGGTGTAGAGGACGCGGCGGGCGCCCGCGGTGACAGCCGCCTCGATCGCGACGCGGTGCTGCTCGACGCATTCCTCGCCCATCTTGTCCACGGAGACGACGAGGACCTGCGAGGCGCCCTCGAAGGCGTGGGCGAGGCTCCCGGCGTCCGCGAAATCGCCCCGCCGGACGCGTACGCCCCGGTCGGCGAAGGCCAGGGCCTGCGGGTTCTCGGGGTCGCGGACGCTGACGCCGACCTGTCCGGCCGGTACGCGGGTGAGCAGGTGCTCGACGATCCTGCGTCCCAGCTGTCCGGTGGCTCCGGTCACGATGATCATGATGCGCTCCAGTGTTCACGGGGGGACGGGGGTTCACAGCGCTCGCGCTTGACGCGGACGGCGCGCTGTTTCCAGTGATATCACTTCAACAGTAACAACGATAATCACGATGGCAACAGGATCCCGGTAACGTTGGTCCCGGTAACGTTGGACGCATGTCCTCTCGCTCCGACCAGACCCGGCAGCGGGTCATCGAGGCCGCCATCGGCCTGCTGACCCGAGGCGGACGCGACGCCGTCACCACCCGCGCGGTCGCCGAGGCGGCCGGGCTGCAACCGCCGGCCATCTACCGGCTGTTCGGCGACAAGGACGGTCTCCTCGACGCGGTCGCCGAGTACGGCTTCGCGGCCTTCCTCGCCACCAAGCACGTCGACCCCGACCCGCCGGACCTCATCGAGGACCTGAGGGGCGGCTGGGACCTCGCGGTCGAGTTCGGCCTGGCCAACCCCGCGCTGTTCACGCTGATGTACACCGAGCCCGCGCGGGAGGAGTCGGCCGCCTTCAAGGCGGGCTCGGAAGTCCTGATGGGCCGGATGCGGCGGCTCGCCGCCGGCGGCCTGCTCCGCGTAGACGAGGAGCTCGCGGCCCAGGTCGTCCACGCCACGGCGCGCGGCGCGGTGCTCACCTGGCTGTCCCTGCCCGAACAGCGGCGCGACCCGGCCCTGTTCACCACCTTGCGCGAGTCGATGGTCGCCGCCGTCACCCATGAGCGACCGGCCGTGCGGGACGCCGGTCCGGCGGGAGCCGCCCGGGCCCTGCGCGCCGCCCTCCCCGGGCAGGCGGTCCTCAGCGAGGCGGAGCAGCGGCTGCTGAACGAGTGGCTGAAGCGGCTCACCGAGGCCGGCTGAGCAGGGAACGGGCGGGCATCCGCCGGACCGGCCCTTTCCGGCCGATCTCCTTCCGGCCGCCGGTCCCCTCCCGGCCCCTCCGGCAAGGGAGTTCGGCCGTCGTCCGCGCAGCTTTCGCGTCAAACTCCGGACGGTTCCGGCTGATGATCACGAGGCCCGCACGACGTGGGAGCGCGAACCGGTACCGTCACCTCTGTCGCATGTCGAACGCCGCGAGCTGACACGGGAGGTCGAAACCGACCCCGTCACTCCCCCCCCCTCCCCGGCCGCGCGACCCGCCGCACAGCAAGGAGCCAGGCCATGGCGCCTCAGCAATCCGCCCTCGCCCTCGACCCCACCGGCGCCGACCATCGCGCCGAGCACCGTGCCCTGCGGGAGCGCGGCCCGGCCACACGAGTGGACGTCCTCGGGGTCGAGGCCTGGTCGGTCAGCGACCCGGTCCTCCTCAAACGACTGCTCACCAGCCCCGACGTCTCCAAGGACGCCCGGGCGCACTGGCCGGCCTTCGGCGAGGTCGTCGGCACCTGGCCGCTGGCCCTGTGGGTGGCGGTGGAGAACATGTTCACCGCGTACGGGGCGAACCACCGCAAGCTGCGCCGGCTGGTGGCCCCCGCCTTCAGCGCCCGCCGCGTCGACGCGATGCGGCCCGCCGTCGAGGGGGTGGTGACCGATCTCGTCGACCGGCTCGCGCGGCTGCCCGTCGGTGAACGGGTCGACCTGCGGCAGCAGTTGGCCTATCCGCTGCCGATCACGGTGATCGGTCACCTCATGGGCGTGCCCGAGGACCGCCGCGACGGGTTCCGCGCCCTCGTGGACGGCGTCTTCGACACCACCCTGGACCAGGCCGAGGCACAGGCCAACACCGTGCGCCTGTACGAGGTCCTGGACCAGCTCATCGCGGCCAAGCGCGCCACCCCGGGCGACGACATGACGTCCCTGCTCATCGCCGCGCGGGACGACGAGGGGAACGGCGACCGCCTCTCGCCCGAGGAGTTGCGCGACACCCTGCTGCTGATGATCAGCGCGGGCTACGAGACCACCGTCAACGTCGTCGACCAGGCCGTGTACACCCTGTTGACCCGCCCCGACCAGCTCGAAGCGGTGCGCAAGGGCGAGGCCACGTGGGGTGACGTGGTGGAGGAGACGCTGCGTCACGAACCGGCGGTCAAGCACCTGCCCCTGCGGTTCGCGGTCGCCGACATCCCCCTGCCGGACGGGCAGGCCATCGCCCGCGGGGAGGCCATCATCGCCTCGTACGCCGCCGCCAACCGGCACCCGGACTGGCACGAGGACCCCGACACCTTCGACGTGACCCGCACGGTCAAGGAGCACCTGGCCTTCGGGCACGGCGTCCACTTCTGCCTGGGCGCGCCGCTGGCCCGGATGGAGGTGGCCCTCGCGCTGGAGAGCCTGTTCGGCCGCTTCCCGGACATCCGCCTCGCCGATCCGGCCGAGGAGCTGCCGGCCGTGCCCTCGCTGATCAGCAACGGCCACCAGCGGCTCCCGGTCCTGCTGCACGCCGGCTGACCGGCGCGCCGCGGGACCCGGAGCGAGGGAGCCCGGGGCCGGCGGCCGGAGCGAAGCGCCTCAGCCGAACATGCCCGGCACGTAGTCGCCGGCCGGCTGCTGGGTGATCACGTTCACGCGGTTGTACGCGTTGATGAGGGCGATCAGTCCCACCAGCGCGGTGAGCTGCTCCTCGTCGTAGTACTTCGCCGCGTTCGCCCAGGCCTCGTCGGTGACGCCGCCGGAGGCGTCGGCGATACGGGTGCCCTGCTCGGTCAGTTCGAGCGCGGCGCGCTCCGCGTCGGTGAACACCGTGGCCTCCCGCCAGGCGGCGACCAGGTTCAGGCGCAGCCAGGTCTCCCCTTCCTTCGCGGCGTCCTTGGCGTGCATGTCGAGGCAGAAGCCGCAGCCGTTGATCTGGCTGGCGCGGATCTTGACCAGTTCCTGGGTCGCGGCCGGCAGGGACGAGTCGGTCACGGTCTTGCCCGCGGAGTTGATGTGGCGCAGGAGCTTGCCCGCGAGCGGGCTGCCGAAGATGTTGAGACGCGCTTCCATGGTGGATTCCTCCGTCGTCGCTGTCGTGCTCGCCGGCCCGGTCGGCCGTACACACCTACGACGGATGCCGGCGGTGCGGTGTGACAGGCGGGACCACCTCGATCCTGTGACCTGCGTCTCACCCGGCCGGTGTGGTTCGTTCCCGTTCCAGCAGTCGGCGCAGTGCCGCCGTCACGGCGTCCGGGCGTTCGTCCATCACCCAGTGGCCCGCGTCGTCCAGCAGCGTCAGCTCGGCGCCGGGCACGGACGCGGCCAACTCGGTCGCGATCGCGGGGCTCAGGTACACGTCCGTCCGGCCCCACACGACGGCCGTCGGGCAGCCGATGTCCCGCAGCCGTGGGCGCAGTTCGGGGCGGGTGGGGGTGCGGTAGTCGGCGAAGTAGTGGAGCACCCAGCGGCGCCCCTCGGGGGTGGCCATCCAGCCGACGTAGCCGTCCAGGACCCGGGCGTCCAGGTGGCCGGCACGCACCAGCGGGGCCAAGGAGCGGCGGTGGAGGGCGGCGAAGGGCAGCCGCAGCGCCGGACGGCGGAGCACGGGGCTGCGTCCGAGGAGGCTCAGCACGCTGAACACGGCGTACCAGCGGCGCGTGAAGGTGGCGTGCGCGCGGGTGTTGAGGAGGGCGAGCCGGCGTACCCGCTCGGGGTGGGTCTCGGTGAAGCCGAGGGCGAGGAAGCCGCCGTAGTCGTGGCCGACCAGGTTCACCGAGTCCAGTTCCAGTGCGTCGAGGAGCCTGCCGAGCCGGGCGACCTCCGTGTCGTAGTCGAAGGACAGGTGCAGGGGCCGCTCGGACGCGCCCCAGCCGAGGAGGTCCGGGGTGACGACCCGGTGCCGGGCCGACAGGGGCGCCACCTGGTGACGCCAGCATTGGTGGTCGGCGGGGTAGCCGTGCAGGAGGACCACGGGTTCGGCGTCGCGCGGGCCCGACTCCCAGCAGGCGACGCGGGCGCCGTCCACCGTGACCGTGCGGGGGCGGGGCGGGTCGTAGGCGTGGGGGCGCTGGGTGGTCATCGGACTCCTCCGGTGCTCGTCTCCCCTCTCCAACGGGTCGGATACCCGCGAGTGTCGCGATCAGGGCTCGGTGTTCGGCCGACGGAGGCGGGGATTAGCCTCGAACCCGACACGTCGGTACGGGGCCGGGGTCGGCCCGGTGGAGCAGGAGGCAGAGATGGCGAAGGTTCCCAGTGCGGTGGTCGCCGCGGGTGGTCTCGTCGGCGGCTACGGCGTGGCGCGCTGGACGAAGAAGCGGCAGCTCGGCGGTGCCGTGCTCGCCGTGGCCGGGGCCGCCGCCGCGCAGCAGTGGCGGGCGCGGGCCGGCGGGAAGGCCGCGGGCGCGCTGACGGCGGCGTACGTCGCCGGGTTCGCGGGGTCCCACCCGCTGGCCAAGAAGGTGGGCGCCTGGCCGTCCGTCCTCGGTGTCGCCGGTGCCGTGGCGCTGGCCTCCTGGGCGGTCGCCGACCGCCGCGCCTGAACCCCGCGGCGCCGGTCAGGAGTGGTGGGTGAGTACGTTGATCACCCGGCCGTCCGGGGCCCGGACGAAGAAGCGCCGTACGCCCCACTCCTCGTCCCGCGGTTCCCGTACGATCTCGGCGCCCGACGCGGCGACCCGGGCGTAGACCTCGTCGACGTCCTCGACCTCCACGCTCAGGTCGGGGACGACGGGCGCCGTGCGCTCCTCGGTGAACAGGCTGATCTGGGCGGTGGGGTTGGCGGGGGAGGCCAGCGTCGTCACCCAGCCCATGTCCATGACCTCCTCGAAGCCGAGCAGGCCGTAGAAGTCACGGCTGGTGTTCCACAGCTCCTCGGCCTCCACGTGGATGTTGGGGACGATCCTGCGGACGGTCATCGGGGGCTCCTCGGCGTCCGGGCCGGGCCGGCGGGCGGCCCGGTAGAAAGGTGGCCGGCTCGACGGGTGGCCGGGCCCACGGGGAATGTGGCGCTACGCGGTCTTCGTGGCGGCGCCCGTCCCTCCCGGTGTGTCCGGCGCCGCCGCCGACAGCGGTTCCGCGATGTCCTCCAGCGAGCGGCGTTCCGCCTTGACCGCGAGGAACGCCGCCACCAGGCCGGCCGCGCACATCAGGCCGGCGCCGATCTGGAAGGCCAGGACCGTGTCGCCGACCACGCCGGACTCGGTCAGGTCGGCGAAGAGCAGCGGGCCGCTGATACCGCCGGCGGCGGTGCCGAGGGCGTAGAAGAAGGCGATGGCCATGGCGCGGGTCTCCATCGGGAAGATCTCGGAGACGGTCAGGTACGCGCTGGAGGCGCCCGCCGAGGCGAAGAACAGCACCACGCACCAGCAGGCCGTCATGGTCGCCGCCGTGAGCGAGCCCCGGTCGAAGAGGTACGCCGTGCCGAAGAGCAGGATGCCGGAGAGCAGATACGTGCTGGAGATCATGATGCGGCGGCCGACCGTGTCGAAGAGCTGGCCGAGAAGCAGCGGGCCCATGAAGTTGCCCGCGGCGATGACGGCGAAGTAGTAGCCGGTGCTGCCGGTCGGCACGTCGAAGAACGTGATGAGGATGGTGCCGAAGCCGAAGGTGATGGCGTTGTAGAGGAAGGCCTGGCCGATGAAGAGGGAGAGCCCGAGGACCGCGCGGCGCGGGTAGCGGCCGAAGACGGTCTTGGCGATCAGGCCGAAGCCGATGCTCTTGCGCTGGTGGATGGTGATCTCACCGGCCGGCGGCGGCAGCTCCTCGCCCTTCTCCTGCTCGATCTCCCGTTCGACGGAGGAGACCAGGGTGTCGGCCTTGTCGCCCTGGCCGTGGATGAACTGCCAGCGCGGACTCTCCGGCACGTGGCGGCGGACCAGGAGGATGACCAGGCCGAGGACCACGCCGAGGGCGAAGCTGAGCCGCCAGCCGAGGTCCTTGGGGAAGATGTCGGTGTCCAGCATCACGATGGACAGCAGGGAACCGCCGATCGCGCCGAGCCAGTAGCTGCCGTTGATGATGAGGTCGACCCGGCCGCGGTACTTGGACGGGATCAGCTCGTCGATCGCGGAGTTGATCGCCGCGTACTCACCGCCGATGCCGAAGCCGGTGAGGAAGCGGAAGAGGAAGAACCACCAGGACTCGAAGGAGACCGCGGTCAGCGCGGTGGCCACCAGATAGACGACCAGCGTCAGCATGAACAGCTTCTTGCGGCCGTGGCGGTCGGTCAGCCAGCCGAAGAACAGGGCACCGGAGCACGCGCCCGCCACGTACAGGGCGGCGGCGAGGCCGGTGATCTGGGCGGAGCTGATGTCCAGGCCGCTGCCGTCCTCGGCGATGCGTCCGGCCACGTTGCCGACGATCGTGACTTCCAGGCCGTCCAGGATCCACACGGTGCCCAGGCCGATCACGATCATCCAGTGCCAGCGCGACCAGGGCAGCCGGTCCAGGCGGGCGGGGACGGCCGTGGTGACGGTCCCGGTGGAGGCGGGCCCCGAGCCCGACGACGACGCTTCTGCTGTCATGGCACCCTCTCCGTCGGGCTCTGCGTCGAGCTCCGTCGAACGAACGCCTCCCGTGTGCCCTGCACCGGAGAGAACACGCCCGCCGCGGCCGCGGGGCCACCCGGAGCGGCCCTACGCCCCCAGGATGCGGGAGACCGTGTAGATCAGCAGCCCGGCCAGCGAGCCGACCACCGTGCCGTTGATACGGATGAACTGGAGGTCGCGGCCGATGTTCGCCTCGATCTTCTTCGTGGTGTGCTCGGCGTCCCAGCTCGCCACCGTGTCGGTGATCAGCGAGGTGATCTCCTTGCGGTAGGTGGTGACGACGTACACCGCGGCGCCCTCCACCCAGCCGTCGACCTTGCCCTGCACCTTGGGGTCGGAGGCCATCCGGGTGCCCAGCGACAGCAGCGAGGCGCGGACCCGGAGGCGCAGTTCGCTGCGCTCGTCCTCCGCCGCCGAGACGATCATGGACCGTACGGCCGTCCAGGCGGACGCGATCAGGTCCTGGACCTCGCCGCGGCCCAGCACCTCGGTCTTCAGCCGCTCCACCCGCGCCCGGGTCTCGGTGTCGGACTGAAGGTCGGCGGCGAAGTCGGTGAGGAAGCGGTCGAGGGCGCCGCGCGCCGGGTGTGCGGGCATGTCCCGCATCTCGGTGACGAAGCGCAGCAGCTCCTTGTAGACGCGGTCGCCGATCTTCCGGTCGACGAACCGGGGCGTCCATCCGGGTGCCCCGCCCTGCACGGCGTCCATCACGGAGTCGCCGTGCAGGATCAGCCAGTCGTGGGCCCGGGACACGATCAGGTCGACGGCGCGCTTGTGGCCGCCGTCGGAGACGACCCGGTCGAGCATCTTGCCGAGGCCGGGCGCGATCTCCTGCGCGTCGGCACGGCGCGTGATCGCCTCGCCGACCACCGCCTGGACGTCGGAGTCGCGCAGCACCGTCAGGGCACCGCGCAGCGCGGCGGCCAGCTCGGCCGTCACCCGGTCGGCGTGTTCCGGCACGGCGAGCCAGGCGCCGAGGCGGCTGCCGATGCCGACGGCACGCAGCCGCTGGCGCACGACGGCCTCGGAGAGGAAGTTCTCCCCGACGAACTCGCCCAGCGAGACGCCCAGCTGGTCCTTCTTCTTCGGGATGATCGCGGTGTGCGGAATGGGAATGCCGAGCGGGTGCCGGAAGAGCGCGGTGACCGCGAACCAGTCGGCGAGCGCGCCGACCATTCCGGCCTCGGCGGCGGCCGACACGTAGCCCGCCCAGGCGCCCGCGCCCCGGTGGGAGGCCCACTCGGCCAGGGCGTAGACCACGGCGACGAAGAGCAGCAGCCCGGTCGCGGTGAGCTTCATCTGCCGCACACCGCGGCGCTTGGCCTCGTCGGCCGGGCTGAAGGACGTCATCGCCCGGTCACGGACCGCGCCCGAGCCCGCACCGGCCGGGCCCGCCCCCGTGCCCTTCCCGGCGCCCTCGGAGCCGTCCGCGCCCCCGGCGCCCTCAGGAAGTTCCGGTTTCGTGCGTTCCATCCGCTCCACCGTTCGCTGATACGTCCCTCACACATTGTCCCTTCATGACCGACTCCTGGAACGGAACACAAGTTCCCGGCGTCTGTCTCCGAAGGGGGAACGCCCGGGGCTCCTGCGGCACTTCCTCCACCCATGCCGCATCATGGGTTCATCGGACCGGAGCCTCGGAGCTCCCCTCGCCCGAGGAGAACAACACAGCATGACCCGGGTTCGTGACGGGGGTGCGGGGGCACCCCCCACCAAGCACCGTGCCCTGCTCGCGGCGATCGTCACCCTGATAGTGACGATCTCCGCGGCCATATACGCCGGAGCGTCCGCGGACGACGGCGCCCAGGACCGCACACCCCGGGCCCAGGCCGGCCTCTCTCGGGGAGAGGCGGCTCCCGCCTCCACGGGTGCCTGGGTGGGCGCCTGGGCCACCGCGCCCGCCGCCGCCGAGCCGGGCACCGAGACGACCGGCATGGCCGGCCGCTCCGTGCGCAACGTCGTCCACACCTCGGTCGGCGGCACCGGCGCCCGCATCACCCTGTCCAACCTGTACGGACAGGCGCCGCTGACGGTCACGCACGCCTCGATCGCCCTGGCCTCGGGCCCCGGCACGGCCGCCGCGATCGCCGACACCATGCGCCGGCTGACCTTCCGCGGCAGCGCCCGGGTGATCATCCCGGCGGGCGGCCAGGTGATGAGCGACACCGCCCGCATCACCATCCCCTACGGGGCGAACGTCCTGGTCACCACGTTCTCGCCGGTCCCGTCCGGGCCGGTGACCTACCACCCGCGGGCCCAGCAGACCAGCTACCTCGCCGACGGCGACCGCACGGCCGACGTCACCGGCGCCGCGTACACCACCCCCACGCCGTTCTGGCGCTATCTGACCGCCCTCGACGTGCTGAGCCACGAGGCCGACGGCACGGTGGTCGCCTTCGGCGACTCGATCACCGACGGCCTCGGCTCCGAGACCGACGCCGACCACCGCTGGACCGACGTCCTCGCCGAGCGGCTGCACGAGGCCGCCGGCACCGGCCGGGACACACCGCGCTACAGCGTCGTGAACGAGGGCATCAGCGGCAACCGCATCCTGACCGGCAGGGCGGGCCGGCCCGCCGACAACCCGAGCGGGCTGAGCCGGTTCCGCCGGGACGTGCTGGAACGCACCAACCCCAAGGTCGTCGTCGTCCTCCTCGGCGTCAACGACATCCTGCACAGCCCGGAACTGGCCGACCGCGACGGCATCCTCACCGGCCTGCACACCCTCGTCGGCCAGGCGCACGCCCGGGGACTCAAGGTCGTCGGCGGGACGATCACGCCGTTCGGCGGCAGCAGCCGCGACACCAAGGCCCGCGAGACCATGCGGCAGCAGGTCAACGGGGAGATCCGGGCGGGCCGGGTCTTCGACGAGGTCGTCGACTTCGACAAGGCCCTGCGCGACGCCTACGACCCGCGCCGCCTGCGCTCCGACTACGACAGCGGCGACCACCTGCACCCCAGCGACAAGGGCTACGCCCGCATGGGCGACACCCTCGACCTGGACGCGCTCAAGGGCGCGGCACCGGTTAGGGCGTAGGGCGCCCGGGGCGGGCGCACGCCCACCGGCCGGAACGCACGCCCACCGGACCGAGCACAGGCCCGCCGGACCGAGGACAGGCCCGCCGGTCCGGGCCCGGCGCAGGACCACCGGTCAAGGTGCGGGACACCTGACCACCGCCGCGCCGGGCCCGGCGCGGTGGTGGTCAGGTGTCCCGGCGGCGCTCCCTCTCCCGTTCCAGGTCCCGCTCCCGGGACCAGTCGCTGCCGTGCAGGTCGTGGCGGGAGGGGTCCAGCTCACGGCGGTCGGAGCCGCGGTCCAGACGGTCGCGGCCCCTCTCCTGGCGGCGCTCCAGCTTCTCCTGGCGGCGCTCCTCCCTCAGCCGCTGCCGCTCCGCCCGCGTCACCTTGCGCTCGACGCCGACACCGCCCCAGAACGCGAAGCCCGTCACGATCACACGCGGGGCGCCGGGGTCCCCCGGGACGCCCTCCTCGCGGTGGTCGAAGCCGCCCATGATGCCGATGCCGCGCACGATCACCTCGACACCCGGCGGCACGACCACGTTCACGCCGCCCATGATCGCGACGCAGTTGATCACGACCTCGCCGGCCGAGAAGTCCGCCTCCCGCAGGTCGATGTCCCCGCCGCCCCAGAAGGCGAAGGAGTTGAACCGCCTCGGCACCGTCCAGCGCCCCTTGCGCTGGAAGCCGGACATCACGGCGACCGCCCAGCTCGACGACCCCTCACGGCCGGTGATCCGGCCCGCCCAGCCCTCGCCCCGCTCGGGCTCCTTCGTCATCGACACCCGCGGCGCCGGGGCCACCGTGCCGACCGGCAGGTCACGGGTGATCGGCGCCAGCTCCCCGTACGTCCGCGCCTTGTACGTGGCGTCCAGCCGCTCCTCGAACTCGGTCATGTCCAGGCGTCCCTCGGCGAGGGCCTCGCGCAGCACCTCGGCGACTCGTTCGCGGTCGGCGTCGGATGCGCGCAGTTCCCGGGCGTCGTCGGTCATGGACAGCAGCCTACGAGGTCACCGCGCCGGGCACTATGCGCCCGCGCGTTCCGCGTACATCTTCGCGATCACCGACTCGATGTCGGGCTCCCGCACCGACAGGTCCACCAGCGGATACTCCGCCGCGATCCGCGCCACGAGACCCGCCGCCGACGCCGACGCCGGGAAGGCCAGCCACTGCCGCGGCCCCTCCACCCGCACCACCCGGGCCGGCTCCGGCGCCTCGATCGGCGGCAACTCCCGCTCCAGGTCCACCACCAGGGTGCGTTCGCTCTCCCCCGCCTCGTGCAGGCCGTCCAGCGGGCCGTCGTACATCAGCCGCCCGTGGTCGATCACCATCACGCGCGAGCACAGTTGCTCGATGTCCTGCAGGTCGTGCGTGGTCAGCAGCACCGTCGTGCCCCGCTCCGCGTTCAAGTCCCGCAGGAAACCCCGCACCTTGGCCTTCGACACCACGTCGAGCCCGATGGTCGGCTCGTCCAGGTACAGCACCTCCGGGTCGTGCAGCAGCGCCGCCGCGATGTCGCCGCGCATCCGCTGGCCCAGCGAGAGCTGCCGCACCGGCACGTCCAGCAGCTCCCTGAGCTGGAGCAGCTCCACACAGCGGTCCAGGTTCTCCCGGTAACGGGCGTCCGGGATGCGGTACATGCGGTGCATCAGCCGGTAGGAGTCGATCAGCGGCAGGTCCCACCACAGCGTCGTCCGCTGCCCGAAGACCACCCCGATGCGGTGCGCCAGCCGGGTCCGCTCCCGGGACGGGTCGATCCCGGCCACCCGCAGCCGGCCTCCGCTCGGCGTCAGGATGCCGGTGAGCATCTTGATCGTCGTCGACTTCCCGGCGCCGTTCGGGCCGATGTAACCGACCATCTCCCCCCGTGCCACCGTGAACGACAGCCCGTCCACGGCCCGCACCTGCCGCCGCTCCCGCTTCAGGAAGCCCGTCTTCTTGCGCACGTCGAAGACCTTCTCGACCCCGACCAGCTCGATGAACGCCCCGGCGCCGCCCCGCTCCGCCACCGTCGCGGTCCCCGCTTGCGGCACCGGCCCGGGCACCGACACCGATTCCGGTGCCGGTTCCGATTCCGGTGCCGGTTCCGATTCCGGTGCCGGTTCCGATTCCGGTGCCGGTTCCGATTCCGGTGCCGGTTCCGATTCCGGTGCCGGATCCGGTGCCGGATCCGGTCCCGGTTCCGGTTCCGTCGTCTCCGCCATCTGCGGCCTCCCCGCCGTCTCGGCCATCTCGGTCAGCTCCCCGTGCTCCGGTACGAACGCAGACCCGCCCGCCAGGCGAGACCCGCCACTGCACAGCAGGCCACGGCCACCAGCGGCGTCGTGAACGCCGCCCACCCGGGCAGGTCCAGCGGATACGGCCGCCCCAGCACATGACTCGCCGGCAGCCAGTTCACGAACGCCAGCGGGACCACGAACGTCACCCCGCGCACCAGGTCGAGCGCGAACACGGCCGGCGGATACTGAAGCAGCGTCGTACCGCCGTACGTGAAGGCGTTGGCCACCTCCGAGGCGTCCTGCGCCACGAACTGGAACGCCCCCGCCGCCACGAACACCGCGCAGAAGATCCCCGCCCCGCCGACCAGCATCACCGGCATCAGCAGCAGCTTCGCCGCCGTCCAGTCGACGTCGACGACCACCAGCGCGTACCCCAGCACCAGCAGCCCCTGCGTCACCCGGCCGAGCCGGCGCAGCGCGAACCGGTCCGCCGCAACCTGCGCCAGCACCGGCGCCGGACGCACCAGCAGCGTGTCCAGCGTGCCGTCGCGCACCCGGCGCCCCAGCCGGTCCATGGAACCGATCGCCAGGTCGGCCAGCCCGAACGACACCCCCGACAACCCGTACAGGAACGCCACCTCGGGCAGCGACCAGCCGCCCAGCGCGTCCACGCGGGAGAACATCAGCAGGATCGCCACGAAGTCCAGCGCGTTCGTCGCGAAGTTGCCGAACGCCGTCAGCAGGAACGACGTGCGGTAGGCCATCGTCGACCTGATCCACATCCCGGCGATCAGCCCGTACGCGCGGAGCCCCTCGGCCACCCGACCGCGCCGCACCTCCCGCCCGGCGGACCCGGCGGACCCGGCGGCCTCGGCGGACCCGGCGATGTCAGCCACCCTGGACCACCACCCGGCGCGTCGCCGCCGCCTGCACCAGCCGGCCCAGCGCCAGCAGCGCCACCGCCCAGGCCGCCTGGAACAGATACGTCCCCAGCGGATCCGCCTCGCCCAGCAGCACGTCCGCCGGCGCCTGGAGCAGCGACGACCACGGCAGCGCCCGCACCACCTCGCCCAGCGCCCCCGGGAACACGTTCAGCGGCAGCAGCATCCCCGAACAGAACAGCCCCGCCAGCCACGCCATCTGCGTCACCCCCGTGCCGTCGAGCAGCCAGAACGCCGAGAGCGCCACCAGATAGCGCAGCGCGAAACCCACCAGCATCGCCAGCACCAGCGTCACCAGGAACGCCAGCCACACGGACACCTCCCGCGGCAGCGCCACCGGAAAGACCAGCGCCCCGAACACGAACGGCACCACTCCGCGGCCCAGGAACTGGAACAGCGCCCGCCCCACGTCCGCGGCCAGCCACCACAGCTGGAGATCGGCGGGCCGGTACAGGTCGACGGCGACATCACCCGTACGGATGCGCTCCATCAGCTCGTCCTCGGCCCCGCCGCCCCCGATCGCCAGCGCCGCCAGCAACGCCTGCCCCAGCCACACGAACGTGACGGCCTGCGCCTGGTCGTACCCTCCGAGGTGCGGTTTCTCGTCCCACAGGGCCAGATAGGTGTACACCAGGATCAAGCCGAAGACCGTGTTGGTGAACACCCCGGCGGCGGTGGCCGCCCGATACGTCGCGTACCGTCGGAATTCCCCCGCCGCGACGGCCACGTACAACCGCCCCGAGCCCGCACCCACGACCCTCCCCCTCCGACCGGCACCGAAGCGCAGGAGCCTAGTGCGACCGCGACCACCCGTGCCACGGAATTTCACGGGTGTGCCGTCGAGTGGGAACGGAACTCTCGGTGCGAGAGTCTTCATCAGAAGAACTCAGACGTTCTGAAAACCGTACGAAGTGAAACAGGAGTCCGTGCACGAGATGAGCGACGAGCCGCAGCCGCAGCAGCCGCACCCAGGCTGGGCGCAGAGAGAGCCCCAGGCGGCCGGCGAGGGACCGACGGGGGGAGCCGGAACACCGGGCACGCCGGGCACACCGGCCGACTCCGGGAAGGCGAAGAAGCCCAAGCGTCCCCGCCGCACCGGATGGCGCCGGCTGATCCCCACCTGGCGCATCGTGCTGAGCACCGTGGTCGTCGGACTCCTGCTGATCGTCGGCGGCTTCTTCCTCGGCTACCAGCTCGTGCAGATCCCCCCGGCCAACGCGCTCGCCACCAAGCAGTCCAACGTCTACCTGTACGCCGACGGCAGCGTCCTCGCCCGCGACGGCGAGGTCAACCGCGAGAGCGTCGGCCTCGCCCGGATCTCCAAGGACGCCCAGCACGCCGTCCTCGCCGCCGAGGACCGCGACTTCTACACCGAGTCCGCCATCGACCCCGGGGCGATGGTCCGGGCCGGCTGGAACACCGCCACCGGCAAGGGCAAGCAGTCCGGCTCCACGATCACCCAGCAGTACGTCAAGAACTACTACCTGGGCCAGGAGCAGACCGTCACCCGCAAGGTGAAGGAGTTCTTCATCTCGATCAAGCTCGACCGCGAGAAGAGCAAGAGCGAGATCCTCGAGGGCTACCTCAACACCAGCTTCTTCGGCCGCGGCGCCTACGGCATCCAGGCCGCCGCCCAGGCCTACTTCGGCACCGACGCCAAGGACCTCACCGCCGCGCAGGGCGCCTACCTCGCCTCCCTGCTCAACGCCCCCAGCCAGTACGACGTCGTCGCCCACCCCGAGAACAAGCCCGCCGCCGAGGCCCGCTGGAAGTACGTCATGAACGGCATGGTCGACAAGGGCTGGCTCAGCCCCGCCGACCGCGCCGCCGCCACGTTCCCCAAGCCCAAGCAGTCCACGATCTCCACCAACATGTCCGGACAGCGCGGCTACGTCGTCAACATCGTCAAGTCGTACCTGACCGAGAACGGCATCGTCGACGAGGAGGAACTCGGCCGCGGCGGCTACCGCATCACCACCACCCTGCAGAAGGACAAGCAGGACGCCTTCGTCAAGGCCGTCGACGACAAGCTGATCTCCCAGCTCGACAAGAAGGAACGCAAGGTCGACACCTACGTCCGCGCCGGCGGCGCCTCCGTCGACCCGAAGACCGGCAAGGTCGTCGCGATGTACAACGGCATCGACTACGTCAAGCAGTACACACCCAACGCCGTCCGCCGCGACTTCCAGGTCGGCTCCACCTTCAAGCCCTTCGTCTTCACGTCCGCCGTCGAGAACCACTCCGAGACGCAGGACGGCCGCACCATCAACCCCAACACCCGCTACGACGGCACCAGCGAACGCCCCGTCCAGGGCTGGAGCGGCGGCCGCTACGCCCCCGAGAACGAGGACCACCACGACTACGGCCACGTCACCGTCCGCGAGGCCACCGACAAGTCCGTGAACGCCGTGTACGCCCAGATGGCCGTCGACGTCGGCTCCGACAAGGTCAAGCAGACCGCGATCGACCTCGGACTCTCCAAGAACACCCCCGAACTGCCCCCCTCCCCCTCCATCGCCCTCGGCGTCGCCACCGCCAGCCCCCTCGACATGGCCCAGGCCTACGCGACCATCGCCAACCACGGCAGGCACAGCACGTACACGCTGGTCGAGAAGGTCATGAAGGACGGCAAGCAGGAGGTCGACCTGCCGCAGCGGCGCGAACACCAGGCCGTCAGCCGCGAATCCGCCGACACCACCACCTCGGTGCTGCGCAGCGTCGTCGAGAAGGGCACCGCCACCGCCGCCCAGGCCGCCGGCCGCCCCGCCGCGGGCAAGACCGGCACCGCCGAGGAGGACACGGCCGCCTGGTTCGCCGGCTACACCCCCGACCTCGCCACCGTCGTCGCCGTCATGGGCCAGGACCCGAAGACCGCCGCCCACAAGCCCCTGTACGGCGCCATGGGCCTCGCCCGTATCAACGGCGGCGGCGCGCCCGCCGAGATCTGGAGCCAGTACACCCGCAACGCCCTGGAGGGCGAGCCGGTCGCCGACTTCGACCTCCAGCTCCAGGACGGCGCCGACGTCACCGCGCCCCCGAGCGGCGACGCCTCGGACGAACCCGGCGACGGCGACGAGAGCGGCAGCAGCGACCCGGACGACCAGCCCACCGGCGACGAGGACGGCTCCGGCACCGACACCCCCGGCGACTCCGGGGGCAGCACCCCGCCCGGCGACTCCGGCGGCCACGAGTCCGGGCCCCCGTCGACCGGCGGCGGCACCCCCTCCACCGGCGGCCCCAGCACCGAACCTGGCCCCACCGGCGGCGGCGACTCCGGCGGCGACGACTCCTCGAACGGCGGCACGGGACCGGGCGGCGGCGGGGACACGACCGGCGCCGGCGGCGGCGACTCGGACACCACCGCGGGCACGGTCGCCGGCCTCCCCGCCACACCCCGGCGTCAGTGACCCGAGGTCGCCTTCAGACCCACCACGGCGACCAGCAGCAGACAGATGAAGAAGATCCGGGCGGCGGTGGCCGGCTCACCCAGCACCACCATGCCGAGCACCGCCGCCCCGGCCGCGCCGATCCCCACCCACACGCCGTAGGCCGTACCGATGGGCAGCGTCCGGGCCGCGTACGACAGCAGCATCATGCTCGCCACGATCCCGGCACCCGTGAACACGCTCGGCCACAGCCGCGTGAAACCCTCGGTGTACTTCATCCCGATCGACCAGCCGACCTCGAGCAGACCGGCGACGACGAGCAGAACCCACGCCATGACAGGCACCTCCGTGAAACGAACTGAACGGTGGTGCGTCGTCTTTTCCTTCAGCCCGGTACGGCGCGTCTCGTCGGGGTGCTTCCCAAGGTAGCAAAGACAACGGAAAGGGCCTGGTGACTCCGGTCACCAGGCCCTCAAGCCCTACTGCCCTACTGCCTACAGATACAGCCCGGTGGAGTCCTCCGACCCCTCGAACCGGTCCGCGGCCACGGCGTGCAGGTCACGCTCGCGCATGAGCACGTAGCCCACGCCCCGCACCTCGACCTCCGCACGGTCCTCCGGGTCGTACAGCACCCGGTCCCCCGGCTCCACGGTCCGTACGTTCTGCCCGACCGCGACGACCTCCGCCCACGCCAGCCGCTTGCCGACGGCCGCCGTCGCGGGGATCAGGATGCCGCCCCCGGAACGCCGCTCGCCCTCACCGGTGTCCTGCCGCACGAGCACGCGGTCGTGCAGCATCCGGATGGGCAGCTTGTCGTCCTGGGGACCGTGCTCGTTCTTCTTGGCGCTCACGCCCTGAACCTACCCGCCCCCGCTCAGCGCTTCCGCCGCCGGGTGCCGCTCAGGGCCAGCAGCCCCACGACCCCGGCCACGACCAGCGCGGCCGGCAGGACCCGCTCCATCCGCGGAGAGCCCTGCTCGTCCACGAACCGCGCCTTCACATCGCTGACCACGCGATTGGCCTGGACGTACGCCCGCCCCAGCGTGTGATCGACGCTGGAGGCCACCTTGGCCTTCGCGTCGTCGACGATCGTCTTGGGGTGCACTCGCATCCCGAGCTCGTCGAGCGTCTCGGCCAGCACCTCGCGGCGGCGCTTGATGTCCGCCTCGATCTGCGCCGGGGTTCTGATGTCCGACGTGTCCGCCACCGTACGCCTCCGCAGTCTTCCGACACTGTCCCGGACAGTCTGTCAGCTACTTCCCTCTCCGCACTGTCAGGACCCCCCGTTACGCTGACCCGATGAGCGAGCGACTCCAGCCCGGGGACCCGGCCCCGGCCTTCACCCTCCAGGACGCCGACGGCAACGAGGTGTCCCTGTCCGACCACAAGGGCCGGAAGGTCATCGTCTACTTCTACCCTGCGGCGCTTACCCCCGGCTGCACGAAGCAGGCCTGCGACTTCACGGACAACCTGGAGCTGCTGGCCGGCGCCGGGTACGACGTGCTCGGCATCTCCCCGGACAAGCCCGAGAAGCTGGCCAAGTTCCGCGAGACCGAGTCCCTGAAGGTCACCCTCCTCGCCGACCCGGACAAGAAGGTCCTCGACGCGTACGGCGCCTTCGGCGAGAAGAAGAACTACGGCAAGACCTACATGGGCGTCATCCGCTCCACGATCGTCGTCGACGAGGAGGGCAAGGTCGAACGCGCCCTGTACAACGTCCGCGCGACGGGCCACGTAGCCAAGATCATCAAGGACCTGGGGGTCTGAAGTCCCCCTGCGCGGCCCGTACCGGCGGCATGCGGTACGGGCCCTTCCTATTCCGTGCGTGACTGCCCTATCGGCGGGCGAGTTGAGTGACGCGGTCAGTGACCCGGAAACCCGATGACCTTGGAGGTCGATCACGTCATCGGGGACCGGAGTGACAATCGACGCGAGAACCTGCGGTTGCTGTGTCCGAACTGCCACGCGATGACGAGCACCTGGTGCAGGGGACGCTCAAGGCGACATGCGACTCCCGGTACGATGGCACACGCTGGCGGCGGTGGCGCAACGGCGACGCAGCAGACTTAGGATCTGTGGCCCCTGATCGGGCTTGAGGGTTCGAATCCCTTCCGCCGCACACGAACGGCCTGCGAATCCAAGGGGATACGCAGGCCGTTGTTGTGCGCGTCTCAGCCCAGCAGCTCCCGTACCACCGGTACCAGTGCCCGGAACGCCTTGCCTCGGTGGCTGATCGCGTTCTTCTCGGCCGCCGTCAGTTCCGCGCAGGTCCGGGTCTCGCCGTCCGGCTGGAGGATCGGGTCGTAGCCGAAGCCGCCCGTGCCGGCGGGCTCGTGGCGGAGGGTGCCCCGCAGCTGCCCCTCGACCACCCTCTCCGTGCCGTCGGGCAGGGCCAGGGCCGCCGCGCAGGCGAAGTACGCGCCCCGGTGTGCGTCGGCGATGTCGCCGATCTGGGCGAGGAGGAGGTCGAGGTTGGCCTGGTCGTCGCCGTGGCGGCCCGCCCAGCGGGCGGAGAAGATGCCCGGCGCGCCGTTCAGGACGTCGACGCAGAGGCCGGAGTCGTCGGCGACGGCGGGGAGGCCGGTGGCCTGGGCGAGGGCGTGGGCCTTGAGCAGGGCGTTCTCGGCGAAGGTGACGCCGGTTTCCTTGACGTCGGGGATGTGCGGGTAGGCGTCCGCGCCGACGAGGTCGTGGGGCAGGCCCGCGTCGGCGAGGATGGCCCGCAGTTCGGTGATCTTTCCGGCGTTGCGGGTGGCGAGGATCAGGCGGCTCATGGGTCCAGTATCCCGGGCGTCCGCCGGTGCTCCGGCACCCGCTCCGCTACGGCGTGCAGACCTTGGTCAGCTCGCCCGCAGCGTCGGTGACGGGGCTGAGGTCGGGGGTCTTGTCGCCGTTCTCCACGGAGGTGCGGACGTTGTCCACGGCCTTGCCGAGGTCGTCGACGGCCTTGTTGACGTCGGCGTTGTCGGTCTGGTCGCCGATGTTGTCGAGGTTCTTGTCGATGGAGTCGAGGGACTCCTCCCACTGGGTGGGGTCGGACGTGTTCTCCACCGCCTGCTGGAGTTCGGTGACGCTGTCGGCTATCCCGTCGGCCGTGCGTACGCAGTCGAGGGCCTTGTCGACGGCGTCGCAGCCGGTGGTGAGGCCGGCCGTCAGGGCGATGGCCGCCGCGGTGGCGACGGCGGTGGCGGTGCGGCGAAGGCTGCGGTGACGGCTCGCGGCCATGGCTCTCGGTCCTCCCCTTGGGACAGGGCCGGGCGGCCCGTGTGCGGTGCGGCGTCGGGCGTACGGCAGGGACTGCTGCCGTACGCCCGTGGTGCTGTACTGCTAGGGACGCGCCTGCGGCGGGCCGAGTTGCGTGTCCGGCCGCCTTTCCTTGAGGGGTCTTTGGTGCTCCCTTTACCTTTCGAGAGCGGTGTCGAGTGCCGCGCGCTGGAGTGCGGCGAGTTCCGTGCAGCCGGCGGTGGCGAGGTCGAGCAGGGTGTTCAGCTCGTCGCGCGCGAAGGGCTCGGCCTCGGCGGTGCCCTGGACCTCGACGAAGCGGCCGTCGCCGGTGCAGACGACGTTCATGTCGGTGTCGGCGCGGACGTCTTCCTCGTAGCGCAGGTCGAGGAGGGGGGTGCCGTCGACGATGCCGACGGAGACGGCGGAGACGGTGCCGGTGAGCGGCTTGCGGCTGGGCTTGATCAGCTTCTTGGTGTGCTGGGCCCAGGTGATGGCGTCGGCGAGGGCGACGTAGGCGCCGGTGATGGCGGCGGTGCGGGTACCGCCGTCGGCCTGCAGGACGTCGCAGTCGAGGACGATGGTGTTCTCGCCGAGTGCCTTGTAGTCGATGACGGCGCGCAGGGACCGGCCGATGAGGCGGCTGATCTCGTGGGTGCGGCCGCCGATGCGGCCCTTGACGGACTCGCGGTCGCCGCGGGTGTTGGTGGCGCGGGGGAGCATGGCGTATTCGGCGGTGACCCAGCCTTCGCCGCTGCCCTTGCGCCAGCGGGGGACGCCTTCGGTGACGGAGGCGTTGCAGAGGACCTTGGTGTCGCCGAAGGAGACGAGGACGGAGCCTTCGGCGTGCTTGCTCCAGCCGCGTTCGATGGTGACGGGGCGGAGCTGCTGGGGGGTGCGGCCGTCGATGCGTGACATGCGGGTGAGCCTAGCGGCCCATGGGGAAGGGGCCGTCCCCGCGGTGGAGGAGGCCCCTTGCCCGTGATGCGGTGATGCGGTGATGCCGTGATGGGGTGCGAGCGGTGGGCGCGGTGGGTGCGGCGGAGCGCTGTCCACCGGCTGGCTTCACCGGCTCGCTCAACCGGCTCGCTTCACCGGCTCACATCATGTCTTCGATCTCCGCGGCGATCGGGTCGGCGTCGGTGCCGATGACGACCTGGATGGCGGTGCCCATCTTGACGACGCCGTGGGCGCCGGCGGCCTTGAGGGCGGCTTCGTTGACCAGCTCCGGGTCGTTGACCTCGGTACGGAGTCGGGTGATGCAGCCTTCGATCTCGTCGATGTTGTCGATGCCGCCGAGGCCGGCGACGATCTTCTCAGCCTTGCTGGCCATGTTCGTTCTCCCTGATCCGAGCCGCTTTGTCGCAGTAACCCACAGTTGGCCCATCTTCGCGAGCCATCGTGCGCTCGGTCGCGAATGATGGCGTCACGACGGCGGAGCCGTCCGTCAACTGGTCTACACCAGTGTACCGGCGGCCGGGTCGGACCGGACCGAGACCGGAGGGAGACCGGATGAGCGCCGACAGCGCGGTCAGTCCCGCTCGCGCCCGTTGGAACACGGCGTTCCAAGGGTTGCAGAAGATGGGCCGCTCCCTCCAGTTGCCCATCGCGGTGCTGCCCGCCGCCGGCATCCTCAACCGGCTGGGGCAGCCGGACGTGTTCGGGGACGACGGTCTGGGCTGGACGAACGTCTCGAAGGTGATGACGGGCGCGGGCGGTGCGCTGCTCGACGGGGCGCTGGGGCTGCCGCTGCTGTTCTGTGTGGGCGTGGCCATCGGGATGGCGAAGAAGGCCGACGGTTCGACGGCGCTGGCGGCGGTGGCGGGGTTCCTCGTC
Organism: Streptomyces sp. NPDC051136; assembly: GCF_044455745.1. Lineage (NCBI taxonomy): Bacteria > Bacillati > Actinomycetota > Actinomycetes > Kitasatosporales > Streptomycetaceae > Streptomyces > Streptomyces sp. NPDC051136. The sequence goes on along the minus strand of NZ_JBITFE010000002.1, from coordinate 131,228 downwards.
TACTACAACGTGCTGCGGCAGTTCCCGGAGGACTGTCCGGAGGGGTCGAAGGCGGTGCCGCAGGTCGGTTGCCAGGTGACCGACGGTTCGGGCGAGGTGACGGCGTTCGTCTTCCAGAACCCGGGGGTCTTCGGCGGCATCGTGATGGGGTTGCTGACGGCGTACTTCTGGCGGCGGTTCCACCGGACGAAGCTGGTGGACTGGCTGGGCTTCTTCAACGGGCGCCGGCTGGTGCCGATCATCATGGCGTTCCTGGCGATCGTGTTCGCGGCGCTGTGCCTGTGGGTGTGGCCGCCGATCGGTGACGCGCTGGAGAGTTTCAGCGACTGGATGACCGGGATCGGCGCGTGGGGCTCGGGTGTGTTCGGGCTGGCGAACCGGGCGCTGCTGGTGATCGGGCTGCACCAGTTCCTGAACGTGCCGATGTGGTTCCAGTTCGGTTCGTACACGAAGCCGGACGGCACGGTGGTGCACGGCGACATCAACATGTTCCTGGCGGGTGATCCGGACGCGGGCCAGTTCACGACGGGCTTCTTCCCGATCATGATGTTCGCGCTGCCGGCGGCGGCTCTGGCGATCACGCACTGCGCCAAGCCGCACCGGCGCAAGGAGGTCGGCGGCCTGATGCTGTCGGTGGCGCTGACGTCGTTCGTGACCGGGATCACGGAGCCGCTGGAGTACTCGTTCCTGTTCATCGCTCCCGTGCTGTACGCGGTGCACGCGGTGCTGACGGGTGTGTCGATGGCGGTGACGTGGGCGCTGGGGGTGAAGGACGGGTTCAGCTTCTCGGCGGGGCTGATCGACTACGTCATCAACTGGAACCTGGCGACGAAGCCGTGGCTGATCATTCCGATCGGGCTGGGCTTCGCGGCGGTGTACTACACGGTCTTCCGGTTCGCGATCACGAAGTTCGATCTGAAGACTCCGGGGCGGGAGCCCGAGGACGAGGTGGAGGACGTCACCAAGGTGTAGACCACTTCGGTCCTCACGTACCCTTTGAGGGTGGTCTCGCGAAGGCCCCCGGACCGTCGGTCCGGGGGCCTTCTCCGCGCCCTCCCACGCCTGTGAGCAGGGGACTTGGGCGAGTACTGCGCGTAGCGGTCCGGTCGCGGAATCGCGGGTTCCTTACGTGGCCTTCATCGTGCTACAACAGGTCTACACCACTGAGTGGTGTAGACCACCACCCGATGGAGGAAGTATGAGCACCGCCACCGACAAGGCGGCCCCCGCAAAGAAGCGGGGATCTGGTCTCTTGCAGGGGTTGCAGAAGGTAGGACGCAGCCTGCAGCTCCCGATCGCCGTGCTGCCGGCGGCGGGCATCATGGTCCGGCTCGGCCAGGACGACATCTTCGGCAAGGACGGTCTCGGCTGGGACAAGGTCGCCGCCGTCTTCAACAACGCGGGTGGTGCCCTCACGGGCTCGCTGCCGATCCTGTTCTGCATAGGCGTGGCCATCGGCTTCGCCAAGAAGGCCGACGGCTCGACCGCACTGGCCGCGGTGGTGGGCTTCCTCGTCTACAGCAAGGTGCTCGAGGCCTTCCCGGTCACCGAGGCGGTGGTCAAGAACGGCCCGGACGTCGCCGCGACGTACAACGACCCGGGTGTGCTCGGCGGCATCATCATGGGTCTGCTCGCCGCCGTGCTGTGGCAGCGGTTCCACCGGACCAAGCTGGTGGACTGGCTCGGCTTCTTCAACGGCCGTCGCCTGGTGCCGATCATCATGGCGTTCGTCGGCATCGTCGTCGGTGTGTTCTTCGGTCTGGTCTGGGAGCCCATCGGCGACGGCATCTCGAACTTCGGCGAGTGGATGACCAGCCTCGGCTCCGGCGGCGCGGCCCTGTTCGGCGGCGTGAACCGCGCGCTGATCCCGGTCGGCATGCACCAGTTCGTGAACACGGTGGCCTGGTTCCAGCTCGGTGACTTCACGGACGCGGCCGGTCAGGCCTGGCAGGGCGACATCCCGCGCTTCCTGCACGGCGACCCGTCCGCGGGCATGTACCAGTCGGGCTTCTTCCCGATCATGATGTTCGGCCTGCCGGCCGCCGCCCTGGCCATGGCGCACACCGCCCGCCCGGAGCGCCGCAAGGCCGTCCTCGGCATGATGGTCTCGCTCGCGCTGACCTCGTTCGTCACCGGTGTGACCGAACCGATCGAGTTCTCCTTCATGTTCATCGCGCCGGTCCTATACGTCATCCACGCGGTCCTCACCGCGGCCTCGATGGCGATCACCTGGGGACTGGGCGTCCATGACGGCTTCAACTTCTCGGCCGGATTCATCGACTACGCCCTGAACTGGAGCCTGGCCACCAAGCCATGGATGATCATTCCGATCGGTCTGGTCTTCGCGGTCGTCTACTACGTGCTCTTCCGCTTCGCGATCGTCAAGTTCGACCTGAAGACCCCGGGCCGCGAGCCCGAGGAGGAGATCGAGGACCTCACCAAGGCGTGAGCCCCGGCCGTACGGCATGACGAAGGCCCCGGAACCGTGAAGGGTTCCGGGGCCTTCGCGCGCGTCCGGGGCTCAGATCTCGTACACCGCGCCCGCCGTGGCGACCTCCACGGTCCCGTCGTAGACCTCGCGCGCGTCGGCGCGGTTGACCTCGGGGTCGGTCCACGGGGGGATGTGGGTGAGCACCAGGCGCCGGGCACCGGCGCGGGCGGCGCTCTCGCCCGCCTCGCGTCCGTTCAGGTGCAGGTCGGGGATGTTCTCCTTGCCGTGCGTGAAGGCGGCCTCGCACAGGAACAGGTCGGTGTCGCGGGCGAGTTCGTCCAGCACGGGGGTGACGCCCGTGTCGCCGGAGTACGTCAGTGAGCGGCCGCCGTGCTCGATGCGGATGGCGTAGGCCTCCACGGGGTGGGCGACGCGCTCGGTGTGCACGGTGAACGGGCCGACCTCGAACGTGGAGGGCTTGACCGTGTGGAAGTCGAACACCTCGCTCATGGACGAGGCGGAGGGTGTGTCGGCGTAGGCGGTGGTCAGCCGGTGCTCGGTGCCCTCGGGTCCGTAGACCGGGAGCGGGGCGCAGCGGCCGCCGTCGTGCCGGTAGTAGCGCGCGACGAAGTAGGCGCACATGTCGATGCAGTGGTCGGCGTGCAGGTGGCTGAGGAAGATCGCGTCGAGGTCGTAGAGACCGCAGTGGCGCTGCAGCTCGCCGAGGGCTCCGTTGCCCATGTCGAGGAGCAGCCGGAAGCCGTCGGCCTCGACGAGGTAGCTCGAGCAGGCCGATTCCGCGGACGGGAACGACCCCGAGCAGCCGACGACGGTGAGCTTCATGAAGCAGAAACCTCCGCTGGCGCGTGTGGAGAGACGGGGGTCGTGCGGTTCGTCGAGCGTAAGGCGCGAAACCTGTGGTCGCTCCTCCGCCAGGGGCCGTTGTGGGCGAACTCACCTGTGGGATCACCGGTTCGGCTGGACGTGGGGAGCGCGGGACCACGGAGGGGGCGCGCGGTGGCGGCGTGCGCCGGTACGGTCGACGGTATGGACACGTCCTGGTGGCTCGTCTTCGCGGCGGTGGTACCGCTGGCGCTCGTCGCCACGGTCGTCGACGGCTGGGGCAGGGGGCGCCGGCCTCGCGGCGGGAAGCGCCGGCCCGGGGGCCGGCGGGGCGGGCGCGGGCGGGACGAGCGGGGGCCCGGGGGCTGAGCTACGGCGTTACAGGGGGCCCGGAGGCAGACGCCCGGCGGCGTCGCAGAGGGCCCAGGAGCAGATGCCCGGCGGCGTTGCAGGGGCCCAGGTGCTGACGCCCGGCGGAGTGCGCGGATGTCCGGGGCTTCCGGCGGTGTCCGCGGACCCGGACCGACGCCCCACGGTGGGCAGGGGGCCCGCACGCCGCGGTGGGCAGGGGGCCCGCACGCCGCGGTGGGCAGGGGGCCCGCGCCCCGCGGCGGGGGCGCGGGAGGAGGCGTCAGGCCCAGAGCTGGCCGTGGAGGGTTTCGATGGCGGCCTCGGTCGTCTCGGCGGTGTAGACGCCCGTCGAGAGGTACTTCCAGCCGCCGTCGGCGACGACGAACACGATGTCCGCGCTCTCGCCGGCCTTGACGGCCTTCTTCCCCACGCCGATCGCGGCGTGCAGCGCGGCGCCGGTGGAGACGCCCGCGAAGATGCCCTCCTGCTGGAGCAGCTCGCGGGTGCGGGTGACCGCGTCGGCGGAGCCCACGGAGAAGCGGGTGGTGAGGACGGAGGCGTCGTACAGCTCGGGCACGAAGCCCTCGTCGAGGTTGCGCAGGCCGTACACGAGGTCGTCGTAGCGCGGTTCGGCGGCGACGATCCTGACGTCCGGCTTGTGCTCGCGCAGGAAGCGGCCGACGCCCATCAGCGTCCCCGTCGTCCCGAGGCCGGCGACGAAGTGGGTGATCGAGGGCAGGTCGGCGAGGATCTCGGGGCCGGTGCCGGCGTAGTGGGCGCCGGCGTTGTCCGGGTTGCCGTACTGGTAGAGCATCACCCAGTCCGGGTGCTCGGCGGAGAGTTCCTTGGCGACCCGTACGGCGGTGTTGGAGCCGCCCGCGGCCGGGGAGGAGATGATCTCCGCGCCCCACATGGCGAGCAGGTCCCGGCGTTCCTGGGAGGTGTTCTCGGGCATCACGCAGACGATGCGGTAGCCCTTGAGCTTGGCGGCCATGGCCAGCGAGATGCCGGTGTTGCCGCTGGTGGGTTCGAGGATCGTGCAGCCCTTGGTGAGGCGGCCGTCCTTCTCCGCCTGCTCGATCATGTGCAGCGCGGGCCGGTCCTTGATGGAGCCGGTGGGATTGCGGTCCTCCAGCTTGGCCCAGATGCGGACGTCGTCGGACGGCGACAGCCGCGGCAGGCGCACCAGAGGGGTGTTGCCCACCGCGGCCAGCGGGGAGTCGTAACGCATCGGCGATCAGGCCATGCCGCCGGCGACGGCCGGCAGGATCGTGATGCTGTCGCCGTCGGACAGCTTGGTGTCGATGCCGTCGAGGAAGCGGACGTCCTCGTCGTTCAGGTAGACGTTGACGAACCGGCGGAGCTGCTCGCCGTCGACGATGCGGGCCTGGATGCCCGCGTGCCGGGTCTCGAGGTCGGCGAAGAGTTCGGCGAGGGTGTCCCCGTTGCCCTCCACCGCCTTCTGGCCGTCGGTGTACTGGCGGAGGATGGTCGGGATGCGGACCTCGATGGCCATGGCTGAGTGCTCCTGTCGGAAGTGTCTCGTGGGTTCGTGGGGCGCGCGGCGGCACGCGTCGGCCCGCCGCGGCTCACGGCCGTGCGGCGGCGACGAAGATCAACAGATGGCGCTTTTCAGCCTGCACAGGTCGACGTGCAGCCGCGCCACGAGCAGCGTGCCCGGCGCTTTGTCGCTCACGTCGAGAAGAACCATGGGCTCATCGTATCGATTCCCGGTCCGGCTTCCGGAGTGTGATCTCACCTGATGGACCCTTTTCGTCCACGCAATGGGATCAGTAGGTTTCGACGACCTTGACCTCCTCCTCCGTGACCTCACCCTCCACGATGCGGAACGAGCGGAACTGGAACTCGCCGACGCCGTCGGTGTCCGCGGTGGAGACGAGGACGTAGTGGGCGCCGGGCTCGTTGGCGTAGGTGATGTCGGTGCGGGAGGGATGGGCCTCGGTCGCGGTGTGGGAGTGGTAGATGACCACCGGCTCCTCGTCGCGGTCGTCCATCTCGCGGTAGAGCTTGAGGAGGTCCTGCGAGTCGAACTCGTAGAAGGTGGGCGAGCGGGCGGCGTTGAGCATGGGGATGAACCGCTCGGGCCGTCCCTCGCCGACGGGGCCGGCCACCACGCCGCACGCCTCGTCGGGGTGGTCCTCGCGCGCGTGGGCGACGATCTGGTCGTACAGGGCCTGGGAGATGGTCAGCATGCGGCCAGGATAAGCAGACGGGCCCTTGCGTACCGGTGGGTGGTACGGAAGGGCCCGTATGCCGGACATCCTGAGCGGTGGCCGTGGGGACGCCACGAGCGTCCCCGGGTGGCCGGATGTCCTGGATGCGCGCGAAGGCGCTGGTCAGCCGGTCCGCGCAGCGGTCGGTGCGTCAGCCGATCTTCTCGAACTCCGGCTCGCCGGGCCGCTCGGTGATCTGCGGGTTGCGGCTCTTGAGCACCGCCCAGCCGATGCCGAGCGCGGCGGCCCAGCCGGCCATCACGTAGAGGCAGACGCGGGCGTCGGCGTCGTAGGCGATCAGGCAGGTGACGAAGAGCAGGAAGGCGATGGCGATGTAGGAGCACACCGACCCGCCCGGCGCCGGGAAGGAGGAGGCGGGCAGTCGGCCCGCGACCACCTTGCGGCGGTACATGACGTGGCTGACCAGGATCATCAGCCAGGTCCAGATGCCGGCGGCGGTGGCGATGGAGGTGACGTAGCCGAACGCCTTCTCGGGGACGAGGTAGTTCAGGACCACGCCGATCGCCATGAAGACGACCGAGACGGCGATGCCGATGGCCGGGGTCTTCGTCGAGGACAGCTTGTTGAAGACCCTGGGGGCCTCGCCGTTGTCCGCGAGGGTGCGCAGCATCCGGCCGGTGGAGTACATGCCGGAGTTGCAGGAGGACAGGGCGGCGGTGAGCACGACGAAGTTGACGATGCCGGCGCCGGCCGGGATGCCGATGACCGAGAAGGCCTTCACGAAGGGGCTGACTCCCTCGGCGAACTCGGTCCACTTGACCACCGCCAGGATGACGGTGAGGGCGCCGACGTAGAAGAGGGCGATCCGCCAGGGCAGGGTGTTGATCGCCTTGGGGAGGGTCTTCTCCGGGTTCTCGGACTCGCCGGCGGTGACGCCGACCAGCTCGACGGCGAGGTAGGCGAACATGACGCCCTGGAGGGTCATCAGGGACGAGCCGATGCCCTTGGGGAAGAAGCCGTCGAACTCCCACAGGTTGGAGACGGCGGCGGTGTCGCCGGCCTGGCTGAAGCCGAAGGTGAGGACGCCGATGCCGATCACGATCATGCCGATGATGGCGGTGACCTTGACCATCGAGAACCAGAACTCGATCTCGCCGAAGAGCTTCACCGAGATCAGGTTGGCCACGAACAGCAGGACCAGGAAGACCAGGGCGGAGACCCACTGCGGGATGTCCGGGAACCAGTAGTGGATGTAGATGGCGGCGGCGGTGAGTTCCGCCATGCCGGTGACCACCCACATCAGCCAGTACGTCCAGCCGGTGAAGTAACCGAAGAAGGGGCCGAGGAATTCGCGTGAGTACTCGGCGAAGGAGCCGGAGACGGGTCGGTAGAGGAGCAGCTCGCCGAGCGCCCGCATGATGAAGAAGATGATCACACCCGCGAGGGCGTACATGAGGATGATGCTGGGGCCGGCCTTGGCGATGTTGGCCCCGGCGCCCAGGAAGAGACCGACGCCGATGGCGCCGCCGATCGCGATCATCTGGACCTGGCGGCTGTTGAGACCGCGCTCGTAGCCCTCCTCGGGGGCCTTGTCCGTGTCGACCTGCGCAGAGGTCATGTGTGGTGCGCCTTTCTCCATGCCGACCCGGGCCTTCTGTCGGCCTCGGATCGGGTCTCGATCCCCCCGGATGATGGAGCTGAGCGGGCCTCACATCCCGCTCGGTGCCTGGCCGGCGGTCTGCCGGCTCGGTGGCGCACCCGGCCGAACATTCGGGTGGTGTTCGCCGGGCGGTCGTGAAGATTTACCACGACCGCGACGCTGATCACAGGGGCGGATTGTGACGTGTCACACAGGGAGAAGCGGACAAAACACGCACCGATGGAGCAAAAAGGGCACAGCTTTGACGGGATCGTTATCCGGATTTGAGGCTCCGCTGAGCGGACACGGAACGTGGCCGTCCGGTCCCGCTCGGGACATGACCACAGGACATGACCACGCACCGGCACGGCCGCGCCCGGTTCACGGCCGGGCACCGGCGCGGCCTGTCAGGCCATGAGCGTCGCGACGAGCGACTCCTGGAGCCCGCCGAGCCACAGGTACGCCATCACCATGGGCTTGCGCGGGTCCTCGTCCGGGAGGCGGTAGAGCAGGTCGGTGTCGTCCTCGTCGGCGATCTCCAGGCGGGAGCCGATCGCCAGGCGCAGGTCGTTGAGGGCGCCGAGCCACTGCCGGGACTCGTCCGCCGACAGCTTCAGCACCGCTCCGTCCTCACCCGCGGACTGCGCGGCCACCGCGTCCAGGCCGCGGATCACCGCGAGGGCGCTCTCCCGCTTGCCGGCCCGCAGGTCGTTCTCGGTGTAGCGGCGGAACTCGGCGGAGTGCGCCCGCTGCTCCTCGGCCTCCCGGGCCTGCGGGGTGCCCTCGGGGTCGCCGTAGGCGTCCGGGAACAGGCGGCGCAGCACCGGGTCGGTGGGCGGCTCGCTGGGGCCCTCGGCGAACAGCTCGGCGAGCGGGTCGTCGGAGGCGTCCTCGGCCGGGCCCGGTCCGATCAGCTCCAGGAGCTGCACGGCCAGGGAGCGGATGATGGAGATCTCGACGTCGTCGAGCGCGACGGCCGCGCCGCCGCCGGGGAGCGGTTCGAATTGTCCGGGCATGAAGGCGATTCAGCTGCTTCCGTCCTGCGGGCGGGCGTGGGTCATTTCCGGTCCTGCTGGAGGGTGGCCCACAGGCCGTAGCCGTGCATGGCCTGTACGTCCCGTTCCATCTCCTCCCGGCTGCCGCTGGAGACGACCGCCCGGCCCTTGTGGTGGACGTCCATCATGAGCTTGGTGGCCTTGTCCTTCGAGTAGCCGAAGTACGTCTGGAAGACGTAGGTCACGTAGCTCATGAGGTTGACGGGATCGTTGTGCACGATCGTCACCCAGGGCACGTCGGGTTCGGGTACGGCGAAGACCTCCTCCGCCGACTCGGTCTTCTCGATCTCCATGGGTGCGGCTGCCGTCACATGGCCCATGCTGCCACCCCAGGGGGGCGCCCGCACAAACGGGCCTGTGGCGGGGGCCACGCGGATGGGCGGACATCGAAATCGTCAGAGTGACGAAATGGGGGTACGATCCTCGTATGAACACAGCGGACCTTGGGCTGCCGGTGGACGTCCCCTCGACGGCACTCTTCACGGACCAGTACGAGCTGACCATGCTGCGGGCAGCGCTGAAGGCCGGTACGGCCGGGCGGCGCAGCGTGTTCGAGGTCTTCACCAGGCGGCTGCCCGACGGGCGGCGCTACGGCGTCGTCGCGGGCACCGGGCGGGTGCTGGACGCGGTGGAGAACTTCCGCTTCGACGCGGACGTCCTGCGCTTCCTGCGCGAGAAGGACATCGTCGACGGGGAGACGCTGGACTATCTGGCCCAGTACCGCTTCAGCGGGGACATCTGGGGCTACCCCGAGGGCGAGGTGTACTTCCCCGGGTCCCCGATCATGCGGGTGGAGGGCACCTTCGGCGAGTGCGTGCTGCTGGAGACGGTGATCCTGTCCATCCTCAACCACGACTCGGCGATCGCGGCCGCCGCCTCCCGCATGTCGTCGGCCGCCGGTGAGAGGCCGCTGATCGAGATGGGCGCCCGCCGCACCCACGAGCTGGCCGCCGTCGCCGCGGCCCGCTCGGCCTACGTCGGCGGCTTCGCCACCACCTCGGACCTGGCCGCGGGCTTCCGCTACAACATCCCCACCGTCGGCACCTCCGCCCACGCCTTCACCCTGCTGCACGACGACGAGCGGGACGCCTTCCGCGCCCAGGTGGACGCGCTGGGCCGGGACACGACGCTGCTGGTGGACACCTACGACGTCGCCGAGGCCGTCCGTACCGCCGTGGAGGTGGCCGGGCCCGAGCTGGGCGCGGTGCGCATCGACTCCGGCGACCTGCTGCTGGTCGCCCACCGGGTGCGCCAGCAGCTGGACGAGCTGGGCGCCACCGACACGAAGATCGTCGTGACCTCGGACCTGGACGAGTACGCGATCGCCTCGCTGGCTGCGGCTCCGGTGGACGCGTACGGCGTCGGCACCCAGCTGGTGACCGGCTCGGGGCACCCGACGGCCTCGATGGTCTACAAGCTGGTCGCCCGTGCGGGGTCCGGCCGCCCCGACGACGCCGCGGCGCCGCTGGTGCCGGTGGCCAAGAAGTCCAGCGGGGGCAAGACCTCGGTCGGCGGCCGCAAGTGGGCCGCGCGGCGCCTGGACGCGCACGGGTACGCCGAGGCCGAGGTGGTCGGTACCGGTCCGGTGCCCGCGGCCCTCGCCGACCGGCAGCTCCTGGTAGAGCTGGTCAAGGGCGGCGAGGTCGTCGCCCGTGAGCCGCTGGACGCCGCCCGGGACCGGCACGCGGCCGCCCGCGCCAACCTTCCGCTGTCCGCCACCCAGCTCTCCCGAGGGGAACCCGTCATTCCGACGGAGTACGTGCACGGGGGCTCGGGTAGCTAAGCCTGGTGCGGGGCCACAAGGACCGAATCAGCCCCGTACCACCCGCACGAACCAGCCCCGTCCGTACCGCGCCGACCCCACCGCCCACCCAGTCGAAGGACCCCGACCATGCGCCGCGCCTTGATCGTCGTAGACGTGCAGAACGACTTCTGCGAGGGAGGCAGCCTCGCGGTGTCCGGCGGTGCCGACGTGGCCGCCGCCATCACCGAGCTGATCGGGCAGGCGCCCGCCGGCTACCGCCACGTGGTGGCCACCCGCGACCACCACATCGCGCCCGGCGGCCACTTCGCCGACAACCCGGACTACGTCCACTCCTGGCCCGCGCACTGCGTGGCCGGCACCGAGGGGGTCGGCTTCCACCCGAACTTCGCGCCCGCCGTCGCCTCCGGCGCGATAGACGCCGTCTTCGACAAGGGGGCCTACTCGGCCGCCTACAGCGGCTTCGAGGGCACCGACGAGAACGGCACGGGGCTCGCCGAGTGGCTGCGGTCCCGGCAGATCGACGAGGTCGACGTCGTGGGCATCGCCACCGACCACTGCGTGCGGGCCACCGCCCTGGACGCCGCCCGGGAGGGCTTCCGCACCCAGGTGCTGCTCGACCTGACCGCCGGGGTGGCCGTGGGCACCACCGAGCGGGCGCTGGAGGAGCTGCGGCAGGCGGGCGTGGAGCTGTCCGGGAAGCCGGTCGTGCAGTAGCCCGGCGGGTGCGCGGCTCCCGCCGCCCCGGGGACTACGTCTGGGCGGTCGGGCGCCTGAGCAGGGCCCGGATCGGGTGCCACAGCTCCTGGACCAGGTCGGGACCGTGCACGGTGCCCGCCACCGGTGCCGTACGCCATATCAGGCCGTCCGGGTGGTGCAGGACCGCGGTGATCTCGTCGGGGGTGGGCGGCGCCGCGTTGCCCCGCAGGTAGACGCTGCGCAGCCCCAGGTTGCGCAGCCTGGTCAGGGCGCGCGCCCGGTTGTGGGCGTGGACGAGGAAACGCACGCCCCCGGCCTCGGGGCCGGCGGGGCTGGGCAGGTTGAGTGCCACCACCACCGTGCCGTTCGGCAGCTTGCAGAAGCCTCCTGCGGCCATGCGGTCATACCCCCGAGTCAGCCTGGGTCGGTCCGGGCCCAGGGCCCGGTGTCAATAAGAGAACCACAGGACGCACCTAAACACGGATCGGCGGCGACCCGCCAGGGGGTCACCGCCGATCATGCTCTGACCTGGGCAGATGCTATTTACCTGCCCGCGGGGCCAACCTCGAGCTCGATCGTCGAGCCGTTCTTGGCCTCCTTCAGAATCTGGATCTTCGTGTTGGTGTCAGTGATCTTGACGCCGCCGGTCGGGTTCGCCGGGTCGTAGTAGTCGTTCTTGCGGTCGTTGAAGACCGAGACGCCCTTCGAGCCCGGGATGTACTTCGCGACGTCCGCCTTGTGCAGCGTCATGCCGTCCGTGCGGTAGAGGCTGAACGGCGAGTCGTAGGCCTGCATGCGGTTGCGCATGACCGTGCCGTCCTTCCACTTCAGCGCGGTCGGGTGCGAGTCGATCGGCAGGACGAGACCGGTGCCCGGGTGGACGCTGGTGTTGTTGTCCGCCTGGGAGGTGTCCCACTTCCAGATCAGCAGGCCGTTCTGGTACGCGTAGTGCTCGACCCAGTCCGGGCGCTCGGAGAAGCCGAAGTTGTACGGGCCGGTCTCCAGCGTCTTGTCGTACGACACGTACTGCCGGTTCTCGGCGATGTAGTACTGCGCGTAGTCCTTGGTGAACGAGGCGCCCTGGCGGGTGAAGCCGACGGCCTTCCACGCGTCGTCGGCCGTCTCGGCGTTGTCGGCGAAGACGGTCGCACCGTCGGCCGTCACCGTGATCTCGTCGGCCGCGAAGCCCTTCTGGGCCACGCCGCCGTCGGTCTGGTAGCGGAAGCGCAGGTCGATCTTCTTGCCGGCGTAGGCGTCCAGCGGGTAGACGAGCTTGCCGTAGGCGTCGACGGTGGCGCTCAGGGCGGGCTTGTCGCTGCCGTCGCGCTCGATCGGGCGACCGTCGAACGTGCCGTCCAGGGCGGTCCAGTTGGCGCCGCCGTCGGTGGACACCTCGGTGTAGAGGTAGTCGTAGTTGGCCTCGATGTCGTACCAGCCGTCCAGGGTGAGGGAGGCGGACGACTTGCCGGTGAGGTCGACGCTGCGGGTCAGCGTGTTCTTGAGGTCGTCACCGCTGCCGCTCCACCACTGGGTCTTGCCCTCGGCGGGAGCGACGATCTCGGTGGTGACCGCCTTCTTCGGCAGCTCGACGACCACGCCCTGCTTGTGCTTGGTGTTGTACTCGGCCACGCCCAGCTTGTGCCAGGAGTTGACGCCCGCCTTGGCGGTGTCGTAGTTCAGCCAGCCCAGCTGGAGCTTGTCCCAGGCGTTCATGTCGCCGGGCAGGTCGCCGATCTCGTTGCGGCCGGTGCCCAGCCACGAACCGGACGACATCAGCGTCCAGAAGCCGGTGGAGTTGTCGCCGCCGGCCGTGTCGTAGTGGTCCGGCAGGCCGAGGTCGTGGCCGTACTCGTGGGCGTAGACGCCGAGTCCGCCGTTCTCCGGCTGGATGGTGTAGTCGCCGACCCAGACGCCGGTGGAGCCGATCTGCGCGCCGCCGAGCTTGTTCTCCGACGGGCCGGTGGCGCCGGCGTCGGTGCCGAAGGCGTACCAGCGGTGCGCCCAGATCGCGTCGGTGCCCTGGACGCCGCCGCCCGCGGACTCGTCCTCACCGGCGTGCACGATCTGGAAGTGGTCGATGTAGCCGTCGGGCTCGTTGAAGTTGCCGTCGCCGTCGAAGTCGTAACGGTCCCACTCGTCGAAGCGGGCCACGTCGGCCTTGATCTGGGCGTCGGTGCGGCCGGCCGCCTTCTGCTGCTCGACCCAGGCGTTCAGACCGTCGCTGACGACGTTCCACACGCTCGGGCAGTTGGTGTCGCCGCAGGCGTTGTTGCCGTAGCGGGCCTCGTTGTAGGGGACCTTCACCCAGTCGGAGACCTCACCGTCGACCGAGTAGCGGCCGGAGGACTGCTTCTCGTAGTAGGTCTTGACGGAGTCCACGCCCTTGCCGGAACCGAAGTACAGGTCCTGGTAGTGCTCCTGGCCGTAGTCCTCCTGCCAGGCCGTGGAGTTGTCCTTCTTCCGGTTCGGCTTGGCGATCTGGTTGTGCAGCGGACCGGCGTCGCCGCCGTAGCGGCTGTCGACCTTGTCGCCGAACTCGACCAGGATGGTGAAGATCTTGTCGGTCTTCTCCCGGCCCAGCTCGACGTACTTGGCGTCGCCCTTCTTGCTCTTGAGCTGGACGACGTTGGAGCCGTCCTTCTTCTTCACCGAGTTCTCGCCGGATATGACCTGGTTGAGGGCTTCCTCGCGCTGGGCCGCCTGCGTCTCGCTCAGCGGGCCCTTCAGGTCGTGCGAGTCGGTGCCCTTCGCCGGGGCCGGGTCGTGGCGGTCCACGGCTTCGGGCCGGGCGGGCGAGTCCGCCTGCGCCACGCCGGCCGCCGACAGCGTGGCGGTGGCGGCGGCGAGTGCGACGGTGGTCGCTGCGGCTCTGAACGTCCAGGATCTACTGGTCACTTGAGTTCCTCCCCCGCGTGCACGCGCGCGGAAGGGGGGACAAGGACAGAGCAAAGTCCGCGCACACGTGATCAACGCGTGTAGTCAAGTGACGACATTTGACTAGAGGTTCATCAGAAAAGACACCCCTTGACTTGAGCAGAACAATTGCACTATGCGGAGCCGCGGTTCGCTTTGCGGACACCGGATCGTGACCTTCGCCGGGCCCGGCGAGCCCCCGCGGGGCCCGGCGGGCGCGCGGGACCGTCCACTCCCCGGACGTCATGAATCCGTGCGCCCCCCGTGCATCGGCCGTGCCGGTTAGGTCGTGCTTAGTACTGGTTCCGCTCGGGCACACAGCGGGTTAGAGTCGCTTGGCGGAACGCCCGGAGACCGGCGGAAAGCCAGGCCCACAGCCCGTCTCACCCCATGATGTCTTCCGAGGACACGATGGCCATGCCCCGTCCGACTGCCGCACAGTTCGCCTACGGTTCGTGCACCGTGATCTTCTCGACGCTCGCCATGCTGCTGCTGTCGCAGACGAGTTCGGGGCCCGGTATCGCGCTCATCGCCGTCGCGGGCCTCGCCCTGGGGCTGCTGGTCGCCCTGACGGTCCCGCTGCCCGGGACGCGTGCGGCGACCGCCGTGCCGGCCCACCGGCTCACCGCGGACCGGGAGCGGGTGCAGGTGTCCGCGGCGGCCCGGGTCTCCGCGGGCTCGGGCGAGGCGACGCGCGGCCGCGCCGCCTGAGGCCGGAGCCGCCGCCCGGGCCCGAACCGGTGGCGCCGGGACCGGTGGCCGTCAACGGGTGCTGACCACGACCGTCTTGGCCGCCTTGTCGTGCAGGCCCTGCTTGTAGGGCTTGTCGAAGAAGCTCCAGCCACCCGCGATGATCGTCCACACGCAGGCGCAGCAGAACGCGAACGGGATCCACAGCACCAGCGCCCGGATCAGCGACGTCTGCACCGAGGGCGTCGCCCCGTTGTCCAGGTTGGCCACCCGCATCCCGAGCCACTTCTTGCCGAGGGTCTGGCCGTTCCTCGTGGTCATGTAGGTGTCGTACGCGATGTAGAGCACGGCGGCGATCACGGACTGCCCGAAGGACTTGCCGACGGAGATGTCGTCGCCGTCCACTTGGTACTCCTGGACGTTGAACGCCCAGCTGAGCAGCCAGACCACGATGCCCACCAGGATCATGTCGATGATCCGCGCGAGGGTGCGCCGCCCGCTGTCGGCGAGCGGAGGCATCCCGGCCAGCGGGTCCGCGGGATAACCGCCCCCGCCGTACGGGTCACCGCCGTACGGACCACCGCCGCCAGGGGGCGGGCCGCCGCCGTACGGACCACCGCCGCCAGGGGGCGGGCCACCGCCGTACGGACCACCGCCGCCGGGAGGCGGGCCGCCGCCGTAAGGACCTCCGCCGTACGGGTCTCCGCCACCGGGAGGCGGGGCGCCGTGGGCGCCTCCGTCGTCGCCGGGGGGCGGCGGCGGAGGCGGGTTTTCGTAGGGGTTCTTCCTCAGCGGGTCGTCTTCCGGCGGCTGCTGCCCGCCGGAACCGGGGGGCGGTTCGCTGCTCATGCCCCGAGTGGACCCCGGGCTCTTTCGAGGCGCATCCGCCGAGGGCCGTCCGGTGGACGGGGGTGCGCCGTTCGGGGGTGGGAGGCGCGTTCAGCGGCGGGTGCGGGTACGTCGTGGTTGCTCGCGCAGTTCCCCCGCGCCCCTTGAGGCACGTCCACCGGACCGGCGTTTCAGGGGCGCGGGGAACTGCGCGACCAGCCCCCACTCACCCGCACCCGAAGACGAGACCCGCGCTCCCCCGGCCCCCACCGCCCCGCTAGCCCGCGACGAACGTGCCGGCGGCCTTGTCGTGCCAGCACTGGTGCCAGGGGCGGTCGAACAGACACCAGACGACGCCGACCACACCGACCACGAGGAGCCCCGGGACGCTGTAGACCAGCCAGCGGCGCAGGGCCGCGCCGAAGGACGGGGGTTCGTGGGCCTCGATGTCCCGGACCTCCAGGCCGAGCAGCCTCTTGCCCAGGGTGCGGCCCCATTTGGCGGTGGGCAGCGCCTCGTAGACGACGCCGAAGAGCAGCAGAACGGCGAGGACGATGCCCAGGTAGGTGGACGTCGTGCCGTCCAGGAGCCAGACCGTGACCGTCTCACCGGAGAGCCTGGCCTCGTCGATCTTGTCGTTGACGTGGTCGATCGCCTTGGCGCCGAGGGGTACGGCGGCGACGGCGGTGACGCCCGCGAGGACGACCGTGTCGATCAGCCGGGCGGCCAGCCGCTTGCCGAGACCGGCGGGCCGGGCGGCCGCCTGGCGCCGGGCGGCGGCCTGGAACACGTCCTCGACCGGCGGCTTCCACGGCGCGACGGGCTGCTCGTCGCCACCCGCCCCGGCCAGCCGGTGCACCTGCTGCGCCCAGGAGGACTGACCGCCGCCGGGGCCGCCCGCCGCGACCGGCGGGGAGGGCGCGGCCTGCGCCTGCGGCTGTACCTGCGGCTGGGGCTGGGACGCCTGGTGCGGGACCGCGGGGGCGGGGGGCGCCGCGGGCGGCTGGGCGGCGGGGTTCTGGGCCGCGGCGGCCCGGGCGGCGGCTGCCTTCCCGGCTCCGAAGCCGGGGCCCGAACCGGAACCGGAAGCGGAACCAGGGGTGGGCTCTGCTCCACCGGGCCGCGGGCCCGTGCGCGGGGTGACCGCGCGGAAGGTCATGGTCCCCTCGTCCTGCCCGGGGCCGGGGCCGGGGTTGCCGCCCTGCGCCGGCGCACCCTGGGAGCCCACGGCGGGCCGGCGGAAGACGAAGGTGTTCCCGCCGTCACCCCCTGCCTCACCGGAGGCGGAGCCTGATGCCGCTGCGGAAGCAGAAGGGGACGAGGAAGGAGAAGGAGAAGGGGAAGGAGAAGCGGAAGCGGAGGACGGAGCCGTACCGGACGCGGCGGCCGGAGCGGTCCGGGCGGCGTCACCCCGCGCACCCGCACCGCCCTCGGGGGACGGTGCCGCCTGCCGGGCGTGCGGGACCCTCGGGTCGGCGCCCCGCGCCGCACCCGGCCAGGCGACCGGCTGGTCCGGCCCGTCCGCGGAGCCCGAGGCGCCGGAGCGGTCGGCGCCCCAGGCGGTGGCGGACTCCGGACGGCTGCCGTGCTGGGACGCGGCGGCGGGCGGCGGGTCCTCGACCGGGTCCTCGTCGAAGAAGTGCGGTCCGGTCTCCTCGACGGAGGGCCGCGCGCCGGGCGGGGGCGCGAGCGGCTCTCCGTCCTTGGGGGCGGGCCGGCTCGTGCCCGCCACCCAGGAGGCGCCGTTCCAGTACCGGACATATCCGGGGATGGACGGGTCCGGGTAATACCCCTCGCGGGGCCTGTCGTCGCCGGGGGCCGGGGTTGGGGCGCTCATGTCCGTCGTCCCGTATCTGCTCGGGGGTTGATAGAGGGGCTCCAACATCTATCAGACGGGCGCAATCCGCACCGCCGGTCCCGCCGTACCCACCCCTTTCCGGGCAACCTCGTGCAGAGACCTTCACACCCGGGCCGGCAACCGCTCCCCCGGAGGCGGAAAAAAGTTCGGTGGACCCGCGTAATGCTCACGCCCCGGGCCGCTCTCCCTCGTGCACGGACCGCGCGAGACACGGGAGAGGAACCCGCCATGCACACCGACCCCACCGGCCCCAGCCGTCCCACCGGCCCGACCGTCGTGCAACGCGAGCTGGAGCTGCGGCTCGTCCTGTCGCCCGAGTGCGGCGTCCCCGTGCCGGCCCGGCTCGGCTACCACAGCGACGATCCCTACGCCGTCCACATCACCTTTCACATCGACTCCAGCCACCCGGTGCACTGGACGTTCGCCCGCGATCTGCTGGTGGAGGGCGTCTTCCGGCCGTCCGGGCACGGGGACGTGCGGGTGTGGCCGTCGAAGGCGGAGGGCCGCAGCGTCGTCCTGATCGCGCTGAGCAGCCCGGAGGGCGACGCCCTGCTGGAGGCGCCCGTACCGCAGGTGTCGGCCTGGCTGGAGCGCACCCTGCGGACGGTGCCGCCGGGGACCGAGGGAGCGCGGCTCGGCATCGACGACGGGCTGGCCGAGCTGCTGGCCCGGTGAGGAACGGCGCGGCCCCTCCGTCACCTGCTCAGAAGAGCTTGCCCGGGTTGAGGAGGCCCAGCGGGTCGAAGGCCTGTTTGACGGCCCGCTGCATCTCCAGGCCCACCGGTCCGAGCTCCCGCGCCAGCCACTCCTTCTTCAGCACGCCCACCCCGTGCTCACCGGTGATGGTGCCGTCGAGTTCCAGGCCGAGGGCCATGATCTCGTCGAAGGACTCGCGGGCCCGCCGGGACTCGTCGGGGTCCGAGGCGTCGAAGCAGACGGTGGGGTGGGTGTTGCCGTCGCCCGCGTGGGCGCAGACGCCGATGGTGAGGCCGTACTTCGCAGCGATCCGCTCGATGCCCGCCAGCATGTCGCCGAGCCGGGAGCGCGGCACGCACACGTCGTCGATCATCGTCGTGCCCTTGACGGCTTCGAGGGCGGTGAGCGCCAGGCGCCTGGCCTGGAGGAGGAGTTCGGACTCGGCCGCGTCCTCGGCCGGGACCACCTGGGTGGCGCCGGCGGCCTCGCACAGCGCGCCGACGGCGGCGAGGTCGGCGGCCGGGTCGGCGGTGTCGAAGGCGGCCAGCAGGAGGGCCTCGGTGGTCTCCGGCAGACCCATGCGGGCGAGGTCGTTGACCGCCTTGACGGTCGTACGGTCCATCAGTTCGAGGAGGGAGGGGACGTGCCCGCCCGCCGTGATCCGGCAGACGGCGTCGCAGGCGGCGGACGCGGAGGCGAACTCGGCGGCCAGCACCAGCTGCGCGGGGGGCCGGGGCCGCAGCGCGAGGACCGCCCGTACGACGATGCCGAGGGAGCCCTCGGAGCCGACGAAGAGCCGGGTGAGGTCGTACCCGGCGACGCCCTTGGCGGTGCGGCGGCCGGTGGACATCAGGCGGCCGTCGGCGAGGACGACGTCGAGACCGAGGACGTACTCGGCGGTCACCCCGTACTTGACGCAGCACAGCCCGCCGGAGGCGGTGCCGATGTTGCCGCCGATGGTGCACGTCTCCCAGCTGGAGGGGTCGGGAGGGTAATAGAGGCCGTGTTCGCCGACCGCGCGGGAGAGCGCGGCGTTGACGACACCCGGTTCGACGACGGCGACGCGGTCGACCGGGTTGATCTCCAGGATGCGGTCCATCCTGGTCAGGGAGAGGACCACGCAGCCCTCGGTGGCGTTGGCCGCGCCGGACAGGCCGGTGCGGGCGCCCTGCGGGACGACCGGGACGCGCAGCTCGGTGGCGGTGCGCATGACGTGCTGGACCTCCTCCACGGTGCGCGGCAGGACCACGACGGCGGGGGCGCCCGCCGGGCAGAAGCTCGCCATGTCGTGGGCGTAGGAGGCCGTGACGTCGGGGTCGGTGAGGACGGACCCGGCGGGGAGACCGGCCAGCAGCCGGTCGACGAGGGTGCTCCGGCCGCCGGGGGTGCTGTCGACCGCGGCGGCCGCGTCGTCTTCGTCGCGAGGCGCTTCGATACGGCTCATGATCAAAGGCTCGCATCCGGGGCCATCGGTGTGAACCCCGCGGGCGGCACCCGTCACCCTGCCCGGTGGGATCGTCGTATTGACGCACAGTGAGCGCCATGGACGCCAGGAACACCATGGACGCCGCGCACCGGAACACCGGAGACGGACGGCTGCCTCGCCCGGGGCGCGGGGGACGGCTGCCGCGCCCGGGACGCCCGGTGCTGATCGCCTCCGTCGCCGGGGCCGCCCTGCTCGGCGGTGCCCTGGTCCTCCTGGTGCCCTGGGACGGGGCCGACGCTCCCCCGCCCGCGCCGGGGCCTGCGGCGATGGCACGGGGCGCGGTCACCGCGGGGGCGCCCGCCGCGCTGCCCGACCTGGCCGCGCTGATCGGCGACCGGGAGTCCCACCTGCGGGCGCATCCGCTGGACGGTGCGTCGTGGGCGGTGCTCGGCGCGGCCTACGTCGAGCAGGGCCGCAGGACCGCGGACGGCGCGAACTGGCCCAGGGCCGAGAAGGCGCTGCGCACCTCCCTGAAGACGGGTCCCGAGCGCAACCCGCAGGCCCTGGAGGGGCTCGCGGCGCTGGCGGTGGCGCGCCGGGACTTCCCGGCGGCGAAGAAGTGGGGCGAGAGCGCGGTGAAGGCGGCGCCGAAGCGCTGGACGGCGCACGCGGTGCTGGTCGAGGCGTACACGGGGCTCGGCGACGGCAAGGGCGTGGGCCGTGCGCTGGACAAGGTGCTGGAGCTGCGTCCGGGCGATCCGGCCGTGGCGGCGCTGGCCGCGGCCGTCTACCGGGACCGGGGCTGGCGGGAGGACGCGGCGGCCCGGATCTCGGACGCCGCGGCGGCGGCCGGGGCGCCGGCCGAGCGGGCCGCGTACCTGGAGCAGGCCGGGCGGCTGGCGTTCGAGCGCGGGGACCGCGAGGAGGCGCTGCGGTTCTTCCAGGAGGCGCTGCGCACCGACCCGGACCAACGGGCCGCGCGGGCCGGGCAGGGCCGGGCGCTGGCGGCGCTGGGCCGCACGACGGAGGCGCTGTCCGCGTACCAGGCGGCGCTGGCCAAGCAGCCGATCCCCGAGTACGCGCTGGAGCTGGGCGAGCTGTACGAGTCGCTGGGCCTCGGGCAGGCGGCGCGGGTGGAGTACGACCTGCTGCGGGAGCGGGCGCGGGGCGCCGAGGCGGCCGGGGCCGACGAGCAGCTGGTGCTGGGGCTGCTCGACGCGGACCACGGTGATCCGGCGGCGGCGGTGGAGCGGCTGCGGGTGGAGTGGGGGCGGCAGCCGGGGACCGCGGTCGCCGACGCGCTGGGCTGGGCGTTGCACCGCAGCGGCGCGGACGAGGAGGCGCTGGAGTTCGCGACGATCGCGACCGACGGCGACAAGGGCGGCGGGGTGCGCAGCGCGCCGTACGTGTTCCACCGGGGAGTGATCGAGAAGGAGCTGGGGCGGTCCGGGCCCGCGCGGCGGCATCTGCGGGAGGCGCTGACGATCAACCCGTACTTCTCGCCGCTCGGGGTGCCGGAGGCGAAGCGGGCGCTGACGGAGCTGGGCGAGCCCCCGGTGGAGGGCCCGCCCGACTAGGGGGCGTCGTTCGGATCGTGCCGAGGGCCGCGGGCCGGCAACAGGGCACCGTCGCCCGGAGCCGGCCTGATCCGGACGACACCCCCTGGCCCGGCCGGCCCGAGCGGCCCGACCGGGTGGTGTGCGTCAGAGGTTGCCGCGCTTCTCCTGCTCGCGCTCGATGGCCTCGAACAGGGCCTTGAAGTTGCCCTTGCCGAAGCCCATGGAGCCGTGGCGTTCGATCATCTCGAAGAAGACGGTCGGCCGGTCCTGGACCGGCTTGGTGAAGATCTGCAGCAGGTAGCCGTCCTCGTCGCGGTCGACGAGGATCTTCAGCTCGCGCAGGATGTCGACCGGCACCCGGGTCTCGCCGGCCCACTCGCCGAGCGTGTCGTAGTACGAGTCGGGGGTGTCCAGGAACTCGACGCCGGCCGCCTTCATCGCGCGGACGGTCGACACGATGTCGTTGGTGTTCAGCGCGATGTGCTGGACGCCGGCGCCGCCGTAGAACTCCAGGTACTCGTCGATCTGGGACTTCTTCTTGGCGACGGCGGGCTCGTTGATCGGGAACTTGACCTTGAGGGTGCCGTCCGCGACCACCTTCGACATCAGCGCGCTGTACTCGGTGGCGATGTCGTCGCCCACGAACTCCTTCATGTTCGTGAAGCCCATGACCTTGTTGTAGAAGCCGACCCACTCGTTCATGCGGCCGAGTTCGACGTTGCCGACGCAGTGGTCCACGGCCTGGAAGACGCGCCGCTCGGGCGGGGCGACCATCGGCTTGGCGGTGACGTAGCCGGGCAGGTAGGGGCCGTCGTAGCCGGTGCGCTCGACGAGGGTGTGCCGGGTCTCGCCGTAGGTGGCGATGGCGGCGAGGACGACGGTGCCGTGCTCGTCCTTGACCTCGTGCGGCTCGGCGAGCGAGCGGGCGCCGTGCTCGACGGCGTAGGCGTGGGCGGCGCGCGCGTCCGGGACCTCGATGGCGAGGTCGACGACGCCGTCGCCGTGCTCGGCCACGTGCTGGGCGAGGAAGGTGCCCCAGTCGGTCAAGGGCTTGATCACCGAGGTGAACACGAAGCGGGCGGAGCCGCTCTCCAGGACGTAGCTCGCGGTCTCCCGGCTGCCGTTCTCCGGTCCGGAGTACGCGACCAGCTTCATGCCGAAGGCGGTGGAGTAGTAGTGCGCGGCCTGCTTGGCGTTGCCCACGGCGAAGACGACCGCGTCCATTCCCTTGACCGGGAAGGGATCGGCCTGCCGGGCGGTGTCGGGAGTGTGGTGTGTGGTCTGCGTCATAGCCGCAGGTTCTCCCGCCTCCGCAAGGTGCGCAATAGTTTGCGTTTTCACTGGGCAACCTGACCAGTGGTACGGCGCCGGTGACGGGCGATCTGTACAGGATGACCAGCCGGGAGGGTGAGGGGCATGGCGGGGACGGGCATCGACCGGCTGGACGGGCGGATCATCGGCCTGCTGGCGCGGGAGCCGCGGATCGGGGTGCTGGAGATGTCCCGGCGGCTGGGGGTGGCGCGCGGCACCGCGCAGGCGCGGCTGGACCGGCTTCAGTCGAACGGAGTCATCCGCGGCTTCGGTCCGGAAGTGGATCCGGCGGCGCTCGGCTACCCGGTGACCGCGTTCGCCACGCTGGAGATCCGGCAGGGCCAAGGGGCCGACGTACGGGCGCACTTGGCGAACGTGCCGGAGGTCCTGGAGTTGCACACCACGACCGGTACCGGGGACATGCTGTGCCGGCTGGTGGCCCGGTCCAACGCGGATCTCCAGCGGGTGATCGACCGGGTTGTCGGTTTTGATGGCATCGTCCGGGCCGCCACGGCGATCGTGATGGAGAACCCCGTTCCGCTGCGGATCATCCCGCTGGTGGAGCAGGCGGCCGAGGACAGCGTCGGACACGACTGAGGCCCGGACCGATCCCGGAGGTGAGCGGACGTGAACTTCTGGGACTTCCTGGGCAGCCGCCACCAGCAGCTGCTCGCCGACGCCTACCAGCACGCCAGCGCGGTCTTCCAGTGCATGGTCGTGGCGACCCTGCTCGGGGTGCTGATCGGCGTCGTCACCTACCGCAGCGACTGGGCGGGGAACGTGGCGACCCTGTCCACGTCGGCCATCCTCACCATCCCGTCGCTGGCCATGATCGGTCTGCTCATCCCGATCCTGGGGCTCGGCGTGCCGCCGACGGTGACCGCGCTGACCCTGTACGGGCTGCTGCCGATCGTGCGCAACTCGATCGTGGGCCTGCGCGGGGTCGACCCGTCGCTGGTGGACGCGGCCAAGGGCATCGGGATGTCGCGTGCGGCGCGGCTGCTGCGGGTGGAGCTGCCGCTGGCGTGGCCGCCGATCCTGACCGGCATCCGGGTCTCCACCCAGATGCTGATGGGCATCGCGGCGATCGCCGCCTACGCCTCCGGGCCCGGCCTCGGCAACGAGATCTTCCGCGGGATCGCCTCGCTGGGCAGCAAGAACGCGCTCAACCAGGTGCTCGCGGGCACGCTCGGGATCATCGTCCTGGCCCTGCTGTTCGACGCGGCGTACGTGCTGCTGGGACGGCTGACCATTCCGAGGGGGATCCGTGTCTGACGACCTCGTGTCCGAGAAGGCCGGCGCCGGGGCGGGCAGCGCCACCGGGGCGACCATCGAGCTGGACTGCCTCACCAAGCGCTACCCGGGCACTCCGCAGCCCGCCGTCGAGAACGTGTCGATGGAGATCAAGGCCGGGGAGACGGTCATCTTCGTGGGGCCCTCGGGCTGCGGGAAGTCCACCACCCTGAAGATGATCAACCGGCTGATCGAGCCCAGCGGCGGACGCATCCGCATCAACGGCGAGGACGTCACCGACATCGACCCGGTGAAGCTGCGCCGCAAGGTCGGCTACGCGATCCAGTCCTCCGGTCTCTTCCCGCACATGACCGTCGCCCAGAACATCGCGCTGGTGCCGAAGATGATCGGCTGGTCGAAGGCCCGCATCCGCTCCCGGGTGGAGGAGATGCTGGACCTGGTGGGTCTGGACGCCGGGGAGTTCCACGGCCGCTATCCGCGCCAGCTGTCCGGCGGCCAGCAGCAGCGGGTGGGCGTGGCGCGGGCGCTGGCGGCCGATCCGCCGGTGCTGCTGATGGACGAGCCGTTCGGCGCGGTCGACCCGATCACCCGGGACCACCTCCAGGACGAGCTGATCCGGCTCCAGCACGAGCTGCACAAGACGATCGTCTTCGTCACCCACGACTTCGACGAGGCGATCAAGCTGGGCGACCGGATCGCGGTGCTGCGCGAACGCTCCCACATCGCGCAGTTCGACACCCCGGAGGCGATCCTCACCAACCCGGCGGACGACTTCGTCTCGGGCTTCGTCGGCGCGGGCGCGGCCCTCAAGCGCCTGAACCTGACCCGGGTGCGGGACGTGGGCATCACGGACTACCCGACGGTGACCGTGGAGGACCCGCTCCAGCACATCTTCGCCCGGCTGCGGGAGTCGGGCACCAACGAGATCCTGCTCCTGGACCGGCGCGGGCGCCCCTACAAGTGGCTGCGGCGCGGCGACCTGATGCGGGCCAAGGGCTCGCTGGCGCGGGCCGGGACGCTGGTCCACGACACGGTGACCCGGGACGCGACGCTGCGGGACGCGCTGGAAGCGGTGCTGACCGACAACGCGGGGCGGGTGGCGGTCACCGGGCGGCGCGGGGCGTACGAGGGCGTCGTGGACATGGAGACGCTGATGAACTCCGTGCAGGAACTGCTGGAGGCCGACCGGCTCGACGCGCTGGAGCACCAGCACGACCTGGAGGAGACCCGGGCCACCCAGACGCACAGCGAGCAGGAGGGCTTCGGCGAGGTCGGGGGCCGCGCGTGAGCGGCTCCTCCGGCCCCTCCCCCGGCCGCCGGCCCGAGGGCGGGCACGAGGTCGACGGGCTCGCCACCCGGGACGAGCGGGACGACGGGGTCGAGCGGGACGAGGAAGAGGCCGGGACTCCCCCGCCGTCCCCGGCGGCGCGCCCCCGGGTCGGCTGGCGCAAGCTCACCTTCCTGCCCGTGGTCCTGATCGCCGTACTGCTGGCGACCTGGCTGTGGTTCCGGCAGGCCGACCTGGACGCGCTCAGCCGCAACGCGCTCGGCAACGGCCAGGTCACCAAGGCCCTGTGGCAGCACGTGCAGCTGACGGTGATCTCCACCTTCTTCGTACTGATCATCGCGATCCCGCTGGGCATCCTGCTGACCCGCAGGGCGTTCCGGAAGGCGACGCCGTTCGCGATGGCGTTCGCCAACATGGGCCAGGCGACCCCGGCGATCGGTCTGCTGGCGCTGCTGGTGATCTGGCTGGGCATCGGCCGCAGGGCCGCCCTGATCGGCATCATCATCTACGCCGTCCTGCCGGTCCTGTCCAACACCATCGCCGGTCTGAAGGCGAACGACCCGACCCTGCTGGAGGCGGCCCGCGGCATCGGCATGTCCCCGCTGGGCGTCCTCACCCGGGTGGAGCTGCCCCTGGCCGTCCCGCTCATCCTGGCCGGGGTGCGCACGGCGCTCGTCCTGAACGTCGGCACGGCGACGCTGGCGACCTTCGGCGGCGGTGGCGGGCTGGGCGTGCTGATCACCACGGGGATCACCAGCCAGCGGATGCCGGTGCTGGTGCTGGGCTCGATCCTCACCGTCGCCCTGGCCCTGCTGGTGGACTGGCTGGCGTCGCTGGCCGAACTGCTGCTGCGACCGCGGGGGCTGGAGGTGGGCACATGAGACGGCGCGTCTGCTGGGCGCTGGCCGCGGCGCTCCTCGCCGCTCCCGCCGGGTGCGGTCTGACCAGCGGCTCCCCGATGGTCGACGACGTGGAGCCGGGCACCATCGGCGAGGGCAAGCCGCTGGAGGGCGCCGATCTGACGGTCACCTCGAAGGAGTTCACCGAGCAGCTGGTCCTCGGCGCGATCATGGGCATCGCCTTCGAGGCGGCCGGCGCCGAAGTGCTCGACCGCACCGGCATCCAGGGTTCGGTCGGCACCCGCGCGGCGGTGGAGAACGGCGACGCCGACGCCACGTACGAGTACACGGGCACCGCGTGGATCACGTACCTGGGCAACAGCAAGCCGATCCCCGACCCCACGCAGCAGTGGGAGGCGGTGAAGGAGGCCGACGCGAAGAAGGGGCTGACGTGGCTGCCGCCGGCCCGCCTGAACAACACGTACGCGCTGGCGATGAACCAGGCGAACTACAAGAAGTACCGGACGAAGACCCTTTCGGAGGTCACCGCCCTGTCGAAGTCGGACCCGGACGCGGTGACGCTGTGCGTGGAGGGCGAGTTCGCCAACCGCGCGGACGGGCTGCCCGGCCTGGAGAAGGCGTACGGGATGTCGCTGCCCGCCGGGAACATCACGCAGATGGACACCGGCATCATCTACACCCAGACCGCGAAGGGCGCGTGCACCTACGGCGAGGTGTACACCACCGACGGACGGATCAAGTCCATGAACCTGGTGGTGATGGAGGACGACAAGAAGTTCTTCCCGAACTACAACGCGGCGCCCATGGTCCGCACGGCCACCCTGAAGAAGTGGCCGGCGATCGCCTCCGTCCTCGACCCGGTCACCAAGGCGCTGACCAACGACGTGGCCCGGACGCTGAACGCGAAGGTCGACGTGGACGGCGAGGACCCGCACCAGGTGGCGCTGGACTGGATGAAGGACGAGGGCTTCGTGACGGAGGGGTAGGCCCGGTCAGCAGGCGGGCACGTCGCCCTTCCCGCTCTCCAGTGCCTTCAGCGCGTCGATCGCGCCCTTGAGCGTCGTCACCGGGACCAGCCGCAGCCCCTCGGGCAGTTCGGACCGCGCGTCCGAGCACTCCGCCTTCGGCACCAGGAAGACGGTGGCCCCGTCCCGCCGGGCGGCCTGCGTCTTGAGCGGCACCCCGCCGACGGCGCCGACCTTGCCGTCGCCGGTGATGGTCCCCGTGCCGGCGACGACCTTGCCGCCGGTGAGGTCGCCGGCGCCGAGCTTGTCGACGATGCCGAGCGAGAACAGCAGCCCGGCGCTGGGCCCGCCGACGTCCTCCAGCCGGAGCTTGACGTCGACGTCGCCCTTGTCCATCCGCAGATAGCCGAGCGCGGCCGTGGTGGCCGAGTCCTGCGACTCCTTCATCTGCTCCTGGTTGTACTGCTCGATCTCGCTCACGTCGTCGCCGCTCGGGTAGACGGCGTCGCGCGGCATCACGGCCCGGTCGGTGTCGAACCAGCTGCCGAGCACGTCCCCGAGGTGGATGCTCGCGTCCGGCCCGGTCGCCTCGATCGTCGTCATCCGCAGCTGCCCGCTGGTCGCGTGCGTCGGCGCCCCGCTGATCGTGATCACCTCGGCCCCCTGGTTCTCGCCCAGCACGTCGGCCGTCAGCCCGGGCTGCGCCACGGAGAACGGCAACGGCGCGAACACGGCGGTCGCGAGCAGCGCCACGACGGGCACACCGCAGACGGCGAGGACCTGGGGACGCGTGAGACGAGAGAGCACGGGGTCAATCTAACGTGGTGCGGTCCCGCGGGCTCCGACGCCCGGGCACCGCGACGCCTCACCGCAGCGCTTCCGCCACCTCCCGGGCCGCGTGCATCACGCGCTCGCCGACCCGTTCCGGGACGACGTCGGCCAGCATGACCACCCCGACGCTGCCCTCGACGCCCGTGACGCCGAGCAGGGGCGCCGCCGCGCCGCAGGCCCCCGCTTCCAGTTCGCCGTGGGTGAGGGTGTAGCCGGGGCCGTCCACGGCCTCGCCGGCTGGCTGCGGGGGCCGGCGGGCGGCGAGGATGGCCTTGCCGGCGGCGCCCCGCTCCAGGGGGTGGCGGAAGCCCGCGCGGTAGGCGACGTGGTAGTCGGTCCACGTCGGTTCGACGACGGCGACGGCGAGGGCCTCGGCGCCGTCCACCAGCGTGAGGTGGGCCGTCGCCCCTATGTCCTCCGCCAGTGCGCGCAGGGCCGGCATCGCCGCCTCGCGGACCAGGGGGTGCACCTGGCGGCCCAGGCCGAGCACACCGAGGCCGACGCGGGCGCGGCCGCCCAGGTCGCGGCGGACGAGTGCGTGCTGTTCCAGGGTGGCCAGCAACCGGTACACGACGGTCCGGTTGACGCCCAGCTTGTGGGACAGCTCGGTGACGGTCAGCCCGTGGTCCGTATCGGCCAGCAGTTTGAGGACCCGCAGTCCCCGGTCGAGCGTCTGAGAGGTCTCCGCGGTCACGACGCCCACTCCTTCGTGGTGAGGTCGGCGGCCCTCCTCGCGGGGATGCGTCACCGAGTCCCGTCAGTGACGCGCTTCAGAGGCCGCCGATCGGCTGACGGCCCGGCGTTGTCGCGGGCCCAGTCGCTTCACGGCTGCGCTCCGCGGCGGCGCTGCCACGGGGCGTGTGCGTAGCGGGACAGTAACGACCAGGTCCGCTCAGCGGAAGGCTCCGTCCAGAATCCGGGCGCCAACCGTTACCGACGGTCTCCTTTTGTCCTCATACGTGCGACACCCGCCCGCGCGCGGCGGCGACGTCACTTCATGCGGGTCGCCCACTCCTGCACCTTGGCGATGCGCTGGCGCAGCTGGCCGCCGGTCGCCTCGGCGCTGGGCGGGCCGCCGCACACGCGGCGCAGCTCGGTGTGGATCACGCCGTGCGGCTTGCCGCTCTGGTGGACGTAGGCGCCGACCATGGTGTTGAGCTGCTTGCGCAGCTCCATCAGCTCCTTGTGGGAGACGACCGGGCGGCGGTCGGCGGGCAGTTCGAGCAGGTCGGCCTCTTCGTCGGGCTTCCTGCGGCTGTGCGCGATCTGCCGGGCCTGCCGCTTCTGGAGCAGCAACTGCACCTGGTCGGGCTCCAGCAGGCCGGGGATGCCGAGGTAGTCCTGCTCCTCCTCGCTGCCCGGGTGGGCCTGCATGCCGAACTCGGCGCCGTTGTACATCACCCGGTCGAAGGTGGCCTCGGACTCCAGGGCCTCGAAGGCGAACTGCTCCTGCTCACCGGTGTCCTCGTCCTGCTCCCGGTTCGCCTCGTCCATCTCCTTCTCGGACTCGGCGTAGGGGTCCTCCTCGCCCTCCTTCTTGGGCTTGTCGAGGACGTGGTCGCGCTCGCGCTCCATCTCGTTGGCGAAGGTGAGCAGGTCGGGCACGGTCGGCAGGAAGACGGAGGCGGTCTCGCCGCGCCGGCGGGAACGCACGAAGCGGCCCACGGCCTGGGCGAAGAAGAGGGGGGTGGAGATGGTCGTCGCGTAGACGCCGACCGCGAGCCGGGGGACGTCGACGCCCTCGGACACCATGCGGACGGCGACCATCCAGCGCTCGGTGCTCTGGCTGAACGTGTCGATGTTCTTCGAGGCGCCCGCGTCGTCGGACAGGACGACGGTGGCCCGGTCGCCGGTGATCTCGCGGATCAGCTTGGCGTAGGCGCGGGCGGAGTCCTGGTCGGCGGCGATGACGAGGGCGCCGGCGTCCGGGATGGCCTTCCTGACCTCGGTCAGCCGCTGGTCGGCGGCGCGCAGCACGGCCGGCATCCACTCGCCGCGCGGGTCGAGCGCGGTACGCCAGGCCTGGCTGACTGCGTCCTTGGTCATCGGTTCGCCGAGCCGGGCGGCGATCTCGTCGCCGGCCTTGGTGCGCCAGCGCATGTTGCCGCTGTAGCTCATGAAGATGACGGGGCGCACGACGCCGTCGGAGAGCGCCGAGCCGTAGCCGTAGGTGTAGTCGGCGGCGGAGCGGCGGATGCCGTCGTTGCCCTCCTCGTACGCCACGAAGGGGATCGGGTTGGTGTCGGAGCGGAAGGGCGTGCCGGTGAGCGCGAGACGGCGGGTGGCGGGCTCGAACGCCTCCAGGCAGGCCTCGCCCCAGGACTTGGAGTCACCGGCGTGGTGGATCTCGTCGAGGATGACCAGGGTCTTGCGCTGCTCGACGCGGTTGCGGTGCAGCATGGGGCGTACCCCGACGCCCGCGTACGTGATGGCGATGCCCTGGTACTCGCGGCTGAGCGGGCCCGCGCTGTACTCCGGGTCCAGCTTGATCCCTATCCGCGCCGCGGCCTCGGCCCACTGCTTCTTCAGGTGCTCGGTCGGCGCGACGACGGTCACCTGCTGCACGACGTGGTGGTGCAGCAGCCAGGACGCCAGCGTCAGCGCGAAGGTGGTCTTCCCGGCGCCGGGGGTGGCGACGGCCAGGAAGTCCCGGGGCTGGTCCTGGAGGTACTTCTCCATCGCCCCCTGCTGCCAGGCCCGCAGCTTGCCGGCGGTGCCCCAGGGGGCACGGCCGGGGAAGGCCGGGGACAGGTGGTGCGAGGTGCTGGAGCTGGCGGTGGTAGTCACGGTCTCCGAAAGGGGGTAGAGCGGCTCGGCCACGTATGACAACCGGGCCACCCTACCGGCGGGCCGCCGTGATCAACGCGCGCCCGGGGCCGGGTCACCCCCGGGTGGGACGGACGTCACAGCCGCCCCGCGCGTCGCACCGCGGTTCCTCCCGCTCACCGCTCCCGCACCCGGGTCGCCACCCACGCCCCCACCAGCGCCACCGCCGCCATGGGCAGGAACACCGCCGCGAAGGCCGCGGGGTGGGAGCCGGTGGCCTCGGTGGCCGCGTGGCTGACCGTGCCGCCGCCCAGGGCCGCGAAGGCGGCGCCGCCGGCCGACAGCAGGACGACGTTGGAGAGGCCGTCGGAGATCTGGAGGGCGGCGGAGTTGGCGCCGGCCTCCTCGGGGGCGGAGAGCTTGAGCAGGAGCACGCTGGTGGAGGAGATCACCAGACCCATGCCGAAGCAGCCGAAGCCCCAGGCGACGGCCACCGTCCAGGCCGGTACGCCGTCGATCAGCACGCTGGGGGCCGTGGCGACGGCCGCCGCGACCAGCACCATGCCGAGGGTCATCAGCCGCTCCCGGTGCGGTTCCAGGCGCGAGCGGGACTGGAGCCAGGACCCCGCGGCCCAGGTCGCGCCGCCCGCCGCCAGGGACAGTCCGGCGAGGGTCGGGCTGAGCCCGCGCTGGGTGACCAGCATCAGCGGGACGAAGGACTCGGCGGCGATGAAGGACCCCGCGGCCACCCCGCGCAGCAGGACCACGGAGGGCAGCCCGCGCACCGCCCGGTAGGTGCCGCGCGGCAGCAGCCCGAGGACGGCGGGGACGAGCAGCGCCAGGCCCGCCGCTCCCGGCAGCAGCGACACCCACCGCAGGTCCTGGGCGGCGTACTGGAGCAGGCCGGCGCCCAGCGAGATGCCCAGGGCGAGGCGGATGCGGCGGCGGTCGAAGGAGGCGGGCGCGTCCCCTCCCGCCACCGGGCCGGACGCGCGGCTGCGTATCTGGGGCAGCGCGAGGGCCAGCGGGACGACGACGAGCACCGGGATGCCGACGAACACCCAGCGCCAACCGAGGTGTTCGGTCACCGCGCCGGAGGCCAGCGGGCCGACGACCGAGGGGACCACCCAGCCCGCCGCGAACGCGCCATGATCGCGGGCCGCAGCCGCTCCGGGTAGGCCCGCCCCACCACGACGTACAGCGCGACGATCACCAGTCCGCCGCCGAGCCCCTGCACGGCCCGCCCGAGGATGAACAGCCACATCGCACCCGCGGTCCCGGAGAGCACGAGCCCGGCCGCGAAGGCGGCGATGCCGGCCGTCAGCGGCGCCAGCGGCCCACGCCGGTCCGACCACTGGCCGGAGAGCACCATCCCGAACAGGCTGGTCGTGAAGTATCCCGAGAACGCGAACGCGTACAGCGACACCCCGTCCAGCTCCCGCGCCGCCACCGGCATCGCCGTGCCGACCGCCGTCGCCTCGAAGGCGATCAGCACGATGACGGAGACGATGCCGACGCTCAGCGCCCGGTAGGCGCGGCTCAGCACGGTCTCGTCGGGGCCGGGGTCGGCGACGGTGGGCTCGACGGCGAGGGCGACCTCGGTGTCGCGGGGTTCGGGGATGGTCATGGTCGCCAGCGTAAGGTCCGCTGCCCGCTTTGACCCCTGTCGGGAGAAGGTGCGGGACCGGGACCCCGGTCGTACGGCCGGGGTCGCTTCATGAACGGGGTGTGGCGGTCGTGTTGCGGCCCGCCCGGATCCCTTGAGCCCCTCCCCCGCCCCGGCCTACCGTCGGATCACCGAGTCACAGACCCGGCCGTGTGCCCGAGTGGTTGAGGGGCTCGCCTGCAAAGCGAGTTACGCGGGTTCGATCCCCGCCACGGCCTCCATGCGCGTCGCGCGTCGCAGTGCCCAGAGGGTGAGGGCGAGGGCGGAGACGTCCGACATCAGGGGGTGGAGGGTGCCCGCGGGTGCCCGCCACGTCAGGACGGCGCCCGTGGTGCCGTCGACGGCCACGTGCGCGCCGTCCGCCAGCCGTCCCAGGCGTACGAGGTGGTCCGCGCCGGCCGGGACCGGGAGTCCGGGGTGCTCGTCGCAGTACTCCGCCAGGGTCGGCAGCGGCAGGTCGTCCGGGTCGTGGCGGAAGGGGTGGGCGTCCGCGGGCAGGCCCGTGTCGCGCAGGAAGCGGCGGGTGGGCCCGTGGCGGAGGGCCGCGGGGAAGTCGAGGTCCTCGAAGCGCGTCACCCGGGCGCGGCCGAACTCGCGGTCCAGGAACCGGGTCGGGAGGTCGTGGGAGGCGCCGGGTGCCGTGCGGTGGCTCACCGCCAGGAGCAGGCAGCTCATCAGGGTGGACGTGTTCCACAGGGACGGGCGCTCGCAGCCGCCCTGGGACCGGGTGGCGGCGCGCGTCCAGGACGGGTCCTCCACCGACGTCACGAGGCGGAGGCGGGTCACCAGCGAGGGCCCCGGTGTCCGGGCGTCGTCCGTCGCCGCGCCGGGCACGGTCCTCGCGCCGCACGGTGCACCACCGCTGACCGCGTGCATCGTCTCCCCCGAGAAAAGTATGGCCGTCGTGAGCCGACGGCTGCCGCTCGCACTCCTTCGGAGACTACGCGCCACCACTGACAACGCTCCTGCGCACGGACCCCGTCCGCCCGGTAGGACGCGCCCGGCCCCCCGTCCGTTGCCTCGCGCGCGGGCGGATCGGTGCCCGCGGCCACCGCGGCCTGCGGGCGGATCAGTTGCCCGCGGCCACCGCGGCCTGGGGGCGGATCGGCAGCCGGTTCACCGGGCGTCCGGTGGCGGCGCGTACGGCGGAGGCGACGGCGGCCGGGGAGGCCACCACGGGCACCGCGCTGACCGCCTTGGCGCCGAAGGGCGCGACCACGTCCCGCTCCTCGACGAGCTTCACGATCCGGATGTCCGGGGCGTCCAGCGCGGTCGGCAGGGCGTAGCCGGTCAGGTCGGGGTGGCGGATCAGACCGCGCGGGGTGCGGAGGTTCTCGGTGAGCGCGATGCCGACGCCCTGGGTGACGCCCGCCTCGATACGGGCGGTCAGCTGCGCCGGGTTGAGGACCCGGCCCACGTCCTGGGCGACGGCCAGTTCCACGACCCGTACCGAGCCGATCTCGATGTCGACGTCGACCACCGCGCGGATCGCGCAGAAGGCCATGCCGACGAACGCGTCGCCCTGTCCGGCCTCGTCGAGCGGCTCGGTCGGGTGCGGACGGCACTGCGCGGTGGCCCACAGCTCCTTGCCGTCCAGCGCCTCGGCGACGGTCGTCGAGAGCACGCCGTCGTACGAGGTGATCTTGCCGTCGGCGATCTGGAGCAGCTCGGTGGACATGCCGAACTGGTGGGCCAGCGGCTGGAGGAGCTGGGTGCGGACCATCTTGGCCGCGCGTTCCACCGCGCCGCCCGACACCCAGGTGTGCCGGCCGCGGCAGCCCGGGCCCGCCGGGGGCTGGTCGGTGTCGACCGGCGCCACCTGCACCTCGTCGACGCCGAGGGTCTCCTGCACGATCTGCCGGGCCAGCGTGGTGAAGCCCTGGCCGGTCTCGACGGCGGCGCACAGCACCGTGGCGACGCCGCCCTGGACCTTCACGGTGGCCGTGGAGACCTCGTCGGCGCCCTCGGCCCCCAGCATGTGCACCATGCCGATGCCGTAGCCCACGCCCCGGCGCACCGCGCCCGGTTCGCCCGCGCCCTCGGGGCCGCCGGGCAGCAGCCACTCGTCCTCGGGGGTGTCCTTGGGCAGCGCGGGGAGCGGGAAGTCGCGGACCGCCTGGAGGAGTTCGGCGACCGGGGCCGGGCACGTGACCGTCTGGCCGGTGGGGAGCACGTCACCGGTGGCCAGGACGTTGCGCAGCCGCACCTCGGCCGGGTCGAGGCCGAGTTTCCTGGCGACCTTGTCCATCTGCGCCTCGTACGCGGCGCACACCTGCATGGCGCCCTCGCCGCGCACGTGGCCGGAGGGCGGGTTGTTGGTGCGCACCGCCCAGCCCTCGATGAAGGCGTTCGGGACGACGTACGGGCCGCAGGCGAAGGCCACCGCGGCGGCCAGGGCGTCGGAGGAGGTGTCCGCGTAGGCGCCCGCGTCGAGCAGGATCTGCGCCTCGACCTTCACGATCCGGCCCTCGGCGTCCGCGTGGTGGCGGTAGCGCAGGAGGGTGGGGTGGCGGTGGGTGTGCCCGAGGAAGGACTCCTCGCGCGTGGCGGTCAGTTTCACCGGGCAGCCGGTCTTCAGCGCGAGCAGGCCGAGCGGCAGCTGGAAGCCCTGGTCCTCGCGGTCGGCGGTGGCGCCCGGCACCCCGGTGACCACGATCTTCACCTGTTCCGGCGCGAGGCCGTAGCACGCGGCGGCGATGTCCCGGTCGCCGTGCGGGTCGGTGGAGGCCAGGTACAGCTCCACACCACCGTCGGGACGCGGTACGGCCAGACCCGCCTCGGCTCCTATGGGTGCCGGGTCCTGGCGGCCGATGCGGTACAGGCCCTCGACGACGACGTCACCGGCCGCCTCGGGGTCGCCGTGGCGCAGCGGGATGTGCCGGATCAGGTTGCCGTCGGGGTGCAGCGGCTCGGCCTCGAAGGCCTGCTCCGGGTCGGTCACCGGGTCGAGCACCTCGTACTCGACGATGACGGCGGCGGCCGCCATCCGCGCGGTGTCCGGGTGGTCGGCGGCGACGGCGGCGAGGGGCTCGCCGTGGTGGCGTACGGCCTCGGAGGCGAACACCGGGCGGTCGGCGCGGTCTCCGCGGCCGTGCAGCGGGGTGCCGGGCACGTCCTCGTGGGTGACGACCGCCCGTACGCCGGGCATCTCGCGCGCGTGGGTGGTGTCGATGGACACGATGCGCGCGTGCGGGTGCGGCGAGCGCAGTACGGCCGCCCACAGCAGGCCCTCGGCCCACAGGTCGGCGGCGTACGGGAAGGTGCCCTCGGTCTTGGCGCGGGCGTCGGCGGGCGGCAGGGACGCGCCGAGGCCGTGCGGGATCGGCTCGGGCGCGGCGGGTGCCGCCTCGACGGTCCCCTCGGCCTCCGCAGTCGCGGCGTCGTTGCTCACGCGTGGCCTCCGTCCTGGCCGTGGTTGCCGTGGTCGCCGTAGGGCGCCTGGTCGTGCGGTCCCGTCGCGTCCGGCGGTCCCGGTGGCGGCTGGGAGCCGAACGCCGCCGGGTTGACGCCGCCCGCGCCCGGACCGGCCTGGTGCGGGATGCGGGGTTCGTCGGAGTCCGCGCCCGCCTGGGTGTCCTCGGCGTGCGCCTCGCGTTCGGCGACGACCTCCTTGACGGCCTCCAGGACGCCCCGGTAGCCGGAGCAGCGGCACAGGTTGCCGCACAGGGCCTGGCGGGTCTCCAGCTCGGTGGGGGCGGGGTTGCCCTCCAGGAGGTTGTGCACGGTCATCGCCATGCCGGGCACGCAGAAACCGCACTGCACCGCGCCGCGCCGGGCGAGCGCCCGCTGCACGTCCGAGGGCCTGCCGTCGGCGGCCAGGCCCTCGACGGTCCGCACCTCGCTGCCGGCGGCGGTCACGGAGGGGACCAGGCAGGAGGCGACGAGCCGTCCGTCGACCTGGACGTTGCAGGCGCCGCACTCGCCCTGCGAGCAGCCGTCCTTGGCGCCCGCGAGGCCGAGGCGCTCGCGCAGCACGTAGAGCAGCGACTCGCCGATCCAGGCGTCGGTGACGGGCCGGTCGGTGCCGTTGACGCGCAGCACGTAGGAGGCGAGGGGGTGCTCGTCCTGCGGGCCGGCCGGGGCGGACGGCTCCCCGGCGGCGGGGGCGGCCTCGGGGGCCTCCGGGTCCGCCTCGGGCCGGGCTTCGTCCTCGGGGCCGGTACGGGCGTCCACCGCGTCCGCGGGGGCGGCCGGAGCGTCGGGGTGCTGCCCGTCCGGGCGGTCCCGTCCGGACTCCGGCGCCGGGCCGTGCTCCTGTTCGGACTCGGGTGCCTGCTCGGGCACCTGCTCGTGCGCGGAGTCCGCGGGCTCTGGGGACTCCCCGGGGTCCGCGGCGTCCGCGTGGTCCACGGGGTCCCGGTCGGCGGTCTGTGCCGGGCCCGTCACGGGGCCCTCGGCGGCCTGTGCGTGGGGCTCGGGCGCCGCGGGTCCCCCGGAGCGCGCCGGGCGCTCTGCGGGGCCTTCAGGGGCCTCCCCGGACCCGCCCGGCTCACCGTGTCCACCGGTGACGCCGGTCTCGGCCACCCCGTCCGTCCCGTCGCCCGCCGGTGCGGCGGGGTCGGGCTCGGCGGGCGCCTCGGCGGCGTCGGCCGGGGGCTCGGCGGTCCGGTGGACGTACGGGTCGTCGGCCGGGGCGGACGCGTACGGATCGTGGGACGCGTCGGAGGTGTACGGGTCGTCGGACGCGTACCGCTCGTCGGCGGTGTCGGCGTACGGAGCCCCGGCGGGGCCGGGGTGGGGCGCCTCCTGCTCCCACGGCCGGTCTGCGGGCCGTTCCCCGGCGTCCGGTCGCGTCTGCGGCGCGCCCTCGTCCCAGGGCTGTCCGGCCGGCTGCGTCGCCCAGGGGGCGGGCGCGCCGCCGGGGAGGGTGGCCGGAGCGCCGGTCCCCCACTGCTCGGCCAGGGACGACGTGGTGAACTCGCCCGACTCGTCCGGCAGGTCGCCGCCGGCCACGGGGATGGACCACTGCCCGGTCACGTCCTGGCCGGGCGCGTGCCGCGCCGCCGCGGCCTCCGCCTCGGCCTGCGCGGCCTGCGAGAAGTCCCACTGTCCGGTGGCCCCGGGCCGGTAGCCGTACGGGTCGCCCTGCCCATGGACGTCCTGTCCGTGGACGTCCTGTCCGTGGACGTCCGGCCCGTGAACGCCCTGGCCGGCGTGCGTGTCGTAGGGCGCCGCCCCGCCGTACGGGTCGTGGTGGGCGGTGTAGTCGCCGTACCCCGGGTGGGCGGCGGGCTCCTGACCGGCGTCCGGAGCCTGCCACTGGGCACCGTCCACGGGCGCGGACGGCACCGACGGCATCGTCCAGGAGCCGGTGGCCGCCGGGTCGGTGTCCGCGGTGGGGGCGGAGGTGACCGTGATCTGGGGCGGCACGTAGCCGTGGCCGGGCGCGGCCAGCGGGCTGTCGGCGGAGGCGAGGAGCGCGTCCACGCCGCCCTCGGGGAGCTGCACGAAGGCGGTGGCGCCGTCGTCGTAGTCGCCCTGGGGCAGCGGGTCCCAGCGTCCGCCGCTCGGGGGCCTGCCCCCCGCGTGCCGGTCGTCGTGCCGTTCGCCGTACTCGTCGCCGTGCTGGTCGTCGGTCACGACAGCGCCCTCCCCAGTGCTCGTCGGGCCAGCGCGGCGACGGTGCGCCGCAGGTGCAGTACGGCGGGCGGCAGCGGCGGCACGGAGCCGTCCTCGGCCGGGTCCGCGTCGGGGATGCAGGCGGCGGCGACGTACTCGCCGAAGCCGTGCAGCGCCTCCGGGACGATGGCGCGGCCGTTGTCCCAGTCGATGAGCGAGGCCACCCACTGCTCGGCCTCCAGCGGCCGCAGCGGCATCGGCGCGATGGCGCCCACCGCGCACCGCACGCCGCGCCGGGCGGGGTCGAGGACCAGGGCGACGGAAGCCGTCGCGCGGCCGGGACCGGTGCGGCCGGTGGCCTTCAGGAAGACCTGCGGCGCGTGCAGCAGCGGCACGCGCACGTAGCCGATCAACTCGCCCGCGCGGAGCATCTCCATGCCCGCGAGCAGGTGCGAGACCGGCACCTCCCGGCGGGCTCCGTCCGGGCCCGCGATGATCAGGGTCGCCTCCAGGGCGGCCAGCACCGGCAGCGCGTCCCCGGTGGGGGCGGCCGAGGCGATGTTGCCGCCCAGGGTGCCCGCGTTGCGGATCTGCGGCGGCCCGGCGGCGCGCGCGGCGGCGGCGAGCGCCGGGATGAGCGCGGCGAAGTCCGGGCGGCCCATGCGGGCGTGGGTGAGGCCCGCGCCGAGCAGCGCGTGCCCGTCCTGGTACTGCCAGCCGCGGATCTCGCTGATCCGGCCGAGGCCCACCAGCGCGGCCGGCCTGAGCTGCCCGGAGTTGACGGCCGCCATCAGGTCGGTGCCGCCCGCGACCGGAACGGCCGCGGGCATCGCGGTGAGCGCCGCCACGGCCTCGTCCAGTGTCGTGGGCAGCGTGACGGCCTGCGCCGCCTGCGGTGCGTGCGTGGTCAAACCGACTGCCCCTTCCCGCTGTCCCACCTGGTCCCGCCCATGTGGCCGTACCGTACGGCCTGACAGGGCGGACGTGGCAACTCTGGCACATCTTCGCAGGGCCCGAACGCAGGGGTCCGCTAGGAGGCATTCGCCCGCCTCGTCGGGGAGATGGTCCGTTTTCGCACGGGATCTCCGACGATCGGAGCTACGCGCGATGCGCGCGAGTTGCCACTCTTCGGTGACGTTTAGGGGCGTTTCCCTTCCGTGTCGCGTGACGTGTCCGGAGTTTCCCTACAGGTGCGGCGGCGGGCCGTCGATCGGCCGGCCGAGCACGCCGGGCCGCCGCTGCCAGGGCCGCGGACCGGTGGGCGGCCGGTAGGCGACGCCCAGGGCGTCGAGTCGCCGGTAGTGGGCGGCCATCCGCCGCTCGAAGGCGGCGTAGTCCCGGTCGGCCGGGGCGGGCAGCGTGCTCCAGGCGACCTCGGCGAAGGCGGCGAGCCTCGGGAAGAGCTGGTAGTCCACCCGGTCCTGGTTCTCCGTCACCTCGGTCCACAGGTTCGCCTGGGTGCCGATCACGTGCGCGCGCTCCTGCGGTGTCAGTTCCGCCGGAACCGGCTCGAACCGGTAGACGTCCTCCAGGGTGCGCACGAAGGCGATCGGTACGGGTTCGTCCTCGCCCCCGTCCTCCCGGAAGTTCAGGTACACCTGCTGTTCCGGGCACATCACGACGTCGTGCCCCGCGCGCGCGGCGGCGACCCCGCCGGCGTATCCGCGCCAGGAGGCCACGGCCGCGCCCTCGGCCAGCCCGCCCTCCAGGATCTCGTCCCAGCCGATGAGCCGGCGCCCGCGTGCGGTGAGCCAGGTGTCGAAGTGCTGGATGAACCAGGCCTGCAGTTCGTCCTCGTCGGTGAGGCCGAGTTCCTCGATGCGCGCCTGCGCGGTGGCCGAGGCCCGCCACTGGTCCTTGGGGCATTCGTCGCCGCCGATGTGGACGAACTCCGAGGGGAAGAGCTCCAGGACCTCCTCGAACACGCCCTCGTAGAACCGCAGGGTGTGCTCGGTGGGCGCGAGGACGTTCGGGCAGACGCCCCAGGTGTCCCAGACGGACAGGGCGGTGGTGTCGATCACATCCGTGTTGCCGAGTTCCGGGTACGCGGCGATGGCGGCCTGCGAGTGTCCGGGTACGTCGATCTCCGGGACCACGGTGATGTGCCGTTCGGCGGCGTAGGCGACGATCTCCCGGATGTCGTCCCGGGTGTAGTAGCCGCCGTGGGGTTTGTCCTCCCACAGCGGTGAGGCGCGGTGGCCGTATTTCGTGCGCGAGCGCCAGGAGCCGGTCTCGGTGAGCTTCGGGTGGCGTTCGATCTCGATGCGCCAGCCCTGGTCGTCCGTCAGGTGGAAGTGCAGCACGTTGAGTTTGTGGGCGGCCATCAGGTCCAGGTAGCGCAGGACGCCGTCCTTCGGCATGAAGTGCCGGGCGACGTCCAGCATCAGGCCGCGCCAGTGGAACCGGGGCGCGTCCTCGATGCGGACCAGCGGCAGCCGCCACCGGCGGTCGGGCAGCGGGGCCCGCCGGAAGGCGTCCGGGCCGAGCAGCTGGCGCAGCGTC
The DNA here is from genome assembly GCF_044455745.1 of Streptomyces sp. NPDC051136. NCBI lineage: Bacteria > Bacillati > Actinomycetota > Actinomycetes > Kitasatosporales > Streptomycetaceae > Streptomyces > Streptomyces sp. NPDC051136. Next base: position 91,281 of record NZ_JBITFE010000002.1, on the reverse strand, counting down.
TGGGCGCCCCAGAAGAGACCGGCCGGATCACCGCCGGTGAGGTGCACGCCCTCCGGCGCGACGACGAGGCGGTAGCCCTCGGCGGGCAGTTCCGGGTCGAGCGCCAGCCGGACGGCGCCGCCGCCCCCGTCCGCCGCGGGCGCCAGCGGCAGCCCGGTGGCGGCGCCCAGCGTGGCGCGCAGCCAGCGCTCGGTGCGCCCGGTGCCCTCGCCGGCCACGAGGGTGGTGTCCGGGCCGAGGTCGAAGAAGGCGCCCTCCTGGGACGCCACGTGCTGTGGCTGGGGAAGAACGTCGCTCACGTCAGTCCTTTACCGCTCCGCCGAGGCCGGAGACGAGTCGTCGTTGTACGAGTACGAAGAAGACCAGCACCGGAATCGTCATCACCGTGGACGCGGCCATGACGCCGCCCCAGTCGGGATCGTCCGGCTTGTAGAAGACCAGCAGCGCCATCGGCAGCGTGGACTGGGAGGTGTCGCTGATGATGAACGACTTGGCGAACAGGAAGTCGTTCCAGGTCGAGATGAAGGAGAAGACGCTGGTGGCCACCAGTCCCGGCAGGACGAGCGGGAAGAGGATCTGCCAGAGGAAGCGGCTGCGGCTCGCCCCGTCGATGTAGGCGGCCTCCTCCAGGGCCTCGGGCACCGCTTTCACGAAGCCCCGCAGCATCCAGATCGCGAAGGGCAGCGAGAAGGCGATGTGGGGCAGGATCAGCGAGCCCAGCGTGTTCAGCTGGCCGAAGTCCCGCATGAGGAAGAACAGCGGGATCGTGAGCGCCTCCACGGGCACCATCTGGGCCACCAGGAACATGATCAGCAGGGTGGTGCGGAACCGGAACCGGAAACGCGTCACCGCGGTCGCCGCGAGGAAGGCGATCAGCGCCGAGGCGATCACGACGCAGCCCGCCACGATCAGGCTGTTGAGGAAGTAGCGGCCGAACTCCTGCTGTGCGAAGACGCGCCGGAAGGAATCCAGCGACGGGGCCAGCGTCCAGGGCCGGGGCCGGTCCGACTCGATCTCCCCGGCCGGTTTGAAGGCGCTCAGCACCATCCAGTACAGCGGGAAGGCGACCACCACGGCGGTCAGCAGCGCGGCGGCCTCGGCCGCGAGCCGCCACGGACGGCGCACTCGCGCGCGCGGAAGATTCACAGCTCCTCCCCCTGGCGGCGCAGCAGCCGCAGGTAGACCAGCGTCACGGCGAGCAGGATCAGCAGCATGACCACGCCGATCGCGGAGCCGAGGCTGTACTGCGAGGACGCGAAGGCCTTCTGGTAGGCGTAGACGTTGAGGACGAGGTTCTGGCCGGCGATGCCGCCTCCGTTGGTCATGACGTAGATCTGGGTGAAGACCTTGAAGTCCCAGATGACCGACTGGATGGTGACGACGACCAGGATCGGCCGGAGCATCGGCGCGAGCACCGAGCGCCAGATCCGCCACTGGGACGCCCCGTCGAGCGCGGCGGCCTCCAGGACCTCGGCCGGTACGGCCCGTATCCCGGCGTAGACGGTGACCATGACGAACGGGAAGGAGCACCAGACCACTTCGAGCAGCACCAGCAGGAAGGCGCTGTAGCGCCCGTACGTCCACGAGTGGTCGCCCAGGGCCAGCATCCGGTTGACGGGCCCGAAGTCCGGGTCGAACAGCAGCAGCCACACCGTGGACCCGGTGACCGCCGGGGTCGCCCACGCGCCGAGCCCCGCCAGCATCAGCGCCAGCCGCGGCACGGCCCGCACCCGGGTGAGCAGCACGGCGAGCGCGCATCCGACGGCCAGCGTCGACACCACACAGGCGGCGGCGAACACCACGGTGGCGAGCAGCACCCGCCAGAACTCACCGTCCCCGAACAGCTCCGCGTAGTTCCCGAACCCCTGGAAGGTCGTCGGCTCCCCACCACTGACCTGGGCCTGCGTGTACTCCAGGAAGGAGATCAGCCCGAGCTGGTAGACGGGGTAGACGAGCAGCCCGCCGAGGACGACGAGAGCGGGGGCGAGATAGATCCAGGGGGTGCGGGAAGCGCCCCTCAAGGGGCGCGGGGAACGGCGCGAGGAACCACGACTAACCGGCACCCGCGCACGCACCGCACCCTCCGAGCCGGAAGGCGACACACTCATCCGGCGGAGCCGAACGCGTCGTCCATCTTCTTCGCCGCGTCCCCGGAGGCCGCGGCCACGTCCTTCTTGCCGCTGACCACTTCCTGGAACATCGTCGGCAGCACCTGGGAGGAGTCGATCGTCGCCCACGCGGCGGACGCCGGGACGAACTTGGTGCCCGCGGCGAGCGTGTCGACGAACGGCTTCACGAACGGCTCCTTCGCCGCGACCTGCTGCCGTACGTCCGTGAAGGTCGGCAGGAAGCCCATCGCGTCGAACAGGTCGCCCTGCGCCTTCTTCGACGCGAGCCGCTTCATCAGGTCGACGGCGAGGGTGCGGTGCGAGGTGCTCTTCAGGACGCCGACGTTGTTGCCGCCCGCGAAGGCGGGGGCGATGGAACCGGGCTCGGCGCCGGGCAGCGGGACGACCGCGTACTTGCCCTTCACCTGGCCGGCCTCCACGGCCTGGTGGCTGAAGTCGCCGCCGATGGCCATGGCCGCCTTGCCGGAGGCGAAGGCGGTGACGGTGTCGTTGCCGCCCATGCCGGCGCACTTGGCGGCCGGGCAGTTGTCGTCCCCGAACAGGGACGTGTACGCCTCGATGCCCTTGCGGGCGGCGGCGCCGTCGATGGCGGAGGCGTAGGAGCCGCCCTTGCCGGTGGCGAGTTCGCCGCCGTTGGCCCAGATGAACGGCATCGCGCCGTAGGTGTAGGCGCCGCCGACCGCTATGCCGTACAGACCGGGCTTCGCGGCGTGCGCCTTCTTCGCGGTGGAGGCCAGTTCCGCCAGCGACTCGGGGGGTTCGAGACCGAGTTCGTCGAAGACGTCGGTGCGGTAGTAGAGGGCGCGGACGCCGACGAAGTAGGGGGCGCCGTAGACCTTGCCGTCCACGGTGACCGACTGGCGGGCGGTGGGGTCGGTGTCCGCCGCCTCGTCCCAGGCGTCGAACTCCCCGGTCACGTCGGCGAGTCCGCCGTCCTTGACGTATCCGGCGGTGTCGGTGTTGCCGTACTCGATGACGTCGGGGGCGCTCTTCGGGTCGTTGAAGGCGGCCTTGATGCGCTGGGCGCGGGTCTCGACCGGGATGTACTCCACGGTGACCTCGGTGTCCTCGTGCGCCTTCTCGAAGCCGGCGAGGACCGCGTCGACGACCTTCTCCTTCGGCTTGTTGTTGACCTCCTGGAACAGCCAGACGCGCAGCGTTCCGCTCTTCTCGTCCTCGCCGGAGGAGGAGTTGTCGGACGTCTGGGGTGCGCAGGCGGTCGCGGCGACGACGGCCGCGGCCAGCAGTACGGCCAGGCGGGGGGCGAGCTTCATGGAGTCTTTCCTCCGGGCGTGCGTTGCAACATATGCAATGACGGTTTCGCTCTGCACAACACCCAGGAGAGTAGGGAGTACATGAACACGTCCACAAGAGGTCTGAACCAGTTCGTGACCGGCGCGCGCACCGGCCCGGGACGCACGAAGGCCCCCGGAGTGCGCGCGGGCACACTCCGGGGGCCTTCGGGACGTTCCGAAAGGGCCGTACGGGCAGCGGCGCCGGTCGTCGGCGCCCGCCGCCCGGCGTCTACTTCTTGTCGCCGCCCTTGCCCTCGTCCCCGCCGCCGCTCATGGACTCGTAGATCTCCTTGCACATGGGGCAGACGGGATACTTCTTCGGGTCACGGCCCGGCACCCAGACCTTGCCGCACAGCGCCACGACGGGCGTGCCGTCGAGGGCGCTCGCCATGATCTTGTCCTTCTGGACGTAATGCGCGAAGCGCTCGTGATCGCCGTCGCCGTGGGACGTCTGCGGCGTCGGCTCGACGAGGGTTCCCGTACCTGTCCCGCGCTCGGGCTCGAGAGTGCTCATAACCGCCAAGGGTACTGAAGCTCACACGCTTCAGTTGAGCGACGGGTCGTCCGGGTAGGTCGCCACCATCGCCAGGTCGCCCCGCTGGCGGCGCAGCACCTCGCGCCAGAGTCTCTCGGGGAACGGCGAGGACACGTCACCCGGCTCGGACTCGACCACGTACCAGGCGCCCTCGGTCAGCTCGTCCTCCAGCTGACCGGGTCCCCAGCCCGCGTACCCGGCGAAGATCCGCAGGGCGCCCAGGGCGGACGCCAGCAGCTCCGGGGGTGCCTCCAGGTCCACCAGGCCGATCGCGCCGTGCACCCGGCGCCAGCCCAGCGGCGCCCGCTCGCCGGACGCCCCGCCGGGGACGACGGCGACACCGAGGGCCGAGTCCAGCGAGACCGGGCCGCCCTGGAAGACGACGCCCGGCTCGCCGGCCAGGTCCGCCCAGTCCTCCAGGATGTCGCCCACGTCGACCGGCGTGGGCCGGTTGAGGACGACACCGAGGGAACCCTCCTCGTCGTGGTCGAGGAGGAGCACCACCGCACGCTCGAAGTTCGGGTCCGCCAGGGCGGGTGTGGCCACGAGCAGCCGCCCCGTGAGCGAGGACACCTCGGTCATGCCAGACATGATCCCGCATGTTCCCCTCCCGTGGGGAGGCAATCGGAGGCACGGGGGTGAACACGCACCCGCGCACGCCGCCCGATCGTGACCCCCTGTACGCGCCGGTGAACACCGCGTGTTGTGACAAATCCATGACGTTGCCCGACCGTGCACAGGCGCCATGAAGGGGGGTACAAGACGATTACCCTTTCCCTTCTGGCCCCTGCCCAACCCCACGGAACGCGAGATTCATGACCGTCAACGGCGCTGATGACGTACTGCTTGTCCACGGCGGAACTCCGCTGGAGGGCGAGATCCGGGTTCGCGGTGCGAAGAACCTCGTGCCGAAGGCCATGGTGGCCGCCCTGCTGGGCAGTGCGCCGAGCCGGCTGCGCAATGTGCCGGACATCCGCGACGTGCGGGTCGTACGCGGACTGCTGCAGCTGCACGGGGTGACCGTCCGCCCGGGCGAGGAGCCCGGCGAGCTGGTGATGGACCCTTCCCACGTGGAGAGCGCGAACGTCGCCGACATCGATGCCCACGCGGGCTCGTCGCGCATCCCGATCCTGTTCTGCGGCCCCCTGCTGCACCGTCTCGGGCACGCCTTCATCCCGGGTCTGGGCGGCTGCGACATCGGGGGCCGGCCCATCGACTTCCACTTCGAGGTGCTGCGGCAGTTCGGCGCGAAGATCGAGAAGCGGGCGGACGGCCAGTACCTGGAGGCCCCGCAGCGGCTGCGCGGCACGAAGATCCGGCTGCCGTACCCGTCCGTCGGCGCGACCGAGCAGGTCCTGCTGACGGCCGTGCTCGCCGAGGGCGTCACGGAGCTGTCCAACGCGGCCGTGGAACCGGAGATCGAGGACCTGATCTGCGTCCTGCAGAAAATGGGCGCGATCATCGCCATGGACACCGACCGCACGATCCGCATCACCGGCGTGGACGAGCTGGGCGGTTACACCCACCGTGCCCTCTCGGACCGCCTGGAGGCGGCCTCCTGGGCCTCCGCGGCGCTGGCCACCGAGGGCAACGTCTATGTCCGCGGCGCCCAGCAGCGCTCGATGATGACGTTCCTGAACACCTTCCGGAAGGTGGGTGGCGCCTTCGAGATCGACGACGAGGGCATCCGGTTCTGGCACCCGGGCGGCCGGCTGAAGTCCATCGCCCTGGAGACGGACGTGCACCCCGGCTTCCAGACGGACTGGCAGCAGCCCCTGGTGGTCGCGCTGACGCAGGCCACGGGCCTGTCGATCGTCCACGAGACGGTCTACGAGTCCCGGCTAGGCTTCACCTCGGCGCTCAACCAGATGGGCGCCCACATCCAGCTCTACCGCGAGTGCCTGGGCGGCTCCGACTGCCGCTTCGGCCAGCGCAACTTCCTGCACTCGGCCGTGGTCTCCGGCCCGACCAAGCTGGAGGGCGCCGACCTGGTCATCCCGGACCTGCGCGGCGGCTTCTCGTACCTGATCGCCGCCCTCGCGGCCCAGGGCACCTCCCGGGTCCACGGCATCGACCTGATCAACCGCGGCTACGAGAACTTCATGGACAAGCTCGTCGAGCTGGGCGCGAAGGTGGAACTCCCGGGCAAGGCCCTGGGCTGACGCTCCCGCAGACACGCCGATGGGGCGGTCACCCGGACTCGGGTGACCGCCCCATCGGCGTTGCGAGGTGCGCCCCGAAGGGGCGCGGGGCTGTGTCGATGTGCGGCTCCGCCGCGCGGGCGCGACCAGCCACAACCGGTCCGCGGCCGCGAAACGACCGCAGCCCGACCGAACGGACCGCACAGCCCCCGGCGCTCACAGCGGAGCGCCCACGCGCCTACTTGCCCTTGGCGGCTTCCTTGAGCTTGGAGCCCGCGGAGACCTTGACGCTGTAGCCGGCCGGAATCTGGATCGGCTCGCCGGTCTGCGGGTTGCGGGCGGTGCGAGCGGCACGGTGGGTGCGCTCGAAGGTCAGGAAGCCGGGGATGGTGACCTTCTCGTCGCCCTTGGAGACGATGTCGCCGACAACCTCGGCGAACGCGGCCAGCACGGCGTCGGCGTCCTTGCGGGTCACCTCGGCGCGGTCGGCCAGCGCGGCCACCAGCTCACTGCGGTTCATGTTGTTACTCCCGTGTTCTACTTGCCGTTGAGGCGTGCCACGCGGCGGAGCCGCATGTTGGGCACAGCGATGCCGATGCTGCCAGGGCCCTCTGACATTCCCCGGACCCGGGTCGGTCGTCAGACCCTCGCGCCCAGGGAGGCATCCTGCCTCCACCTGCGGCGGTAAAGCCAATCCGGCACCCCCAGGAGTCGTGAGAACACCCTTGGGAGTCACACGCCGAGAGGGCCTGAGCCTTGCGCAACCCTAGAGGGCGACCCGAGGCCCGGCATCCCGCGACGCGCCGGAGGGGCGGCCCGCCGTGGTGATCCTCACCACCACGCCACGGGCCGCCTTCCCCGAGCGGGGGAACCTACGCCACCGCTCCGGCGGCCTTCGCCGCCTCCCGCACGGCGCCCGCGACGGCACCGGCGACCTTGTCGTTGAAGACGCTGGGAATGATGTAGTTCGGGTTGATCTCGTCCTCGGTCACCACGTTCGCGAGTGCGTGGGCGGCGGCGAGCATCATCTCGGTGTTGACGGTGCGGGACTGGGCGTCCAGCAGGCCGCGGAAGACACCCGGGAAGACCAGCACGTTGTTGATCTGGTTCGGGAAGTCCGACCGGCCGGTGGCCACGACCGCGGCCGTCTCACGGGCGATCGCCGGGTCCACCTCGGGGTCCGGGTTCGCGAGCGCGAACACGATCGCACCGTCGGCCATGGCGGCCACGTCGTCGCCGTCGAGGACGTTGGGGGCGGAGACGCCGATGAAGACGTCCGCGCCGTGCACGGCCTCCTTGAGGGTGCCGGTGAGGCCCTCGGGGTTGGTGTTGTCGGCGATCCAGCGCAGTGCCGACTGCGGGGCGGCGTCGACCAGGTCGGCGCGGCCGGCGTGCACCACGCCGTGGATGTCGGCGACGACGGCGTTCTTGACGCCCGCGGCCAGCAGCAGCTTCAGGATGGCGGTACCGGCCGCGCCCGCGCCGGACATGACGACCCGTACGTTCTCGATCGGCTTGTCCACCACGCGCAGGGCGTTGGTCAGCGCGGCGAGGACGACGATGGCGGTGCCGTGCTGGTCGTCGTGGAAGACCGGGATGTCGAGGGCCTCGCGCAGCCGGGCCTCGATCTCGAAGCAGCGCGGCGCGGAGATGTCCTCCAGGTTGATGCCGGCGAAGCCCGGGGCGATGGCCTTGACGATCTCGACGATCGCGTCGCTGTCCTGGGTGTCCAGGCAGATCGGCCAGGCGTCGATGCCGGCGAACCGCTTGAACAGGGCCGCCTTGCCCTCCATCACCGGCAGCGCGGCCTTCGGGCCGATGTTGCCGAGGCCGAGGACGGCGGAGCCGTCCGTCACGACCGCGACGGAGTTGCGCTTGATGGTCAGGCGGCGGGCGTCCTCGGGGTTCTCGGCGATCGCCATGCAGACGCGGGCCACGCCCGGCGTGTAGACCATGGACAGGTCGTCGCGGTTGCGGATGGGGTGCTTGGACGCCATCTCGATCTTGCCGCCGAGGTGCATGAGGAACGTACGGTCGGAGACCTTGCCGAGGCTGACGCCCTCGATGCCGCGCAGCTGCTCCACGATCTCGTCGGCGTGGGCCGTCGAGCCGGCCGCGATGGTGACGTCGATCCGGAGCTTGTCGTGGCCCGAGGCCGTGACGTCGAGGCCGGTGACCGAGCCGCCGGCGGACTCCACCGCGGTGGTGAGCTGCGAGACGGCGGTTCCGCCCGCGGGCACCTCCAGCCGGACCGTCATCGAGTAGGAGACGCTGGGCGCCGTTGCCATGGCCGACTTCCTCTGCTTTCACCGTGTAACTGGGTTGTGCCGTCCGATCGTCGCACCTACCACTCGGTACGCGGTAGCCGCCCCGGATTGCGAACTTTTTGTTCGCTCCGATTTCGGAAAACGACTTCCACCATACGAGAAACAGCCCGTCGGGGGAAGGGGGGAGCCGGTGCGGCCGGGAGACCGGCGCGGAGACCGCAGAAGGAACCCGCGGGACGGGAATTGCCTTGCGGGGATCGTTTGTTACCTTGGACGTGGCACCGGCTCGATCCAAGCCCCCGGGCCCAACCTTCGTCGCTACGAGCGACCACTTGCCGCGAGGCGAGCATGGCGGGTCGGTGCCACTCAAACGAGAACAGGAGGCCCGCGCCGAGGACGGCGCGGGCCTCCTGCACGTTCCGGGCCGGTGACCGGCCCGGACGCGCTCAGTCGCGCAGCAGGTCCGGCACCCCCGAGGCGTCCGGCTCGTCCCGCTCGCAGGAGACCACCGTCAGCTGCTGCGTGGCCCGGGTGAGGGCGACGTACAGCACGCGCAGCCCGGCGGGCGACTCGTCGGCGATCTCGGCCGGGGAGACGACGACCGTGGCGTCGTACTCCAGGCCCTTGGCCTCCAGGCTGCCCAGCGCCACCACGCGGTCGCCCAGCCCCGCCAGCCAGCGCCGGGCCTCCTCGCGCCGGTTCATGGCGACGACGACGCCGACGGTGCCGTCGACCAGGCCGAGCAGCCGGGCCGCCTCCGCGCGGACGGTCGGGGCGAGGGAGTCCGACACCACGGCGAAGCGCGGCTCCACGCCGGTGGACCGCACGGCCGAGGGGGAGTGCGAGCCGGGCATGGCGAGGGCGAGCACCTTCGCCGCCAGCTCGGCGATCTCGGCCGGGTTGCGGTAGTTCACGGTCAGCTCGAAGCGGCGGCGCGGGCGGGTGCCCAGGGCCTCGTCACGGGCGGCGGCCGCCTCGTCGGGGTCGGACCAGGACGACTGGGCCGGGTCGCCGACGACCGTCCAGGTGGCGTGCCGGCCGCGGCGGCCGACCATCCGCCACTGCATGGGCGTGAGGTCCTGTGCCTCGTCGACGATGACGTGCGCGTACTCGGTGCGTTCCTGGGCGAGGCGCTCGGCGCGCTCCCACTGGGTCTCCTCGCGCTGCGGCATCAGCTCCTCCAGGCCGGTGAGCTGGTCCAGCGGGTCCAGCTCGCGCCGCTTGCGGGGGCGGGCCGGCGTGCCGACGATCGCCTGGAGCTCGTCGAGCAGGGCGATGTCGTGCACGGAGTGACCCTCGCGCCGCAGCGAGCGCGCCACCTTGCGGACCTCGCCCGCGTTCAGCACCCGCCGGGCCCAGCGGCCGAGGCGCCGCTCGTCCGCCATGGCCGCCAGCACGGCGCCCGGGGTCAGCTCGGGCCACCAGGCGTCGAGGAAGGCGAGGAAGGAGTCCTCGGAGCTGACGTCCTCGTCGAAGGAGGAGCGCAGCTCGGCGGCGAGTTCCGGGTCGGTGTGCCGGGTCGCGGCGCCGGACTTCTCCCACAGGGCGTCGAGCAGCAGCCGGCGGGCACGGGGGCGCAGCAGGTTGACGGGCGCGGTGCCGCCGAGGACGGTGCGGCGGATGCCGGCCAGCTCCTCGGCCTCCAGTTCGAGGCGGCGGCCGAAGGCGACGACCCTGAGCAGGGTCGGCGAGTCGGCCGGCTCCAGCGCCCCGCGCGCGGCCTTGCGCAGCACCCTCAGCATGCGGGCGGAGCCCTTGGCGCGGGCGGTGGCCGGGGAGTCGTACAGCGTGGCCTCGGCGCCCTCGACCAGGGAGCCGATGGCGCGGATGGCGACCTGCCCCTCCTCGCCCAGCGAGGGCAGCACGCCCTCGGTGTACGCCACGAGCAGCGGCGTCGGCGAGACGATCAGGATGCCGCCCGCGTAGCGGCGCCGGTCCTGGTAGAGCAGGTACGCCGCCCGGTGCAGGGCGACGGCGGTCTTGCCGGTGCCGGGACCTCCCTCGACGTAGGTCACGGAGGCGGCGGGGGCGCGGATCACCCGGTCCTGCTCGGCCTGGATGGAGGCCACGATGTCCCGCATGGAGTGGGTGCGGGCCTGGCCGAGGGCGGCCATCAGGGCGCCGTCGCCGACGACGGCCAGTTCCTCGCCGTCCAGGCGGGCGGTGACCTCGGGCCGCATCAGGTCGTCCTCGACGCCGAGGACGCGCCGCCCCTTGGAGCGGATCACCCGGCGGCGCACGACCCGGCCCGGGTCGACCGGCGTGGACCGGTAGAACGGCGCGGCGGCGGGCGCCCGCCAGTCGATGACCAGCGGCGCGTAGTCCTCGTCGAGGACGCCGATGCGGCCGATGTGCAGGGTCTCCGCGATGTCGGCGGTGCGGTCGGGCCTGAGGGCGCCCTCGGCGGGCTCGACCGCCGTGTACGCGCCGTCCGGGCCCTTCTTGCCGTCCTTGCCGAGGAGCAGGTCGATACGGCCGAAGAGGAAGTCCTCGAACTCGTTGTTCAGGCGGTTGAGGTGGATGCCGGCCCGGAAGACCTGCGCGTCGCGTTCGGCCAGGGCACCGGGGGTGCCGACGTGGCCGCGCTGCGCGGCGTCGTGCATGAGGAACTCCGCCTCGTGGATCTTCTCCTCCAGGCGCCGGTACACCCGGTCGAGGTGTTCCTGTTCCACGCTGATCTCTCGGTCCCGCACGGAGTCCTCCCGTGCGGAGTCCCCGCGTACGGGGTCGTGCTCCGAGTCGACCGCTGAATCCTGTTGAGCCTGTGCGGCCACCGGGCCCCCTTCTGACGTGCTGGGCAGCCGTCAAAAATACGCGAAGGGGGCCTCGGAAGCTACGGCGCGCCCGCAGGGCGGGTCACGCGTCGACCTCCACCAGTCGCTTCCCGTCGAAGGTCATGACCTCGAAGTGGGAGATCTGGTTGGGCTCGAAGGCGGCGCCGCCGTGCACGTAGAGCGGCTTCTTGGCCTTCTCGGTGGTGGCGTCCGGGATGCCGTAGCCCCAGTCGGGGACCGTCCAGGAGGACAGGGTCTCCCGCTCGCCGTTCTTGCCGACGGCGACCAGGGAGCACTTCTGGGGACCCTTGAGGTTCTTCAGCTCCAGCACCGTCTCGGTGCCCCAGGCCTTCTTCTCCAGTGCCACGGTCGCGCTGACCTGCGTGGCCGGGTCGGTGGCGGTGACCCGGTCCGGCATGGCGGCGAAGGCGGACTCGGCGGGGCTCGCGGCCTGCTGCGACGCCTCGGTCCTGCGTCCGCCGCCGCCGCCGTCGTCGCCGCCCGAGCCGCCGGTGGTCGCCACCGCGGCGAACGGGCCGCCGATGATCAGCGCGGCCGCGGTGCCCACCAGGTAGAAGTTGCGGCGGCGCTTGCTCGCGCGGCGTTCGGCGACCTCGTCGACGAGCTTCTCCGAGAGCCGCGCGCTCGGCTTCACGGTGAGCGACTCCGCGAGCGCGGGCGTGCCGGTGCCCTGCATGTCCGCAAGCGCGGCCATCATCGGCTCCATGCCGGCCAGCTCGTCGAGCTGCTGGGCGCACCACTCGCAGGTGGCGAGGTGGGCCTCGAAGGCCGTCGCCTCGGCGTCGTCGAGGATCCCGAGGGCGTAGGCGCCGACGGTCTCGTGCTCGTTCGGCGCCGGTGGTCCCTCCATGGGGACAGGATTACCCGGGTCCCCCGGGCCGAATCCCCCGCCGAAACCCTGAACGCCCCCGTACCCGCTCATCACGCCGTCACCCCCCGCTCCTCCAGTGCCAGCTTCATCGAACGCAGGGCGTAGAACACCCGGGAGCGAACGGTGCCGCTGGGTATGCCCAGTGTCTGCGCCGCCTCATTGACGGTACGCCCCTTGAAGTACGTCTCGACGAGAACCTCCCGGTGGGCCGGGGTCAGGTCGTCGAGCGCGTCCGACAGCGTCATCAGCCACAGCGCCTTGTCGATCTCGTCCTCCGCGGGGATGACCTCCAGCGGCGACGGATCGACCTCCTGCGGCCGGGCCTGCCGGCTGCGGTGGCCGTCGATGACGATGCGCCGGGCGACCGTCACCAGCCAGGGGCGTACCGATCCGGTCGCACGGTTGAGCTGACCGGCGTTCTTCCAGGCACGGATGAGCGTCTCCTGGACGACGTCCTCGGCGCGCTGCCGGTCCCCCGCGACCAGCCGCAGCACATAGGCCAGCAAGGGCCCGGCGTGCTCGCGGTACAGCGCGCGCATCAACTCCTCGTCGGGCTCCGAGGACGTCTGTGACATGCGATGTCGGGCCCTCGCACCACGTTCACTGGCCACGACGGAATCCTTGCGCACGCCCACCTCCGATGTCCGGGGGTTCCCCCAGTCGGTCGCTCGCCCATTCGGTACGGGCCCGGGGTGCGGCGTGTTCAACGCGGACCGAAAGATTTCTGCGGCGCGCGGGACGAACCGGATGCGGGCGGATTTACCGGGCCAGAGCGGCGCGGCGGCGGTGCCGGGCGACGCGTTCGCGGTTGCCGCAGATCTCGCTGGAGCACCAGCGCCGGCGGTGGCCGCGGGAGGTGTCCACGTAGAGGATGGGGCAGTTGTCGCCCGCGCACTGCCGCAGACTCGCCCGTGCGACGGGGTCGGTGAGCAGTTCCACCGCGTCCCGGGCGAGGGCGCCGAGCAGCGCCGAGCACCGCGGCGGCCCGGTCAGCTCCCGCACCAGCGCGCCGTCCTCACCGGGTACGGCGCGGGGTGCGGGAGGTGCGGCGAGGGCGAGTTCGTTGACGCGGGCGAGCGCGAGGTCGTGGGCGCGGGTGCGGGGCGCCGGCCGGGAGCGCAGCAACCGCGCGGTCTCGCCGCGCAGTTCGCGGAAGCCGGACAGCCAGGAGGGGTCGGCGTGGGCCAGCGGGGTGCCGGGCGGGACGAGTCCGGAGCCGGCGATCCAGGCGCGCAGCGCGTCCAGGGAGCCGAGGCGTTCCACGGGGTGGGTGGTGGCGATGAGGTCCAGGCAGATCCGCCCGGTGTCGAACCGCAGCTCGTAGGGGTCGATGGCCGTACCCAGTGCCATGTTCCTGTCACCGCCTTGGGATGCCCGGTGGGGCGGGCCGGAGAGGGGAGCAGGGGAACCGCTCCCCCTACAGTGCCTGCCCGTACCCGCGCCCGGAACCCCTCGTACCGCCTCTGCCGGACGCGGCGGCGGCAGGGGTCCGCGGTCCCTGCCGCGACGGGCCGCCGCCGCGGCACACCGAAGCCGCGTCGCGGCACACCCGAACTCGACGCCCCGGCCCCAGCGGCCGCGGCCTCACCCCCGTGAAGTGCCTCACTCGTCCGTGTACTTGGCGTCGGTCGCCGGGTCCAGGGCCAGCCGGTAGCCGCGTTTCACCACCGTCTGGATCAGCTTCGGGGTGCCGAGGGAGGTGCGCAGGCGGGCCATGGCCGTCTCGACGGCGTGTTCGTCGCGGCCGGTGCCCGGCAGGGCGCGCAGCAGGTCGGCGCGGGGCACGACCCAGCCGGGCCGCCGGGCGAGGGCGCGCAGCAGCGACATGCCGGCCGGCGGCACGGCCCGCAGGTCCCCGTCGACCAGTACGGCGTGCCCGCGGATCTCCAGCCGGTGCCCGGCGACCGGCAGGGCACGGGCGCGGGCCGGCAGTTCCCGGCACAGCGACTGGACGAGGGGTCCGAGCCGGAAGCGTTCGGGCTGGACCGTGTCGACGCCGTGCGCCTGGAGCGGCACCGCGGTGACCGGTCCGACGCAGGCGGGCAGCACGTCGTGGCCGAAGGCGGCGAGCAGCTCCGGCAGCAGGCCCCGCTCCTCGGCCCGGCCCAGCAGGGACACCGCCGCGGGCGCGCTGGTGAAGGTCACGGCGTCCACGCCGTGCGAGACCGCGGCGTCCAGCAGCCGGTCCACGGGCGTGAGGTCCTCCGGCGGCAGCCACCGGTACACGGGCACCCCCACCACCTCGGCGCCGCCCTCCCGCAGCGCCTCCACGAACCCGGGCAGCGGCTCGCCGTGCAGCTGGACGGCGATCCGGCGGCCCGCCACGCCCTGCTCCAGGAGCCGGTCCAGGACCTCGGCCATGGACTCCGACGCGGGGGACCACCGCTCCGTCAGTCCGGCGGCCCGGACCGCGCCCTTGACCTTGGGCCCGCGCGCCAGCACCTCCACCGTGCGCAGCCGCTCCAGCAGGGCGTCACCGAGCCCCCAGCCGTCGGCGGCCTCGATCCAGCCCCGGAAGCCGATGGCGGTGGTGGCGACCACGACGTCCGGCGCCCGGTCGACGATCCGCTTGGTCGCGGCCATCAGCTCGCTGTCGTCGGCGAGCGGCACGATCCGCAGCGCCGGCGCGTGCAGGACGGCGGCACCGCGCCGCTGGAGCAGCGCGCCCAGTTCGTCGGCCCGCCGGGCGGCGGTCACGCCCACGGTGAACCCGGCCAGCGGTCCGTGCTCGGGCCGCCGCTCCTCGTCGCCCACGCCCACCACGTCGCCCGGGCGCTCCACGTCGCCCACGCCGTTCACGTCGCTCACGTCGTCCATCGCTCGCCGCGCTCCGTTCCGTCCACACCCACGTGCACAGTCACGTGGCGACCGAGCCTGCCAACGCCGCGTGACGGGCTCGGTTCCGCTTCATGTCACCAGTGTTACGTCACACCTCGGCATAGCTGAGCTGCGCCTCCGTCCTCGCCGCTCCCACCCGTGTCCCGCCGCGCGCGGCGGAGCGGCGGAGGTATACGGACCACGTCACCACGATGCACACGGCGTAGAAGGCCAGGAAGGCCACGAAGGCACCGGTGCCCGACCCGGAGGAGAGGAAGGACTGGCGGAAGGCCAGGTTGATCCCGACGCCTCCCAGGCCTCCCACCGCACCGATCAGCCCCATCGACGCACCCGACAGGCGCCGCCCGTGCAGCACCGCCTCCTCGCCGGTCAGCCCCCGGGCCAGCGCCTTGGAGTGGAAGATGCCCGGGATCATCTTGAACGTCGAGCCGTTGCCGAGACCGCTGAGCACGAACAGCGCCACGAACACGGTCACGAACAGCGCCAGTGACTTCTCCATGCTGGCAAGGACGAGGATCATGGTGGCGACGGCCATCGCGACGAAGTTCCACAGGGTGATCCGCGAACCGCCGTACCGGTCGGCGAGCCTGCCGCCCAGCGGGCGGACGAGGGAACCGAGCAGCGGTCCGATGAACGTGAGGTACGCCGCCTGCAGCGGCGTCCGCCCGAACTGGGTCGTCAGCACCTGTCCGAAGGCGAAGCTGTAGCCGATGAACGAGCCGAAGGTGCCGACATACAGCACCGCCATGATCCAGGTGTGGGCGTCCCTGGCCGCGTCCCGGGCGGCCCCGGTGTCGTTCTTCACCGTGGTGAGGTTGTCCATGAAACGGGCGGCGAGGACGACGGCCACGAGGATCAGCGGGATGTAGACGCCGAGCAGCACCCGCGGCCCGCCGCCGGCCCCGATGACCGCGAGGGCGACGAGCTGGATGACCGGCACGCCGACGTTCCCCCCGCCGGCGTTGAGGCCCAGTGCCCAGCCCTTCTCCCGGAGCGGGAAGAAGGCGTTGATGTTGGTCATGGAGGAGGCGAAGTTGCCGCCGCCGATCCCGGCCAGCAGCCCGATCAGCAGGAACGTCGAGTAGGACGTCCCGGGCTCCATCACGACGAAGGCGGCGAGCGTCGGGACCAGCAGCATGCTCGCCGAGACGATCGTCCAGTTCCGTCCGCCGAAGACCGCGACCGCGAAGGTGTACGGCACCCGGACGACGGCCCCGACGAGCGTCACCACGGACGTCAGCAGGAACTTGTCGGCCGGTGACAGCCCGTACTCCGGACCCATGAAGAGCACCAGCACGGACCACATCGTCCACACGGAGAACCCGATGTGCTCGGAGAGGACGGAGAAGAGCAGGTTCCGTCGTGCGGTTCGCCGCCCCGTCTCCCTCCAGAAGGTCTCGTTCTCGGGATCCCAGTACTCGATCCAGCGTCCGCCACGGGCTTTCATCGCGCCTCCACGGTGCTCCACAGCTCGGTGCGACCGACGCTAGGCAGGACGCGTTTCGGGCCGGTGGGGCTGTGGATGACCGGGAGGGAACGTTGCTCTCACCCGGCGCGGACGGGGGGTGAGAGGTCGCGGTCGGCCCTGCGGGGGCTGTGGTCGGACCCGCGAGGGCCGCGGTCAGCCCTGCGGGGGCCGGGGCTGCCAGTGCGGGTTCTGCTGCGCGTGGGGCTGCGGCGGGTACGGCTGCTGCTGTCCCGGTACGGGCGCGTACGGCTGCTGCGGCGGGTAGGGCTGCTGGGCCTGCGGGGGCGGGTAGGACTGCGGCGCGTACGGCTGCGGGGCCTGCTGGGGTCCGCCGTACGGCTGCTGCTGCGGGTAGGGCTGCGGAGTCTGCTGCGGCACGCCGTAGGGCTGCTGCTGCGGCCGGGGAGCGTACGGGCCGGGGGCCGGCTGCCCGTAGCCGCCGGGGGCCGCGCCGAAGGGATTGCCGTGGCCCGGCAGCTGTCCGCCCGGCGGCAGGTAGCGCACCCGCCCCGCCTCGTCGGCCATCGGCACGAACCCGGCGGCCTGCAAACGGGCCGCGAACTTGGCGTTGCGCTTGCGGGTGACGAGGAAGCCGATGCCCAGGGCCGCCATGAGGACCAGCCAGATGATCCCGGAGAGCACGAAGTCGTCGGACGATCCGCCCTCGCGGTAGGCGAGGAGCACACAGGCGACGGTGCCGCCGAGCGCGCCGTAGCCCATCGACTTCTGGGCGTTCTTGCCGGTGAGGTCGAAGTTGATCCGGGCCTTGAGGAGTTCGAGGGCGTCCGGCACGAGCGGCGGCAGCGAGACCCCGTCGCCCGCGTTCGGGTACTGCGCCCAGTTCTGCGCGGCCCGGGTGCGGGCCTGCGGGCCGGGGTCGGGGACGAGCAGCATGGTGAGCGCGGCGTTGTTCCCGCCGCTCTGGCGCACGTCGGCGTACTCGTACCCGAACTGCTGGGCTACGAAGGCGAGCTTGGCGAGCTTCTTCACGGACGACATCCGGCTGGTGAGCTGGACCGGCTCCCCGCTCGCCATCAGCTGAAG
The DNA here is from genome assembly GCF_044455745.1 of Streptomyces sp. NPDC051136. Classification (NCBI taxonomy): domain Bacteria; kingdom Bacillati; phylum Actinomycetota; class Actinomycetes; order Kitasatosporales; family Streptomycetaceae; genus Streptomyces; species Streptomyces sp. NPDC051136. The sequence continues at coordinate 73,898 of NZ_JBITFE010000002.1, read as the reverse complement.
CATCTTCTGTGTCTGCCGCTTGCTCATCCCGCCCGCTCCCCCTGACCGGCTCACGCCACCGTGTTCACTTGCGCAACCGGGGCAGTCTCGCACGGAGCACCGACAGCCGTCAGCCCCGGTGCCCGGCGGCCCCGGCGGCGCGTCAGCCCCGGTGGGCGGCGCGGGCCCTGGGCTGCTTCGGTGCCGGGCGCTTGCCGCCGTCCGGCCACAGCTGGGGTTTGCGCTTGGCCGCCACGTCCTCCATCCAGCCGAACCAGACGATGCAGCTCCCGATGAGCAGCCAGGCGATGACGAGGACCGGCCAGGGGCTCTCCAGCAGCCACGGGACGTTCTCGTAGACGACGTCGAAGCCCCACAGCTGGTCCCAGAGCGTGGCCGCGACGAGGATGCAGATGTTGTGCCACAGGTAGATGGTCACGGCCCGCGAGTTGAGCAGGGTGATCAGCCGGTCCCAGCGGCGCAGCCGGCGCGGCCACTCGGTCCACGAGGGGCTGACGTGCAGGAGCAGCAGCACCGTCGCGAAGGACCAGACGGCCTGTGCGAAGGGGATGGAGTCCAGGTCGTACCCGGTCTTGAAGCCTTCCCGGAAGGCGTACCAGAGGCCCAGCGCGGCGATCACCGGCGCCACCGAGGGCACCACGTAGCGCGGCAGCCGTTTCAGGATGCCTTCCTGGTGGGCCATGCCGAGGATCCAGCAGGCGCCGAAGGTGCTGAAGTCCGTGAGTGCCGACGGGAAGCGCTCGCCCGGCAGTTCGAGGTAGCCGAACTGGAAGGCGGCCGACAGGACGAGCGGCGCCAGGATCGTCAGCCACGGCAGGGCCCGCAGCGCGCGCAGCAGGACCGGGGAGAGCAGGACGTACCAGAGGTAGGCGCGGATGTACCAGAGCGGCCCGGCGAGTTCCGAGGCCCAGTCCTCGCCCAGGATGCCGTGGACGCCCGGCAGTCCCTCGGCGAACGGCGGGTCGCTCAGCGGCAGGATCCAGTAGACGAGGTGGAACCACCACCAGCCCGGGTGCCCGTCGTCGCCGGGCCCCCAGCCCTGGATCACCATGCCGGTCACGCCCACGACGCCGAGCAGCCACAGCGGCGGCAGCAGGCGGCGCATGCGGCTGCGGACGACCTGGACGGCCGGACGCTTCAGGGAGCGGGCCATCAGGTTGCCGGCGAGGGCGAACATCACGCCCATGGACGGGAACACCACGGGCAGCCAGGCCCAGCCCATCAGGTGGTAGAGGACCACCCGGAAGAGGGCCACCGCCCGCAGCAGGTCGAAGTAGCGGTCGCGGACGGGACCGCGCCGGGCCTGCTTCTGCTCCGGCACCACCGGTACGGCGGTGTCCGCGCCGACGGGCGGGTGCAGGGGTGGTGCGGTCATGTGCGGGGCGCTCCGGGGCGGGACGGACGTGCTGGGGAAGGGTGTGGCCGGGAGGGGCGTGGTCGGGAGGGGACGGGCCGGACCGGGTGCGGGGACCGGTCGCGTCGGGTCGTACGGCGGGGTGGTCATCCGACCGGCCTCCCGTCCATGGCTCCGGACCGCCGCTGGGACGGGACGCCGTCGACGCCGGGCGGCGGTGCGGACACCCCTCCGCTGCGCCGCAGCTTCTGCCAGCGCAGCCGGCCGCCGGTGAGCGCGGTGATCCAGGACTGGAGCAGCACCACGTACATGATCTGGCGGTACAGGATCTGCTGGAGGGGCAGCGAGATGAGCGGGGTGAGCTTCTCCCGGTCGAGCCGGAAGGCGTACGCGGCGCACACCGCCTGGATGGCCAGCACCCCGAGCCAGGCCACGATCGTCTTCTCGGTGGGCCCGAAGACGATGCCGTAGAGCAGGAAGACGTCGATGAGCGGGGCGAGCAGCGGGGCCACGACCATGAACAGGGAGACGAAGGGCAGGCCCACCCGGCCGAAGCGGCCCGAGGGGCCCTTCTCGATCACCGCGCGGCGGTGCTTCCAGATCGCCTGCATGGTGCCGTACGACCAGCGGTAGCGCTGGGACCACAGCTGGCTGACGGACTCCGGGGCCTCGGTCCAGGCGCGGGCGTTCTCGGCGTAGACCACCCGCCACCCGGCGCGGTGCAGCGCCATGGTGACGTCGGTGTCCTCGGCGAGGGTGTCGTCGCTCATGCCGCCGAAGGGCTCCAGGGCGGAGCGGCGGAAGGCGCCGACCGCGCCGGGGATGGTCGGCATGCAGCCGAGGATGTCGTACATGCGGCGGTCCAGGTTGAAGCCCATCACGTACTCGATGTGCTGCCAGGCGCCGATGAGGCTGTCCTTGTTGCCGACCTTCGCGTTGCCCGCCACGGCGCCCACCTTCGGGTCGCCGAAGGGCTGGACGAGTTCGCGCACGGTGGAGGGCTCGAAGACGGTGTCGCCGTCCATCATCACGACGATGTCGTGACGGGCGTTGGCCAGGCCCCGGTTGAGTGCGGCCGGCTTGCCCGCGTTGAGCTGCCGGATCACCCGGACGTTCGGCAGGCCGAGACCCTCGACGATGCGGGCGGTGCCGTCACTGGAGCCGTCGTCGATGACGATGACCTCGATCGGGTGGTCGCTCTCCATGAGGGAACGCACCGTGTTCTCGATGCACTTGGCCTCGTTGTACGCCGGGACCAGTACCGTCACCGGTTCGGTCACCGCCGGTCCCCAGCGGAAGCGTCTGCGGCGCACCCGGCGGGCGTGGGCGCCGGACAGGAGCAGCATCAGGACGAAGCGTCCGATCACCAGGGTGCCGACGACCGCGAGGCCCACCACCAGGACGTCGGTGAGGTGCTCGGATGCCTGCACGAGGAAGACCCAGGCCCTGCCCTTCCACAGTTCGGCGCCGGTCACCGGGGTCATGGCGCTGGGTGCGTCCAGGGCCTCGGTGAGGTTGTCGAACGTGTAGCCCTTCGCCTTCAGGTCGGGCAGGAACCTGTCCAGGGCCTGCACGGTCTGGTGGCGGTCGCCGCCGGAGTCGTGCATCAGGACGATGGCGCCCTTGCCGCCGTGCGGTGTGGCACGCCGGATGATCTCGTCGACGCCGGGCTTCTGCCAGTCCTCGCTGTCGGTGTTGTTGACGACGGTGATGTAGCCGCGGCTGCCGATGTACTCGGTGACCGGCCAGGACTTGTCGTCCATGGCGTCGGCGAAGGAGGAGTACGGCGGCCGGAACAGCGAGGTGCGCACCCCGGCCGCGCCGGTGATCGCCAGCTGGTTCTGCGACAGCTCCCAGTCGATGCGCTTCTTGGACTGGAAGGAGAGGTCGGGGTGGTTGAAGGTGTGCAGGCCCACCTCGTGGCCCTCGTCGACCATGCGCTCGACGAGGTCCGGGTAGCGGGAGGCCATGGTGCCGGTGACGAAGAAGACCGCGTGCGCGTCGTGCTTCTTCAGCACGTCGAGCACCCGGGGCGTCCAGGTCGGGTCCGGACCGTCGTCGAAGGTGAGGACGAGCCGGTGGTCGGGCACGCTCAGGCTTTCGGTGCGGCCGCCGCGCACGTCGATGACCGGGCCGCCGTCCAGGATCTTCTCGGGTACGTCGGTGGTGGCGGCGGGCGGCTGGACCCGGTGGTCGGCGAGGATCTCGCTGTGCACGTATCCGCGCAGCATGAGCATGGCCGCCAGGGCGACCAGGACGAGCAGCGGGAGCAGCAGACGCAAGGGCAGGCGACGGCGGGAGCCCTCACGGGCGCTGCGCGCGGCCCCGTGACGGCGGGTGCGGGATGCCATCAGAGGGTGTTCTCCGGGGACAGGGAAGCGGACGTGGAGGTGTCGGCCGGGCCGGCGACCACGACGGGCGCGCCGGCCGGACCCGCGACGGGGTCGGGGTCGCCCGCGCCGTTGGCGTTGGTGCCGTCCACGCCGGGGTCGGTGCCCGTGGTGGAGCCGCCGGTGGGCTCGGTCGGGCCGACGGAGGTACCACCGCCCGCCGGGGCCGACGGGCCGGTGGGGGCGGAGGGCGTCGACTGCGTCGACTGGGCCGGGTCGGGGTCGGTCGCGCCGGAACCGCCCGCGGTCCGGCCGCTCCCGGACGACGACGTCTGGGGACCGGTGCTGGTGCCCGGCTGCTGTCCCGCGGTGCCGCCGGTCACGCCGGACGCGGGCGCCCCGGCACCCGGTGCGGTCGCCGCGCCGGAGTCCGCCGAGGGGCTGGCCTGCGGGGCGGCGTCACCGGTGCCCGAGGGCTGCGCCGACTGCGAGGGCACCGGCGTGGTGTCGACCTGCCCGGCGGGCGCGCCCTCCTGCTGGCCCGGTACGGGCATCCAGGGCGCGTCGGAGTTGCCGGAGAGCAGCGTGGAGACGATGACGACGGCGTAGACCGCGCAGGCGATGCCGACCAGGATGCCGAGGCGGCGGTACAGACGGCTGCGGCGGCCCGACGCGTCGACGAAGACGGGTCCGTCGGAGGGCTCCGGGCGGCTGCGGTGCCCGCCCTCGGCGCGCAGCAGCACGCCGTCGCCCAGGTGGACGGCGTCGAGTTGGACCGTGACCTCGTGCGGGTCGTGGGTGTGCTCGGCGGCACCCGGACCGGTGTGCGCGTCGCCGTCTGTGTCCGGCAGCTCCTGCCACGGGTCGCGGAGCGCGGCGGTGGCGGGCGCGGGTGCGGGTATCGGCGCGGGAGCGGGTGCGGGTGCGGGGAAGGCGCGGGTCGGTGCGGCGGGCCCGGCCGACGGGAGGACATCCGTCCGGTCAGGGTCCGGGCCGGAGCCGCGGGCCCCACGGGAGGACCCGGGGCCGGCTGCCGGGGAGGCGTAGGCAGCGTTGCCGAACGGATCGGCTCCCGGGAGGACATCCGTCCGGTCAGGGGCCGGGCCGGAGCCGCGGGCCCCACGGGAGGAGCCGGGGCCGGCTGCCGGGGAGGCGTAGGGAGCGTTGCCGAACGGAGCGGCCCCCGGGGCTGCGTCGGCCGGAACGGCGCGGCTCGGCGCGGCGCTGTACGGCGCGGCGCTGTGCGGCTGGCTGCCCGGAGCGGCGGCTTGGCCGGGGTGGTCCCCGGCCTGGTCCGGTCTGCCCCAGGTTATCCGCCCCTGGGCCAGCGGGTCCTGACCCGGTGCGCGGCGGCCGTGGCTCGCTATTCGGGAGCCGAGGATCTCCGTCCGGTCGGCGGCGGGACCGCCGTGGCCGCGCGGGCTCCCACCGGACGTCCCGAACCACCCCGCGCCCGACGCGGCCCCCTGGGACCCGCCGGAACCGGTGGACCCGGAGGGGACGGACTCGGACCGGCCGGCCCCGCCGGACTCCGCCGCGCTCATCGGGGAGACCCCGGACGACGGAAAGGCCCGGGTCGGGGGCAGCACCTCGGTGGCATCAGCATCTCGTCCTGCCTCCGAGCGATCACTAACCCCGGACTCGACCTCGGGCCACTCCGGTTGGGCGTCTTTTTGCCAGTTCTTCACGCGCGCGCACTTCCCCCCACGGGACACTTCCGGGTGCGCATACGACCCCGAGCACCCGTCGGCCGAACCGGCCCCCACCAGGTTCGAGCGCCCCCTGTATCACACCGTGCTCAGGCAAAGAATGTAGCGCACGCGGAGGAGCTGTGGTGGCCACGTGTCACTTGTCGACGGACATCACAGCGGCGTCGGCGGCCGGAATCCACCCTTCGTCCGGAACCTCGAGCCAACCCTTTTCGGTCGCGACCTGGGCCGCCGCCCGGCGCAGCGCGTCGAGCGCGGGATGCTTCAGTCCCTTTCGCCAGACGAGCGACACCGGTGAGAGCGGCACGGGGTCGACGAGGGGGCGCACGACGGTCGCGGGCATGGCCGGAAAGCTCTGTACGGCGAGGATGGGATTGCGCGTCTTGTCCATGATGCGCTGGAACTCCTCCTCGCCGACGGCCAGCGGCGCGGGGGGCGCGACCCGGATGCCGCGCCCCTCGAACAGGCGGTGCGCGAGGTCGGTCCACTCCGGCGTGCGCGGGTTGCCCGCTCCGGCGTACACGTCCTCCCCGGCGAGTGCGGACAGCGGCACGCGCGCCTGCCGGGCCAGCGGGTGGTCCTCGGGCAGCACGACCGCCATGGGCTCGTAACGCACCGGCTGGTGGCCGAGTCCCGCCCGCAACGCCGGGGGCAGCCCGGCGAACCGGCCGAAGGAGGCGTCGATGCGGCCCGCGATCAGTTCACCGGCGGCGTGGGTCAGTCCGCTCTCGTAACGCGCCATCAGCTCCTGCTCGGGCGCGAGCGCGCGGGCCCGCTCAAGTACCAGACGGCCGGTGAGGAGGCCCGGGGAGTTGAGGTCGACGAGCAGCGGGCGGGCCTGGCCGAAGGCGCCCAGCAGGTCGTCCTGTGCCTGGAGGACCCGGCGCGCGTACGGCAGCAGCCGCTCGCCGTCGGCCGTCAACGTCACCTGCCGGGTGGTACGGACGAACAGCTCGACGCCCAGCTCCCGCTCCAGGCGCCTCACGTCCCGGCTGAGCGCCTGCTGGGCGAGGTAGAGCCGGGCGGCGGCGCGGGTGAAGTGCAGTTCCTCGGCGACGGCGACGAAGGCGCGCAGGAGACGGGGATCGACGGAGGCGGGTGCGGGCATCCGGCGAACTTACAACGCTGCTGCGTGAATGGCGACGGAGAAGGTGTTGGACCCCGCGATCACCTCCGGGCGACGGTGGACGCATGCCGACACCGACCCCAGCGCGCCCGCCCCGTCCCGCTCAGCCCGCCCTCTTCCTGTCCGTCACCGCGGACGCCCTGGTCGCGGCCGACTTCCGCCCCCGTACCCGGCGCCGGCCGCCCGGCCCGTACCGGCGCCTCCTGTCCACGCCCGGAGCCCGGGGCTTCACGGTCGGGAACCTCGTCGCCCGGCTGCCCATGGGCATGTTCAGCGTGAGCGCGGTCGTGATGATCGCCGCCACCCGTGGTTCGTACGCCCTCGCCGGCGCCGTCACCGCGACGGGGCTGGCGGCGACGGCGCTGGTCGCCCCGTGGACGGCACGGCTCGTGGACCGGTACGGGCAGGCCCGGGTGGCCGTGCCCGCCACCCTGTTCGCCGCGCTGGGCTCCGTCGCCCTGCTGCTGTGCGTGCGGTACGAGGCGCCCGCCTGGACCCTGTTCGCCGCGTACGCCGCCACCGCGACGACGCCCAACACCGGCGGCATGGCCCGTGCCCGCTGGACCCACCTGCTGAAGGGCGACGCCGACGCGCTGCACACCGCGAACTCCTTCGAGCAGGCCACGGACGAGCTGTGCTTCATGCTGGGTCCGGTCCTCGCGGCGTTCCTGTGCACCGCATTGTTCCCGGAGGCGGGGACGCTGGTGGGCGTGGTGCTGCTGGTGGCCGGCATGCTGCTGTTCGCCGCCCAGCGCTCGACCGAGCCGCCGGCCCGCCCGCGGCCTACGGCGAAGTCGCCCGTCCGGGCCCCGGGTATCCCGCCGCTCCTGGTGGTGTGCCTGGCGATGGGCGGGATCTTCGGGGCCATGGAGGTCGTCACCATCGCGTTCGCGGACGCACAGGGACACCGCGCGGCGGCCGGCACCGTCCTCGCCCTTCAGGCGGCCGGGTCCTGTGCGGCGGGGCTGCTGTACGGCGCCGTCCGGCCGACCGGGCCGGCCGAGCACCGTCTGCCCTGGTGCGTGGCCGCGATGACGGTCCTGCTGACACTGCCCCTGCTCGCGGCCTCGCTCAGCGGCTCGCTGCCCCTGCTGGCGCTCACGCTCCTGGTCGGCGGGATGGCGACGGCCCCGACCATGGTCACCACCATGACCCTGGTCCAGCACCGCACCCCGGAGGGGCGCCTGAACGAGGGCATGACCCTGGCAGCGACCGGGCTGCTCGGCGGCATCGCCTGCGGCAGCGCGGTGGGCGGCTGGACGGTGGAGCACGTCTCCCCCACCGCCGCCTACACCGTCCCGGTCACCGCGGCCGCGACGGCCCTCCTCCTGACCCTGCTGCCGCCCCGCCGGACCTCGTGAACACGGAAAACCCCTGGGCCCCCGGACGTGTCCGGGGGCCCAGGGGTTTCCTGGGAATGTGGAGATGGCGGGAATCGAACCCGCGTCCAACGGTGCGGAATCAGGGCTTCTCCGTGTGCAGTTCGCTTCGATTTTCTCGGCCCCGGAGATCACGCGAACAAGTCTCCGACGGGCCCAGTCACTGTTTGGTTTCCCTCTTCACCCCGTGACCGGGATCAAGGTTTAGTCCCCTAGCTGATGCCAGGATCCGGGTCGGGAACAGCCCCGGGCTGACACTCCCTTAGTAGGAGGCTCGCTTCGCTACCTGAGATCAGGCAGCGAGGGCGAAGGCCTGCTGGGAGGAATCGCGCTTGGTGTTGGCGATTATTTTTTTCGGCCTGTGGTTTACGAGATCATGGCCGCTTCCTCGACACGCTTCCCCTGCTTCGACAGCCGCTGTCGAAACCGATCATCCCCATGTTGATTTTTCAAACCCTCCGAAGAGGGGGCGCGCACCCGCTGTGGGGTGCAGATGCCATCGTACGTGACCAACGCGTACGCGTGCCAGCCTATTCCCCCGGCTCAGGCCCGCTGCTTGCGGCGGATCGCCGAGATCGTCCGCTCCGCCTCACGGCGGTCCTGCTTCTCCCGGAGGGTCTGCCGCTTGTCGTACTCCTTCTTGCCGCGCGCCAGCGCGATCTCGACCTTGGCCCGGCCGTCCTTGAAGTAGAGCGCCAGCGGGACGATGGTGTGCCCCGTCTCCTGGGACTTCGACTCCAGCTTGTCGATCTCCACGCGGTGCAGCAGCAGCTTCCGCTTGCGGCGCGCGCTGTGGTTGGTCCAGGTGCCCTGGCTGTACTCCGGCACGTGCACGTTGTGCAGCCACGCCTCGTGCCCGTCCAGCTGCACGAACCCGTCGGCCAGCGAGGCCCGCCCCTGGCGCAGCGACTTCACCTCGGTGCCCGACAGCACGAGGCCGGCCTCGTAGGTGTCGAGGATCTGGTAGTCGTGCCGCGCCTTCTTGTTCTGCGCGATCAGCTTGCGCCCTTTTTCCTTAGCCATAGTGCGGTCCATTTTGGCACTACGGAGGGGTCCTGCGGAAAGCCGATTACGCGGGGTCCTGCGCCTGGCGTCCCAGTCCGCTCAGCACCGTCCGGGCCCGGTCCAGGGCGGCCGGGTCCGCCGGGTCGACCTCCAGGTCGGGCGTGATGCCCGTACCGTCGACGCCGCGCCCGGAGGGGGTGCGGTAGTGGCCGACGGTCAGCTCGGCCACCGAGCCGCCGGGCAGCCGGCTCGGCATCTGCACCGAGCCCTTGCCGAAGGTGCGCGAGCCCAGGACGACCGCCCGGCCGCGGTCCTGGAGGGCGCCGGTGAGGAGCTCGGCCGCGCTCATCGTGCCGCCGTCGACGAGCGCGACCAGGGGGCGGGCGGTGTCGCCGCCCGGATCGGCGTGCAGGGCCCGCTGGTCGCCGTCGACGTCGTACGTGGCGACCAGGCCGCCGTCGAGGAAGGCGGAGGCGGCGGTCACGGCCTCGGTGACCAGACCGCCGGAGTTGCCGCGCAGGTCGAGGACGACGCCGACGCCGGACGGCACCCGCGCCACGGCCTCGCGCACCTGCCCGCCGACGCCCTTGCTGAAGGAGGTGACCTTGACGACGGTGAGACCCTCGGCGGGCCTGCGGACGGTCACCGGGTCCGTGGACAGCCGGGCACGCCGCAGGGTCTCGGTCCACGCGCGCGTGCCCCGCTCCAGGCCCAGCCGGACCGCGGTGCCGGCGGGCTCGCGCTCGGCGTCGCCGCGCAGTATGGAGACGACCTCGGTGACGGGCCGCCCGTCGACCCGCTCGCCGTCGACACTGCGCAGCCGGTCGCCCCGGCGGATGCCGGCGTCGGCGGCGGGCGAGCCGGAGCGCACCCGGGTCACCTCGATGCGTCCGTCGCGCTCGCGGCGCGCGGAGAGTCCGACGCCGGTGTACCGGCCGTCGAGGGCGTCCTCCAACTCCTCGTACTCGCCCTGGGAGTAGACGGATCCCCAGCGGTCCCCGCTGCGGCTGACCGCGCGTTCGGCGGCCTCCACCGGGGACTTGCCGTCGGCCATCGCCTCGGCCGCCGCGCGGGCGACGTCGTCGTTCCGCGCCTGCGGTCCGGCCGGGGCCGCCGAACGGGCCGCGCCGGGCTCGGACTTCCGGTCGGTCCCGGGGAGCGAGCCGCTGGCCGCGCCCGCGACGAGCACGCTCGCGAACACCAAGGTCAGGGCGGCCCCGTGGCGTGCGCGACGGGGCTGACAGAACAGGTCACGACCTGACATGCCGGTGAGTCTAGGACAACGCACAAGGGCCGCACGGTCGCTTGACCGTGCGACCCCCTTGGGATGTGTCACACCTTCAGGTACTTGCGCAGCGCGAAGAACGCGGCCAACGCGGGCATCAGCAGACTCGTGGCCAGGATGAGCGGCAGCTTCGTCAGGACGGCGTCCCAGCCGATGAAGTTGATCAGGTTCAGCTTCTCGGACAGGGCGAGTCCGTGGTCGATGATGAAGTACCTGGCGATCACCAGGAAGCCGCAGGCGACACCGCCGCCGATGAGACCGGCGACCGCCGCCTCCATGATGAACGGCGCCTGGATGTAGAAGCCCGAGGCGCCCACGAGGCGCATGATGCCGGTCTCGCGGCGCCGGCTGAACGCCGAGACGCGCACGGTGTTGACGATCAGCATCAGCGCGACGACCAGCATGAGGGCCATCACCGCGCGGGCCGCCCAGTTCATGCCGTTGAGGAGGCCGAAGAGGTTGTCCAGGATGCCCTTCTGGTCCTGCACGGACTGCACGCCCTCACGGCCGTCGAAGGCGGTCGCGATGACCTGGTACTTCTCCGGGTCCTTGAGCTTGATCCGGTACGACTCCTGCATCTGGTCCGGCGTGAGGGAGCTGGCCAGCGGCGAGTCGCCGAACTGCTCCTTGTAGTGCTTGTACGCCTCGTCCTGGGACTCGTACGTCACCTTGTCGACGACGGTCATCTCGTCGAGGTCGGCCATGATCTGCTTCTTCTGGTCCTCGGTCACCGCGCCCTTGGCGCAGTTGGGGTCGGACTCCGCGTCGCTCTTGTTGCAGAGGAAGACGGAGACGTTGACCTTGTCGTACCAGTAGCCCTTCATGGTGTTGACCTGGTCGCTCATCAGCAGGGAGCCGCCGAACAGGGCCAGTGACAGGGCGACCGAGACGATGACCGCGAAGGTCATCGTGAGATTGCGGCGAAGACCGACACCGATCTCCGAGACTACGAACTGGGCGCGCATGGCGTCTCGTTAAGCCTTTCGTTCCTCGTCGTCAGTGCTGGTAGCCGTAGACACCGCGTGCCTGGTCCCGGACGAGGCGGCCCTTCTCCAGCTCGATGACGCGCTTGCGCATCTGGTCCACGATGTTCTGGTCGTGCGTGGCCATCACCACGGTGGTGCCCGTCCGGTTGATGCGGTCGAGCAGCTTCATGATGCCGACGGAGGTCTGCGGGTCCAGGTTGCCCGTGGGCTCGTCGGCGATCAGCAGCTTGGGCCGGTTGACGAAGGCGCGGGCGATGGCGACGCGCTGCTGCTCACCGCCGGACAGCTCGCCCGGCCTGCGGTCCTCCTTGCCGCCGAGCCCGACGAGGTCGAGCACCTGCGGCACGGACTTGCGGATCTCGCCGCGGGACTTGCCGATGACCTCCTGGGCGAAGGCGACGTTCTCGCCGACCGTCTTGTTCGGCAGCAGGCGGAAGTCCTGGAAGACCGTCCCCAGCTGGCGCCGCATCTGCGGCACCTTCCAGTTGGACAGGCGGGCGAGGTCCTTGCCCAGCACGTGCACCTGACCGTGGCTGCACCGCTCCTCGCGGAGGATCAGCCGCAGGAAGGTGGACTTTCCGGAGCCGGAGGATCCCACGAGGAAGACGAACTCGCCCTTCTCGACCTCCAGGGAGACGTCCCTGAGGGCTGGGTGGCTCTGTTTGGGGTAGACCTTGGAGACGTTGTCGAATCGGATCACGGATGCACCACGGGTCGCCGGGGGTAGATGTGCGTGACCATACGCGAACCGGGGAGCCGACCGCAGTCACCGGTCGGGGTTGCGTATCAGTTGCACGTTTTGTCCCCGCAGGAGGGCGCGCGGGGCCTCGCGGAACCTGGCACAGTGGAAGGGGAACGTTCGCGCCGTCGCGGACGTTGTTCCGGACGGAGCCGGTGGCAAGGAGGGCGAGCGCATGACGTACGACCGGTTGGTGTGCGCGAACTGCGCGGCGCCCGTGAGCGAGGGCAGGTGCCCGGTGTGCCGGGCCAACCGCGAGCGGTTGCAGCAGGAGAGCAACTTCTTCGCGGGGCTGAACCCGATGGCGCTGATCGCCTTGCTGGCGGTGCTGATCGCCGCGGTGGCCCTGCTGGCCCAGCAGACCGCCTGACGGTCCTGGAGCGGCCCTGAGGCCCGCCGGGGCGCGCGGTCGGGGCGCGGGGCCGAGAGCGCGAGAAGACGCAAGAAGACACGGAGAAGACACGAAGGGGCCCGGAGCGGTTGCGCTCCGGGCCCCTTCGTGTACGCACACCGCGTGAGCGGTGCGTACGCGGACGGCTACCGTCAGGCGGCAGCGCCGCCGCGGCCGTTCATCAGACGCGGCAGGAAGCGGAAGCCGATGCCGCCGGCGATCATCGTCGCGGCGCCGACCAGCAGGAACGTGGTCTCCGCGGCGCCGGTCTCGGCGAGCTCCTTGCCGTTGCCCTGGGCAGCGGTGTCGGAGGCCGGAGCCTGCTCGCCGGTGTCGGTCAGCGCGGAGGAACCCTGCTCCTGAGCGACGTTGTCGTTGCTGCCGCCGTTCGGGTCGGTGTTGTTGCCGCCACCGCCGTTGCCCGCAGCGTCCGTCGGGTCCGGGGTCGGCTCAGCCGGGACACTGGGGTCGGACGTCGGAGGCTCCTCGGTCGGAGGCTCCTCCGTGGGAGGCTCCTCGGTGGGGGGCTCCTCCGTGGGAGGCTCTTCGGTCGGAGGCTCCTCGGTGGGGGGCTCCTCCGTGGGAGGCTCCTCGGTCGGAGGCTCCTCGGTTTCGCAGTCGGGACCGGTGCCGATGTCGCACGGGTCGGGGTCGTCGTCGTCACCCGTGACGCTCAGGCCGAGACCGATACCGCTGTCGCTGGTGCCGGCGCTGACGCCGATCTCGAGCGCCGATGCGGCACCCGCGGCGGTCAGCGAGGCGCCGGCCGCGATCACGGCGCCGGCCGCTATACGCGCGACACGGATGCGCGTCTTCTTCGTCATGTGGTTGCTACCCCCAGTAGCCGATCAGTAGGTGAGGCCGCACTCGGGGGCCGTGATCGACGGGGGTAGCTGTGCGTACTCAAGCCCCCCGGTTCACATGCGCCCCAGAAATACGCATGCCGCGCCTCACCATTCCGAATGTTCAAAGCAACGTCAAGGCCATTGCGTACGCGATGTCCCCGTACGGGACTTATGCCGGACACAAAGGGTGTGAGTGTGATGTAAAACCCAGACATCACCGGCGAACGGCGGACCGGGAAAAGGCAACTGCCGCCGATGGGGCGGCAGTTGCCTTGTCGACAAAGCGGCGACTTCGCGTCGCGCTACTTCTCCTGCTGCTTGCGCCAGCGAATGCCGGCCTCCAGGAAACCGTCGATCTCGCCGTTGAACACGGCCTCGGGGTTGCCCACTTCGTGCTCCGTGCGCAGGTCCTTGACCATCTGGTACGGGTGCAGCACGTACGAACGCATCTGGTTGCCCCAGGAGTTGCCCCCGTCGCCCTTGAGGGCGTCCATCTTGGCCTGCTCCTCCTGGCGGCGCCGCTCCAGGAGCTTGGCCTGGAGGACGTTCATGGCGGTGGCCTTGTTCTGGATCTGGGAGCGCTCGTTCTGACAGGAGACGACGATGCCGGTGGGGAGGTGGGTGAGGCGCACCGCCGAGTCGGTGGTGTTGACGCCCTGGCCGCCGGGACCGGAGGACCGGTACACGTCGACCCGCAGCTCGGACTCGTCGATCTCGATGTGGTCGGTCTGCTCGACCACGGGGAGGATCTCGACGCCCGCGAAGGAGGTCTGGCGGCGCCCCTGGTTGTCGAAGGGCGAAATGCGCACCAGCCGGTGCGTGCCCTGCTCGACGGAGAGGGTGCCGTAGGCGTACGGCGACTGCACGGCGAAGGTGGTCGACTTGATGCCGGCCTCTTCCGCGTACGACGTCTCGTAGACCTCGGTCTTGTAGCCGTGCTGCTCGGCCCAGCGCAGGTACATGCGCTGGAGCTTCTCGGCGAAGTCGGCGGCGTCCACGCCGCCCGCCTCCGCCCGGATGTTCACGAGTGCCTCGCGCGCGTCGTACTCGCCCGAGAGCAGGGTGCGGACCTCCATCTCGTCCAGCGCCTTGCGGACGGCCGCGAGCTCGGACTCGGCCTCGGCGCGGGTGTCCGGGTCGTCCTCCTCCTCGGCCATCTCGAAGAGCACGCCGAGATCGTCGATCCGGCCGCGCAGGGCCTCGGCCTTCCGCACCTCGGCCTGGAGGTGCGAGAGCTTGCTCGTGATCTTCTGCGCCGCCTCCGGGTCGTCCCACAGGGAGGGCGCGGCCGCCTGCTCCTCGAGCACGGCGACGTCTGCCCTCAACTTGTCGAGGTCCAGGACGGCCTCGATCGACTCCATGGTCGAGGAGAGGGACTTCAGCTCTTCGGATACATCGACGACTGCCACGCATCCAGCGTAACGGCTCCGGCCGGCGGTCCACGCCCGGCGGGTGCGGGTGCGGACCGCCGGTGCTGGTCCGGGGCTCAGGGAGAGGCCGGTGCCGAGTTCCGTGTGTCCTGGGGTCCGGTGTCCCCGTCGTCACCGCCCGTGGCCAGCCACGTACCGACTCCGATCGCCGCCACCAGGGCGACCGCGCCGGTGCCCAGTGCGATCCGGCGGCGCCTCGCGGTGGCGCGGTTGCGGGCCGATCCGGGGCGCGGGGCGCCGGCCGCGCGCGGGGCGCGGGCGGTGCCGCGGGCGCCGCCGGCCAGCTCGTCCGGGGCCGGTACGCGCATCGACGTGTGGGTGTCCCGGTTGGAGTCGGCCGGTTTGGCCCCCGGCACCAGAGGCACCGCTCCCCGGCGCCGTACCGGCTCTCCCGAGGACGCGGAGGCGGCCGCGGGGTCCTCGGACGGCGTGTCCTCGTCCTGCTCGGCGTCGGGCTCGTCCACGTCGAGCGGGGCCATTCCGGCGAGCAGCGGCAGCAGTTCGCGCAGCCGGGCGCTCAGCTCGGAGGCGCGCAGCCGGGACGCCGGGGCCTTGGCGAGGCACTGGACGAGGAGCTGCCACAGCTCGTCGGGGATGCCGGGGAGCGGGACGACGGTCTCGGTCACGTGGCGGCGCAGCACCGCGCCGGGGTGGCCGCCGCCGAACGGCGTGAAGCCGGCCAGCAGCTCGTACAGCACGGTGGCCAGCGCGTAGATGTCGACCGCAGCGCGCGGGGGCAGGCCCTCGACGATCTCCGGGGCCAGGTAGTCCGGGGTACCGATGATCTTCGTGGCGCGGGTGCGCCGCGGGGTGTCGATGAGCTTGGCGACCCCGAAGTCCGTCAGCAGGGCGGGGTGCGCGCCGCCGGGGCCGAGCGGGCCCTGCATGTCGAGGAGCACGTTCTCGGGCTTCACGTCGCGGTGCACGACCCCGGCGGCGTGCGCGGCGGCCAGTCCGTCGGCGACGTCCGCGACGACGGCCACCGCGGCCTCGGGCGCCAGGCGCCGCTCCCGGTCCAGGCGGGTGCGCAGGTCCGTGCCCCGGACCAGGTCCATCACCAGCGCGAGGTCGTTGCCGTCCACGACGAGGTCGCGCACGGAGACGACGTGCGGGTGTTCGAGGCCGAGCAGGGCGGTGCGCTCCTGCACGAAGCGGGAGACCAGCTCCTGGTCGGACGCCAGGTCCTCGCGCAGCAGCTTGATCGCGACGGGTCCGTCGGGACCCTCGCCCAGCCACACCGTGCCGGCGCTGCCCCGCCCGAGGATCTGATGGGCGGTGTACCGGCTGCCGATCTTCCGTGCCAAGACTGCTCCTACCGACGCGTGTTGCGCCTAAAAGTACGCGTTGCAGGAGCCGGCCTTCACGGCGGAGGCGGAAATCACCCTCCAGATGTCGACAAGTCTCCGGACTCAGCTTCCGCTGGAGCCGCCCAGGTCCCCGATCCAGCCGGTCACGGTGGTGAACCAGTCGCTGAGCTGGTCCCAGTAGCCCTTGCCGGTGCCGATCCAGTCCTGCAGCGGGCTCAGCTCCCAGACCAGCCAGCCGGCCACGAACAGGATGACGAGCGTGACCAGGCAGCCCTTGAGGCAGCCGAGGCCCGGGATGCGCATGGGGTTGGCACTGCGCTGCCGGGGCGCCCTCGGCTCGCGCCGGGGCTGCTGCGGCTCGGGCACGGGCGGCGGGGCGTAGCGCTGCGGCTGGGGCCGCTGCGGCTGCTGGGGTTGCGGGGTGGCGTAGCGCTGGGGCTGCTGCGGATAGCCGTAGCCCGGCTGCTGGGGCGGCGGGGCCTGGCGCGGCTGCTGCGGGCGGGAGACCTGCCGCTGGGGGCGGCGGCGCAGCGGGTCCTGGTTCGGGTCCAGGTACTGGACCTGCGTCTGCTCGTTGCGGTCGCGGGCGGCGCGCAGCTGGTTCTGCCAGGGGTGCGGGTCCTCGGGCCCGCCCTGTCCCGGCTGCCCCGGCTGCCCCGGGGGGACCGGCGGCATGACGGCGGTCGGGTCGGGCGCGCCGGTGCTCGGGAGGACGGTCGTGGGGTCGGCGGCGCCGGCCGGGCCCCCGGTGTGCGGCAGGACGCTGGTCGCGCCGTTCGGGTCGTAGGCGCCGTCGGGGACGCCGGGGACGCCGGGAACCTGCGCGGGTGCCGGGTCGGGGGCGAGGAGCGCGCCGACGCCCTCGGCGGCGCCGATCTGCGCGCTGTTCGCGTGCACGCCGATGCCCTCGGCGACGACGCGCAGTCCGCGGGCGAGGTTCTCGGCGCTGGGGCGTTCGTCCGGGTTCTTGCGCAGGCAGCGCTCGATGACCGTCCACAGCGGGTCGGGGACGGTGGAGGGGCGGCGCGGTTCGGCGCTCAGGTGCTGGTGCAGCACCTCGAGGGCCGATCCCCCGCCGAACGGGGGACGGCCGGTGACCAGCTCGTACAGCAGGATGCCGGCGCCGTACACGTCGACGGCGGAGGTCTGCGGGCGGCCCTCGGCGGACTCCGGCGCGACGTACGCGGGCGTGCCGACGAACTCGTGGGTGCGGGTGAGGCCGGGCGAGTCGGCGAGGCGGGCGATGCCGAAGTCGGTGAGCATCGGGTGCATCTCGCCGCCGGTCTGCTTCAGCAGGACGTTGGCCGGCTTCAGGTCGCGGTGGACGACGCCGTCGGCGTGGCTCGCCGCGAGCGCGTCGGCGATCTGCGCGGTGAGCAGGGCCGCGGCGACCGGGGTGAGCGGCCCGTTCTCGCGCAGGTAGCGGTGGAGGTCGGGGCCGTCGACGAGGTCCATGACCAGGGCGAGCAGCTCGCCCTCGACGACCAGGTCGCGGACCCGGACGATGTTGGGGTGGGTGAGCCGGAGCAGGACGGAACGCTCGCGCAGGAAGCGCATCACGATGTCGGCGTCGCTCGCGAGCTCCTCCTTGAGGACCTTGATCGCGACGGTCTCGCCGGGCTGCCCGGCCACGGCCGCCTCGGCGCCCGCGGTCTCGCGCTGGCGGGCCCGCCAGACGGTGCCCGTGGCACCGCGGCCGAGGGGCTCCTCGAGGAGGTACTTGCTGCCTACCGGCCGCACGTCATGCGCTCCTAGTTGCTTGCTGGCTGTTCGGACCCACTGTCGCAGAACCGGTCGGTCCCAGTCGGACCCAACTGTAGTGCCGCCTCCGCACCACGTTCGAAGGAAAGACGCGCGACCCGGTCCCTTGGTTGCCGCCGCCCGTACGTGACCGATCTCAAGCGGACGGCATTCGATCATCCGCAGAGCACCTGTCAGGCATTTTTGGGGGCAGAGCCGACCAATCAAGATCATTTGACGGCGGGCGGCGGGCGCGTTGTCAGTGGCAGGTGCGAGGATGCGTGCAGTACTGGCCGACGTGCTCGTGTGACGGTGGGGGAAGTCCGCGGTGGGGGACCATGGTGGCGGCTTCCGTCCCGGCGCCTGGGCGCCCGCGCGAAGGGACCGCTTACGGCGATGCAGATCCGGCTGACCGTCGTAGACCCGCTGGGCCCGCATGCTTCGGCTGCCCCGGCCGCGTCCGCCGCTCCGGCGGGGGGCCGCGCCGCACGGTGTGACGTACTCGTCACCGCACCGGCCGGCACCGCCCTGGCCGCGGTCGCCCCGGCGCTGGCCGCCACGCTCCCCGGCGAGGCCCCGGGCACCGGTCAGGTGGTGCTGTACGCGGGTGCCCAGCGCCTCGACGCCCAGCGCAGCACCCTGGGCGAGCCTCCGCTGATCGACGGCGCCGTGCTCTGCCTGGGCGCCCCCGGCGAGCCCGACCCGCACGCCGAGCCGGCCGACGTCCCCGCCCAGCTCCACGTGGTCGCGGGTCCCGACGCGGGCGGCGTCCACCTGCTGCACGGCGGCCAGATCAGGCTCGGGCGCTCCGCCGACGCCGACGTCGCGCTCGACGACCCGGACGTCTCCCGCATGCACTGCGCCGTGACCGTCGGTCCCGACGCCCGCGTGTCGGTCGCCGACCTGGGCTCCACCAACGGCACCACCCTGGACGGCACCCGCGTGGGCGGTCGCCCGGTCCGTTTCGCGCCGGGCGCGCTGCTGCGGATCGGCGAGTCGGCGCTGCGGCTGGTGCCGGTGCCCCCGGCGGCGGAGGTACGGGTCGCGACGACGCCGGACGGGGAGGGACACGTACGGCTGTCCGGGCTCCGGACGGCCGCAGCGGCGGACGGGGACGGCGACGCGGGGGCCCACACGCGCGTGGCGGACGGGTCGGAGGGGCAGGTGCGCGACGGGGACGGCCGCTCCCGCGCGCGGAGCGCGCACCCGGGACCCGCGTCCGCGCACGGACCGGCCGGAGCGCCAGGACGCGCACCGGCGCCCGACGGGACCGACGGGAGGTCCGCGGCCGACGACCGGACGCACCACGCGTACGGCTCCTCCCGTTACACCGCGGGCGGGCCGTCCGCGGCGCCGACGCACGTCCCCGGGCAGGGCGGCGCCCCCCGCATCGAGAGCCACGGCACCGGCCCCACGGCGGGCCTGCCCCGGCAGACCCCCGCCGGGGGCGAGACGCACGGCGGCGCGCGGGGCACGGGGCCGTACCCGGCCGGGGCCCCGGGAGCGGGCGGGTACGGCCCGGGCTCTGCGGCGCCGGGAGCGTACGGAACCGACGGACACGACACGGACGGGTACGGAAGCGGCACCCGCGACGCGGACGGGTACGGAAGCGGCACCCGCGACGCGGGCGCGCCCGGCGTTGGGTCTCCCGCACCGGCGGCGTACGGCGTCGGGTCTCCCGCACCGGCGGCGTACGGGCCGGACGCAGGCGCGTACGGCGGCACCGGCGGCCCCTCCGGAGCGGGCGGCCGGGGGGACGGCTCCGGCCCGGACGACCGCACCGGCCGGGAGACCGGCACCGGACGCGGCGGCGACACCGCCGCGGGTGCGCGCACCGCCCGCGAAGGGGCCCCTCTCCCGGGTGCCGACGTGCCGCAGGAAGCGCGCAGGCGCGGTGGGATAGGCGCGTGGGCGCGACGGCTGACCGGCGGGCGCGCGAGCGCCCCGGAGGCCACCGCGTCCGGCGGTCCCGCGCACGACGAGGCGGCACCCGGACCGGCCCCGGCGGCTCCGTCCGGTGCCCCGGGCGCCCGGGAGACCTGGCCGGACCCCGCCTCGCTGCTGCTGACGGCGCTGGGACCGGGGCCGCGGCTGTGGGAGCGCGGCCCGGGCCACCCGGAGGCGCTCACCGTGCGGCTCGGCACGGCCGACCGGGTGGCGCCGGGCGGTGCCGCCCCGCTGCCCGCGGTGCCGGTGACGGCCGATCTGCGCGAGGTCGGCGCACTCGGCCTCGCCGGCCCGCGGGAGCGTCTGGCCGGGCTGGCCCGCTCGGTGCTGGCGCAGCTCGCGGCGCTGCACTCGGCCGACACCCTGGAGATCGTGCTGATCAGCGCGGACCGTTCCCGGCCGCTCGCCGAGCGCAGCGCCGAGTGGTCCTGGCTCGGCTGGCTGCCGCAGGTGCGCCCGGGACACGGCCAGGACTGCCGCCTGCTGCTGGCCCACGACCGCGAGCAGGCCACGGCCCGCGCCACCGAGCTCCTCCGCCGCCTGGACGACCGCCTCGCCGACGAGAACCGGCCCGCCGCCCGCCAGGAGGACGCGGACGCGACCACCGCGGCCCCCTCCACCGCGGCCCCCGCCACCGGGGCCGTCCGGCCGCAGCCCTCCTGGGCCCGCGCCGACGACGGGAGCGGCGACGGGACCGACCTCACCGGCGGCTTCACCGGGCCCTGGACCGTGCTCGTCGTGGACGGGGACCCCGGCGGTGCCGACGTGCGCGAGGCGGTGGCCCGGCTGGCCCTGGAGGGGCCCCGGGCCGGTGTCCACGTCGTGTGCCTCGCCGAGACCGCCGCCGCCTCCCCCTCCTCCCCGGTGACCCGGACGTACGAGGCGGCCTGCGCGGTGTCACCGGTGTTCCGGGAGTGCGGTGCCGTGGCGCTGCTCAGCGGCGACGTGGCGACGACCCTGCGGCTGGTGCGCGTCGCCCGCACGGCCGCGCATCCGGGCCCGGGCGCCCCGGCCGCACCCGCCGGGCCGGTCCGTCACGGCACCCTCGGCACGGTGGACGCCGTCTCCCCGGCCTGGGCCGAGCGGTTCGCGCGCGCCCTGGCCCCCCTGCGCACCGACGCCGCCGGCACCGGCGGCGAGCACCACGCGCGCGTGTCCGCGCCCCTCCCCCAGGCGGCCCGGCTCCTCGACGAGCTGGGCCTGGCCCGCGCCACCCCGGCCTCGCTGATGGCCCGTTGGGCCGCCGCGGCCGACGACACGGAGTCCCTCGGGGGACGCGCGCAGGCGGTGCTGGGCGCCGGACCGCGCGGCCCCGTCCTGGTCGACCTGGCCGTCGAGGGACCGCACCTGCTGGTCGAGGGCCCGCCCGGCAGCGGCCGCACCGAGCTGCTGCGGGCGCTGGTCGCCTCGCTCGCCTCGGCCGAGCGCCCCGACCGGCTCGGTGTCGTCCTCATGGACGGCCGCGACAGCGTGAGCGCGGGCGGCGCCCACGGCGAGGGCCTGCGCGTGTGCACGGACGTCCCGCACGTCACTACCCACCTCACCGCCAACGACCCGGTGCGGATGCGGGAGTTCGCCCAGTCTCTGAGCGCCGAGCTGAAGCGCCGTGCCGAGCTGCTCGGGCGGTCGGACTTCGCCGAGTGGCACACCGGCCGCGAGGTGTCGGGCCGGCTCGTCGCCCAGCGCACCCCGACGACGGCGGCGCCCGCGCAGGTCGGCGACTCCGGGGACGTCGAGTCCCCGCCCAGCTCCACCCTGCGGCTGCGGCCCGCCGCCAAGCGCCGCACGGGGCCTGTCCCGCCCCTCCCCCGTCTGGTCGTCGTCGTGGACGACCTCGACGCCCTCGTCGCTCCCCCGCTCGGCTCCCCCGGGCGGCCCGCGGCGGGGTCGGTCGTGCGGGCGCTGGAGGCCGTCGCGCGGGAGGGCGAGCGGCTCGGCGTCCACCTGGTCGCCGCCACCGCCCCCGGGGGACGTACGGACCGCACCGGACCCGCCCTGCGCGCGACCCTGCGCGTCACCCTGGACGCGCCCGTGCCCGGGCCGGACGAACCGGCGCCGGGCCGGGGGCGGTTGACCCACCCGGACGGCCGCACCGTGGCCTTCCAGGGCGGCCGGGTCACCGGCCGCATCCCCCGCACGGCGACCCAGCGCCCCACGGTGGTCGCTCTGGAGTGGCACCGCATGGGCGACCCGCCCACCCGCCGCCCGGTCCGCGAACTGGGCAACGGGCCGACCGACTTGGCCCTGCTGGCCAGCGCCCTGGAGCGGGCGGCCCGGGAGGTCTCGGCGGCCGAGGTCCCGTCGCTCCTCTGACGCCGGACCGCGCGCCCCGGCCCGTCCGGCGCCCGGGGCCGAAGCCGCCCCGGGTCTCGGCGGGACCCGGCGCGGCAGCCCTCGGGACGCCCGCTCCCGCGCCGGGTTTCCGATCACGGTCACGACGCGGTCACGATCCCCCCGTCGACCACGGACGCGCCCTTGCCGCCCTCACCCCCCTGGCGTACACCAGAGCGCACGGGAGAGCGCCGAGCGTTCGACGAGGAACGAAGAACGGGGCAGTAATGCGCACGAGCAGCACCATCCGGACACGCGGAAGCGTCAAGAGGACCACCAGGACGGCCGCCGCCCTCGCCGCGGGAGCGCTCGCGCTCTCGCTCACCGCGTGCGGCGGCGGCGATGACGACAACGGCGGCGGCGACAAGGGCGACAAGGGCGGCGACAAGACACCGGCCTCCTCCGTCACCCTCCCGAAGCTGGACGGCGAGAGCCTGGAGGTCGCCGCCGTCTGGACGGGCACCGAGCAGGAGAACTTCAAGAAGGTCCTCGCGGAGTTCGAGAAGCGCACGGGCGCCAAGGTGACCTTCGTGCCCGCCCAGGACCCGATCATCAACTTCCTCGGTTCGAAGATCGCGGGCGGCGCCCCGCCGGACGTGGCGATGCTTCCGCAGCCCGGCGCCATCAAGCAGGCCGTCGACAAGGGCTGGGCCAAGCCGCTGGGCGCCGAGGCGACGAAGGAGCTCGGCGAGAACTACTCGCAGGGCTGGCAGGACATAGGCAAGGTCGACGGCAAGCAGTACGGCGTGTACTACAAGGCCGCCAACAAGTCGTTGATCTGGTACAACGCGCAGGTCTTCGAGAACGCGGGCGCCGCCGAGCCCAAGACCTGGGACGAGCTGCTCGACACGGCCCAGATGATCTACGACTCCGGCGTCGCCCCGTTCTCCGTGGGCGGCGCGGACGGCTGGACGCTCACCGACTGGTTCGAGAACGTCTACCTGTCGCAGGCGGGCCCGGAGAAGTACGACCAGCTCGCCCGGCACGAGATCAAGTGGACGGACCCGTCCGTGAAGGAGGCCCTGACCACCCTCGCGCAGATCTGGGGCAAGAAGGACTTCGTCGCGGGCGGCGCGTCCGGCGCCCTCCAGACGGAGTTCCCGGCCTCGGTGACGCAGACCTTCACCGGCGGTGACCAGCCCAAGGCGGGCATGGTCTACGAGGGCGACTTCGTCCAGGTCAACATCGGTGAGACGAAGGCGAAGGTCGGCTCCGACGCGAAGGTGTTCCCGTTCCCGGCCGTGGGCGACACCGCGCCGGTGGTGTCCGGCGGCGACGCGGCCGTGGTCTTCAAGGACTCGAAGGCGGCGCAGGCGCTGGCCACCTGGCTGGCCTCGCCCGACGCGGCGGGGATCCAGGCGAAGCTCGGCGGGTTCCTCTCGCCCAACAAGAGCATCGACTCCTCGGTGTATCCGAACGAGGTGCAGAAGAAGATCGCCGAGGCGCTGGTCGCGGCCGGCGACGACTTCCGCTTCGACATGTCCGACCAGGCCCCGCAGGCCTTCGGCGGCACCCCCGGCAAGGGCGAGTGGAAGACGTTGCAGGACTTCCTGAAGAACCCGAAGGACATCGCGGGCGCCCAGGCGAAGCTGGAGGCGGACGCGGCCGCCGCCTACGGGGGCTGACGCGATGACGTCGGCCACGGCGGCCAAGACCCCGCGGGGCACCGCCGCCCCCCAGTCACCCGAGTCGCGCAAGAGCGTGACGGGCACCCGCAGGTCCGTGGCGGCGCTGTTCCTGCTGCCCGCCCTGGTGCTGCTCGGCGCGCTCGTGGTCTACCCGATCGGGTACTCGCTGATCCGCAGCTTCTACGACCAGTCCGGCGACTCCTTCGCCGGGTTCGACAACTACCAGACGCTGTTCACCGACGACGGCATCCGCACCGCCCTGAAGAACAACATCATCTGGGTGGTGTTCGCGCCGACGGTCGCCACCGCGCTCGGTCTGATCTTCGCGGTGCTGACCGAACGCATCCGCTGGGGCACGGCGTTCAAGCTGGTCGTCTTCATGCCGATGGCGATCTCGATGCTCGCGGCCGGCATCATCTTCCGCCTGGTGTACGACCAGGACCCGGACAAGGGCGTCGCCAACGCGGTGTGGGTCGGCGTGCACGACACGTTCGCCGAGTCGTCCGCGTTCCCGAAGGCGCACCCGGGCCGCGACTCGCCGCTGAAGCCCGCCGGCGGGGGCGCGTTCGTCACGAAGCAGCCGGTCCGCGCGGGCACCCCCGTCGTCCTGCCCCTCGTCGGCGTCGCCCCCGACCTGATGCCCGACGACGCGAAGAAGGCCGCGGTGCCCGAGCCCGCGGACGACGAGGTCACCGGCACCACCTGGCAGGACTTCACCCGGGGCAAGGGCGTCGGCAAGCTCGGCGGCGTCGACGCGGCCGAGCTGGGCTACGCCGGGATGAAGATCGAGGCGGTCAAGGACGGCGAGGTCGTCGCGACGGCCACGGCGGCCGGGGACGGCACGTTCACCCTGCCCGCGGCGGCCGACGGGGCACTGCTCAGGCTGCCCGCCGACAACTTCAAGGAACCGTACAACGGCCTGAACTGGCTCGGCCCCTCCCTCGTCACTCCGGCGATCATCGGATCGTACGTATGGATGTGGGCGGGCTTCGCGATGGTGCTGATCGCGGCGGGCCTGGCCGGGGTGCCCCGGGAGCTGCTCGAAGCCGCCCGGGTGGACGGCGCCAACGAGTGGCAGGTCTTCCGGCGGGTCACGGTGCCGCTGCTCGCGCCGGTCCTCGCGGTCGTGGTCGTCACCCTGATGATCAACGTCCTGAAGGTCTTCGACCTGGTCTTCATCATCGCTCCGGGCTCCTCCCAGGACGACGCGAACGTGCTCGCCCTGGAGCTGTACCGCAAGGGCTTCGCCTCCGACCAGCCGGGCGTCGCCAGCGCCATCGCGGTGTTCCTGCTGCTCCTGGTCATCCCGGTGATGTGGTTCAACGTACGGCGACTTCGGCGGGAGGTGCGGCGATGACCGCGGACGCGGGTTCCCTCACGGGAACCGGAACCGGCAGCGGGACCGCCGCCGAGGCACCCGGCGGGACCGTGAAGGCGAGGCAGTCGCTCGGGTCCCGGCTCGTCGAGGCCCTCAGCGGCGGGCTGGTCCGGGTGTTCCTGACCGTGGTGGCCCTGTTCTGGCTGGTCCCGACGATCGGGCTGCTGCTGTCCTCGCTGCGCACCCCCCAGGACATGGCGGCGAGCGGCTGGTGGAAGGTCTTCACCGAACCGTCCCAGCTGACCTTCCAGAGCTACGAGGAGCTGCTGAAGAACGGCGACATCACCTCCTCGCTGCTCAACACCGCGCTGATCACCGTCCCCGCGACCGTCCTGGTCGTGGTCATCGGCGCACTGGCCGGATACGCCTTCGCGTGGATGGACTTCCCGGGCCGCGACTGGTGGTTCCTGGCGGTGGTCGGGCTGCTCGTCGTGCCCGTGCAGGTGGCCCTGATCCCGATCGCCGAACTCTTCGGCAAGATCGGCCTGTTCGGTTCGATGCTCGGCGTGATCCTCTTCCACGTCGGCTTCGGCCTGCCCTTCGCGGTGTTCCTGCTGCGGAACTTCTTCGCGGAGATCCCGAGGGAGCTGCTGGAGGCGGCACGCCTGGACGGGGCGGGCGAACTGCGGCTGTTCGCGCGGGTGGTGATGCCGCTCGGCGGGCCCGCGATCGCGAGCCTGGGCATCTTCCAGTTCCTGTGGGTGTGGAACGACATGCTGGTCGCGCTGATCTTCTCGGACTCCGACAGCCAGCCGATCACGGTCGCCCTGCAGACCCAGGTACGGCAGTTCGGCAACAACATCGACGTGCTGGCCCCGGGGGCGTTCATCTCCATGGTGATCCCGCTGGCCGTGTTCTTCGCGTTCCAGCGGCAGTTCGTCTCCGGCGTGATGGCGGGCGCCGTCAAGTAGCCGACCCCGCACCACCCTTGAGGGGGCGGACCGGTCACCGGTCCGCCCCCTCATCCGTACGGGCACAACGTCCCCCGAATGCCCCGGGGGCCGTAACCAAGTCGCTCCGGCGGCCGTTGCCGGGCAGAAGCCCGCACCGATCCCGCCGACCCATGGATGTCCCCGTGCCCCGGTTCAGTGTCATCGTCCCCGCGTACCAGGTGCAGGCGTATCTGCACGCGTGCCTGGAGTCGGTGCTGGCCCAGTCGTACCCGGACTTCGAGGTGATCGTGGTCGACGACTGCTCGCCGGACGCCTGCGGCGCGATCGCCGACGAGTTCGCCGCCCTCGACCCGCGCGTACGCGTCGTCCGCCTGCCGCGCAACGAGGGCCTGGGCCCCGCCCGCAACGCCGGGATGGAGCGGGCGTGCGGCGACTACCTGGTCTTCCTCGACGGCGACGACACCCTCACCCCGCACGCCCTGCGGAGCATCGCCGACCGGATCAAGGAGACCGGCGAGCCGGACGTCCTGGTCTACGACTACGCGCGTACGTACTGGACCGGCGAGACGGTCCGCAACCAGGCCGCCGCGCACCTCACCGAGCAGGGCCCGGCGCCGTTCCGGCTCGCCGACCGGCCGGGGCTGCTGAAACTGCTGATGGTGGCCTGGAACAAGGCGGTGCGACGGGAGTTCGCCGAGCGCGAGGGCCTCGTCTTCCCGCCGGGGTACTACGAGGACACGCCGTGGACGTACCCGGTCCTGATGACGGCGGGGTCCGTCGCCACCCTGGACCGGGTCTGCGTGCACTACCGTCAGCGCCTGCGGGGCAGCATCCTCGGCACGCCGAGCGCGCGGCACCTGGACGTGTTCACGCAGTACGACCGCGTCTTCGCCTTCCTCAGCTCGCGCATGGAGACGCGCCCCGAGGCGCGGCCGGAACTGATCCGCTGGCGGCCGCTGCTGTACCGCCGCATGGCCGACCACCTGACGACGGTGTACACCCGCCCCGACCGCCTCCCGCGCGCCCTGCGCGCCGAGTTCCTGCGCCGGGCCCGCGTCCACTGCCGCCGCTACCGGGTCCCCGGCGCTCCCGCCCCGCTGCCCGTCCGCCTCCGCCACGCCCTGCTCCGCCTCGGCCTGCGCCGCACCTACGGAGCCCTGCGCCTGGCGTCGGCCCTGCACCGCCGTACGGCGCGGGCGGGCGCGGGTCTGCTGGGCGCCGCCCGGTCCCGCGCCCTGCGCCTGCACTACCGCGTCCAGCGCTGCCTCCCGCTCCGCGCCGACCGCGCCGTCTTCGCCGTCGAGGGGAACCGGGGGTACGGGCGCGATCCGGGCGCGCTGGAGGAGGCGTTCCGCCGTCTCGCGCCGCACGTGCGCACGGCGTGGGCCGCCGACCCCGTGCACCACCACACCGTCCCGCCCGGTACCCGCCGGCTGGCCGCCGGCACGGCCGCGCACTGGACGGCTCTGGCCCGCTCCCGCTACCTGGTGTGCGACGCGGCCTTCGCCGCCGGGCTGGTCAGGCGCCGGGGCCAGGTCCTGGTCCAGACGCAGGCCGGGACGCCGCTCAAGCACATGGGCCTGGACCTCCGGGAGCGCCCGGCCGTCGGGCGCGGCACCGACTTCGCCCGGCTGCTGCGCGAGGCCGGCACCTGGGACTACGTGGTCTCGGCCAACCGTCACTCCACCCTGACCTGGGAACGCGTGCACCCCGGCGGCTGGACCGCCCTGGAGTGCGGCCAGCCGCGCACCGACGTCCTCCAGCGGGCGACGGCGGCGGACGTGACCCGGCTGCGCGAGACGCTCGGCATCCCCGAGGGCACGGTCGCGATCCTGTACGCGCCCACCCACCGCGACTACCGGCGCACCCAGCGCGCCGCCCTGGACCTGGACCGCGTCGTGCGCCGCCTCGGTCCGCGCTTCATGGTGCTGGCCCGCGCCCACCCAGGCCACGGCGGGCCGCTCACCGCGTCGGGCGGCCGGGTGCTGGACGTGAGCGACCACCCGCACGTGGAGTCGCTCTGCCTGGCGTCGGACGTACTGGTCACCGACTACTCGTCCCTGATGTTCGACTACGCGGGCCTGGACCGCCCGGTCGTGCTGCACGCCGACGAGCCGGAGGCGTTCGAGGCGGTCCGCGGCACCTACGTCGACCTGCGTTCCTTCCCGCCGGGAGCGATCGCGCGGGACGAGGACGAGCTGATCGGCGTGTTCGCGAGCGGCGACTGGCACGGCACCCGGACCGCCCGGCTGCGGGCCGCCTTCCGCGAGCGGTTCTGCCCGTACGACGACGGCCGGGCCGCGGACCGCGTGGTACGCCGCGTCGTCCTGGGCGAGAGCGGACTGCCGCCGGTCGTGCCGCTCGCCGAGCGCCGCCCCGCGCCCTCCGCCGCCGCGGCCCTCGCGCGTCCTCCGCTGACCACGGTGCCGCAACCCGCGGGGCCCCGCACCGTCACCGAGAGCCTCTGACCACCGTTGGTCCTCCGGGAGTTCCCATGCCCCGCAGTTCGTCGCGGCCCACCCCGACCCGGCCACCCACGTGGCGGCCCGCGGGACGGCCGGGCCGAGGGCGCGGCACGCAGGGGACTCCCGCCGGACCGGGACGGACCGGTCCGGGGCGCGTCGGACCAGGATCACGAGAGAAAGAGCAGCATGCCCCGCTTCAGCATCATCGTCCCGTCCCATGGGGTCGCGGGGCGGCTCTCCCAGGCACTGGACTCGGTCCTCGGCCAGTCCTTCGGCGACTTCGAGCTGATCCCGGTCTGCGACGGCCCGGACTCCGCCGCGGCGGACGTCGCCGGTGAGCACGCCGGGCGGGACTCCCGGGTGACGCCGGTGCACTCGCCGCCGTCCGCCGGTCTCGCCGGGGCGCGCAACGCCGGGATGCGGGCGGCGACCGGCGCGTACCTGCTGTTCCTCGACGGTGACGACGTCCTGGTGCCGGGGGCGCTGGCGGCGCTGGACGCACGCCTTGCGGACACCGGCGGCGTCGACGTCCTCCACTTCGAGTACGAGCGCGTGCCCTGGTGGGAGGGCGAGACCACCAACCCGGCCGCCCCGCTGCTGGCCAAGGCCCCGGGCGGCGCCTTCACCCCCGACCGCGCCCCGCAGCTGTCCGGCGTGCACCTGCCCGCGTGGAGCGCGGTCCACCGCCGTACCTTCCTCACCGAGCGCGGGCTCGACTTCCCCGACGGGCACTTCACGGACCTCGGCTTCGGCGCCCGGGTCGCGGTGCGCGCGGAGCGCGTGGCGGTCCTGCGCTCCGTGGTCGTGCGGCACCGGGTGCGGCGCCAGGGCAACCGGCTGAACCTGCCCGGCGGGCATCACGCGGACCTGCTCGACCAGACCGAGTCGGCGCTCGTGTACGCCGCCGAGCGCGGTCTGCCGGCCGAGCGGTACGGCCCGCTGTTCGAGCAGCTCTTCGCGGCGGTCCTGAAGACGGCCGTCCACCCCCGGCGACTGACCCGCCGCGAGCGGCGCGCCTTCTACCGCCGGGCGAGCCGGCTGTACCGGCGCCACCGGCCCGCGGGCTTCCGGCCACCGGGCGGACGGCTCGGCGTGCAGCACCGGCTGCTGGCGGCGGGCTCGTACACCGGCTTCCGCGCCCTGCGCGCCGCCAACCGCGCGGTGACCGGTGTCCTGCGCCGCCTGCCGTGGCCCCGGGGGCTGCGCACCCGCCTGCTCTACCGCCGCCACCTGCGCCGTCCGCTCGACCCCGGCCTGGCGGTGTACTGCGCCTACTGGGGCCGCGGTTACGCCTGCAACCCGGCCGCGATCCACGCCAAGGCCCGCGAACTCGCCCCGCACATCAGGTCGGTGTTCCTGGTCGAGCCGGACCAGGCGCACACCGTGCCGAAGGACGTCGAGCACGCCGTCATCGGCAGCCGGCGCTACTGGGAGGTACTGGCCCGCGCCACGTACCTGGTGAACAACGCCAACTTCGCCGAGGGCGTCGTCAAGCGCCCCGGCAGCGTGCACGTGCAGACGCAGCACGGCACGCCGCTGAAGACGATGGGTGTGGACCAGTCGCCGTACCCGGTGGTGGCGGCGGCCACCGGCAGCTTCACCAAGCTCCTGGGCCGGGTGGACCGCTGGGACTTCAACCTGTCCGCCAACCGGCACTCCACCCGGACGTGGGAGCGGGCCTTCCCCGGCTCCTACGAGCACCTGGAGTACGGCTATCCGCGCAACGACGTCTACGTGACGGCGACCGCCGAGGACGTGGCCCGGGTCCGGCGCGAACTGGGCGTCCCGGAGGGGAAGACGGCCGTCCTGTACGCGCCCACGCACCGGGACTGGGAGACCGGTTCCGAGACGGCGGGCCTCGACCTTGAGGCGTTCTGCGAGGCGGCCGGCGAAAACGTGGTGGTGCTGTCGCGCGCCCATTACTTCCACGACCGCGGCGGCAGCCGGCAACGCACCGGCCGGGTCATCGACGTGACCGCGCACCGCTCCTCGGAGGACGTGTGCCTGGCCGCGGACGCGCTGATCACGGACTACTCGTCGATCATGTTCGACTACGCCAACCTGGACCGCCCGATCGTCGTGTACGCCGACGACTGGGACGTCTACCGGGAGACCCGCGGCGTCTACTTCGACCTGATGGCGGCCCCGCCGGGACCGGTGGCGCGCACGCCGCAGGAGCTGGCCCGCGTCTTCGCCGACGGCACGTACGCGGACGCCGGTTCGGCGGCGCTGCGGGCGGCGTTCCGGGAGCGGTTCTGCGAGTTCGACGACGGCCGGGCCGCCGAGCGCGTCGTGCGCCGGGTGCTGCTCGGCGAGCCGCCCGAGGCGCTGCCGCCGGTGACCCCGCTCGCACAGCGCGTCCCGGCCCCCGCCGCCGCCACCCTGGTAAGGAGCTGACCCCGTGCCCCGCTTCAGCGTCATCGTCCCCTGCTTCAAGGTGCAGGGTTTCCTGCGCGAGTGCCTCGACTCGGTCCTGGACCAGTCCTTCCGGGACATCGAGGTGATCGCCGTCGACGACTGCTCGCCGGACGGCTCCGGCGCGATCCTCGACGAGTACGCGGCCCGCGACGACCGGGTGCGGGTGCTGCACCTGGAGGAGAACGTCGGCCTCGGCCGGGCCCGCAACGCCGGGATGCCGCACGCCACCGGCGACTACCTGTTCTTCCTCGACAGCGACGACAGCCTCACCCCGGGCGCCCTGCACGCCATGGCCGACCGGCTCGCGGAGACGCAGGACCCGGACGTCCTGGTCTTCGACTACGCGCGCACCTACTGGTGGGGCGGCACCCGGCGCAACGCCCTCGCCCGGGTGCTGGCCGAGGCGGGCGACGGCACGTTCACGGCGGCCGGGCACCCCGAGATCCTCGACCTGCTGATGGTGGTGTGGAACAAGGTCTACCGCCGCGACTTCGTCGAGCGGGAGGGCTTCGCCTTCCCGCCGGGCTACTACGAGGACACGCCCTGGACCTTCCCGGTCATGTTCAGCGCGGAGCGGATCGCCGCGCTGGACCGCATCTGCCTGAACTACCGGCAGCGCCGCCAGGGCAACATCCTGTCCACCACCAGCCGCAAGCACTTCGACGTGCACGCGCAGTACGAGCGGGTCTTCGCCTTCCTCGACGCCCGGCCGGAACTGGCGGCGCGGTGGCGGCCGTTCCTGCACGCCAAGATGGGCGAGCACTGCCTGGACATCCTGTCCAAGCCGGACCGGCTGCCGCCGTCCGACCGGGCCGAGTTCTTCCACCGCACCGCCGGGATGTTCCGCGCCCACCGGCCCGAGGGCGCGCAGGTCCCGGCCGAACTGCGGGTGCTGGAGGGGCCGTACGCCGTCTACCGGTTGCGCCGGGAGTCGGGGCGGGCGGCGCGGGAGCTGGAGCGCCGGACGCGGCAGGTGCGCGGCGCGGCGGGTGTGCGGGCACGCCGGGCCGCGACCGCCGTGCTCCCCCGCCGTTCCCTGGACCCGGACCTCGTCGTGTACTCGGCGTTCTCCCACCGGGGCGTCATGGGCGACCCCGCGGCGATCCACCGCGCGGCCCGCGCACTCGCCCCGCACCTGCGCGGGGTGTGGGTGGTGCGGGACGAGGAGTGCGCGGCGGACCCGGCCCTGGTGCCGCCGGGCACGGAGCACGTGGTGCTGGGCAGTGCCGCCTACCGCCGGGCGACCGAGCGGGCGGCGTTCTTCGTCAACAACGTCAACTGGCCCGGCACCGTGACCAAGCGGGACGGCAGCGTCCACATCCACACCCACCAGGGCACCCCGCTCAAGTACATGGGCGTCGACCTGCTGGGCAGGCCCGGCGCCCGGCTGGGCGTCGACGTGCCGCAGATGCTGCGCCGGGCCGACCGCTGGGACCACAGCCTGGTCGCGGGCCGGTACGCGGAGCGCGTGTGGGAGCGGGCCTATCCCTGCCACTTCACGTCCGCGCGCACCGGCAGCCCGCGCAACGACGTCCTGGTGAACGCCGGCCCCGAGGACGGCCGCCGGGTCCGCGAGCGGCTCGGCGTCCCCGACGGGCACACCGTCGTGCTGTACGCGCCGACCCGCCGCGAGTACCGGCGCGGGGGGCTCGTCGAGCGCCTCGACCCGGCCGGGCTCGCCGCCGACCTCGGCGCGGACCACACCCTGCTGGTCCGGCTGCACCCCTCCCTCGCCACCGGCCCGGCACGCGGCCTGGGTCTCGCGGAGCTGCACCGGCGGGGCGTGGTGATCGACGCGACGGACGAGCCGCACGTGGAGGACCTGATGCTCGCCTCCGACCTGCTGATCACCGACTACTCCGCCCTGATGTTCGACTACGCCCTGCTGGACCGCCCGATCGTGATCCACGCCGACGACTGGGGCCCGTACACGGCGACGCGCGGCACGTACTTCGACATCACCGAGGAGGCGCCCGGGCACGTCTCGCGCAGCTACCGGGAGCTGGCGTGGCTGCTGGCCTCCGGGGCATGGCGGGACGAGGAGGCGGCCCGGCTGCGGGCGGCCTTCCGGTCGCGGTACTGCGAGTACGAGGACGGCCGGGCCGCCGAGCGGGTGGTGCGGACGCTGCTGCTGGGCGAGGCGATGCCCGAGCCGGAGCCCTCCGGCGTCCCGGGCGCCCGCGGCGTCCCGTCCGGACGCGACCTGCTGCCCTCCGCATGAGACCCCGCAGCTGGGTGCTGGTCCTGGCCGCCGTGTTCGCCGTGCTCCAGCTCGCGAACGTCACCGGCCGGGACACCCCCGACACCAAGAACTACCTGTCGTACGCGCTGAGCCTGACCGGTGAGGGCAAGCGCGCGGCGGCGACCGCAACCATCGACTACGTGTGCGCGAGCCGGGCGGAGCACGCGAAGCGGGACCAGAGCGTGCACGTGGTCCGCTTCCACCGCCCCGACCCCACCGACGAGGTGGTGGCGGCCTGCCGTGCGCAGGAGTGGGCGGTGGTGGGGCCGCGGCTGGCGGCCGGGCAGACCGGCGGGCACACCGTGCCGTACATGCCGGAGCGCTTCATGCGGATCTTCGAGGCACGGCCGGGCTACCCGGCTTTCCTGGTGCCGTTCGTCCTGGCCTTCGGGGCGACGTGGGGCCTGTGGGCGGCGGGGGTCGTCATCGCGTGCGCGGGCGGGGTCCTGGTCTTCCTGGTCCTGCGGACCCTGGCGGCCCCGGTACCGCTCGCCCTGACCGGGCAGGCGCTGTACTACGTGCTGCCGTGCGGGACGACCGCGATGCGCCCGATGGCCGAGGGCCTGCTGATGGCGCTCACGCTGGCGGCCGTGTGGGGCTGCGCGCTGGTGCTGCGGGCGGGACGGCCGCGGACCGGTCTCGCGGTGGTCGCCGGTTCGCTGCTCGCCCTGTTCACGGTCAAGCACTCCCAGGCGCTGTTCCTGGGCCTCGGCCTGGCGGCGGCGGGCGCGCTGATCGTCCTGCGGGGCCGCCGGCGACCGCGGCGGGGCACCCCGGTGCCGCGGGGGGTGAAGGCGCTCGCGGCCGTGGGACTGGCCGGCGCGGCCGCCACCCTGCTGCTGGCGTCGCTGCTGGACTACCCCTCCGAGGCGGACAGCCTCCAGGACCTGCTCACCGGCCACTTCGCCCGTCCCGACCGGACGCGTCCGTGGCCGGAGTTCTGGCAGTTGCAGGGCAACTTCTGGGTGGAGTGGCTGCGCAGGCAGGCCTGGCAGCCGCTGTTCGCGGCGGCGCTGGCCGCCGGGGCGTGGGGCGCGCTGCGGCGCGGGGGTGCGGTCGGCGTCTTCCTGGTCGCGGCGGCGTTCACCGGGATCCTGACCCAGGCCGCGCATCCGGACATCAACATCTGGGGCGAGCGGCTGATCGTGCTGGCGTGGCTGCTGCCGGTGGTGGGAGTGCCGCTGCTGCTGGAGCCGGTGGTGCGGGGCGGCCGGCTGCCGTTGCCCGCGCAGGGGCAGCCGGAGCGGGCGGACGCGGTGGGCTGAGCGGACGCGGTGGAACGAGCGGGCGCGGTGGAACGAGCGGGCGCGGCGGGCCGAGCGGGCTGAGCCTCACCCGTTGAGGTGACTTGGGGTCATGGGCGGGACCCCACCGGGAACATACGGCAAATGTCCAGAATGCCCCTTCCCGTCACCGTGCCGTGAGCGCCGGCGTCCTCGTCCGGCGGCCCGTGCGCGGTGCGACGGCGCTGCGCGGCGGCCGCACCTGGCGCCCCACCCCGTTCCAGGTGGCCGGTTTCTGCTTCTTCCTCGTGATGACGCTGGCGTACTGGGCGGTTCCGCTGTGCTGCGACGCCGGTCAGCACGCGGCCGTCGTCGAGCGTCTCAAGGCCGACCTCCTCCATCCGCGTCACCCGATGGCCGACCTGCCGGGTGCGGGCAGCGCGTACTACTCGCCGTACGCGGTGGCCCAGGGCGTGTTCGCCCGGCTGACGGGGCTGGGCGGCTGGGAGGTGGTGCGGCTCGCCGGGCCGCTGAACCTGCTGGTACTGCTGACCGGCCTGAACCGCTTCGTCCGGGTGCTGAGCCCGCGGCTGTGGGCGCCGGTGCTGGCACTGGGCGCGATGACGCTGCTGTGGGGCACCGAGCGGGCCTGGTGGAGCGGCTACCTCGGGCTGATGTCGATGACGGGCAACCTCGGCTATCCGTCGACGTTCGCGATCGGGCTCACCTTCTGGGCCTGGGCGCTGACCGGGGCACGGGCGCGCGACGGGCGCAGGGTGCGGTACGTGGGCCCGGGCGGACTGCGCGGACTGCCCGGGTACGCGGGCCTCGGCGTCCTGTACGGCCTGATCCTGCTGGTCCACCCGATCACCGCGGTGGCGGCGGCGCTCGGCGCGGTGGCGCTGGTGGCCGGATGGCAGGACGGGTGGCGCGGGCCGGTCGCGGGGCGGTGGGCGCTGACGGCGGCCGTGGCGGCGGGGATGGCGGGCGGCTGGCCGTACTTCGACGTGTTCGCGCTGGCGGGCGACGACAGCGTGGACGGGATGCACCGGGTTCTGTACCTCCACCTGCCCGGGCAGTTCTGGCTGGCACTGCTCGGCCTGCCGGCCCTGTGGGCACGCGGACGCCGCTCGCCGAGGGACCCGCTGGTGCTGCTGTTCGCGCTGGACTGCGCGGTGGTGGCGTACGGCTGGTTCAGCGGCCACTACACCTACGGCCGGATCCTCGGCCTCACGCTGGTGCCGGCGCAGTTCGCCCTGGCGGTGGAGCTGGCGGCGCCCCGGCCGTGGACGCGGTGGCGGGCGGCGCTGGGCTCGGCCGCGACGGCCGGCGCCCTGCTGGGGTTCCTCACGGTCCACGCGGGGGCGGTCGTGCCGCGCGCCCTGGACCCGGTCGGTTTCGAGCAGCCGCCCCACTGGCCGGCGTACGCGTGGGCGGCCCGGCACATCGGCCCCGGCGAGGCCGTGATCACCGACGGCTACTACGCCGGGCACGCCATCGCCGGGTACGGCCCCGACCTCGCGGCGCCCGCCTGGCCCGACCCGTCGCTGGACGAGCGGGTGCGCGGGCGGCGGGCGGCCGACGTCCGGGCGTACCTCGCGGCGGACTCGACCCGCGCCGAGCGCGCCGCCGTCGTCCGCCGCTACCACGTCCGCTGGCTGCTGCTGACCCGCTGGCACCCGGTGCCCGAGGAGGCGGTGGTGGTGGCGTGGAGCGGGCGGACGGGCGAGGTGCTGGCGCGGGTCGGGTGAGCGGCCCCCGCGGGGACTACTCGACGACGAGGTCGACCGGGATGTTGCCGCGGGTGGCGTTGGAGTACGGGCAGACCTGGTGGGCCTGCTCGACCAGCTTGCGGCCGGTCTCCTCGTCGACCCCCTCGGGCAGCTCGACCCGGAGCGTGACGGCGAGCGCGAAGCCCTCGCCCTGCTTGCCGATGCCGACCTCGGCGGTCACCGCGGCGTCGCTGACGTCGACCTTCGCCGCCCGGCCGACCAGGCCGAGGGCGCTGCCGAAACAGGCGGCGTAACCGGCGGCGAACAGCTGCTCGGGGTTGGTGCCCTGGCCGTTGCCGCCCATCTCGACGGGGATGCCGAGGGCGAGGTCGACCTTGCCGTCGGAGCTGACGGTACGGCCGTCACGGCCGTGGGTGGCGGTGGCGGCGGCGGTGTAGATCGCGTCCATGGGAAACCGGCCCTTTCGGAAGAAGGCTTGGGGAGGCTTGCGTGCCTGGCGTCTGCCCGACACCCACAAGTAGAGCACACGATTAAATTGTGCACAACTAAATGGCGGACAATTCCTGTCGGTTACGCTGGGGAGCATGACCACGCCCGCATCCGACTGGCTCCGCCTGGACCAGCAGATCTGCTTCTCCCTGAACGCCGCGTCGCGCGCCTTCGGCAGCGTCTACCGCGTCGTCCTCAAGGACCTCGGGCTCACCTACCCGCAGTACCTGGTGATGCTGGTGCTGTGGGAGCACGGCGAGCTGCCCGTGAAGAAGCTCGGCGAGCACCTGCGCCTCGACTCCGGGACCCTGTCGCCCCTGCTCAAGCGGCTGGAGGCGACCGGCCTGGTGCGGCGCGAGCGCAGCGTGCGCGACGAGCGGTCGGTGGAGGTGCGGCTGACCGGGGAGGGCGTGGCACTGCGCGACCGGGCCGTCGAGGTGCCGCGCCGGATCGCCGCGGCGACCGGCCTGGACCTGGCCGAGATCCAGGACCTGGGCGCCCGCCTCGACCGGCTCACGACGGCCCTGGACGCGTACGGCACCGGTTCGGGCCCCGTACCGTCCTGACGGGTGCCGGCGTCCGGCGGGAGCCGGGATGACGGATCATGGGTACCGAGAACCACCGAACGAAGGGGACGGCCGCAATGACCTGGCTGATCACCGGCGGCGCCGGATACATCGGGGCGCACGTCGTAAGGGCGATGACCGAGGCGGGCGAGAAGGCCGTGGTCTACGACGACCTGTCGACCGGCATCGCCGACCGCGTGCCCGACGGCGTCCCCCTGGTGGTGGGCTCGGTCCTGGACGGCGAGCGGGTCGCCCGCGCCCTGGCCGACCACTCCGTCACCGGTGTCGTCCACCTGGCCGCCAAGAAGCAGGTCGGCGAGTCGGTGGACCTGCCGCTGCACTACTACCAGCAGAACGTGGAGGGCCTGCGGGTCCTGCTGGACGCGGTCACGAAGGCCGAGGTCCCGTCCTTCGTCTTCTCCTCCTCCGCCGCCGTGTACGGCATGCCCGACGTCGACCTCGTGACCGAGGAGACGCCGTGCGCGCCCATGTCACCCTACGGCGAGACCAAGCTGGCCGGCGAGTGGCTGGTCCGGGCCGCCGGCAAGGCGTCGGGCCTGGCCACGGCGTCCCTGCGGTACTTCAACGTGGCGGGCGCCGCGAGCCCGGAGCTGGCGGACACCGGCGTCTACAACCTCGTCCCGATGGTCTTCGAGAAGCTGACGGAGTCCGCGGCCCCCCGGATCTTCGGCGACGACTACGCGACGCCGGACGGCACCTGCGTGCGGGACTACATCCACGTGGTCGACCTGGCCGAGGCCCACGTGGCCGCGGCCCGCGCGTTGCAGGCCTCCCCGGGCCGCGCCCTCACCCTCAACATCGGCCGGGGCGAGGGCGTCTCCGTCCGCGAGATGATCGACCGCATCAACGCCCTGACCGGCTACGACCAGCCCCCGACGGTCACACCCCGTCGCCCCGGCGACCCGGCCCGCGTCGTCGCCTCGGCCGACCGTGCCGCCGTCGAGCTGGACTGGAAGGCCAAGTACGACGTCGAGGACATGATCACGTCGGCGTGGGCGGGCTGGGTGCGGCTCCACCCGGAGGCGGCCCGGGACTGACCTGCGGACGGGGGCGCGGGGCGCCGACGCCGGGTCACCGGGCCGCCGGGTCACCGGGTCACCGGGTCACCGGGTCACCGGGTCACCGGGACGAGGAGACCTGCTCGCGTACCCACGCGGGGTCGGGGTTGGTGTACGGCCGGCCCGCCACGAGCAGGGTGGGCACGGTCTCGTTGCCGTCGTTGGCCTCCCGCACCAGCTCCGCCCCGGCCTCGTCCCGCCAGATGTCGACCCAGTACAGCCGCCGCGCCTTGCGGCCCAGCCGGATGCGCAGCCGCATGCAGTAGGTGCACCCCGGCCGCCAGAAGACGACCGGCCGGCCGTCGACGGCGCTGCGCCGCCGCGCCTCCAGCGCACCGATCGACCTGGGGAAAAGCAACGGCGAGGTCATCGCCGCCAGCAGCACGAACATCAGCAGCAGCACGCCGCCCGCCCACGGCCGCTCCTGGCGGAACAGCCCGGTCGCGGCCCCCGCTCCGGCGATCAGCAACAGCACGGGACTCGTCCACGCGCGCCTCATGTCCACCCCTCCCCCGGTGACGGCGGACCCGGCCCGCCGTCCCGCGGCGGCCCGCCTGCCGAGCCGCCTGCTCCGGTCGGCATTATCGGCGCCCCCGCCCGCTGCCTCGGAGCCCGGGTCCGCTCAGAGCGCCTTCAGGCCCTCCGCCGTGGCCCGCGCCAGCGCCGCCAGGTAGCCCTTCGGCAGCTTCGGGCTGCGGACGACCACCGAGCGCCAGTACAGCGGGCCCGAGATCAGGTCCAGGGCGAGGTCGGTGTGCACGGCGGGGCCCAGCTCGCCGCGTTCCGCCGCCGCCGCGAGGATCTTGCTGGCGACGCCGTCCTGGCCCTCGCGCAGGGTCTTCTGCAACGCCTCGGCGATGTCGGGATTGCGGGCCGCCTCCGCCTGGAGGTCCGGGATGATCTGCGAGGCCACCGGGTGGCGCAGGGCGCGGGACGTCACCTCGTACAGCAGGCGCAGGTCGCCCTCCAGGGAACCGGTGTCCGGCGCGGGCAGCCCCTGGACGGCCAGGGCCGAGACGAC
The DNA here is from genome assembly GCF_044455745.1 of Streptomyces sp. NPDC051136. Lineage (NCBI taxonomy): Bacteria > Bacillati > Actinomycetota > Actinomycetes > Kitasatosporales > Streptomycetaceae > Streptomyces > Streptomyces sp. NPDC051136. Next base: position 34,859 of record NZ_JBITFE010000002.1, on the reverse strand, counting down.
GTCGAGCACCAGGTGCAGCTTGGAGCGCCAGCGCCGGTAGACGGCGGTCTTGCCGACGCCCGCCCGGCGTGCGATGCCCTCGATGGACATGCGCGCGTAACCGACCGCAGCGAGCTCCTCGAAGACCGCCGCCCGGATGGCCTCCGTCACGTCCTCGCGGAGCACCGCCGCCCCGGCGGGGGCCCGGCGGCGCGGGCGCGGCGACTCGTCGGCGGCGGCGTTGGTCGTCATGCGCGTCAAGCATAGGGCGTCACGACGAAACGGTTGCGTTCCGGCGTCGTCACGCCCTACGCTCACGTCACGACGATACGGTGCCGTCCCGACGTAAGTGAACGCACGCGGTCACCCGGGTGAACGACGGACGTCGCCTCTCGCCCCCTCCCCCGAGCGAAAGCACCGGATGTGAGCCAGGTCCTCGATCCACCGACCCCGACAGCGGTCCCGGCGGCCGCGGCAGCCGCCGACACCGACCTCGCGGCACTCGCCGCCCGCCACGGCCTGTCGGTCAGCGGCGCCCGCCCCTCCCTGCCCCGGTACGTCCGTCAGCTGTGGGCGCGCCGGCACTTCATCGGCGCCTTCTCCACCGCCAAGCTCACCGCCCAGTACAGCCAGGCCAAGCTGGGTCAGGTCTGGCAGGTGATGACGCCCCTGCTCAACGCGGCGGTGTACTACTTCATCTTCGGTCTGCTGATGGACACCAAGCGGGGCGTGGAGGACTTCGTCCCGTTCCTGGTGACCGGCGTGTTCGTGTGGACGTTCACGCAGAGCTCGATCATGGCGGGCACCCGCGCCATCTCCGGCAACCTCGGTCTGGTGCGGGCCCTGCACTTCCCGCGGGCGGCGCTGCCGGTGTCGTTCTGCCTCCAGCAGCTCCAGCAGCTGCTGTTCTCGATGGCGGCCCTGCTCGTGATTCTGCTGGGCTTCGGTGTGCCGCCCGCCCCGTCCTGGGTGCTCGCCGTCCCGGCGCTGGTGCTGCAGTTCGTGTTCAACGCGGGCGTGGCCATGGTCATGGCCCGGGTGGGCTCGAAGATCCCCGACATGGCCCAGCTGATGCCGTTCCTGCTGCGCACCTGGATGTACGCCTCGGGCGTCATGTTCAGCATCGAGCACATGACCGGCCCGGACAGCGGCCTGCCGTCCTGGGTCGGCACCGCCCTCCAGCTCAACCCCGCCGTCGTCTACATCGACCTGATGCGGTTCGCGCTCATCGACAGCTTCGGCGGCGACATGCTGCCGCAGCACGTCTGGGCCCTGGCCCTGGGCTGGGCGCTGGTCGCCGGGATCGGCGGCTTCATCTACTTCTGGAAGGCCGAGGAGACGTACGGTCGTGGCTGACAACACCCCCGCCGAGCGGGTTCCCACCGTCATCGCCGACGGCGTCGACATCGTCTACCGGGTCAACGGCACCGGCGCGGGCCGCGGCTCCGCCACCGCCGCCCTCAACCGCATCCTGCGCCGGAAGAAGACCGAGAAGGCGGCGGGCGTGCGCCGGGTGCACGCCGTGAAGAACGTGTCCTTCGTGGCGTACCGGGGCGAGGCCATCGGCCTCATAGGGACCAACGGCTCGGGCAAGTCGACGCTGCTCAAGGCCGTCGCCGGGCTGCTCCCGGTGGAGAACGGCCGCATCTACACCGACGGGCAGCCCTCCCTGCTCGGCGTCAACGCCGCCCTGATGAGCGACCTCACCGGCGAGCGCAACGTGTACCTCGGCGGCCTGGCGATGGGCATGTCCCGCGCGCAGATCAAGGAGCGGTACCAGGAGATCGTCGACTTCTCCGGGATCAACGACAAGGGCGACTTCATCACCCTGCCGATGCGCACGTACTCCTCCGGCATGGCCGCCCGGCTGCGCTTCTCCATCGCCGCCGCCAAGGACCACGACGTCCTCCTGGTCGACGAGGCGCTGGCCACCGGCGACCGCTCCTTCCAGAAGCGCTCCGAGGAACGCATCCGGGAGCTGCGCCGGCACGCCGGCACCGTGTTCCTGGTCAGCCACAGCAACAAGTCCATCCGCGACACCTGCGACCGGGTGCTGTGGCTGGAGCGCGGCGAGCTGCGGATGGACGGGCCGACGGACGAGGTGCTGAAGGAGTACGAGAAGTTCACCGGCGGCCCGGACCGGGCGGCCAAGCCCAAGGCCGCACCGAAGCCCGCGCCCAAGGCCGCAGCCGGGGCCGCAGCCGCGGCAACGTCCGAGGCGGCTCCCGAGGGGGCGTCCGAGCCGAAGGCGGTCGCGTGAGCGTTCCGTCCCCCGGGAGGCGTACGCTCCCGCCTCACGATTAAGCCTTTTGCCGGATTGATGTCACTATGACCGAATAGATACCGACCCACAGGAGTGTTCCGGGAGCGACCGAGCGAAGGCCGAGGCGAAGGAGTCCCCGCGATGTCCGACACGGTCCCCGACCCGTTCCCCGGGGCGACCCCCGACCTCAGCGTCGTCGTCCACGGCCGCAACGTCCAGGACCACCTCCCCGCCCTCCTCGACTCCCTGGACGCCCACCCCCTTCCCGGCGTCGAGGTGATCGTCGCCGCCGTCGGGGACTGGGCGCGGGAGACGGCCGAGCGGCACACCCCCGCCTTCACCGTGCTGCCGCTCCCGGACGGCGCCGGGGACGCCGCGGCCCGTTCGGCGGGGGCGGCCCGGGCGCGCGGCCGGTGGCTGCACTTCGTGCACGCCAAGGACGGGCTGCCCGTCGGCGCCCCGCCCGCCGTCGCCCGGCACACCGCGGGCCTCTCCGACGCGGTGGACGTCCTGCTCCTGGACCACGTCCGCAGTTCCTGGCGGGTCTCCGGCCTGCCCTCCCCCGACGGACCCCGCCTCGCCCGCGCGGGCCGCGCCGCCGAGGGCGTCGCTCTCGACGACCGGGCGGCGCTGCTCCGGCTGACCCCGCTGCTCGGCAACCGCACCGTGCGCACCGCTTTCTGGCGGGCCCACGAACGGCTCCTGACCACCGAGGACGAGCCCTTCGCCGCCTGCGCCGCCCTGCTGCTCGCCGACCGCGTGGCCTGCCTGCCGCACCCGGCGTACGAGGACCGGCTGCTGCGCCCCGAGAGCCTCCCGCCGCCCACGGCGGCCGAGCGGTACGCGCTGGTCGACCGCTACGAGGCGCTGCTGGGCCTCACCGCCGACCGCCCGGCCGTCCACGGCGTGCTGTACGACCTGATGGTCCGCGACTGCCTGCGCACCTTCGCCCGCGCCGGGATGCCGGACGACGTGGCGCGGGAGTTCTTCCGCCGGGCGTCCGTGACCGCCCGGCGCCACCGCCCCGACGGGCTGCGGCGCCCGGCCGGCCTGGAGGGGATGCGCCGGTCGCTCCTGGAGGAGGGCGCCTACGGCAAGTACCGCGCCCTGCGCAGCGCCAACCACGCCCGCCGCGGGGTGCGCTCCGCCGCGCGCACCGGCAGGCGCCGGGCCGGGAACCGGCTGCGCGCCCTCCAGTACCGCGCCGCCCTGGCCCGCCCGGTCGACCCGCACCTCGCGGTCTTCTCGGCGTACTGGAACCGCGGCGTGGCCTGCAACCCGGCGGCGATCGCCGCCAAGCTCGCCGAACTCGCCCCGGGCGTCCACCCGGTGTGGGTCGTCACCGAAGCGGGCGCCGCCCTGCTGCCGCCCGGCACCGACCACGTCGTCCCCGGCACCCGCCGCTACTGGGAGGTGCTGGCCCGGGCCAAGTACCTGGTCAACAACGTCAACTTCCCGGACGCGGTGGTCAAACGCCCCGGCACCGTCCACGTGCAGACCCATCACGGCACCCCCCTCAAACGCATGGGCGTGGACCAGCTGCCGTACCCCGCCGCCGCCCACGGCCTAGACTTCCAGGCGCTGCTCGAACGCGTCGACAAGTGGGACTACAGCGTCTCCGCCAACCGCCACAGCACCCGCATGTGGCAGCGGGCCTACCCGTCCCGGCACGTGTCCCTGGACCACGGCTATCCGCGCAACGACGTCTACTACACCGCCGGCGCCGTCGAGGTCCGCGCGGCCCGCGAACGCCTCGGCATCGCGCCCGGCCGCCGCGCGGTCCTCTACGCGCCGACCCACCGCGACTACGAGGCCGGCTGGACCCCGCGCCTGGACCTCGTCGCCCTCGCCGACCGACTCGGCGAGGAAACGGTTCTGCTGGTGCGCGCCCACTACTTCTACGACAGCGCGTCCGCCCCCTCCGCCCCGCTCGCGGACCTGCGCCGCACCGGCCGCCTCGTCGACGTCTCCTCCTACGAACCCGTCGAGGAGCTGTGCCTGGCCGCCGACGCGCTGGTCACCGACTACTCGTCGATCATGTTCGACTACGCCAACCTGGACCGCCCGATCGTCATCCACGCCGACGACTGGGAGACGTACCGCACCACCCGCGGCGTCTACTTCGACCTGATGGCCGAGGCCCCCGGCCCGGTCGCCCGCACCCAGGCGGAGCTGACGGAGATCCTCACCACCGACGCCTGGCACGACGAACGCGCGACGAAGGCACGGGCCGCCTTCCGGCGCCGGTTCTGCGAGTACGACGACGGGCACGCCGCCGAACGCGTCGTACGCCGCGTCTTCCTCGGCGAGGACGAGCGGACGCTGCCCCCGGTCGTGCCGGTCGAGGACCGCGTCCCGGCCCCGAGCCCCGAGGAGGCCACCGCGTCATGAGGACAGCCACCACGAGCCCGGCCACGGGCACGCTCCTGCCCCTGCGGGTGCCCGACGTCACCGTCACGGTCATCGTCTACAACGACGCCGAGCGCCTCCCTCGCGCGGTCGCGTCCGTGCTGCGGCAGACGCACGCGAACATCGAGGTCGTCATCAGCGACGACCACTCGACGGACGCCACCGAGGAGGTGGCCCGCGAACTGGCCGCCCGTGATCCGCGGGTCGTGTACCTGCGGCTGCCGGAGAACAGCGGCGGGTGCAGCGCCCCGCGCAACCGCGCCCTGGAGATCGCGCGGGCGCCGTACCTGATGTTCCTGGACAGCGACGACGAACTGCCCGAGCGCGCCGTGGAGGTCCTGCTCGCCGCCCACCGCGAACGCGACCTCGACTTCGCCATGGGCGCGGTGCACCGCGTCCGCGTGGACGGCGGACGCCGCACCACCTGGATGCCGCACCTGGTCGCCGAGCGCCGCACCCTGGACGGCATCGAGGCCGACCCCCGGCTGCTCTTCGAGCACCTGTCGACCAGCAAGATGTACGCCCGCGCCTTCCTCGACCGGCACGGCCTGCGCTTTCCCGAGGGCATCCACTACGAGGACCAGCTCTTCTCGGCGCAGGCCTACTGCCTGGCCAAACGGTTCACGGTCGTCCCCGAGCCGGTCTACCGCTGGTACATAGCCCCGTACGCCGCCTCCGAGGCCGCCTCCATCTCCAACCAGCGGCACAAGCTCTCCAACGTCCGCGACCGCGTCCACGTGCAGCGGCTCATCGACGCCTTCCTGGCCGAGAGCGGGCACGAGGCGCTGCGCGAGGACAAGGACTTCAAGTTCCTCAAGCACGACTTCCGGATGTACGCCGGTGACCTGCCCTACCGGGACGACGCGTGGCTGGCTTCCTTCGCCGACCTGATGAACCCCTACCTGGACACGCTCGCCGAGGGGGCCTACGCCCGGCTGCCGCGCGCCGAACGGGTCGTCCTGCGGCTGCTGCGCGACCGGCGCCTGTCCGACCTGCGGACGGCTGCCCGGGGCCTGGGCCACGACGTGGCACCCCGCCGGGTGACGCCGGACGAGGAGAGCGGCCGCGTGTACTGGGGCGAGGAGGTCCCGCGGTCCCCGCAGGCCCGGCGCGAGCTGGACCTGACGGACCTCGCCCTGGACACCCGCCCGTTCTTCACCGCCCTGCTCCGGCACGAGATCACGGAGATCACGCGCGGTCCCGGCGCCGCCGTCGACCTCACCGTCCGCACCTACGACCCGGCCCTGCGTCTCCCGGTCGGCCCCCAGCGCGCCGTGCTCCACCTCTCCCCCGGCCGCCGGCGCCTCACGGTCGCCTTCCGCCTCTCGCCCGTCCGCCCCGGTCTCTTCGAGGGCCGCGTGCGCCTGGACCTGGCGGCGGCCCGTCTCCCGCTCCAGGGCTTCGAGGGCACCCGTCATCCCGTGCTCCGGCTGCGCCACCGGGGCCGCACCCACACGGGCATCCTGCTGGCGCCGTTGGCCTTCACGCCCCTCACGGCCCGCGTCCCCCACCGCGCCGGCCTCACCCCCCACCGGGTCACCCTCCGCCCGGAGGGCCACAACCCGGGCCGCCTCCAGATCACCTGGCACCCCGTGGGCCCGACGGCCACGCTCATCCGCCCCGCAGCCCGCCGCCTGTCCACCCCGAGAACCCGAAGGGCAGCCCGCCTGATGGCCAACGTCCTCCGCTGACGCACCGCGGGCAGCCGTGCCGCCGCCGCCAGCTCGGGCAGTCGTGCCGCCGCCGCCCCCAGCTGCGGACAGTCGTGCCTGCCACCCCCATAGCTGCGGGCAGTCGTGCCGCCGCCGCCCCCAGCTGCGGGCAGTCGTGCCGCTGGGGCGGCACGGGTGGGCGCAGGCGGCGCCCCGTAAGCGCCGGGCCGCGCGACCCACCCCCGCCCACCCCCACACCAGGCACGACACGAAGGCGCCCCGGACCGAACCCGGCCCGGGGCGCCTCCCACGGCACCGGCGATAACGCCGTACCGCCGTACCGCCGTACCGCCTACGAATGCGTGCGCAGCAACGTCCGCATCGTCCGCATCGCCACCGAAAGATTCGACAGATCGAACTCGTCCGACGACCGGATCTCCTCCAGCGTCGTCCGCGCCCGCCCGAGAATCGCCGCGTTCCTCTCCTCCCACGCCTTGAACCGCTGCTCCGGCGTGGACGTACCGTTCCCCACCGCCAGGACGTCCGCGGTCAGCGACGCGTGCGCCGCGTACAGGTCCTCGCGGATCGCCGCCCGGGCCATCGACTGCCAGCGGTCGTCCCGCGGCAGGTCGCTGATCCGGTCCATCAGCTGGGTGACGCCGAGCCGGTCGGCGAGGTCGTAGTACACCTCGGCGACGTCCAGCGGCTCCTTGCCCATGCGGTCGGCCACCGACACGATGTCCAGCGTCGCGAACGCCGAGGAGAACCCGGCCACCCGCGTGGCCGGCTCGTCCGGGACACCGGCGGCGGTCAGCTCGTCGTAGATGTGCTGGTACCACTCGGCGTCCGCACCGCGCAGCAGCTTCGGCAGCTGCGCCCACACCTGCTCGACCCGCTCGGCGAAGAAGTCCACAGTCTCGGCCAGCTCCAGCGGCTGCGGCCGGTTGTTGAGCAGCCAGCGCGTGCCACGCTCAACCAGGCGGCGCGAGTGCAGCCGGATCCGGGTCTGGACGGCCGCGTCGACCTTGGTGTCCAGCGCCTCCACCGCGTCCCACACCGGGGCGGAGCTGAAGATCGCCCGCGCCGCGGTCTGCGCCCGCACGATCTCCTCGAGCGACGCGCCGGTCTCCTCACGCATCCGGTGCAGATACGTGGTACCGCCCGTGTTGACCGTGTCGTTGACCAGGACCGTCGTCGTGATCTCGCGGCGCAGCGGGTGGCTGTCGACCTGCTCGGCGAACTGCTCGCGCAGCGCCGTCGGGAAGTAGGCGTGCAGCAGACCCTTGAGGTACGGGTCGTCCGGCAGCGAGGTGTGCAGCAGCTCCTCGGCGACCGTGATCTTCGTGTACGCCAGCAGCACGGCCGTCTCCGGGCCGGTCAGGCCGCGTCCGCCGCCGAGCCGCTCGCGGATCTGGCGGTCCGTGGGCAGGAACTCCAGGGCCCGGTCGAGGTGGCCCTCCCTGACCAGGTGGCGCATGAAGCGCTGCTGGGCGTGGAGCATGTCCTTGGACTGCGCGAGCGCGTTGGCGATCGCCGTGTTCTGGGCGTAGTTGTTGCGCAGGACCAGTGCGCCGACCTCGTCGGTCATCTGGGCGAGCAGCTTGTTGCGCTGCTTGACGGTCATGTCGCCGTCCTTGACCAGACCGTTGAGCAGGATCTTGATGTTCACCTCGTGGTCGGAGGTGTCCACGCCCGCGCTGTTGTCGATGGCGTCGGTGTTGATCCGGCCGCCCTGCAACGCGAACTCGATCCGGCCCAGCTGGGTCAGGCCCAGGTTGCCGCCCTCGCCGACGACCTGGACCCGCAGGTCCTTGCCGTCGACGCGGATGGCGTCGTTGCCCTTGTCGCCGACGTCGGCGTTGGACTCGGTGGACGCCTTCACGTACGTGCCGATGCCGCCGTTCCACAGCAGGTCCACCGGGGAGCTGAGGATCGCCTTCATCAGCTCGGCCGGGGTCATCTTGGTGATGCCCGGTTCGATGCCGAGGGCCTCGCGGACGTGCGCGTTGACCGGGATGGACTTGGCCGTGCGCGGGAAGATGCCGCCGCCCGCCGAGAGCAGCCCGGTGTCGTAGTCCTCCCAGGAGGAGCGGGCCAGCTCGAACAGCCGGCGGCGCTCGGCGTACGAGGTGGCCGCGTCCGGCGTCGGGTCGATGAAGATGTGCCGGTGGTCGAAGGCGGCCACCAGGCGGATGTGCTCGCTGAGCAGCATGCCGTTGCCGAAGACGTCGCCGGACATGTCACCGATGGCGACGACGGTGAAGTCCTGGGTCTGGGTGTCGACGCCCAGCTCCCGGAAGTGCCGCTTGACGGACTCCCAGGCGCCGCGGGCGGTGATGCCCATGCCCTTGTGGTCGTAGCCCGCGCTGCCGCCGGAGGCGAAGGCGTCGCCGAGCCAGAAGTTGTAGGACTCGGCGACCTCGTTGGCGATGTCCGAGAACTTCGCGGTGCCCTTGTCGGCGGCGACGACGAGGTAGGTGTCGTCCTCGTCGTGCCGGACGACGTCGGCGGGGTGCACGACCTCGCCGGCCACCATGTTGTCGGTGATGTCGAGCAGCGCCGAGATGAAGGTGCGGTAGCTGGCGATGCCCTCCGCCATCCAGGCGTCGCGGTCCACGCCCGGGTCGGGCAGCTGCTTGGCGACGAAGCCGCCCTTGGCGCCGACCGGCACGATGACGGTGTTCTTCACCATCTGCGCCTTGACCAGGCCGAGGATCTCGGTGCGGAAGTCCTCCCGGCGGTCCGACCAGCGCAGGCCACCGCGCGCGACCTTGCCGAAGCGCAGGTGCACGCCCTCGACGCGCGGCGAGTACACCCAGATCTCGAACGCCGGGCGCGGCGCGGGCAGGTCGGGGATGGCCCGCGGGTCGAACTTCATGGAGACGTAGTCGTGCGGGACGCCGCCGCTCGCCTTCTGGAAGAAGTTGGTCCGCAGCGTCGCCTTGATGACGGTGAGGAAGGACCGCAGGATCCGGTCCTCGTCGAGGCTGGCGACCTGGTCGAGGGCGGCGTCGACCTCTTCGAGCAGGGCGTCGACGATCTCGCGCCCGGCGCGCTGCCGCTCCGGCGCCATCCGCGCCTCGAACAGGGAGACGAGCAGCCGCGTGGTGTGGACGTTGTTGCGGAGGGTGTCCTCCATGTAGTCCTGGCTGAACGTCGAACCGGCCTGCCGCAGGTACTTCGCGTACGCGCGCAGCACCATCGCCTGCCGCCAGGTCAGCCCGGCGCTGAGCACGAGGGCGTTGAACCCGTCGTTCTCCGCCTTGCCGGTCCAGGTGGCGGCGAAGGCGTCCTGGACGCGCTCGCGGGCGTCGTCGCCGCGGTAGTCGACGCCGCCGGCCGGCGCCTTGGGCATGCGCAGGCCGAAGTCGTAGATCCAGGCCGTGGTGCGGTCCGCGCAGCGCAGCTCGTAGGGCCGCTCGTCGGTGACCTCGACGCCGAGCCGGCTGAGCACCGGCAGCACGGCGGACAGGGAGACCGTGCCGCCCTTCTGGTAGATCTTGAAGCGCCGCTCCTCGGGGGCGGCGCCGACCGGCTCGTACAGGCTCAGCGCGAAGGTCTTCTCCTCGTCGAGCTGCTCCAGGTGGCCCAGGTCGGCGACCGCGGACCGCGGGCCGTGGTCGGCCTTGTAGCCCTCGGGGAAGGCGGACCCGTAGTGGCGCAGCAGCTCCGCGGCGCGCTCCTCGCCGACCTCGGCGGTCAGCGCCTCGCCGAATCCGTCGGCCCAGGAGCGGGCGGCCTCGACGAGCCGGGTCTCGACGCGCTCCTTGTCGGCGTCGGACAGGTGCGGCAGTTCGGTGCCCTGCGGGACGCGGACCACGAAGTGCAGCCGGGACAGGATCGACTCGGTGTTCCAGGCCGTGAAGTCGACGCTGGTGCCGCCGAGCTCCTCCTTGAGGATGTCGATGATCCGCAGCCGGACCCCGGTGGTGTAGCGGTCGCGGGGGAGGTAGACGAGGGCCGAGTAGTAGCGGCCGTACTCGTCCTGGCGCAGGTAGAGGCGCAGGCGGCGCCGCTCCTGGAGGTAGAGCACGGAGGTGACGATCGGCTCCAGCTCCTCGACCGAGGTCTGGAACATCTCGTCGCGCGGGTACGTCTCCAGGATCTGCAGCAGGTCCCGGCCGTCGTGGCTGTTGGGCGAGAAGCCGGCCCGCGCCAGCACCTCCTCCACCTTGCGCCGCACGACCGGCACCCGGCGCACGGACTCGGTGTACGCGGCGGAGGAGAACAGGCCGAGGAAGCGCCGCTCGCCGACCACGTTGCCGTTCTCGTCGAACTTCTTGACGCCGACGTAGTCGAGGTACGAGGGCCGGTGCACGGTGGCCCGGCTGTTCGCCTTGGTCAGGACCAGCAGCCGGTGCTCGCGGGCCTTGGCCCGGGCGTCGGCGGGCAGCCGCTCGAAGGAGGGGCTGACGGGGTGGCTCTCGTCGGTCTCGTGGTGCGGGTCGGAGCGCAGGATGCCGAGGCCGGTGCCGGCGACGGCGGCGAGGGAGTCGTCCTCGCGCAGCTGGTACTCGCGGTAGCCGAGGAAGGTGAAGTGGTCGTCGGCCAGCCAGCGCAGCAGCTCGCGGGCCTCCTCCAGCTCCCGCGCGGGGAGGTCCTCGGGGGTGGCCTCGGTCGGCAGCTGGTCCGCGATGCGGACGGCCGCCTCCCGCATCTTGCTCCAGTCCTCGACGGTCTCGCGGACGTCGTTCAGGACGCGCAGCAGATCGGCGGTGATCTGCTTCAGGTCGCCGCGGTCGGTCTCGCGGTCGATCTCGACGTGGATCCAGGACTCGGTGTGCGCGTCGTGCGGCAGGTCGTCGGTGGGCGGTCCGGCGAGGACCTCGACGAGCTTGCCGGCGATGTCGCGCCGCACCACGATCTGCGGGTGGACGACGACGTGGATGCCACGGCCCTGGCGGGTCAGCTCGTTGGTCACGGAGTCGACGAGGAAGGGCATGTCGTCGGTGACCACCTCGACGACGGAGTGACTGCACGTCCAGCCGTTCTCCTCGACCGTCGGGGTGTGCACGCGGACGTTGGCCGTGCCCTGCGGGCGGTTCTCGGCCAGCCGGTAGTGCGAGACGGCGGCTCCGAAGACGTCGACCGGGTCGCGGTCGGTCAGGTCCTCCGGGGCGGTGTGCCGGTAGTAGCGCTGGAGGAACGCGACCACGGACGCGTGGTCCGGGGTGCCGTCCGGGCCGTCCGGGGTGCCCGGAGATCCCTCGCCCGTCGACCCAGTCGGTAGGTGCCCCCCGACCGGGCTGTTCTCAGCTACCCGCGCAGCCCTTTCGAGCAGCTCGGCCTTGGCTTCGTCCAGCTTGGTCTGCATTGTCCTCTGACTCCTGTCGCGCGCCGTTGCGTGACGTAGAAGGAAGTACGGTCTCCTGCCTTCCGGCATGACGTCGGGACACGGGGTGTCCGGTCTGCTCCGACGCTATGCCGCAAGATGAGAGGAGCGGGGGCATATCAGCCAATGTCGCCGCTTCCGCCGGGTGTGACTTCGCTCTCGCCGTCACCGTCCGGGGCGTGTGCGGCGGCCCGACGGGGGTCTGTGCCGCCCCGTCCCGCCCGCGGGGATCAGCGACCGCCGCCCGGGCACGGATGTCGTCCGTGTGTACCGGGCGCAGGGCAGGGGCACCAGTGCCCCCGCGAGCTATCGCGCTGATCACGCCACAAGGCTATCGCCCCGCACGGGCTCCCCGTCATGAGCCGCTTGTGTACAAAAGCGGGCTCACGACTTGGACGTTCCGCACAGCTACCCTCGGGTAACGGCGGGCCGGACGCACCGGGCGACACCGTCACCCCGCCAGCTGCTCCGCCACCACCACGGCCTCCCCCAGCGTGTCCACCACCGGCACCCCGATCCCCTCCAGGCTGGCCCGGCTGTGCGATCCCCCGGTGTACAGCACGGCCCCTGCACCCACGTGGCGCGCCGCCACCGCGTCGTCCGCGGCGTCGCCGATCACCACCGTACGCGCGGGCTCCACCCCGGACAGCGCCAGCTGCGCGAGGTGCCGCACCATGTGCTCGGCCTTGCTGCCCCCGGACGGACCGGTCCGCCCGTCGACGCGTATGAAGTGCGCCTCGATCCCGAGCCCCTGGACCAGCGGCACCAGCTCGTCGTGGCCGTACATGCTGAGGATCGACTGGCTGCGCCCGGCCGACCGCCATCCGGCGAGCAGCTCCGTGACGCCGTCGGCGAGCCGGCACCGCGCCCGGTGCGCGCTGTAGTGGCGCTGGAAGGCGGCGTCCATCAGCTCCCACTCGGCGTCGGTGGGCATCCTGCCCATCAGCCGCTCGTAGAACTTCGGCACCGGCACGCAGTACAGCGTCCGGTAGCGCTCCAATGTGATCGGCGCCAGCCCCAGCTCGGCGAACGCCGCGTTCGTCGCCCCGATGATCGCGTCGTTGTCGTGGAACAGCGTGCCGTTCCAGTCCCACACGATGTGTGCGCCCGTCTGCATCCCCATGCCCGAAAACGTACCGGTCGCCACTGACAACCGGGGCGCCGCGGTGGCGATGGGGTCCGCGTCACACCAGGTTCGGGATCTCCTGCGTCGCGTACCAGAGCAGCTCGTGGTCCTCCGCGCCGTCCACGACGGCCTGGGCGTCGTCGTCGCCGCCGTCGGCCGCCGCGAGGGCCCCGGCCGCGGCGCGCACGTCCGCCTCCGCGTCGTCCGCGTCGACGTGCACCGCGGCCGCCTTGGCCAGCCGCAGCGGCCCGGCGACCCGGACCTCGCCCGGCGCCGCCGGGTCCGATCCCCGGTCCGGGCCGGCCGCGGCGGCGCCGTCGGGCACGTCGGCGGCGACCACGACCCGGCGCCGCGCCGCGTCGCCGTCGGCCGCCAGCAGCCGCAGCGAGGCCAGCGCGGCCCGGTTCAGGGCGGCGTACTCCAGCTCCTCGACGTCGTCCGACCGGTACCACTCGCGCAGCGCCGGAGTGACGGCGTAGGCGACGAGCGATCCGGCCCCCAGCTCCCGCGCCCGGTGCGCCTCGGCGAGGCCGGACAGGGTCAGGGGGACGTAGACGCGCATGAGTCTGCCGCTTTCGTGGTCGGGACGCCGCCGGAGCGCTCGGTGGCCCGGCGGGAGAGCCTTCAGGATACGTGCGGGTGTCCCCTTTCGGGTCCCCGCCCACGGCGTCCGACGCGTCCACCGAGAGCCCGGAATTCACCCGGTCCACCCACGGCGGTTCGGGCCCTCCGGGCACCCCGATCACTCGGATAAGTGAATCTCCCTACCCCCTCGGCGCGCTCGCCCGCCGCCTTGCCGCGCCGCCCTTCCAACCCGTACAAGATCCCCGACCGCGAAGTTACCGTCCGGTATCACCCGGGCCGCCGAACGGGGACCCCCATGCGCAAGGTCATGACCAGGACCCAGCTCCGCCCCAGCCGTCCACCCCTGAACCGACCGAACGGCTCCCCGGCCTCCCCCGGACCGAACGGCTCGCCCGCCTCGCCCGGACCGCACGGCTCGTCCGCCTCACCGACGCCGCACAGCTCGTCCGCCTCACCGGGGCCCTACAGCTCGTCCGCCTCACCGACGCCGTACAGCTCGTCCGCCTCACCCGCGCCGTACGACGCTTCCGCCTCACCGGCACCGCACGGCGTCGGCTCCGGCACCACGGCCCGGCCACTCGGCCGCGCCGGCACGCGGCCGTACGGCGCCGACGCCGACGCCACGCCCCGGTTGCTCAGCCGCAGCGCTCCGGACGACCGCACCGCCCCGGACGGCCGGGCCCACGCCCTCGCCCCCGCGTTCTCCGGTCCGCCGCACCGCAGGCCCGGCGCGGAAGCCGCCGACCCGGCGGAGACCCCGCCACCCGTACCCGGCGGCCTGCCGCCCCGCAGGCCCGGCGGACGCGCCACGCGCGCCACCGCACCCGGCGGGCGTCCGCCGGGCTCCCCCGGACGGTCCCAGCGGACCCGTACCCGGCCGGCGGACACCCGGCCGCCCACACCCGGCCAGGTCCGGGCCGTCGGAACGGGCCCGGCCTCACCCGCGGGCGTCTCCGGCCGCCCGGTCCCCGCCACGCGCCCGCTCGACGCCCCGGCGGTGAAGCGCTCGGCCCACCCGGCCACGGCGCCGCTCGTCCCCGGGCAGACCCCGCGCCGTCCCGTCCCACAGCTGCGTCCCACCGACCACTTCGCCGAGCTGCTCCTCGGCGTGCTCAGCGGCAGGCGCCCCGTCCACTCGATGCTCCGCCACACCGTCGGCCACGCCTACGACGATCTCGCCGACCTCGCCGAACGCGGCCCGCTGCGCACCCGCGGCGCCGCCCCCGTGGTCCGCGACATCGGCTACTTCGAGCCCCGGCCGGGAGCCCTGGAGGTCTTCGCGCGCATCGGCGCGGGCGACCGCCTGCGTGCCCTGGCGTTCCGCCTGGAACAGGGACGTGACCTGCGCTGGCGCTGCACGGCGGTGGAACTGGGCGGCCGCCGACGGACGCACGCGGACAACGACTGACCGCCCCGGCCGACGGACGGCACCCGACCGCCGGAACACGACCGCCTGAGCACGAACACCGGAACACGGCCGCCAGAGCACGACCACCGGAACACGGCCGCCAGAGCACGACCACCAGAACACGACCGCCGGAACAGGCCGAAGGGCCGGCCACCCCCGGGTGACCGGCCCTTCTCACTGCTACGGCGTCCGCAGGCGCCGCGCCGTCACTTCTTGCGGCGCCGCCCGCCCTTGGCCTGCTTGCGGCGCTCCGCGCGCGTGAGCCCGTCGGTCTGGGCCTGCCCGGCCTCGCCGTCGGTGAACTCACCCTCGACGACACCGCCCTCGCCGTCCACGGTCGGCGCGGAGAAGTGCAGGTCCCGGCGCTGCGGCGCGTCGAGGCCCTTGGCCCGGATCTCCGGACGGGCGCCCGCCTGGGCCGGGACCGCGTCCTGCGCGCCCTTGTCGAGCGACGGCGCCGTGTCCTCGACGGGGACCTCCTCGACCTGCTGCTCGACCTGGACCTCCAGGTTGAACAGGTAGCCGACGGACTCCTCCTTGATGCCCTCCATCATGGCCTGGAACATGTCGAAGCCCTCGCGCTGGTACTCGACCAGCGGGTCCTTCTGCGCCATCGCGCGCAGGCCGATGCCCTCCTGGAGGTAGTCCATCTCGTAGAGGTGCTCGCGCCACTTGCGGTCCAGGACCGAGAGGACGACCCGGCGCTCCAGCTCGCGCATGATCTCGGAGCCGAGCTGCTTCTCGCGCGCCTCGTACTGCTCCATGACGTCGTCCTTGATGGACTCCGCGATGTAGTCGGCGGTCAGGCCCGCGCGGTCGCCCGCGGCCTCCTCCAGCTCCTCGACGGTGACCTTCACGGGATAGAGCTGCTTGAAGGCGCCCCACAGCCGGTCGAGGTCCCAGTCCTCCGGGAAGCCCTCGGCGGTCTCGGCCTGCACGTAGGCGTCGATCGTGTCGTTCATGAAGTGCTGGATCTGCTCCTGCAGGTCCTCGCCCTCCAGGACGCGGCGACGCTCGCCGTAGATGACCTCACGCTGGCGGTTGAGGACCTCGTCGTACTTCAGGACGTTCTTGCGCGTCTCGAAGTTCTGCGTCTCGACCTGCGACTGGGCGGACGCGATCGCGCGCGTGACCATCTTGTTCTCGATCGGCACGTCGTCCGGCACGTTCGCCATGGACATCACGCGCTCGACCATCTGGGCCTTGAACAGCCGCATCAGGTCGTCGCCCAGAGAGAGGTAGAACCGGGACTCGCCGGGGTCGCCCTGACGGCCGCTGCGTCCGCGCAGCTGGTTGTCGATACGGCGCGACTCGTGCCGCTCGGTGCCCAGGACGTAGAGCCCGCCCAGCTCCTTGACCTCTTCGAACTCGGCCTTGACCGCCTGCTCGGCCCGCTCCAGGGCGGCGGGCAGGGCCGCGGCCCACTCCTCGATGTGCTCCTCGGGGTCCAGCCCGCGCTGGCGCAGCTCCGCCTCGGCGAGGTCCTCGGGGTTGCCGCCGAGCTTGATGTCCGTACCGCGGCCGGCCATGTTGGTGGCCACCGTGACCGAGCCCTTGCGGCCGGCCTGGGCGACGATGGTCGCCTCCCGGTCGTGCTGCTTGGCGTTGAGCACCTCGTGCTGGACGCCGCGCTTGCTGAGCTGCTGCGAGAGGTACTCGGACTTCTCGACGGAGGTGGTGCCGACGAGGATCGGCTGACCCTTGCGGTGCTTCTCCTCGATGTCGTCGACGACCGCCTCGAACTTCGCGACCTCGGTGCGGTAGATCAGGTCGGACTGGTCCTTGCGCACCATGGGGCGGTTGGTCGGGATGGGCACCACGCCGAGCTTGTAGATCTGGTGGAACTCGGCGGCCTCGGTCATCGCCGTACCGGTCATGCCGGACAGACCGGGCTGCTCCTTGCCGTCGTGGTCGTGGCGCTTGTAGAGGCGGAAGAAGTTCTGGAGGGTGATCGTGGCGAGCGTCTGGTTCTCGTCCTTGATGTCCACCCCCTCCTTCGCCTCGATGGCCTGGTGCATGCCCTCGTTGTAACGGCGGCCGGCGAGGATACGGCCGGTGTGCTCGTCGACGATCATGACTTCGCCGTCGAGGACGACGTAGTCCTTGTCCTTCTTGAACAGTTCCTTGGCCTTGATGGCGTTGTTCAGGTAGCCGACCAGCGGGGTGTTCACCGACTCGTAGAGGTTGTCGATGCCCAGCCAATCCTCGACCTTGGACACGCCCGACTCGTGGATGGCGACGGTGCGCTTCTTCTCGTCGACCTCGTAGTCGCCGGTCTCCTCGATGCCCTTGAGGGTGTTGCCGGCCTCGCCCTTCTTCAGCCGGGTGACCAGCTTGGCGAAGTCGCCGTACCACTTGGTGGCCTGGTCGGCCGGGCCGGAGATGATCAGCGGCGTACGGGCCTCGTCGACGAGGATGGAGTCGACCTCGTCGACGATGGCGAAGTTGTGGCCGCGCTGGACGAGCTCGTCCTTGGACCACGCCATGTTGTCGCGCAGGTAGTCGAAGCCGAACTCGTTGTTCGTGCCGTACGTGATGTCGCAGCCGTACATCTCGCGGCGCTGGGCCGGCGTCTGGTTGGCGAGGATGCAGCCGACGTTCAGGCCCAGGAACTTGTGGACGCGGCCCATCAGCTCGGAGTCGCGCTCGGCCAGGTAGTCGTTGACCGTGACGATGTGCACGCCCTCGCCGGACAGGGCGTTGAGGTAGGCGGGCAGGGTGCCGACGAGGGTCTTGCCCTCACCGGTCTTCATCTCGGCCACGTACCCCATGTGCAGGGCCGCGCCGCCCATGATCTGCACGTCGTAGTGGCGCTGGCCCAGGACGCGCTTGGCGGCCTCACGGACGGTGGCGAAGGCTTCGGGCAGCAGGTCGTCCAGGCTCTCACCGTCGGCGTAGCGCTGCTTGTACTCGTCGGTGAGGGCCCTCAGCTCGGCGTCGGAGAGGTCAGCGAAGTCCTCTTCGATGGAGTTGACCTGGTCCGCGATGCGGTGCAGCTTGCGCAGGATCTTGCCTTCGCCTGCACGCATGATCTTGGAGAGGACGGACACGGGGGTTGGTCTCCTTGCCGGTCGGGCCTGGGACGGTCGGTTTCCTGTGACGGACTGAGCAACGGCCATCGTATGCGAGGACCCCGCCGCCCCGGGAGGCCTGCCGCAACGGGACCGACCGCTCCTCACATCCAGCATTCCTGTCCGCTGTCACCCCTTTCAACGTCCGGGCCCCGCGGATGGTGCCGGGCCCTCCGGCGAATCGCACGCGAGGTGACCGGATGTTCACGCACGGCAAAACATTGGCGCCGCCCCGGGGCGCCGCGCAGAATCGGCCGATGGAACCCGTCACGCTCACCACCGACCGCCTGGTCCTGCGCACGGTCGGCCCGCAGGACACCGACGCCGTGTACGCCGCCTGTCAGGACCCCGACGTCCAGCGGTGGACGACGATCCCCTCGCCCTACCTCCCGGAGCACGCGCGGGGCTTCACGGAGCAGATGGCCCCCGACGGCTGGGCGAACGACTCGATGTACACCTTCGGTCTCTTCCTCCCCGCCGGGGACCTGGCGGGCATGCTCGGCGTCACGATGATCGCCCTGGGCGTCGGCGAGATCGGGTTCTGGGCCGCCAAGGAGCACCGCGGCCGGGGCCACGTCACCGAGGCCGCGGTCGCCGTCGCCCGCTGGGCCTTCACCGAGCGGGCCGTCGACCGCCTGGAGTGGCGCGCCGAGGTCGGCAACACGGCCTCCCGCGCGGTGGCCCAGCGCGCGGGCTTCACCATGGAGGGCACGTTGCGCTCCGCGATCAACAACAGGGGCGTACGCCGCGACAGCTGGATCGGCTCCCTCCTCCCCTCCGACCTCGCCCTCCCCTCCACGTCCCCGTACCTCCCCGCGCCCTAGCTGCGACTGGTCGTGCCCCCCACCCCGCCATAGCCGCGGGCAGCCGCGCCCCCACCCCGCCGTAGCCACGAGCAGCCGTGCCCCCACCCCGCCGTAGCCGCGGGCAATCGCGCCCCCGCCCCGCCGTAGCTGCGGGCAATCGTGCCGCTGGGGCGGCACGGGTGGGCGCAGCGGCACCCGGCCGACGCCGGCCCACAGACCCACCCCACCCCCGTCCAACCCGCACCCGCCCTCACACCCACACCCGCACCAACACCAACACCCACACCCGACTTCACCGCACCGCTTCCCCCACTTTCCGGCCCCCGCTGTCAGACCCACCCCCTATCGTGCGGACGTATGACGACCCTCCCGCCCCCCGCCACGGAACTGTCCGCAGACGAGGCCCGCCGCCTCGCCCTCCGCGCACAGGGCTTCCTCGGCGCCCCCGACCGCCGCGCAGGCGTCCGCGGTGTTCTCCGTCACCTGGGCGCGGTGCAGCTCGACACCATCTCGGTCCTCGCCCGCTCCCACGAGCTCATCCCGTACGCCCGCCTGGGCGCGGTCGGCCGCCGGACGGTCGACGAGGCCTACTGGACGGACACGCACGCCTTCGAGTACTGGTCCCACGCCGCCTGCATCCTCCCCATCGAGGAGTGGCCCCACTTCGCCTTCCGCCGCCGCGCGTACCGCGACCGCCCGCACTGGAACCAGCACCTCCCCGAGGGCGACTACGACCGCGTCATAAAGCAGCTCCGTGCCGAGGGCCCGCTCACCGCGACGGATCTGGGCGGCGCGAAGAAGACCAGCGAGTGGTGGGACTGGTCGGGCACGAAGGTCGCCGTCGAGCGCGCCCTCATGTACGGCGAGGTGGTGTGCGTCGAACGCCGCGGCTGGAAGCGGGTGTACGACCTGGCCGAGCGCGCCGTCCCGGCCGCACTGCTCCACGACGACCTGGACGACACCGAGTGCCTGCGCCGCCTGGTCCGCCTGGCCGGGCAGTCCCTGGGCGTCGGCACGCGCGCGGACATCGCGGACTACCACCGGCTCAAGGCGGAGCAGGTCGACGCCGTGATCGCCGACTCGGGTCTGGTGCCGGTCACGGTGCAGGGCTGGGGCCGTCCGGCCTGGGCGGACCCGGCGGCTCTGGAGACGGTCCCGCGCGGCCGTCACCGCACGACGCTGCTCTCCCCTTTCGACTCCCTGGTCTGGGAGCGGGCGCGCACGGAGCGGCTCTTCGGCTTCATCCACCGCCTGGAGGCCTACGTGCCCAAGCAGAAGCGGGTGCACGGCTACTTCGCGATGCCGGTCCTGGCCGGCGGCCGGCTCGTCGGCCGCGTGGACCCGGCCCGCGAGGGGCGCACGCTGGTCGCGAAGCAGGTCACGCTGGACGGCCGGAAGGCGGCCCCGGCGGTGGCGCAGGCCCTGGTCGAGGCGGCGAGCTGGGTGGACTGCACGGACGTACGCGTGGAGCGGGTCGAGACGCCGGATCTGCGCGAGCCCCTCGCCCGGGAGGTGGCCCGGCTGCTGGCCTGACCGCCTCACCGGATCACCGGGTCACCGGGTCACCGGATCTCGAGAATCTTCTCCCGCATCGCGTACACCACGGCCTCCATCCTGGAGTGCAGCTGCAGTTTCTCCAGGATGTTGCGCACGTGGTTCTTCACGGTGTTCTCGGAAATGAACAGTTCCTTGGCGATGTCCCGGTTGTTCATTCCCGTGGCCACGAGCTTGAGGACCTCCAGCTCGCGATCCGTGAGCCGGGGCGCGGGCACCAGTCGGCGTTCGTCGGTCCGCTGGATCATCGACTTGAACTCGGTGAGCAGTTTCGACGCCATGGACGGACTGATCTGGGACTGACCGTCGGCCACCGCGCGAATGGCGGTGGCCACCTCGTCCGTGGAGATCTCCTTGAGGAGATAACCGGTCGCGCCCGCCTTGATCGCGTCGTAGAGGTCGGCCTCCTCGTCGCTGATCGTCAGCATAATGATCTTCGCGCTGGGGGCGACCTCCTTGATGGAGGTGCAGGCCTCGATACCGCCCCGCTTGGGCATCCGCACATCCATCAGGATGATGTCCGGCAGCAGATCGGCGGCCTTCTCCACGGCCTCCGCGCCGTCACCTGCCTCGCCGACGACCTGGATGTCCTCCTCGGCCGCGAGCACGATCTCCAGGCCGCGACGGAAGAGGGCGTGGTCGTCGACGACCAGCACCCTGATCGGCTCCTCGCGCGCGGAGCCGGCGTCGGCGTCCGGGCCCATGCCGACGGCCCCGTCGTCGATCCCGTGGTCGACGCCCGAGCCCCGCATCGGTCCGAAACTGTCCGCCATCGTTCCTCCCCCTGAAGGCTGTGGCCCGAGGTCCTGAGCCATCGCCAACCCAGAGCAACGACCCACCGGTTGGGCCGTTGCCGCCATGATTCCATGCCAGGCCGACAGCGGGGTGACCGAACGGGCACCGATGGGGTCGCACACCCGCGCGCACCGTGGCACACCGGTGCCCCTGGGGGCGCACACATGCGCTCCAGGGGCACCGGTCCGCTGTCTCCCGCGGTGCGCGTCAGCCGCCGAGTGCGTCGCCCGCGTCGGGCGCGTGCGCCTGGGTGACCATCGTGTCCGTGGTGAGGTGGATCACGCCGTAGTCGTAGGCGTGCCGCCGGTAGACGACGCTGGGTTCCTTCGTCTCGGAGTCGACGAACAGGTAGAAGTCGTGCCCGACCAGCTCCATCTCGTAGAGCGCCTGGTCGAGGGACATGGGCGCGGCCACGTGGGTCTTCTCCCGGACGACGAGCGGACCGTCGCCCTGGACCTCCAGCGAGCCGATCTTCTTGGTGGGTACGCCGTCCTGCTTCTCCGTCGGGACGACGTCGCCGTTCCCGTTGAGCGTCGCCGCGTCGGGGACGTGGTCGGCGACCTCCGCCGCCGGGATCCGGCGCGCGCCACGGCGCGAGAAGCGCTTGTCGTGCTGCTTGCGCAGCCGTGCGCCGAGCTTCTCCGCCGCCAGGTCGAGCGCCGCGTAGGGGTCGCTCGCCGCCGCCTCCGCCCGAATCACCGGACCGCGGGAGCGGAGGGTGATCTCCACTCGGTCACAGCGGTCGGCCTGCCGGGGGTTCGGCTCCTTGGACACCTCGACGTCGAGGCTGATCACCTTGCCATCGAGCTTCTGGATCTTCTCCAGCTTCAGCTTCTCGGCCACGTGCTTCCGGAACCGCTCGGGCACCTCGGTCTTGCGGCCCTTGACGACGATGTCCACGCAGAACTCCGTTCCCGGATCGCTCCGCTTCCACGGCGGAGCATCTCCCTTTTGCACCAGGCTCCGGTCTCTCCCGGAACCTCGGACTCGGTGACGTCCACCTCCTCCCCCGCGGGCGAGATCTCCACTCCACCGGTGCGGGTGATGACGGTGAAACCCGCAGCACGGCATTCGGATTTGAGAGGTGTGGCCTGCGGCTTTGCCTCACAACCGAACATATCTCGCCCGGACGGATGTCGTCACCCTCTACCGCCCCGTACCTCCGTTCCGGTGAATTACTCCTGTCATTACCTGCAACGACGAAACTTCTCAGTCAGTTCCGGTTTATTTCGAAGGAATTAGGTGAAGCCGCAACCACTGCCGCGCAGATCGCTTCCCGGATCACGTCACCGCCTCCGTACCGGCCCACCATTCGGGGCCTGGTCTTCCGTTCCTCTCTGCCTTCCCCTGCCGCCGCCGGATACACAGCCGATCTCGCCCTCCCGTACGTTCCCGGCCCCGCCCGCGACTCAGCGGCGGCGCCCTCGGCCGCGCGCACCGCACGCGCGGCCTCGGACAAGGACGCCCCCGTCGTCATCAGGTCGTCGACCAGGACGACCGCCCCGCCGTCCAGCAACCCGCCACCGCCGGGGGCCACCGCCAGCGCGCCGGCGAGGTTGTCCACCCGCTGCGTGGCGTCGAGCCCCGACTGGTCCGCCACGGCGTACCGCTGCCGCAGCACGCTCAGCACCCGGGCGGACGTCCCGGTGCGTCGCAACTCCGCCGCCGCTGCGAGGGCGATCCGCCGCGCCGGGTCGTGGCCACGCCTCCGCACCGCCCCGCGCGCCGACGGCACCGGCACGAGCAGTACCGGCCCCCACGCCGGTACGGCACTTTCGTCACCGGCTTCCGCATCAGCGCTCGCGTCACGGACCGCCGCGCGTACCTCGCGAAGCCCCGCCCGCACCGCTTCCGCCAGTGCCGCGCCGAGCGGCGCCGCGAGGGCCAGCACCCCGCGCTCCTTGTGGGCCAGCAGCGCGGCCCGCACCTCGTCCGCGTAGGGCGCGGACGCGTGCACCACAGGCAGGCCGGGCGGCTCCGGGTCCGGACGCACCCGGCGCGGCGGCACTCCGCTCAGGGCCGCGCGGCACCCGGGACACAGCACCGCACGCTCCCGGCCGCAGCCTCCGCACTCGGCCGGCAGCACCAGGTCCGTGAGGTCCGTCCACCATCTCCGCACTGCTCGTGATCCCCGCATGGCCACCACTGTGCCCAAGCGGACGAGACCCCACCAGGCCTGTGGAAAACGCGGAGGACACCGCAGGCCGTCCTGTGGAAAACGTCGTCACCCGCGACGGCCGGCCGCCCCCGCCTCACCCCGGATAGACCGGCGCGGTCCCTTCCGTCACCTTCTGCCACTGGAGCCCGGACGGCAGCCGCACGATCAGATCCTCCGAGTACGCCACCAGCGGCAACCGCTCGTCCTCGGTCGCGGCGATCTCCTTGACCCCGGTCAGCGCCGCGGGCACCGAGGCCTCCGGCGTCGAGCCGTCGACCTGGACGTACCCGATCTGCTGGACGCCCCCGCGCTCGCGCCCGACCACCACGAGGCGGGCGTCACCGGCCCACGACATGGCCGTGACCTCCTCCAGCTCGGGGGTGGCGGAGCGCAGTTCGAGGACGGTGACCGCGGCCGGTCCACCGGCCCGCTCGTCCCGTTCGATCCGGCCGATGAGCAGCGAACGCTTGCCGTCCTTCTCCACGACCAGCGCGATCCGCACCCCGTCGGCGGCCACCCGCACGGCCTGCACGCGCCCGTCGAGGCCCGGCGTCCGGACCTCCACCGGGTCACCCGCGCCCTTCTCCAGCAGCAGCAACCGGGGGTCCGCCGGGTCGCGGTCGGCGATCCAGAGGTCGCCCTGCGTGTCCCAGCTGGGCGGGGTCAGCCGATCGGTCTCCGCCTTGCCCGCGCTGGTCAGCACGGGATCGCCGAGGGAACCGCCCGACACCAGCGAACCGACGTAGAGCGACTTGCTGTCGAGGCCGATCCCGGCCGCACTGTGCTCGTCGCGCGACACGGCGACCGACCGCATGGGCCGCTGTCCCTCGCCCAGGGGGCCGGGCACCGGTTCGGCCCGGGTCCCGTTGCTGCCGGCGGCGATGTGCACCAGGCGGTCCTGCTCGTCGACGAAGTACAGGTAGTCGGGGCGCTGCGCCGAGCCGCGCGTCGCGACGGTCTCGGCCCGGTCCTCGGAGAGCGAGCACAGCTGCTCGTCGCCCGAGCGCAGCTCGACCTCCTCCACCGCGGGGGTGAGGTTCTGCAGCGTGAACAGGAGCTGCGCGGCCATCTCGTCGCACTTGCCGTCGCCCGCCGCGGCCGCCTTGCCGTTCAACGGCACGGTCAGCCTGCTGCGGTCGTCGGGCGTCAGCGGACCGACGTTCTTCGCCAGCGCCGTGCCGGTCGGGAAGCTGGACCTGACGACGGGGTCCAGCAGGCTCGTGGGCCCGTCGAGCAGGGAACGCACCACGTGGGTGAGCGGATCCACGCGTCGGCGGACGTAGACGGGATCGGCGACGGCGGCCGGTTCCCGGACCGGTCCGGTGCCGGCGTCCGCCCGCGTCGCGGTGTTCGAGGCGAAGTAGTAGCGGTTGACCGACATGTAGTTGCGCTGGAAGTCCGACTTGCCCATGACGACGCCCTGCGGCAGCACGTCGATGCGCCACTGCTTGGTCTTGCCGTCCCGGGTGAGGTGCACCGACTCGCGGTACGCGCCCTCGGCCGGCGCGTACGACTGCTGCGCGTCCACCGTGGCGACCCTGGTGCCGGTCAGGTTGACCGAGTAGTCGTTGGCGTCCTCGCGGTTGCCCGAGTGGTCCGACATCGTCCCGGGTCCGTCCGCGAGCACCGTCGCCGACCGGTCCGGCCGCCAGTTCTTCGCGGCGTCGCCGGTCAGGTACTTCCGGGCCGTCTCGTAGTGCGGATCGTCGCTGGTCAGCGCCTCCAGGAAACCCTGCACGATGTCGGCGGGCGGGTCGTCCTCCTGCGGCGGCATCGCGAACACCCGCACCTGCGGGTCCTGCCGCGGCGTGGACTCCACCCCCCGCAGGTCCCCGCTGTCGGGCATGGACGCGCAGCCCGCCAGCAGGACGAAGCCGCAGGCGGTGTACGCCCACACCCGTGCCGGCCGCCGCCGACCGCTCCCCTCGCGGTCAGCGCCCACGAGATGCCTCCCCTTGCCTGCTCGAGTCCTCGGGACCGGCCTCCGGGCGGCTCCCCGCCCCCGGCGCCGGCTCGCCGTCCTGTCTCCGGGCGCCCGACACGGGCCTCGGCACCACGCGCGCGCCGTTGCCGGGCAGGGCCGTCGGATCGGCCGTGGGGGCCACCGTGGCCTGCCGCGGCGTTATCGGCCCCCGCGCGGACACCGGGGAGCCCTGTCCGGCCGCCGCCTGCGCCGGAACACCGACCGCCTTCGGCGCGCCGTGCGGCGCCGCGGGGTCGCCCAGGCCCGCGTCGTGGAGCCCGCGATTACGGCGCGAGTCCTTCGGCTCCAGCGGTATCGGCGACCCCCGCAGCGGCTCGTCCGCGGTCCTGGGCAGCGTCAGACGGAACTGCGAGCCGCCGCCGGGCTCGCCCCATGCCTGCAGCCAGCCGCCGTGCAGCCGCGCGTCCTCCAGGGCGATCGACAGTCCGAGCCCCGTGCCGCCGGTGGTACGCGCGCGTGCCGGGTCGGCCCGCCAGAAGCGGCTGAAGACCCGGGTGGCCTCGCCCGGCTTGAGCCCGACGCCGTAGTCGCGCACCGCGACGGCGACCGCGCCCCCGGCGGCGGCGAGCTTGACGACCACGTCCCGGCCCTCGCCATGCTCGACGGCGTTGACGACGAGGTTGCGCAGCACGCGCTCGACACGCCGGGCGTCGGCCTCGGCGACGACGGGCTGCTGGTCGCCCAGGACGCGTATCCGCGTCCCCTTGCGCTCGGCGAGCGGCTCCGCGCCGCTGACGACGCGCCGGACGACGTCCCTGAGGTCTATCGGCTCGGCCTCCAGGGCCGCGGCGCCCGCGTCGAAGCGGCTGATCTCCAGCAGGTCGGCGAGCAGCGTCTCGAACCGGTCCAGCTGGTCGGCGAGCAGCTCGGCCGACCGCGCGGTCACCGGATCGAAGTCCACGCGCGCGTCGTGGATGACGTCGGCCGCCATCCGTACGGTGGTCAGCGGCGTCCGCAGCTCGTGCGACACGTCCGAGACGAACCGCCGCTGCATCCGCGACAGGTCCTCCAGCTGACTGATCTTGAGCTGGAGGTTCTGGGCCATCTTGTTGAAGGCCTCACCGAGCCGGGCGATGTCGTCCTCACCGGTGACCTTCATACGTTCCTGAAGCCGGCCCGCGGACAGCCGCTCGGCGATGCTCGCCGCCATCCGTACGGGCGTGACGACCTGGCGCACCACGAGCCAGGCGATGGCCCCGAGCAGCACGACGACGAAGAGCCCGGCCGTCGCCAGGGTGCCCCTGACCAGGCTGAGCGACTTCTCCTCCTGGGTGAGCGGGAAGAGGTAGTACAGCTGGTACGGCTCGCCGTTCGGGTCGTTGACCTGCTTGCCGATGACCAGTCCGGGCTGGGACGCCTGGCCGGAGTTGTAGACGATGCGGGTGTAGCTCTGGGCGGCGGCGGTGTCGCCGTCGATCCGCTCCCGCAGGTCCTCGGGGACGCTGACCGCCCAGTCGACCGAGCCGGAGGCGCGCGGACCGCGTCCGCTGCCGCTCTCGCCGCCCATCGGGAGGGTGACCACGTCGAAGGCGCTCTGGCCGCCGCTGGAGAGCGACTTCACGAGTTCACTCATCCACTGGATGACGTTCTGCGAGGGGCGGCCGTCCGCGGGGGTCGTGTCGTCGCCGCCGGTGCTCGCCGCCTCCTCGGCCTTCTGCTTGGCCGCCGTGAAGCCGCCGGTGGCCTGGCTCTGGGAGGCCTTCACCTTGGCGTCCAGCAGGCCGTTGCGGACCTGCCCGATCACCACGAAGCCGAGCAGCAGCACCACGCCCAGCGACATCAGCAGGGTGGTGGCGACGACCTTGAGCTGGATGTTGCGCCGCCACAGCCGCATCACCGGCAGCAGGGGCCTGCGCACCCAGCGCATGAACAGCCGGAGCACCGGGCTGCCCTGCACCCCGCCGTGCAGCAGCCCGCTCTCCAGCACGGCGCTCAGGCGCGAACCGGCGCCCCGGTGGCCGACAGGCCGTCCGGCGCGGGCCTCGGACCCGGGCGCCGAAACGGCACTGTCCCTGGCCATGTCAGCTCGGTCCGGCCTTGTAACCGACGCCGCGGACGGTCACCACGATCTCCGGCTTCTCCGGGTCCTTCTCGACCTTGGAGCGCAGCCGCTGGACATGCACGTTGACCAGCCGGGTGTCGGCGGCGTGCCGGTAGCCCCAGACCTGCTCGAGGAGCACCTCGCGCGTGAAGACCTGCCACGGCTTGCGGGCCAGCGCCACCAGCAGGTCGAACTCCAGCGGCGTCAGCGCGATCGACTGCCCGTCCCGCTTCACGGAGTGACCGGCCACGTCGATGACCAGGTCGCCTATGGCGAGCTGTTCCGGCGCCGGCTCCTCCGACCTCCGCAGGCGCGCCCGGATGCGGGCCACCAGCTCCTTCGGCTTGAACGGCTTCACGATGTAGTCGTCGGCGCCCGACTCGAGACCGACCACGACGTCGACGGTGTCACTCTTCGCCGTCAGCATCACGATCGGCACACCCGACTCCGCCCTGATCAGGCGGCACACCTCGATGCCGTCCCGGCCGGGCAGCATGAGGTCGAGCAGCACCAGGTCGGGCTTGGTCTCCCGGAAGGCGGCCAGCGCCTTGTCGCCGTCGGCTACGAAAGACGGCTCAAAACCCTCACCACGCAGCACAATGCCGAGCATCTCGGCCAGTGCGGTGTCGTCGTCGACGACAAGGACTCGTCCCTTCATAAACGACATCATCCCATTAGCTAATCGTTACCTGGCGTGACCTGGCACACAGCGCGGCCAGGGCCTCGGTCGTCACGGGCGAAACCACGCCGTCCTCGGTGACGATCGCCGTCACCAGCTCGGGCGGAGTCACGTCGAAGGCGGGGTTGTACGCCTGGGTCCCCAGGGGTGCCACCGGAATCCCGCCTCCCGCTCCCGCCACCGGCACCTGAGGCGCTGTGACCTCGGTCACCTCGTATCCGGGGCGCTGTTCCACTTCGATGGACGCCCCGTCCGGCGTCTCCGGATCCACCGTCGTGGCCGGCGCCACCACGATGAACGGCACGTGGTGGTACCGCGCGAGCACCGCGAGCGGATAGCTCCCCACCTTGTTCGCCACCGAACCGTCGGCCGCGATGCGGTCCGCGCCGATCAGCACCGCGTCCACCTCGCCCGCCGCGAACAGCGAACCCGCCGCGTTGTCGGTGAGCAAGGTGTACGCCATGTCGTTGCGGGCCGCCTCGTATGCCGTCAGGCGAGCACCTTGCAGCAAGGGACGCGTTTCGTCCACCCACAGGCGTCGCAGCCGCCCCGACCGGTGCGCCGCGAGGGCCACCGCGAACGCGGTCCCCTCACCGCCCGAGACCAGCGAACCGGTGTTGCAGTGCGTGAGGACGCGGTGCCCTCCGGCGGGCAGCAGCTCGTCGAGCAGCGCCAGCCCGTGCGCGGCCATCCGCTCGCTGGCCGCGGCGTCCTCCCGGTGCAGCGCCCGCGCCGCGGACAGCGCCGCCTCGGCGGCCTGCCGGGCGTCACCGGTCCTGGCGAGCGCCTCCCGGTGGGCGGCCTGCGCCCGGCGCACCCCCACGGCGAGGTTCACCGCGGTGGGACGGGCACCCGCCAGCGCCGCCGCGGCCTCCTCGACCTCGAAGCCCCGGACGGCGGCGAGCGCGACTCCGTAGGCGCCCGCGATGCCCAGCAGCGGCGCCCCGCGCACGGCGAGCGAACGGATCGCCTCGACGAGCGCGGCCGCGTCCGTGCAGACCAGCTCGACCTCCTCGGCGGGCAGCCTGGTCTGGTCCAGCAGCACCAGCACCGGACCCTCGGGGGGTTCCTCCCAGCGGAGCACCGGTATCCCGGTCGGCCGGTTGCCCTCGCCGCTTCGCGCGCTTCGATCAGCCATGCGGTCAGTCTGCCCCCTGTACGACGGACAATTGAAGGTGCGCAGCCCCTACCGCGCCCGGTCCGCACCCGACGCCCCCATGGCACGATGGCTGCCAACCTGCCGCCGCGACCGCGGACGGGCACCGTGAAGGAGCGACGATGAACGACACTCCGGGCTGGGCATCGCCCGGATCCGCCCCGTCCGACGGGCCGGAGCCCGGCGCGTCCGGCCCCGCCGAGCCCGCCGACCGCCCCGCCGGCGCCGATCGGCCCGCGACGCCCGCTGACCGGCCGGATGCGGAACCGACGAGCCCCGGCACGAAGTGGTCCAAGGAGCAGCCGCCCGCCGGCCGGTGGTCCGCACCCACCGCCCCCGCCGACCAGGGCCAGGCCCCGCCCCCGCCCGGCCCGGGCTGGGGCACCCCGCCGCCCGGGCCCCCCGGAGGCGGCCACGGGGGCCACGGGGGCTACGGCGCCCCCGGTGGACACGGCGGCTGGGGAGGCGGCTGGGGCGGGCCCCCGCCCGCGGCCAAGCCCGGGGTGGTCCCGCTCCGCCCGCTCGGCGTCGGCGAGATCCTCGACGGCGCCGTCTCCACCATGCGCACCTACTGGCGCACCGTCCTCGGCATCTCCCTGACCGTCGCCGTCCTCACCGAGATCGTCGTCGTGCTGCTCCGGGGCCTCGTCCTGGACGACACCAGCACCGACGTCCTCAACGACCCCGACGCCACCCTGAGCGAACTCGGCGACGCGCTGGCCGACACCACGATCAACTCGGGGGTCGTCTTCCTGATCTCCCTGATCGGCACCGTGCTGGCCACCGCGCTGCTCACCACCGTCACCAGCCGCGCCGTGCTCGGCAAGCCGGTGACCACCGATCAGGCCTGGCGGGACTCCCGCCCCCAGGTGCTGAAGCTGTTCGGCCTGATCCTCCTGCTGCTGCTCATCGTCGCCGGACTCCTCACGGCCGGCATGGCACCCGGCCTGATCGTCACGGCCACCGCGGGCGGCGGGGCCGGCGTCGCCCTGGCCGCCCTGGGCTTCCTCGTGGGCTGCGTCGTCGCGGTGTGGCTCATGGTCCGCTTCTCGCTCGCCTCCCCCGCGCTGATGCTGGAGAAGCAGGGCGTCAAGAAGGCGCTCGGCCGCTCGGTGAAGCTGGTGCGCGGCTCCTGGTGGCGCGTCTTCGGCATCCAGCTGCTCGCCACGGTCATCGCCAACGTCGTCGCCTCGATCATCGTCATCCCCTTCACCTTCCTCGCCGCGGCCCTCGGCGGCGACGGCGTCGGCGGCTTCCTGGAGGGCACCGGCGACCTCGGCTGGACGTTCCTCGTCGTCAGCGGCATCGGCTCGGTGATCGGCTCCATGATCACCTTCCCGATCACGGCGGGCGTGACCGTGCTGCTCTACATCGACCAGCGCATCCGCCGCGAGGCCCTCGACCTCGAACTGGCCCGCGCCGCCGGCACCCGGGGCCCCGGCGCATCCGGCGCCGTCCCGGGGAGCTGATGCGGTGAGTCCGACGGGGGGAATGCTCACGGGGGTGCTGTCACGGCCGCGTTCCGGCGACGAACCGCCGGTGACGATCCCGCGCGACCCGGCGCGGGAGGCCGCACGGCGCGAGCTGTCCAAGGGGATGTACCACGAGAGCGATCCCGGCTGGTTCCAGCGGGCTCTGAGTACCTTCTGGGACTGGGTCGAAGAGCTGTTCGGCAAGGCGTCCACCGCGACACCCGGCGGGACGCTCGGCCTGGTCGTCGTCATCGTGGCCGTACTGGCCGTGCTGGGCGCCCTCTGGTGGCGCCTGGGCACCCCGCGCCGGGGCGCCGTCTCCGCCCCCACCCTCTTCGACGACCGTCCCCGCAGCGCCGCCGACCACCGCGCCGCCGCCCAGGCCCACGCCGCCGCAGGACACTGGAACCAGGCCGTGCAGGAACGCATGCGGGCCGTCGTCCGCGCCCTGGAGGAACGCGCCCTGCTCGACATCCGCCCGGGCCGCACCGCCGACGAGGCCGCCACCGAGGCGGGCCGCGCCCTGCCCGCCCACAGAGACCGACTGCGTACCGCCGCGCGGGACTTCGACGACGTGGCGTACGGCGGCCGGCCCGGCAGCGAAGACTCGTACCGGCGCCTCACCGAACTCGACCACGACCTGGAACGCAGCAAGCCGCACCTGGCGAGCAGCACGACCGGCGGCCCCACGGGGGACGCGGACCGGGACACCCGCCGGGGAGCCGCCGAATGACCACCGAGGCCACGCTCCCCAGCACCGCGGCCTCGCCCACCGCCCGCCAGGTGTGGACCCGCGCGCGGGGCATCGCGCTCGCGCTCGCCCTGCTGCTCGTCGGAGCCGTCACGATCGCCGTCGTCCGCTCCGACGCCCGGCACGGCGAACTCGACCCGCGCTCCGCCGACCCCTACGGCAGCCGCGCCGTCGCCGAACTCCTCGCCGCCCGGGGGATCTCCACGCGCGTGGTCACCACCCCGGAGGAAGCGCGGTCCGCGGCCGGACCGGACACCACCCTGCTGATCGCCGCCCCCGACCTCCTGACGGGGCGTGAGCAGGACCGACTCCACTCGGCGACGACCGGCTCCGGGGGACGCACCGTCCTCGTCGCTCCCGGCGGCGGCGCCGTCGAACGCCTCATCCCCGGCGTCACCGCCGACCCCGCGCTCAGCTTCGACTCCACGCTGGCCCCCGCCTGCGACCTGCCCGCCGCCCGCCGCGCGGGCAACGCCGACACGGGCGGCATCCGTTACAGCACCCACCTCGAAGCCGACGCCTGCTATCCCAGCCGCCGCCTGGCCACCCTGCTGCGCGTCCCCGACGCCTCCGCGAAGGCGTCCCCGGGCCTCGCCCAGGGCGACACCGTCGTCCTCGGCGCCCGCGACATCCTTCTCAACAACCACCTCGACGAGCACGGCAACGCCTCGCTCGCCCTTCAACTCCTCGGCTCCCGCGACCATCTGGTCTGGTACCTCCCCTCCCTCTCCGACGTACCGGGCCCGGACGAGGAACGCAGCTTCTTCGACCTGCTCCCCTCGGGCTGGCTCTGGGGCGCCCTGCAGCTCTTCATCGCCGCCGCCCTCGCCGCCCTGTGGCGGGCACGCCGACTGGGCCCGCTGGTGCCCGAAAAACTCCCCGTCGCGATCCGCGCCTCCGAAACCGTCGAAGGCCGCGCCCGCCTCTACCGCAAGGCGAACGCCCGCGACCGCGCCGCCACCGCTCTTCGCTCCGCCACCCGCACCCGCCTCGCTCCCCTCGTCGGCATCCCCGTCACCCGGGCGCACACACCCGAGTTCCTGCTCCCCGCCCTGTCCGCGCACCTGCACGGCGCACCCGGCGACGGACAGACCCTGCACGCCCTCCTCTTCGGCCCGCCGCCCGGCGACGACGCGGCCCTGATCGCACTCGCCGACCAACTCGACGCCCTCGAAAGAGAGGTACGCCGTCCATGATGGACCCGACCACTGACAACGCCGGGCAGACCGCGGCCCCGGGCGACGCCCGCGCCGCCCTCGAAGCCCTGCGCGCCGAGATCGCCAAGGCCGTGGTCGGCCAGGACGCCGCCGTGACCGGTCTCGTCGTCGCGCTCCTGTGCCGGGGCCACGTCCTGCTCGAAGGTGTCCCCGGAGTCGCCAAGACGCTGCTCGTCCGCACACTCGCCGCGGCCACCGAACTCGACACCAAACGCGTCCAGTTCACCCCCGACCTGATGCCGAGCGACGTCACCGGCTCCCTGGTCTACGACGCCCGCAGCACCGAGTTCTCCTTCCAGCCGGGGCCGGTCTTCACCAACCTGCTGCTCGCCGACGAGATCAACCGCACGCCCCCGAAAACCCAGTCGTCCCTCCTCGAAGCCATGGAGGAACGCCAGGTCACCGTGGACGGCACGCCCCGCCCGCTGCCCGAGCCGTTCCTCGTCGCGGCCACCCAGAACCCGGTCGAGTACGAGGGCACGTACCCCCTCCCGGAAGCCCAGCTGGACCGCTTCCTCCTCAAACTGACCGTCCCCCTGCCCACCCGCCAGGACGAGATCGACGTCCTCACCCGCCACGCCGCCGGGTTCAACCCGCGCGACCTGCACGCCGCCGGCGTACGCCCCGTCGCCGCCGCCGCCGACCTGGAGGCCGCCCGCGCCGAGGCGGCCAAGACGACCGTCTCCCCCGAGATCACGGCCTACGTCGTCGACATCTGCCGCGCCACCCGCGAGTCGCCGTCCCTCACCCTCGGCGTCTCCCCGCGCGGAGCCACCGCGCTGCTGTCGACCTCCCGCGCCTGGGCCTGGCTCACGGGCCGCGACTACGTCACCCCGGACGACGTGAAGGCCCTGGCCCTGCCCACCCTGCGGCACCGCGTCCAGCTCCGCCCGGAGGCGGAGATGGAGGGCGTGACCACGGACTCGGTCATCAACGCGATCCTCGCCCACGTCCCCGTCCCCCGCTGATGGCACTCACCGGACGCGCCGCTCTCATCGCGGCCCTCGGCTCCGTCCCCGTCGGCATCTGGGCCCCCGGCTGGACGGGCATCCTCGCGGTCAACGTCCCGCTGGCCGCCGCCTGCGCCTGCGACTTCGCCCTGGCCGCCCCCGTACGGCGCCTCCGCCTGTCCCGCTCCGGCGACACTTCCGCCCGTCTGGGTGACACCGCCGACGTCACCTTGACGGTCACCAACCCGTCCGGCCGCCCGCTCCGGGCCCGTCTGCGCGACGCGTGGCCACCCAGCAGCTGGCAGTCCGGCACCGAGACGGCGGCCTCCCGCCACACCATCGCGGTGCCCGCCGGCGAACGCCGGCGCATCACCACCCGCCTGCGCCCCACCCGTCGCGGCGACCGCCACGCGGACCGCGTCACGATCCGCTCGTACGGCCCCCTGGGCCTGTTCGCCCGCCAAGGCACCCACCGGGTTCCCTGGACCGTGCGCGTCCTGCCCCCGTTCACAAGCCGCAAGCACCTCCCCTCCAAGCTGTCCCGCCTGCGCGAACTCGACGGCCGCACCAGCGTCCTCACCCGCGGCGAGGGCACGGAGTTCGACAGCCTGCGCGAGTACGTCCCCGGCGACGACACGCGTTCCATCGACTGGCGGGCCACGGCACGCCAGTCCACCGTCGCGGTACGCACCTGGCGCCCTGAACGGGACCGGCACATCCTGCTCGTCCTCGACACCGGACGAACCTCGGCGGGCCGTGTGGGCGATGCCCCTCGCCTCGACGCCTCCATGGACGCCGCGCTGCTCCTCGCCGCCCTGGCCTCCCGCGCCGGCGACCGTGTCGACCTCCTCGCCTACGACCGCCGGGTACGTTCCCTGCTCCAGGGCCGCACGGCGGGAGACGTCCTTCCGTCCCTGGTCAACGCCATGGCGACCTTGGAACCGGAGCTGGTGGAAACCGACGCACGCGGCCTCACCGCCACCGCGCTCCGGTCCGCGCCCCGCCGGTCCCTGATCGTCCTGTTCACGACGCTCGACGCGGCCCCGGTCGAGGAGGGACTACTCCCCGTCCTGCCGCAGCTGACCCAGCGCCACACCGTCGTCGTGGCCTCGGTGGCCGACCCGCACGTGGCAAGAATGGCCGACGCCCGGGGCCACACGGATGCCGTGTACGAAGCCGCAGCGGCCGCACAGGCCCGAACAGAACGCCGCCGCATCGCCGACCAGCTCCGACGGCACGGTGTGACGGTCGTCGACGCGATCCCGGACGACCTGCCGCCGGCACTCGCGGACGCGTATCTCGAACTCAAAACGACAGGCCGCCTGTAACGGTCCGAAGCAGTGGCGGGGGGGGGGGGGGGGGGGGCGCCCCCCCCCCCCCCCCCCCCCCCCCCCACCCACCCGGGGAGAGGCGGGGGGGGCGCGGGGCCCGCCCCCCGCGGAACGGGGGGGGGCGGGGGGGGCCGCCGGGG